>JBEBHS010000004.1:0-126821 GCA_040080745.1 Sphingopyxis sp. | reverse complement strand
GCTATGATGATGGAACGATGGGCTATTATATCAGCGGACGGCGGCGTTTCATCGGCAATTCACCAGCCTCCGCCCGCCGCGACGTATGGGGATTGGCCATGGGTTTCAGTGCGGCCATAGCACCGTGGCTGCGCCTTGGCGGCGATTATGGCTTGGCCCAGTCGACTCGCGCCACCGGTGGCACGATCAGTGAAATCACCGGATGGGCGAGCACTCGTCTGTCGCGCGCGGTACGATTGCAAGTCTATGCCGCGACCGGGCTTACCAGCGCCAGCGCCAATTTCGCCAGCGGAGCATCACTGTCCTTGCGCTTTTAGAAATCGGCATGTTGCCATCGCCAGGATGGCCTGCGCCGCCTGCCGCGCCTTCGGCTTGGCATTTTTCGCTAAAATCATGCCCGCATGATTATTATACGCAAAAAATGGTGCCGCTTACAGGACTCGAACCTGTGACCCCCGCATTACGAATGCGATGCTCTACCAACTGAGCTAAAGCGGCGCAGCCCAAGGAAAGGCTTTCAGCGGCGAGGCGGTTAGCAGCATCGCCCGCCCAAGACAAGCCGATGTCACCAAAGTAAGGTAAATCAGGACGCTCTACGCCATGTTTAACGGTCTGTTTACCATCCTGATGGCATGGTTATCGCAACCTAGGCACACAGGACCCATGCATGATGGACAGCATCCGCAGGACAGTCGATAATAGCGAGGGCGCGGTTTCAGCGGCTTTTGACGACGCACTGCCCGAAGCGCCGGGCATCGAGCCCCCGCCAATGATCGGCCTGGACGAACGGCGGATGCACGTGCGTGCCTATAATTTCTGGGCAAAATTGCTCGACGGACGGTCATTTCCTTCGATTGAGTCGCTCAACCTCGATGATCTTGGCGATTTTGGTCAAAATACGGTGTTGCTTGATTTTACGAGCGGCATTGAAAATCCCGCCATTGGCTACGTCGGCGAAGCGATCGCGGCAGAATGCCAACTTGATGACTCTGTGCAATTTATTGCTGACGTTCCGCGTCGGTCCCTGCTGTCGCGGCTGACCGATCATTATCTCCAGATTATCGCCAATCGCGCCCCCATCGGCTTCGAGGCTGAGTTTATCAATGAACGAGACATCACGATCATGTATCGCGGGGTTCTGTTGCCCTTTTCCTCTGACGACGACACCATCGATTTCATCCTTGGTGTCATTAATTGGAAACAAGCAGCTGAGCCAGAGCTGGCGGATGCGTTAGGTGAGGAAATGGCTGCAGCGGCGCTCGCCACGCCGCACGCCCGCCCGACTGCGCCGGTATGGGCCGATGGCCCCGAGGCGATGTTTGGCGCCGAAGCGCCATCGCTCTCTGATGCGCCGCACGCCAGCCGCGATGACGAATTGATCCTTGACGACGTATTTGCTCCAGCCCCCCTTCAAGACGATAATGCCTCGCTTGCAGATTGGCTCGCCAATGCCCGTGAATATGCCGATGCCGCAGTGCAGGCGCACGTACGCGGGCACAGCGCGTTGTATCAAGCAGTTGGTCAAGCATGGCGTTTTGCCTGCGCGGCCACCGACGCCCCCGAAGATTATGCCGAACTACTTACCGAAGCGTGCATTTCGCCTTCTGACCGATCGCCGATGACGCCCATTGTCAAGCTGGTGTTTGGCGCTGGTTATGACAAGACGCGCCTTGCCGAATATGCCGCCGTGCTGAGCCATGCCGCCAAAGAAGCGATGGCCGCAGACGCCTTGGCTTCGTACCTTGCGGCGCAACCCGATGGTATCAAGGGTTTGGTCAAGAAAATACGCGGCGCAAAAAATGCAGCCCGCCCGGCAAGTGATCCGATGGATGGTATAGCGGAGAGATTGCGCCATGCGGTGCCGCTGGCACGCGTCGAATTGCCTTATGTCGAGAGCGAACAAGAGTTTAGCGTGCTGATTGCCCGGCAGATGCCCGATGGCAGCCATGATATCGTGGCAATGATCAGCGATGACGACAGCCAGCGCGTGCGGACGTTGAAGGCTGCTGCACGACGTTTGTGACACCGAAGCGCCTCTCGTAACAAAATTACGCATGACTGAACAATAAGGTCGCCGATGGGGTTGAGGCATGGCACGCATAGGCGCATAAGCAGCGTAGCCAATCACAGTGAGTGCGACATGCCAAAGCGCAACCCCACCAAAGCCGCTGCCAACAGCATCCCACCTATTCCACCTTCCATCATCGACGCTCTTTGTGTGGCATTGAGCGACAGCGCGCTGCCCGATGAAGCGGGTGCCGATGATAATATTGCATGGGCTGAGGCTGCGGGCTTCATGGCAGATGTCGCCCTCATTCGCGAACCGGGGTCGCCCGCAATCAGGCTTGAAACACAGTCCGGCAACGCAGGCGAACGGCGGATGCGGTTGGCATTGGTCAATGATGACATGCCATTTTTAGTCGATTCGGTGGCCGCTGCAGTGGCGGCAACGGGCCTTGCAATATATAAAATCGTTCACCCTGTCGTTGCCGTGCGCCGCAACCCGGACGGAAGGTTGGATCAGATACTGGATCGCGACGCGAGTGGGGAACGCCGCGAATCGATGATTTACATGGAAATCGCGCGCGCCGATGCCAAGGAGCGCCGCGAACTGCTGGCCGATATCAGTCGCGTTCTGGCCGATACGCGGGCGGCGGTGAGCGATTGGCTCAAATTACAAGCGGCAATGCACGACGATGCCGAGGCGTGCGGCGACAGCGAAGCGGCAGCGCTGTTGCGCTGGTTTCTCGACCGCAATTTCACGCAATTGGGCTATGAACGGCATACCCGTAGCGAAGTCGCAACCGACGCTGGCCACAAACGGCTCGGCATATGTTGTAATGATGGCCCGCCTTTGTTGAATGACGCAACCATCATCGCGGCGATGCAATGGTTTGAACGCGGAGGCAAGGCGCCGTTGATCATCAAATCCAACCGTGTTTCCGCTGTTCATCGTCGCGTTTTGATCGACCTCATCATCATGCCAATCCATGATGTGTCGGGGTTGGCAGGCATATCCATCCATGCCGGATTATGGACCAGCGCCGCGCTGTCTTCGCCACCCGATCGTGTGCCGATGTTGCGGAACATGCTGGCGGAACTCCTCAAGAAGTTCGATTTCGATCCGTCTGGCCACGCCGGCAAAGCGCTGGCGCATGTGTTGACACAGTTGCCACACGACCTGTTGATCGCCGTCGATGGTGCCCAGATTGAATCGCTGGCGCTCACCGCTATGTCGATCGCCGATCGACCACGCCCAAAGTTGCATTTGCTCACCGCCGCTTTGGGCCGGCATCTGTTTGCCTTTGTCTGGTTGCCGCGCGACGAAGTGTCGACCGGCAGACGGCTGGCGATTGAGGCGTTGCTCACCACGAGCACGAAGGGCAAGGTGCTCGGCTGGAGTATCGCAATGGAAGACGGCGGTGCCGCCTTGCTGCGCTATGCCATCGACTTGCGCGAAGGTATCATCCCCGATGCGGACGCGCTCGACGCAGAACTTGAGCTCATGGTGCGCGGCTGGGAACCGGGCGTGGAAACCGCGCTGGCCGACCTTGGCGAAGGGCGGGCGTCGGTGCTGGCCAGCCGATTTGCCGCCAACTTTCCGGCTACTTACCGTTTGGCGCACAGCCCCGACGATGCTGCACGCGATATTTTGCGGTTGCACGATTTGAACGATGCGCGCCCCATTGACGTGCGAATTGCCCGGTTAGTCGACGGCACTGTCGATAAATTGCGCCTCAAGGTCTATAGCATCATTGGCGCGCTGCCATTGTCGCGCGTCGTGCCCGCGCTCGAAAATTATGGCTTCACCGTCATTGAGGAGGTGCCAACCGCGCTGGAGGGGGAGCGCGACGAGCATATTCAGGACCTGCTGCTCGATGCCGGCCATGGCGGCATGAATTATGCCAATGATGCGGGCCATATCGTCATCATCGAACGGGCGATCGCCGACGTCCTGCAAGGCGATGCGGAAAACGACGCATTTAACCAATTGATTCTTCAGGTGAAAGTTGCGCCGCACGCGCTTGTCTGGCTGCGTGCGTGGTTCCGCTATTTGCGGCAGGCCGGCGTCCATTACAGCCTGCCCACCTTTGTCAGCGCGCTACGCGGCGCGCCCGATGTCACCCGGTCGCTCATCGCCCTGTTCGAAGCCCTGCATCACCCCGAACACACGTCTGATGCCGCCGCAGACGCGGCGCGCGCGGCGATCAGCGCCGGGCTGGACAAGGTTGCCGCGATCGACGAGGATCGCATCTTGCGGCTGATGCTGGCCGTGATCGAAGCGACGCTGCGCACCAACGCCTTTGCCCCGGCGGCGACAGAGGCGCTGGCGTTCAAGCTCGACAGCCACGGTATTTCCTGTTTGCCGCGCCCGCTGCCGTGGCGCGAGATTTTTGTCTATTCACCGCGCGTCGAGGGTATCCACCTGCGCGCCGGGCCGATCGCACGCGGCGGGCTGCGCTGGTCGGACAGGCGCGACGACTTCCGCACCGAAATCCTCGGGCTGATGAAGGCGCAGCGCGTCAAAAATGCGGTGATTGTCCCCACCGGCGCCAAGGGTGGTTTCTATCCCAAGCGATTACCCGACGCCGCCACAAACCGCGACGCCTGGCTGGCAGAGGGAACCGAATGTTACCGCATCTTCATCCGCAGCCTGCTCTCGATCACCGACAATCTGGTTGACGGACAGGCCGCGTACCCGGCGGACGTCATCATCCGCGATGGGCCAGACCCCTATTTCGTCGTCGCAGCGGACAAGGGCACCGCAACATTTTCGGATATCGCCAATGCCATCGCGCTGGAGCGCGGTTTCTGGCTCGGCGATGCCTTTGCCAGCGGCGGTTCCAACGGTTATGACCACAAGGCGATGGGGATTACCGCCAAGGGCGCGTGGCTTTCGGTCCAGCGTCATTTTCGTGAAATGGGGCTCGATGTACAAAACGACGCGGTTCGCGTGGTCGGGGTTGGCGACATGTCGGGCGATGTATTCGGCAATGGCTTGCTGCTGTCCAAATCATTGAAGTTGATTGCCGCGTTCGACCATCGTCACATCTTCATCGACCCCAACCCCGATGCGGCGCGCAGCTGGGCCGAACGCGCGCGGCTGTTCGCGCTGCCGCGATCGAGCTGGGCCGATTATGATGCCAAGCTGTTGTCCAAAGGTGGCGGCATATTTGCGCGCAGCCAGAAAGTGATCGCGCTGTCCCCGGAAGCGCGCGCGGCATTGGGGATTGAGCCTGAGGCGGTAGAACCGACCGCGCTGATGTCCGCCATCCTGAAGGCATCGGCCGACCTTATCTGGTTTGGTGGCATCGGCACCTATGTCAAGGCGGGGGCGGAGAATAATGCCGAAGTCGGCGACCCGGCCAACGATCGGTTGCGCGTTAATGCCGAAGATGTTCGTGCCAAGGTGATCGGCGAAGGGGCCAATCTGGGCATCACCCAGGCGGCGCGTATCGCCTTTGCCGCCCAGGGGGGGCGGATCAACACCGATTTCATCGACAACAGCGCCGGCGTCGATTGTTCGGATAATGAGGTCAATATCAAGATCGCACTGAACAGCGAGATGCGCCACGGCAGGTTGACCGAACAAGCGCGGAACGCTGTGTTAGCGGCGATGACGACGCGGGTCGGCGAGCTGGTGCTGGACGACAATCGCATGCAGGCGCTGGCCCTGTCGGTTGCCGAACGCGGCGGCGCCGCCGCCCTGCCGGCGTTGATGCGGCTGATCGACCAGTTCGAGGCCGCAGGACAGCTTGACCGTGTTGTCGAAGGCATCGCGCCGAACGATGAGTTGATGCGCCGTGCCGCTGAGCAGCGCGGGATGACGCGGCCCGAACTTGCGGTGATCCTGTCAACGGCCAAGCTCGCGCTCCAGGCGGCAGCGGAAGACGCGCAATTGGGGGCCGACCCGCTGATGGACGGCGAATTGCTCGCCGCTTTTCCGGAACCGATGGTGACCGCACACCGCGACGCTATCTTGTCCCATCAGCTGCGCGGCGCGCTGGTCGCGACAAAGGTTGCCAACCGCCTCATCAACCGGATGGGGCTGACGCATCCGTTCGAACTGGCCGAAGAAGAGGGCGTTGGCCTGTCCGACGTTGCCGAAGCCTTTGTGGTCGCCGAACAGCTGTTTAACCTGGCCGAATTGTGGCGCGCGCTCGACAGTGCCGACATCGCCGAAGACGCCCGGCTGATGCTTTATGGCGAAGTCGCGATCGAGGTGCGCGCGCATATGGCCGACCTGATCCGCAACGGCGTTGCCACGCGCACGCTGGCCGGGTGCGTCGCCGACCTGGCACCGGGGATCGCCAAGCTCGACAGGCTAGGCGACGCTCTGTTGCTGACTCAGGGACGTGAACAGGCGCATGCCTTCGCCGACCGCCTGATCGCGAACGGCGCGCCGGACGCGCTTGCCAAACGCGTGGTCCATCTGGCCGAAATAGACGGCGCGGTCGGCATCGTTGCGCTCGCGCGTGCCCAGGGCGCCGAACCGGAACATATCACCCGCGCCTTTACCGCTTTTGGCCACGCGACCGGTCTGGATTGGGCGCAAGGTGCGGCGATGCAGCTATCGCCTAGCGACCCGTGGGAACGGTTGCTGGTCGCGGGGCTGGCGCGCGATTTTCAGCAGATACGGCTCGAAACCATCGCGCGGCTTGGCGGCGATGCCGAGGCCGCGGCCGCAGACTGGTTGGCGCGCAACCAGAGCCGGGTGGGGCAATTCCGCACCTTTGTGACTCGCGCGCAATCGAGCCCATCGCCGTCCCCGGCCATGCTCGCGCAACTGGCTGGCCAGGCGCGGACCTTGCTGTCACGGGATTGACAACCGAGGGGTAATGCTTAGCCTGCCTCGGTATCTCTGGGAGGGGTAGACTATGCACTGGATCGTCAGGGGCGCGGTGGCGCTATGGGCTGTATATTTTGCCTGGGCCGGGCTGACGGGCCTCAGCGATCCGGCCAGCTATCATGATTTACTGGGTATAAGTGGCGGTGACGCCGTGACGATGAACACGATCCGCGCCGACCTGTCATCCTTCTTCATCGTGTCGGCCGTGGCGGCAGGATGGGCGGCGCTGCGGCCCGAATTGCACCGCTTATTATATATCCCAGCCGCGCTGTTCGGCATGGCGTTGGTGGGCCGCGCCGTGGGTGTGATGATGGGCGATCCCTTTGACGGCCTGATCCGCTTTTCGATGATCGGCGAAGCGCTGTCGGTGCTGTTGCTGATCGGCGCACAGCAATGGCTGGCGCGCAACCTTGTGCCGTAGGCCAAAAAATACCCAGCCTTGCTTGCGCTTGGCCGGGTGAGTGGAGGAGAGGGTGGCCGCGACCATCGACTGGGCGATGGTGCAGCAAGAGAGTAGTCAGCGGCGACGCAGCGCCTCCTCGATGGTCACGAACAGCATTACGAGAGTGAAACTGCCCATCATGCCCAGAAACAGCAGCACGGGTGCCTGCATCAGCGCGTTGTCCAAGGTCTATCCCCCATCTTGTAAATGTTGGATAAGCCGTGACGCAATCGCGCGGCTCAGTCTTTGACCAAGGTCAAATTGGCATCGCCCGCTGACGTTTCGCAATCAGCGCCGATAGCGCGTCGAGCAGGGTCAGCCGCTCTTTCTTAAGCGCCTCAATCCGCTCATCCGAAGCGGCCTCTGTTCCGCTTTCAATACGGTGGATTTCGCGGTTCAATTCGTGATGGCGGTCGGCCAATTTCGTGAAATGCGCATCCTGACGAAGCAGATGGATGGCGGCAGCGGCGTCTGGGAACTCTTGTGATAATTCATGGGCTACATGCGTCATGGGCAGGCCTCCTCTTTATGGCGGAGGCAGTTTCGTTCAATATCGCACGGCCATCATTGTCCTAAATCAAACGCCAACCTTCTTCCGGCCTTTCCCACGCGTAAACGCGCGCGGCTATTCCATACCGGGGAAACGCGCAAATTCGGGCATATCGCCAAGATGCGCCATATAGTCGAGCCGGTCGGCCACCTGGATATGCACCCCCGGCGCGTGGGCCGGCGCATCGTCGAGCGTCGCCGATTGGATATCGATGATGCCGGGCAGCATCGCGGCATTGGTGTAAAACAGCCCGGTGCCGCACTGGATGCAGAAATGGCGGCGGCCATGCTCGCTGCTGGCATAGACGGCAGGTTCCCCCTGCGTCACCACAACCGCATCGTCGGCAAAGGCCATCCACGCCACCGCAGGCGCACCCGCACAGCGACGGCAATCGCTGCAATGGCACAGCGCGTGGTGCTTGGCCTCGCCGCTCGCAGAATAGCGGATCGCCCCGCAATGACAGCCACCAGTCAGCATCGTCGATTCCCTTCGCTTGCTCCACGTGGAACATAGCATAAACAAAGTTGCGTGCAAGCCCGTATTGCGGCCCGGGGGCTTGTATCCAATAGTCTTGCTGCCATAATGGCGCGAGGTCGCATTCATTCAGCAGAGCCAAAATGGGCCGCACCCTGACTTCGCAATACGCCAAGGAGACGCACGCATGCCCCCGTCCAACCTACCGCCCAATTCTTCGCCTTCTGCCGGATTTGACCTTAACCATCCGACGATCATCAGCCTCCTCTACCTCGGCGGGTTCGTCACCGGCATCAGCGGCTTTGCCGGCCTGGTGCTTGCCTTTGTGTGGAAGGGCGAGGCCCACGATGGGTGGGAGGACAGCCATTATCAATATCTGATCAACACCTTCTGGATCGGGCTTGCGGGCAGCATCATCGGCTTCATCCTGACGATTGTGCTGATCGGTATTTTCATTCTGATGGCGGTCGCGGCGTGGGTGATCGTGCGCAGCGTGCTGTCGCTGATCAACGCGCAAAAACGCATCCCCATGCCCAACCCAGGCAGCTGGACGATCTGAGGGCTGTGCTTGACGTGCAAAGGGGCCGACCGCACATGCCGTCAGCCCCTTTGACTAACTAGATGTCAGGCAGACTTTGGTCCCCAGTCGGTCATCAGCATCGCAAACACCCGCAGCGCAACCGCAGTCGCGGCAATGCCCGCTGTGGCGAGGCCAAGGTTGGTCGCAATCGCCGCAAGGTGCGTGCCCACGGCGGGCAAATGCGCCAGCGCCACCGCAACCACCGGCAGCGCGATGGTCGACAACAGCGCACGCGGCGTTGCCTCGGCATCGGTGCCCAGGCCAGCAACGAGGCCGAGCCCAACCAGAAGCGCGGCGACATTGACATTGGGTATCGCCATAAACGCAGCGACAATCGCAAGGAGCACGGCAAGCGCGCGTGCAGCAGCATAGACTTTAGTCATGATATTCCCCTTTGTTGTGTGGCCCAGATGCGCCACAGTTCAAATCAGGTGGAGACGCCCGACGGCATTGATAAATGCAGGGTAGAAGACCCGGTGACCCGCGTTTCGATTCGATCAAAATCGCTGTTGCACCGCATTGGTTTTGCGCCCCGCCGAACGGTTTAGGGGTATCGCGGCACATTTGCAAATCTGGCGGCGCGGGCGGAGGAGGGGAGCGCCAAGAGCGGGGTTGCGTCTTGCCATGACGGCTGGGCTGGTTGAGACGAGAACATAGAGGAAAACACGGCCGCCTGCGGGGTTGCGGTGACGACTTTCATAGGGGCGTTGGCTGCATTGAGGCGCTGGGGGTGATTTAGGCCAGAGTCACGCCGCGCGTTTGCCCTTGAGCGGGATGACGAGGCGCGCATTTTCGAACCATTCGTCGGTCAATTCGGGCGCAGCGTCTGGGTTGGTCGCGATTTGCGCGGCAATGTCTTCGTCGGTCATCGCATCGAGGCACGCCAGATTTTCCGGCGTCGCCCATTCGCGCGCCTTGATCCGAGCCTCCTCAAGCGAGATGCGCACGGTATTTTCTGACTTCGCGGTCATTGGCTTTCCTAAAACTTATGATCCGGCGGACACCGGAACGCCAAACATATACCACAACGAAGATGCGATTGCCAAAATCAACAACTGGCCCCGTCGCGATGAAGCGGGTTTCGCCATAATCTCGTCGATCATCTTCCTCTTCGACAAATGGGCCTTCGAACACCAGCGCCGCAAAATCGAGCGTTAGGCCGTGCTTGGCGATATTCTCGGCATCCTTCACGGGATCATACTCGACCACCCCCTATTCCGCTGCGATGCCCGCCGCTTTGAACATGTCGTCGCCGTCATCGTTGGCCGTCGCGGCCGCGGCATCGTCGCCGCCCGATTTGGCGCGTTGGCGGGTGTCGAAGCTCGACCACACCTGGTTCCAGTCGCCGCGCGTCGCGGCCTTTGAATATTCGGTCGCGCGGGTCTCAAAGAAATTGGCGTGCTCGACCCCATTGAGCAGCGGTGCGAGCCACGGCAGCGGATGTTCGTCGATCATGTAGATCGGTTTGAACCCGAGCTGCCCCAGCCGCCAGTCGGCGATATAGCGGATGTAGCGCTTGATCTCCTTGGGCGTCATGCCGGGCACCGGCCCTTGTTCGAACGCGAGGTCGATGAACGCATCCTCCAATCGCACGGTTTTCTGGCAGCAATCGAGAATGTCATCGCGCACCGCCGGGGTCAGGCAATCGCGCTCGGCGCAAAAGGCGTGGAACAGCCGGGTTATCCCCTCGCAATGCAGGCTTTCATCGCGGATCGACCAAGTGACGATCTGCCCCATCCCCTTCATCTTGTTGAAGCGCGGGAAATTCATCAGCATCGCAAAGCTGGCGAACAGTTGCAGCCCCTCGGTAAAGCCGCCGAACATCGCCAGCGTGCGCGCGACGTCCTCGTCGGTGTCGACGCCGAATGTGTTCAGATAATCATGCTTGTCCTTCATTTCCTTATACTGAAGGAACATGCCATATTCGCTTTCGGGCATGCCGATGGTGTCGAGCAGGTGCGAGTAAGCCGCGATATGCACGGTTTCCATGTTGCTGAACGCCGCCAGCATCATCTTGACTTCGGTCGGTTTGAACACGCGGCCATATTGTTCGTGGTAGCAGTTCTGCACCTCGACATCGGCCTGGGTGAAGAAGCGGAAAATCTGCGTGAGCAGATTGCGTTCATGATCGGAGAGCTTTTGCGCCCAGTCACGGCAATCCTCGCCCAGCGGCACTTCCTCGGGCATCCAGTGAATTTGCTGTTGGCGCTTCCAAAAATCATAGGCCCAGGGATATTCAAAGGGCTTATACTGGTTGCGGGCTTCGGTAAGGGACATGGGATTTACCTTGGTATCATAGCAATAAGGGCGAAGGAGGAGGCCATCACTGGCACGCCAGGCATTCGTCATATTTGGTGACTTCGACCTCGTAAACCGGGGCCTCTGCGGTATTGTCTGCCTCGACCCCGCCCGCGAACCCCGCGCGCTGCACCGATTTCGAACGCAGATAGTAAAGCGATTTGATGCCCAATTCCCACGCGCGGAAATGGAGCATCATCAGATCCCATTTTTCGACGTCGGCGGGAATGAACAGATTCAATGACTGCGCCTGGTCGATATAGGGGGTGCGGTCCGCCGCGAGTTCCAAGAGCCAGCGCTGGTCGATCTCGAAGCTGGTCTTGAAAATGTCTTTTTCCTCGACGCTGAGGAAATCGAGGTGCTGGACACTGCCGCCGCGCTCAAGGATGCTGTTCCACACGCTATCGGCATTCTTGGCCTTGGTAATCAACATATTTTCGAGATGCGGATTCTTGATCGAGAAACTGCCCGACAGCGTTTTATGGGTATAGATGTTGGCGGGGATCGGTTCGATGCACGCGCTGGTGCCCCCCGCAATGATGCTGATCGACGCGGTCGGCGCGATCGCCATCTTGCAGCTGAACCGCTCCATCACCCCTTGGTCAGCGGCGTCGGGGCACGGCCCGCGTTCCTGCGCCAGCATCATCGACGCGGTATCAACCTGTTCGCGGATGTGGCGGAACACCTTGAGGTTCCACGCCTTGGCCATCGCGCCCTCGAACGGCAGGCCGCGCGCCTGGAGGAAGGAGTGAAAGCCCATGACGCCGAGGCCGACGGAGCGTTCGCGCGACGCGCTATATTTCGCGCGCGCCATTTCGGGCGGGGCGCGGTCGATATAATCCTGCAGCACATTGTCGAGGAAACGCATGATGTCCTCGACAAAGCCCTTGTCGTCCTTCCATTCGTCCCATGTTTCCATGTTGAGCGACGAGAGACAGCAGACGGCGGTGCGGTTGTTGCCCAGATGGTCGCGCCCCGTGGGGAGCGTGATTTCACTGCACAGGTTTGAGGTCGAGACCTTGAGGCCAAGCTCGCGGTGGTGGCGCGGCATCATCCGGTTCACCTGGTCGATGAAGATGATATAAGGCTCGCCCGTTGCAAGGCGGTTTTCCACCAGTTTCTGGAACAGACTGCGCGCATCGACTTGGCCGCGCACGCTGCCATCCTTGGGGCTGCGCAGCTTGAACTCCGCGCCGTCGCGCACCGCCTCCATGAAGGCATCGGAGACGAGGACGCCGTGGTGCAGATTCAATGCCTTGCGGTTGAAATCGCCCGATGGCTTGCGGATTTCGAGGAACTCCTCAATCTCCGGATGGCTGATGTCGAGGTAACAGGCCGCCGACCCGCGCCGCAACGACCCTTGGGAAATGGCGAGGGTGAGGCTATCCATGACGCGGACGAACGGGATGATGCCGCTGGTCTTGCCGTTGAGGCCGACCGGTTCCCCGATGCCGCGCACCGCCCCCCAATAGGTGCCGATGCCGCCGCCGCGCGACGCCAGCCAGACATTTTCGTTCCAGGTGTTGACGATGCCTTCCAGACTGTCGTCCACACTGTTGAGATAACAGCTGATCGGCAGGCCGCGCCCGGTGCCGCCGTTAGAGAGGACGGGGGTGGCGGGCATGAACCACAGTTTCGAGATGGCGTCATAGACGCGCTGCGCATGCGCCTCATCATCGGCATAGGCCGACGCGACGCGGGCAAACAGATCCTGATAGCTCTCACCCGGCAGCAGATAGCGGTCCTGCAACGTGTCCTTGCCAAACTCGGTCAGCAAGGCATCGCGCGATGCATCGGTCACGACGGCAAAGCGCCGCACAGCGACGGTTTTGGAATCGAGCGGCTCCGCAGAAGCGGGCACGGCCGCAGCCGCAGCTATCGCCGCCTCTGCCGCTGCCCCCAACGGCCGCTCTTCTGCCTGCCCTGTCACGTTCGACAATCCTTCTGCGCGCATATCGCGTAAATCCATTCCGACCCCCATTGCGCCCAGGCCCGACTCGCGTCTCGGGCTCTGGTCACGCCATATATTGCCGGGGTTGGCGATGATACGCCACCCCTTATGTTCCAGTTCTGTTCGAATCGAGACCCCCCCGATCCGCGAACGGCTCTGCTTTGCGGAGGCGCACGCAGCTAGGTTGCAGAAAAATGGGGTTAAACGCCACCTTCCCGTCGACCACCGTCTCCAGCAATCGCACCAGCAAACACTATCTGTAGGGTGCCCTCACCGGCTGACCCACTAGCCATAGTGGCACAACCGCTGTGGGACGCAATATGCTTTATGACAAATGCGTGACTCGGTTCGTCGCTCATCTGCCCCGCTTCGTCGTAGGCAAAAACATGGTGCGGCGCAGCGACGCACGGATCATCCACAGTTTGCCTCTGCCGCAAGAGGCCGAACAGGGAACAAAAATATTTTCCTGTGGCATAGGGCATGGCCTTGCCGCATGAGCGACCCCTTGGCCATCGAGGCCAATGGAGAGGGGACGGGGCGATGAGCATATTATGGCAGCAATCGGCAACCACATTGGCAAAGCGCATCGCGGCACGCGAGGTGACATCGGCCCAGGTCATCGAGGCGCACCTGGAGCGTATCGCCGCCGTCAACCCCGCACTCAATGCCCTCGTCCGCGTGCTGGCCGACGAAGCGCGCGCTGGCGCCGCACAGGCAGATGCCAGGCAGGCATCGGGCGCGCCGCTCGGCCCGCTCCACGGCGTGCCGTTCACGGTCAAGGAGAATATCGACATGGCCGGGCTGCCGACGACATGGGGGGTGCCGGCATTGGCACAGGCCGTGGTACCCGCCGATGCGCCGGTGGTGGAGCGGATGCGCAGCGCGGGCGGCGTGCCCATCGGACGCACCAATTTGCCCGACATGGGACTGCGCGTGCATACCCACTCATCGCTGCACGGCCTGACGCGTAACCCGTGGGACTGCGCGCGCACCGCTGGCGGATCAAGCGGTGGCGAGGGCGCTGCGCTCTCCAGCGGGATGAGCCCCATCGGCCTAGGCAACGACATCGGTGGTTCACTACGTAACCCCGCCAATGCATGCGGCATCGCGTCGATCAAGCCGACGCAGGGCCGCGTTCCCGATGCGGGCTATGTGCCGTCTGAAAACCGCCTGATGGCGTTTCAGGCGATGCTAAGCCAGGGGCCGATGGCGCGCACCGTCGCCGATGTGCGGCTGGGGTTGCAGATATTGAACGGCGCGCACCCGCGCGACCCATGGTCGGTCGATATGCCCTTGAATGGCAAGCCGATAGCGGGTGCGATCAAGGTCGCGGTGGTGCCAGCACCGCCGGGCGGGGCGACCGACCCCGTCATCGCCGCCACGGTTCGCGCCGCCGCCGATGCGCTGTCCAACGCGGGCTACGACGTGAGCGAGGCCTGCCCACCCGATTATGAGGCGGCGGTCGCGGCGTGGGCGCGGTTCCTGCTGGGCGACATGTCGTGCATGCTGCCGCAGCTGTCGGCGATGATTGGGGCGGATGGGCTGGCGTTCCTGACCGCCGCCAATGCCGCGACCGATACGGTCGATGACACCGCCGCAATGTCACAGCTTTATGCGCAGCGCGACGGGATTGCGCGCAGCTGGTCGCTGTTCCATGCGCAATACCCGTTGCTCCTGACACCAACATGGACGCAAATGCCGTTCAAGCACGGCTTTGACGCCGCCACAGCAGCAGGAACCGCGGCGGTGAGCGAGATGATGCGTCCAGTCACCCCTGCTAATTTCCTGGGCCTGCCGTCGGCCTGTGTTCCGGCCGGGCATGATAGCGCGAGCGGGATGCCGATCGGCGTGCTGCTCGGCGGCGCGCGGTTCCGCGATGATCTGTGCCTCGATGCCGCAGAGGTGGTTGAGGCGAGCGCAGGCGTGGTGACGCCAATAGACCCTGTTGGTTTTTGATTGAACCAAAAGCCGTGTCTATTTTCCTTTATGAGCCGCATATCCTGAGCCGCGCGGTGCTCCACCTCACTCGAAAAGCCTCTATCGACCCGCGAGGATAAGAGAGACTTCGGCCTCCATATCGGCCTCCAGCGCTTCGGCTTTGCGAACGCTGGCTTTCAGCGGCAGCAGATAGCCGCCCAGCTCCTTGGCGGGGAACAGCGACGTCTGCCAGCTGGTTGCGCCAATGGTGGCGGTAACGCGGACCGAGCCGAATCCGGCCTTGGGAGCGGACGATGCGCGGATCGCCTGCGCGACCTCGCCCGCTATGGTCAGGAAATACCAGGCGGCCTTGGGCGGCGGGCCGTTCCCGTTACCGCGCCATATCCACACTGGCCCGCGCGTCGTCCATTCGCGCGCGCCAGACGCTGGCGCATCAACCCCCAATTCATCGCTGAGGAAGCGGGCAAGTTCGGGGTCGGTGGGGGTCGCACTGGTCATTTTGCGTTGATTACACCAGCGCACAGTGGGCGCAAGAGTTGACGCCCAAAGGTGGAGGCGTATGGGCATAACAATCGAGGAGGCCAACTATGCGCGTCATCATCACCGAAGAGGATCTGATCGCCAGCGTCGCCGATGCGCTGCAATATATCAGTTACTTTCACCCGATGGATTATATCCGCGCGCTGGGCGACGCCTATGCGGCCGAGCAAGGCCCGGCGGCCAAGGACGCGATCGCGCAGATCCTGACCAACAGCCGGATGTGCGCCGAGGGGCATCGCCCGATCTGTCAGGACACGGGGATTGTGACGATATTCGTCCAGTGGGGGCAGGATTGCCTGCTCGGCAGCCCACGCTCGCTCCAGCAAGTGATCGACGAAGGCGTGCGGCGCGCCTATCTGCTCCCCGAAAACAAACTGCGCGCGTCGATCCTCGCCGACCCAGCATTTTCCCGTGTCAACACCCGCGATAACACGCCCTCGGTGCTCCACGTCGAAATGGTGCCTGGGGCCAAGGTGCATATCGACGTCGCGGCCAAGGGCGGGGGGAGCGAGAATAAATCGAAGTTCAAGATGCTCAACCCGTCGGACAGTATTGTCGATTGGGTGCTGGAGATGGTGCCGCAAATGGGCGCGGGCTGGTGCCCGCCGGGGATGCTGGGGATCGGCATCGGCGGCACCGCGGAAAAGGCGATGTTGCTCGCCAAGCAAAGCCTGATGGGCAGCATCGACATGGCGCAGTTGAAGGAACGCGGTCCCGCGAGCGACATTGAGGCGATGCGCGTCGAGATATTCGATAAGGTCAATGCGCTAGGCATCGGCGCGCAGGGGCTGGGCGGCCTCGCCACCATCCTCGACGTCAAGATCATGGATTACCCGACGCACGCCGCGTCAAAACCGGTGGCAATGATCCCCAATTGCGCCGCCACCCGCCACGCGCATTTCACGCTCGATGGCTCCGGCCCGACCTTTCTTGAGACGCCCAAGCTCGACGATTGGCCACGCGTTGAATGGGCACCGGACAGCGCCGCGATCCGCGTTGATCTCGACACGCTGACGGCGGAACAAGTGGCGGGCTGGAAGGCGGGCGACCGATTGCTGCTCAATGGCCATATGCTGACCGGGCGCGACGCCGCGCATAAACGGATCAGGGACATGCTTGAACGTGGCGAGGAACTGCCGGTCAATTTTGCCGGGCGCGTCATCTATTACGTCGGCCCGGTCGATCCGGTGGCGGGTGAGGCGGTCGGCCCGGCTGGCCCGACCACCGCGACACGGATGGACGCGTATAGCGACATGATGCTGGGTCTCGGCCTGCTCGCCAGCGTCGGCAAGGCGGAGCGCGGGAGCGCCGCCACGGCCAGCATCGCCGCGCACAATTCGGCCTATCTGATGGCGGTCGGCGGCGCCGCCTACCTCGTCGCGCGCGCGATCAAGGAAGCCAGGGTCGTGGGCTTTGCCGATCTGGGCATGGAGGCGATTTACGAGTTCACGGTCAAGGACATGCCGGTCACCGTTGCGGTCGATGCCAAGGGCGAGAATGTGCACCAGACCGCGCCAGCGTTGTGGCAAAAGAAAATCGCCGAGGAAGGGTTGTTGACATGACACAGAATCGCACGATGAAATGGCTCGGTTATGCGGCGGCGGTCATCGGCATGCTGTTCGCCAGCTGCCTGGCCGCGCCGCAGCTGCTGGCCTTTCCGCACGTTGCCACCATCGGCACCACCCGCGTCTATGCCGAAGCACCAATTGATGAGGCGCGGATGGCCGCGATATTGCACGCAGCAGACGCGCGGCTGGCGGCCTCACCACTCTATGACGAACCCGTGGGCACGCGGGTCTTCCTCACCGATGGCGGCTGGCGCTGGCGCGTCCTTGCGCTGAACACCAGCGGCGCCTTCGCCTTCACCCGCAGTTATTCGAGCATAGTATCAGACGCGGTGATTATCGGTCGACACTCGATCACCCAAAATCAGGCGTATAACAGCCGAACCATCGGTGGGGTGCGCCGCCTGTCGGATATCATCGCGCACGAACGCACCCACATCATGATGGAACGCGAGCTGGGCTGGCTCGCCGACAAGTGGCTGCCACGGTGGAAGCGCGAAGGCTATGCCGACTATGTCGCCGGATCGAGCAGCCTGTCTGCGGGCGATGTCGCACGCCTGCGGGCCGAGGGCGCGGATCATCCGGCCATCCTTTATTATGAGGGGCGGAGGCGGGTCGCCGCTGCGCTTGCCGCCAATGGCGGCGATGTCCGCGCGCTGCTGCTTGGCGACTGAGGCACGCGCCCATGCGACTAGCCACCATCGTCCTATTGCTTGCGGGCACAGGTAATTTCGCCATGCACCGCTGGATGCTCGAGAGCGGACACCCGATGGTCGAGGCGGCAACCGCGCCGATGCGCCGCGTTCTGGGGCGTTACGCGACCTATGTGTTCGAGTTCGGCCTGCTGCTCGGCGCGCTGTGGCTGGCCGAGCGGCGCTGGTTTATCGCGCTGATGCTCTATGCCGCCTATACGGCGATGAACGCCGCGACGGTGGCGATGATCAAGGGGCCGCCGAAAGGTTAGCGCCTTCGACGCACCGGAACAATCGCCACCCGCGCTTCGGCGAGCAGCGCTTCTTCGGCGGCGGTGAAGGCCGATCGGCTCGCGCGCGGCTCGCCCGTTTCAGCCAATTGGGTGATGAACCAAACGGTGCCGGTGCCGCTCAATGGATCGACAAACAGGCCCGAACGCAGCGAATAAGCATCGCCCGAATGGCCGATCCGTTCGACGCCATCGCCAAATGGATCGTCGCGGCAACCGCTGCGCGGATCGGCGAGTTGATGCAGCGCGAGGCCGTATCGGCAAAAGAAGCTACCCTCGCCGCCTTCGCCGACCGTGGTGGGCAGCGCATCGACACGGTTCATCGCGATCATCCGGCGAAAGCTGCGGCGGGTGATGAAACGGTCACCCTCGCGCAGCAAAATCTCGCCGATCCGCACCAGGCCGCGCGCCGAAATACGCAGGCCTCCCTGGGGAGAGAAGGCCGCACCATTATGCGCCAAGCGGTAGCGCGACAGGTCGCAGCCGCCATCGCGCGCGGGCACCACCGGACAGGCTGGCCTGTCGAGCATCGGCGCATCGCGCGCCACATCGCCATTAGGACGCAGCAGCGTCACCGCGCGCGCCGCCGCGCCGTCTGAGCACATCGTCCAGTTGAAACAGGCGTCGAGGGCAAGCGGGCGAAACACCAGCCGCGTCATCAGCGCATCGAACCGCTCACCGCTCGCACCTTCCATCGCCGCCGCGATGACGGGAAAGTTGATATTGGCATAAGCGAACGCCCCGCCGGGCGCGCGCGCGCGGTCCCACGCCACCGGATTGGCGAGCACGGCTTCAAGATCGGCATCGAGGGTGAGGACATAATCAACCCCATCGACCAGACCAGACCGATGGCCGAGCAGCTGTGCGAGCGTGATTACCCGGTCGGGATGTGCGGGGTGACGCAACCGCCAGCCGAGATAGCGCGAGACGTCGGCATTCAGGTCAAGCCGCCGCTGATCGACCAGCCGCATCACGCCGAGCGCGACCACCAGTTTGGAAATCGACGCGACGCGCACCGGATCATCGGCGGTCAGCGCGCGGCGCGCATTGCGGTCGGCATAGCCGCGCAGCACGCGGGTTTGCTGCGCCCCCGTGCGGTCAAACGCGATGACGATGGCGGCGGACGGCTCGCTCATCTCGGGTGCGGAGGGGGACGGGGCGGCGACCTGCCCAGCGGCAGCTGGTGGCCAAGCGAGATACAATAGCGCGGCGAGGATGCGTTTGACCATGCGCAACCCTATCGCGCATCGCAGAGGATTGTAAGAGCCGCCGCGCCCGCTATGCATAGGATAGCAGCAGAAGGGAGCCACAGCCTTGATCGCCACCATCGCCCGCCGCACGCTTGGCGTGCTTGTCTGGATTTGCATCCTCATTCTGCTCGCCATCGCCATCGCCCCGCGCTTTCTCGATCGCATCTATTATCAAGGTGCAAACAGCAGCCATTTCGACGGTGCGCATTTTTTCAACCCCGATAGCGGGGACAGCGCCGCGCCGCCGAGCGGTGGCAGCCGCATCGGCTTTATCCGACGGATGGTGACGGGCGAAGGACGCGCGCCATGGCCCGATCATGTGGCGATAACCCAGGGATACCCGCACCCTGCGCTCAACCCGTGCCCGAGCATGAGCGGCGGCGCGCATATCGAAAACTGGAACCGCTGCACCCGTGACCCCGTTGCCGCCGACGCGATGGCGGCGACGTGGATCGGCCATGCCAGCGTGTTGATCCAGACGCGCGGCTTTGCCATGCTGACCGACCCGATCTGGGCGAGCCGCGCCGGGCCGTTCGGCATCGGCCCACAACGCGTGACACAGCCGGGCATCCGCCTCAATGACCTGCCCAAGATCGACCTGATCGTCGTCAGCCATAATCATTATGACCATCTCAATATCGAAACATTGAAGGCGCTGTGGGCGCGCGATCATCCGATGATCGTCACTGCGCTCGGCAATGATGCTTTGCTGCGCGCGCACGGCATTGGCGCGATCGGCATGGATTGGGGGACACACACCCGCGTTGGACCTGCGACCGTTCACGCCGCGCGCAACCATCATTGGTCGAGCCGCTGGGGCGTTGACCGCAATCGCGCTTTGTGGTCGAGCTTTGTCGTCGATACGCCAGCGGGGCGGATAGTCTTTGCCGGCGACACCGGATTTGGCGATGGGCTGTGGGCGGGGGAGGCTGCCGCAATCCCGCTTGCCGATGGCAGTGTGCCGCCGGTACGGTTCGCCATGTTGCCGATCGGCGCGTTCCGCTTTGCACCCGGGCAAATGCATATAGACAGCCATATCGGCCCGGCGCAGGCGGTGCAGCTGTGGAACCGGTTGGGCCGCCCGCAAACGCTGCCGATCCATTGGGGCACGTTCCGCCTGTCGAACGAAGCGCGCGAGACGCCGCCCACCATGCTCGATCTCATCATGCGGTGCGCGGGCGCAGAACCTGCGCGCTTTGCGGCCTGGCGCATCGGCGAGGCGCGGTTGATTGCGCCTGCCGCCCCCACGCCGCCGATTAACGAGGCGCGCGTGGCAGCGTGCGAAGCCAGCGCAGCGGTCAGGGCTTTGCCATGACCTCGATACGGCGGCCATAGCGCGCATACAGCCGCAGGCCGAGTGCGCCGAACATGACGGGTGCCAGCACCGCGCCCACCATGATTTGATCGGGGTTGGCGAGCTTCCCAGTGTAGCTGAGGGTATAAACCGCCCAGATACTGTGGATGCCCAGCCTATGCAGCCGTTTCCACCATTTGCCCAGCATGCGCACCGCCGCATCGTTCGATGTCAGCGCCATCGCATAGATGAGCAAATAGACGAGGCCGCCCGCGATCAGACTGGTCAGCGCGCGCGGCGCAAACACCAGCACGTTGATGGCCAGAGCAACCAGATGGATGCTGTGCGCCAGCGCGAAACCCAGCCCCCACTGCCGCCGTCGGCGCATCAAAGCGCGCGTTGCATCACTGCGCCACAGCCTCAGCAGAGCGCTCGCCAGATAGGCGGTAAGGAAGATCGGCAATCCCGCCCGCGCGGTCCACCGCGCCGCCAGCCGTGCCTGTTCTGCCGATGTCTCGCCAGCCATCAACGCCGCGCTGATCGCCGTAAGGCCAAGCAGCAAAGCAAGCGCAAACGGCAGCCAGCGCCGGTCAACAAGGCCCGCCACCGTTATGCTGGGCCCATGCGGAACGCGCACAGCTTGTTGCCGTCAAGGTCGCGGAAATAGGCACCATAGAACGCCTGCGGTCCTTCGTCGCCGCGAAGCCCCGGCGCACCTTCGCACGTCCCGCCCAATTCGAGCGCCTTGGCGTGCAAGGCATCGACCTTGGCGCGTTCATCGACCACCAGCGCGGTCATCGTGCCGTTGCCCGGGTGCTGCGCCCCGCCGTCATGCGGCGGGGTCACAGCGATGCCTGGCTTGTCGAACCCGACCCCCCACATCACGAAATCGCCAAACTCCATCATGCGTTTCGCGCCGAGGCTGCCCAATAGCGCATCGTAAAATGCGTGTGCTTTGGCGGGGTCTGAAGTCCCTAAAGTCACATAACCGATCATTTGTCTTGCTCCTCTAATTTACTATGCACCGCCTGCGGTGCGGGCGGCTCTTCGCTACACTCCCCGATCCGATGTGCGCCAATGTGCATTCCGGCATTGCCCGGCTGTGCTGACGTTCCGGCACCGGGGATCGGTACTTTTATCGTCATATCAAACGAATCCAGAGTGATGGAGCCATACATCAGGACATGAGATTTGACGCCAATGGGGACTCTGCACCACAGCCGCGTTGCCGATAGTTCGGCGTCCATGGGTGATTGCCCGATAGTGCATATATCGGCGGCGCGGCCCCCGCTGGCTATGGCCTCGCGCGCCTGGCGGAGCATGTGTTCGGTAAGGCAAAAGCGGCGCGACTGACGCCTGTTGACGCTCTGCATCGCTTTGAGGAAGTCGGGCAAGGCGAACAGCGTCCCCTCGGCATCAAGCCCCACCATGTCCGCGCTTAACTGATATTCGCCTGGCTGCAGCGTCAATATATCGGCGAGCGAGGCGGCATCGCCACCGGCCGATAGTGGAGGGGTAACCTGCTGAACGCAGGCGCTGAGTGTAAGCGCCATCAGAGCGAAGGCAGAAAAGCATATTTTTGGCTGTAACCCGCCTCTGGCGCTCATTGCGCCGCAGCTGCCGAAGCCGCCGTGCATTCGCCGGTGCGGCGGGTGACCGCGCGCATTTCCACCTCCATCCGCCCCTGCGGCATATGGCTGTCATTGACGGTCATGGTCATATGAACATCGCTGCTCGCAGCCTGCATCGTCCCGTCGAGCGCGATGGCGCTGGTCGCCCCCCCGCGCCCACCGGTGCAGGTCAGATGGCCGCTCACCCGATCGCCATCGACATCGAAGTCGGCAAATTGGCAATTGCCGTCACCCTTGGCCATTTCGGCGAACATGTCGCGCCCGCTGCGGCTCGCCTGCTCAGGAGTCAGGCAATAGCTGTGTTCGACCGCCGTCGATGACGACATCATCCCGCCCAGCATTTTCGCCTGTTCGGCGGGCAGGCCGGGGACATCGACGCGGATCACCTCGACATTGGCGGCATATTGCCCTGGCTGGAGTGTGGTCGCCTGTGCCAGTTCAGAACGAACCGTTTCCTCGTTGCTCGCGGTCTTGCTCGGCTCATTGTCGCTGCACGCACCAACACCCAGTCCCATTGCGATTGTCGCTGCAACCGTCATCTTGAACCACATATTCGTCCCCCTCGCCCTGCGACTCACACTTGTCGTTGCCGTTGCCGCACTTTGAGGCCATAAAGGGAACATGGCAATCCTTATTAGAACTTCGCTCGACGACCCCGAAACCGCCGCCGATTTCGTGCCGCACCGCCCGGCGCGGCCACCCAAAGCCGAGGGCGGCAAGCCGTTCGTGCTGGTCAGCGACTATGCACCTGCTGGCGATCAGCCGAGCGCGATTGCCGAGCTGGTGGCGGCAGCCAATGCGGGCGAGCAGGATCAGGTGCTGCTCGGCGTCACCGGATCGGGCAAGACCTTCACCATGGCCAAGGTGATCGAGACGATGCAGCGCCCCGCGCTGATCCTCGCGCCGAACAAGATCCTCGCCGCGCAGCTTTACGGCGAGTTCAAGAGCTTTTTCCCCGATAACGCGGTCGAGTTTTTCGTCAGTTACTACGACTATTACCAGCCCGAAGCCTATGTCCCGCGCACCGACACCTATATCGAAAAAGAATCGAGCGTGAACGAGGCGATCGACCGGATGCGGCACAGCGCGACGCGGTCCTTGCTCGAACGCGACGACGTCATCATCGTCGCATCGGTCAGCTGCATTTACGGCATCGGGTCGGTCGAAACATATTCGGCGATGATTTTCGACATCAAGAAAGGCGAGAGCGCGGATCGGCAGGAGATCATCCGCAAGCTGGTGGCGCTGCAATATAAACGCAATGACGCGGCGTTCGTGCGCGGCACTTTCCGCGTGCGCGGCGACAGTCTGGAGATTTTCCCCTCGCATTACGAGGATAGCGCATGGCGGATCGCTTTTTTCGGCGATGAGGTTGAGGAGATTGCCGAGTTTGACCCGCTGACCGGCAAGAAGGCGGCGAGCCTTGGCTACGTGCGCGTTTACGCCAATAGCCACTATGTGACGCCTGGGCCGACGCTCAAACAGGCGACCGAGGCGATCAAGCACGAGCTGGCCGTGACGCTTGCGGACATGGCCGATGCGGGAAAGCTGTTAGAGGCACAGCGGCTCGAGCAGCGGACCAATTTTGACCTGGAGATGATCGCGGCGACGGGAAGCTGTGCGGGGATCGAGAATTACAGCCGTTTCCTGACCGGGCGTAGCCCAGGCGAACCGCCGCCGACCTTGTTCGAATATCTGCCCGAGAATGCGCTGCTGTTCGTCGATGAAAGCCACCAGACGGTACCGCAAATCGGCGCGATGGCCAAGGGCGATGGCCGCCGCAAAGCCACGCTCGCCGAATATGGCTTCCGCCTGCCCAGCTGTATCGACAACCGCCCCTTGCGGTTCCACGAGTTTGAGGCGATGCGCCCGCAAAGCGTGTTTGTCTCCGCCACCCCGGGGCCGTGGGAAATGGACAAGACGCACGGCGTGTTCGCCGAGCAAGTGATCCGCCCGACCGGCCTGATCGACCCGCCGGTCATCATCCGCCCGATCGAGGAACAGGTTGACGATCTGATTGCCGAAGCGCGCGGCGTCGCGGCGGCGGGATACCGCACGCTGGTCACCACGCTGACCAAGCGGATGGCCGAGGATCTGACCGAATATTGCCACGAAGCGGGGCTGAAGGTGCGTTACATGCACTCCGACGTCGAAACGCTCGAGCGGATCGCGCTGATCCGCGACTTGCGGATGGGGGTCTATGACGTGCTGATCGGGATCAATCTGCTGCGCGAGGGGCTCGACATCCCAGAATGCGGGCTGGTCGCGATCCTCGATGCCGACAAGGAGGGTTTTTTGCGGAGTGAAACGTCGCTGATCCAGACCATCGGCCGCGCCGCACGCAACGTCGATGGCCGCGTCATCCTCTATGCCGACCGCATCACCGGAAGCATGGCGCGCGCTATCGCCGAGACCGACCGCCGCCGCGCCAAACAGGTCGCCAATAACGCCAAACATGGTATCACCCCCGCGACCATCAAGCGCGGCATCGCCGATGTTATGGCGCATGTCAGCCAGGGTGATGGGCTGGTGGTGCCGCTCGAGCTTGAGGATGGCCGGACCCATATGGTCGGGCATAATTTGCGCGCCTATATCACCGATCTGGAAGGCAAGATGCGCAAGGCGGCGGGCGACCTGGAGTTTGAAGAGGCGGGCCGCTTGCGCGATGAAATCCGCGCGCTCGAGGCCGACGAGCTGGGATTGACGCACGAACAGAGCCGCGCCCCGCGTGTTGTCCGCAGCGTTGAGGGCAAACCCGGCACGCGCAAAGGGCGGTTCGGCAAACAGAGCAAGACAAAATGGGGGCGGTGACGCTTGCGTTTTAACTATAATTATGCTAGCAAATTTCTATCAAAGGAGAATCGCTATGGCAACCGCTCTTGCACGCAATGTTGATGACAAAGACTACGCTCAGCTTGGCGAAGGTGCCGCAGAGAATGGTCGCTCCATCTCGGAGGAACTGCGCTTGCTGATCACCGAATATGCTCGCAAACGGCGCGGCGCGAAGCTGGCCGCAGAAATGAAGGCGTTTCGCAAACAGCACCCCATCACACTGCCTCCCGGCATGACTTCGCTCGACCTGCTACGCGAAGAGCGTGATTCCTGGTGATCGTTGTCGATGCCAGCCTCGCGGTAAAGTGGTTCCTAGAAGAGCCGCTGTCCGATGCAGCCGGTGAAATTCTGACTGCCCATGCCGGCGAGATCAACGTTCCCGATGTCATGCTGGTTGAAGTTGTCGGCGCCTTGGTTCGCAACGCCAACATGGTTAAGGCAAGCCGCCCCA
Source organism: Sphingopyxis sp. (assembly GCA_040080745.1). Taxonomy (GTDB): domain Bacteria; phylum Pseudomonadota; class Alphaproteobacteria; order Sphingomonadales; family Sphingomonadaceae; genus Sphingopyxis. The sequence goes on along the minus strand of JBEBHS010000004.1, from coordinate 101,193 downwards.
ACATCCTTGCCGCACTCAACCGTTTCGACACCTTGCTCGCCGATGGAGACCTTGTAGCCCATCGCTCGCCGAGGCAAAACATCCGCAAATGCGCCGATATGGCGATAGAGATCGGCCACCCGCTCAAGGACTGCATCTACCTTGTGCTGGCGATGGAATACGATTGTTATCTGGTGACATGCGATGCAAAGTTTGCGGCAAAAGCCAAGAATGTTTGGCCGAAGGTGCGTGTGTTGGGGGAGTTATGAACCACCTTGAAGCCTTGATCGTCGAATATCTCGAATGGCAAGGCTATATTGTTCGCAAGAACATAAAGATTGGCAAACTCTCTCATGGTGGCTGGTCGATGGAGATCGATGTAGTCGGCTACCGCCCAGCCAACGAGTCAGTTCCGGAAGACCTCGTCCACTATGAAAGTTCGATCGATGCTCATAGCTGGGATGTGCGTGAACGGAGATTTAAGAAGAAGTTTTCGATTGCGTTGCAGCACATCAAGACCGATATTTTCCCATGGCTGGGTTCATCGATCTGCCCGATAAGGCAGGTTGCCGTTCTCATTTCACACCCGAAAAACAGGCATGAAATTGCTGGAGCTCGGATTCAGTCCATTGATGAGCTATTGAATGAAGTAGGACAGAAAATTCGAATTCAAGGTCCGGTAGCTAGAAATGCAATACCAGAGACCTACCCTCTCCTAAGAACGATACAATTCATTCACTGCGGGTATTACAAAGCGCTATGATAGAGACGGAAACGCATATGATGTCGAAATCGCAGACTACCACTAATCCCGAATGGCTGCACAACAGCCATGCTGGGGAGCTGCTGGCCTCCGAGTTTATGGAGCCGCTAGGCCTGAAGGCAGAAGCCTTGGCTACGTCTTTGGGGATCGCCTCCGCACGTGTGCGCGACGTGATTGCGGGCCGCAAGCCGATGGATGCCGATCTCGACCTCCGCCTCGCCCGCTATCTTCGTATGTCAGAAGGCTTCTTTCTGGGTTTGCAGATCGATTACGACCTGCTGGAGGCAAAGCGTGCTTTAAACGGCGAGCTTGATCGCGTTCTTCCACGCGCTGCCTGACGGGAGGCGAGCCATGCACCACAAACGCCGCCGTCCGCGCTCCTCTTGAGCAATCGCAAGCTCCCTCGCCAACCACTCATGGCGCTACTATCTTACCAGTTCCGCTTCGCAACAACCTAGTTGTACAAATTGCTGGATTACCATTCGATCTCGCGACTGTGCTTTCTTCGTTGCATGCTGTTCCTCCAGTTCGATAAAACACCTTATCTCGGTGTCCATCAAACCGGCAGCAGGCCAAAGATTGCCAATATCATTCTCGCACACGCCGCGCCTCCCGAGTAAGATGTCGCCAGATGCCCCGCAAACTTGACAACTCGCCTTTTGTCCTTCATAAAGGACAGGCATATTCGGTGATTCAAACCGATGCCTTTGCCGCTTGGCTCAAGGCGCTGCGCGACCGCGATGGTCGGCTGCGCATCTTGAAGCGCCTGCGGCGGCTTGGCGACGGTGGATTTGGCGATTGCAAGCCGGTGGGTGATGGCGTGCACGAACTGCGCATGTTCTTTGGCCCCGGCTATCGCGCCTATTTCACGGCCCAGGGCGATACGGTCGTCCTGTTGCTGGTGGGCGGTGACAAAGACAGTCAGCCGGGCGACATTGCCCGCGCAAAGTTGATGGCGAGGGATTTGCGTGATGGGAGTGAAAACAACGCCGTTTGACCCCGCAGACTATCTGTCGTCCGAGGACGATATTGTTGATTACCTCAAAATATGGATGGAGGACGGCAGCCCGCAAGAGATTGCGCGCGCGATTGGCGACATCGCGCGATCCAAAGGGATGGGCGACATTGCCAAGAAAAGTGGCCTCGGGCGACAAGCGCTATACAATGCCTTGTCCGAAAACGGTAATCCGACACTGGAAACGCTGACGGCGGTGCTGGGCGCGCTTGGCCTCGAACTGACGGTGCGCAAGCGCGCCGCCTAACCCCCTACCGCAGCACCCCGGCCGCTTTCTGCCGCCACGCATACCACAGCAGCGTCGCCGCGATGGCGATGATGACATAGCCCATCATGCCCGCCGCACCTTGTGTCATTTCAGGGATGTTGACCGGGTTCGCCAGTTGATAGCCGATACCGGCCAGCGCGCCGACCATTGAGGCCGCAAAGGCCGCGAGGGCATGGCGGCTGCGCATCAACAGCAACAGCGAACCCACGAGCGCGCCCCAAACGCCAAGGCCCCAGCCGATGCTCGCCCAGATAGGAAATCCGTCGATATAGGCCATGAACCTCGCACTATCGACGCCAGGCATCATCTGGTCGATCCATGCCCCGCCGCGCGTCCGCGTCATCGTGTAATCCACCGCGCCAAAGCTGTTCCACAGCAGCGATACTATGCCAACAATCCACAGGTGGATCGGTGTTTTTGTTCCTTCGGTCATGAACATCCCCTCCCAAGACGTGGCGCGACTATAGCATATTGTGATAGCAGATGCGAATCATGCCCCCCACCCCGAACATTGATGAGAGCTGGCGCGAACCGCTCGCGCCCATTTTCGCCAGCGAGGGGATGGCGCGGCTGCGCGGCTTTCTCACGGCGGAAAAAGCGGCGGGCAAGCGCATATTCCCGCACAGCAGTAACTGGTTCCGCGCGCTTGAGTTGACGGCGCTGGATGGCGTGCGGGTGGTGGTTTTGGGACAGGACCCCTATCATGGCGCGGGTCAAGCGCATGGCCTATGTTTCAGCGTCCAGCCGGGGGTACGCACTCCGCCGTCGCTCGGCAATATCTATAAGGAATTGCACGATGATTTGGGCATCGCGCCCGCGCGTCACGGGTATCTGGAAAGCTGGGCACGACAAGGCGTGCTGCTGCTCAATGCGGTGCTCACCGTCGAAGAGGGCCAAGCGGCAAGCCATGCGGGGCGCGGGTGGGAGGCGTTCACCGACGCGGTTATCGCCGCCGTCAGTGCCCGCGCGACATCGAGTGTGTTCATGCTGTGGGGTGCACATGCGCAAAAAAAGGCGGCGAGCGTCGATAGCGTGGAGCAAGGTGGGCGGCACCTGATACTGCGCGCGGCGCATCCGTCGCCGCTGTCGGCGCACAATGGCTTTTTTGGCTGTCGCCATTTCAGCCAAGCCAATGTCTTTTTGGAACAGCATGGCGGCCCGCCCATCGACTGGCGCTTGCCCGACGCGGTAGGAGGCGGCATAGAACAGCAGTGATCAAATATGCTTTGCCTTTCACGCTGTTGCCGCTGCTCGCCAGCTGCGCGGCTCCGGGTGCGCCGCCGCTAGTGGCTGCACCAGCGCCACCCACAACGCCGCACCCGACGTCCGGGCCTGCTGCCATGGTCGATCGCTATGCCGGAGACTGGAGCATCGATGAGCTGACGCCCGGAGAATGGCGCATTTCGCGCAGCGGCGGCGTTTCGCGGGTGACCTTTGCCGATGGGAGGGGCGCGGTTCAGGCCGTTATCGCTTGCGGTAATAGTGCAATCAGCCTTGGCCGCAGCGGGGCCGCTCCCGCCGATGCCGCCGTGTCCATGCGGATACGCAACAGCTTTGCCTTGCGCGAGCTGTCGGTTCGGGTCGATCACGCCGCGCGGCTTATCTACACCAGTCTTGATGCGCGCGACCCGCTATGGGACCAGATAAGCTATTCGCGCGGGCGATTTTTGATCGAGGCGTCAGCGCAACCGCCGCTCATCCTCCCCGTCCGTCCCGAAATCGCTCGGGTGATAGAAGATTGCCGAGGGCAATAGTCTAGAGTCTGTTGCGCTACAGACTCCATTTTCCTTGTCTTACCGCCATATCCTGAGCCGCTCGATGTTTCCATCTCACTTGAAAAGGCTCTAATCAACCGCAATCAGCCGCCCCAACTGCTGCGCCAGAACCATATCGACCCCAGCTGCCAGCCCGCTGTCTGGGTCAAAGCTCCGGCCAACGACCGTATAGCGCCACGTGACATGCGACCCGCCACCATCACGCGGCGTAATCCGCCATTCGAGCCAACCATTGACCGCCATACTCTGTAGCGGGCCAAGCTCAGCGCGCATCAACACTCGCCCACGCGCAGGTTCGAATGCGACGACATGGCCATGTTCGATGCTGCCGCCCTGTTGGGTTGCTTCACACCAACATCCGCCGGCGCGCGGTTCCAGCGTCATATTAGCGGCGTCTCCGCTCCATGTATGCCCGCTATCCCACCACAAGGACGGTGTAATCATCCTTTGCCACAACAGATGTTCGTCGATCGCGCTGTCAATTGCATGGACGACGACAAAAGCATCGGCGTCATTGCGTTCGACTGTCGCACTAGCGGGAGCAGCGCACGCGGCCAGCACCGCCGCCATCAGCCATATGTTTTTCATTTGCGTTCTCCGCATCGCATGCGACGGGGTAAGCTGACACATTCAGGCTGCTTTGAGAAGCGCTTCTATCGCCGCAGCAACATCGTCAATGTCGGCCATGCCATCGATGCGCGAAACGATGCCGCGCGCTTCATAGATAGGCAGGATCGGCGCAGTCTTGGCGCGATATTCGGCCATCCGCGTGCGCACCGTTTCGGCATTGTCGTCGGGGCGGCGCTTGAACTCTGTCCCGCCGCACGCATCGCACACGTCGGCGTGGGCGGGCTGTTTGAAACGGTCGTGATAGCCCTCGCCGCATGTGGCGCAGGTGTAACGGCCTGTGATCCGTTCGACCAGCGCATCCTCGTCGACGTCAAGCTCGATGACATGGTCGAGGTCACGTCCGCGAGCGGCAAGGATCGCGTCGAGCGCCTCTGCCTGCGCTGCGGTGCGCGGATAGCCGTCGAATATCACTGGGGTTTCGGCACCCAATTCATCAAGCCTGTCGCCAATGATGCCCGAGACAATTGCGTCCGAAACCAGTTCGCCCGCCTCCATCACCGCCTTGGCCTGAAGCCCGATGGGGGTGCCGGCCTTCACCGCCGCACGCAACATGTCGCCGGTCGATAGCTGGACCATGCCGTGCGCATCCTCGAGCCGCGCGGCCTGTGTGCCTTTGCCCGCGCCGGGCGGGCCTAATAAAATAATGTCGAGCGCCATGGATTCCCCGCTATTCCATTTCCGCAGTATCGTGCCGTCTTTTGACGATCAGCGCAACTTGCCCTTGAGCTTCGCCTTTTTGATGAGGTCGGCATATTGGTGCGCCAGCAAATGGCTTTGAATCTGCGTCACCGTGTCGATCGTGACATTGACGAGGATCAACAGGCTGGTGCCGCCAAGCGCAAGGCCGATGCCCGTCGATGCCGTCACCCACTCGGGGATCAAACAGATCAACGCCAGATAGGCCGCGCCGATCACCGTAATCCGGGTGAGGACATGGTCGAGATAATCGCTGGTCGATTTACCGGGGCGATAACCGGGGATGAAGCCGCCCTGGCGTTTGAGATTGTCCGCCGTCTCTTCGGGGTTGAACACCACCGAGACATAGAAAAAGGCAAAAAAGACGATGCCGAGGCCATAAAAGGTCATGTACAGCCACTGGCCGTGCGCGAACCACTGGTTGAGGTTCAAGAGCGCGCGGCCCCAGAATGTTTCTTCATCGACGCGCTGGCCCAAAAATTGCGTGATTGTCAGCGGCATCAACAACAGCGACGAGGCAAAGATCGGTGGAATGACCCCCGCCGTATTGACTTTGAGCGGCAGATGGCTGCGTTCCTGTTGCGCCATACCCTGCTGTGTCGCGCGCTTGGGATATTGCACCAGCACGCGGCGCTGCGCGCGCTCAAAAAAGCTGATCAGCCAGATGACGCCGAACGCGCCGCCAAGCAGCGCGACAATCAACACCCCGCCAAGGTCGCCGGTGCGACCCTTTTCGAACAATTGCGCCAAGGTTTGCGGCATCGACGCGACGATACCCGCCATGATGATGAGCGACACCCCGTTGCCAATGCCACGGCTGGTAATCTGTTCGCCCAACCACATCAGGAACATCGTGCCGCCGATCAGGCTGATGACTGCGGAAACGCGAAACAGCATGCCAGGGTCAATGACAGGCTGTAACGCCTGACTGGCGCCCAGCGTTTCCAAACCCGACGCAATGAAATAGCCCTGCACCGCCGTCAGCAGCACCGCGCCATAGCGCGTATATTGGTTGAGTTTTTTGCGACCGCTCTCGCCCTCTTTTTTGAGCGCGCCGAGCGTAGGCGACAGCGCCGCCGCCAGCTGGACCACGATCGACGAGGTGATATAGGGCATGACACCAAGCGCGATGATGCTCATCCGCTCGAGGCTGCCACCCGAAAATGTGTTGAACAGATCGAGGATGCCGCCCGAAGCCGCCTGGCTATAGAGCTGGTTCATCGCCACCGGATCGATACCGGGCAATGGAACGAAGCTCAAAAAGCGAAAGATGACAAGCGCGCCGAGCGTGAACCACAGACGGCTCTTAAGCTCGGTCGCCTGGCCGAACTTTGCGAGGTTGAGGTTGAGCCCTAATTGATCGGCGCGAGATGCCATAATGCCTGCCCTTGCTGTGAAGATGGTCCAAGGCCGCCAGCCCTAAGGTCTTGCCCCTGAAGCTGACAAATGGGGTGCTTTACGTGGCGACGCAAGCCCCCGCCGCCATTTGTAATCAGCCCTTTTTCCGCGCGGCCTTGGCGGCCTTCTTGGCGGCACCGACTGCGCTGGCTTCGGCGCGCGCAACGTCGCGCTTGTTGACCAAAACCTCGACCTTTCCGCCAATTTTTTCGACAGCAGCGAGCGCGCCAGCCGAAACGCCCGCAACGGTGAAGGCGCACTTGGTCGATAATTCGCCTTTAGCGAGCAAGCGCACGCCGTCCTTGCCGCCGCGCGCCGCGCCCGCAGCCTGAAGCGCGGCGCGGTCGATCACCGCCTTGGCGTCGAGCTTGCCAGCGTCGATCAGTTTCTGGACCATGCCCAGATTGACGATGGCGTAATCCTTACCAAAAATGTTGTTAAATCCGCGTTTTGGAATACGCATGTGGAGCGGCATCTGGCCGCCTTCGAAGCCGTTGATGGCGACGCCAGAGCGGCTCGACTGGCCCTTTTGGCCTCGGCCAGCGGTCTTGCCCTTGCCCGAACCAATACCGCGTCCAACGCGCATCCGGCGATGCCGCGCCCCCGCATTATCGTGGAGTTCATTCAGTTTCATGTTGCACTCGCTTTCGCTTTGTTCGCGCTATTCCTGACAGTGAATGTCAGTGATTATTTCCAGGGTCAGGCCCCGATAGATTAGCCTTCGACAACCTCGACCATGTGGCGGACGGCATGAACCATGCCGCGCGTCGATGGCGTGTCTTCAATTTCGACAACCCGGTGCATCTTGCCAAGCCCAAGCCCAGTCAAGATAGCAGCCTGTGATTTAGGGCGGCGGATCGGCGAGCCGACCTGACGGATTGTGAACATTTTTTTGCCAGCCATGATTATGCCTCCGTCAATGCCGCGTCGGCGTCGGCCTCACGCGCGGATGAGCCGCTGCGGCGCAGCAGGTCGGCAACCTTTTTGCCGCGACGTTGCGCCACCGATTTGGGGCTGACCTGCGTTCCCAGCGCATCGAAGGTCGCGCGAACCATGTTGTAGGGGTTCGAGGTGCCGTTCGATTTCGACACGACGTCTGCCACGCCCAATGATTCGAACACCGCGCGCATCGGGCCGCCAGCGATGATGCCGGTTCCCTGCGGTGCCGAACGGACATTGACCAGTCCCGCACCGAAACGGCCGACGCCATCGTGGTGCAGCGTGCGCCCTTCCTTCAAAGGCACGCGGATCATCGCCTTTTTCGCGGCAGCGGTTGCCTTGGAAATAGCTTCTGGCACTTCGCGCGCCTTGCCATGGCCGAAGCCCGCGCGACCCTTGCCATCGCCGACCACGACCAACGCGGCAAAACCGAAGCGCTTACCGCCCTTGACCGTTTTGCTGACGCGGTTAATGTGAACCAGTTTTTCGATAAACTCTTCGCCGCCATCTTCGTCACCGCCGCGCGGACGACGATCGCGATCACCACGGCCGCGGCCTTCACGGCCGCCGCCGCCAGCACCCTGGCCACGACCCCGACCACCGCGTGGTCCGCGCGCCGGAGCGTCGGCAGGAGCGCCTTCCTGACCCTGTGTTTCAACTATATCAGCCATTTAGAACTCCAATCCGCCTTCGCGTGCGCTATCAGCCAATGCCTTGACCCGGCCATGGAACAGGAAGCCGCCGCGGTCGAAAACAACGCGGGTGACACCAGCCGCCTTGGCAGCGGCGGCAATACGGGTGCCGACATCGGCCGCCGCGCCGCAGGTTGCCCCCGTGGTGCCTCGCACCGATTTTTCGAGCGTCGAAGCCGCCGCAAGCGTGGTACCGGTGGCATCGTCGATCAGCTGCACATAAATGTGCCGCCCCGAGCGATGCACCGACAGGCGCTTGCGGTCGCCCGCACGTTTGCGAAGGGCGGTGCGCACGCGTTGGCGGCGCTTGTCGAAAGATGAGCGTTTCAGTGCCATGATTATTTCTTCTTCCCTTCCTTACGGAAGATGAACTCGCCGCGATAGCGGATACCCTTGCCCTTATAGGGTTCGGGCTTGCGCCAACGACGGATTTCCGCCGCGACCTGTCCGACCTGTTGTTTGTCGATGCCGCTGATTTCGATCGTGGTATTGTCGGGTGTCTTGATCTCGATGCCTTCTGGCACCGCGAAATCGACATCGTGGCTATAACCGAGCTGCAGCTTCAATGTCTTGCCCTGGCTGTTCGCACGATAGCCGACACCGGTGATTTCGAGCACGGTAGTAAAGCCATCGGTGACGCCAACCACCAGATTTTGCACCAGCGTGCGTTGCATGCCCCAAAAAGCGCGCGCACGTTTGGTGGCATTCGCCGGGCGGACGTTGATGCCGCCATCGTCGATGGCATAGGTGACGTCATCGGCCATCGCCAAGCTGAGCTGACCCTTTGGTCCCTTGACCGCGAGCATGCCATTATCGATGGTGGCGGTGACGCCGCCGGGAATGGCCACGGGTTTTTTGCCTATGCGTGACATATCAAAACACCTCCGCCAGCACTTCGCCGCCGACATTCGCGTCGCGTGCTTCGGCGTCCGAGAGCACACCGCGCGGCGTCGAAACGATGGTGATGCCCATGCCGTTCTTGACACGCGGCAATTCCTTGGTCCCCGAATAGACGCGGCGTCCAGGTTTGGACACGCGCGCTACGTGGCGGATTGCGGGTTCACCCTCGAAATATTTCAGCTCGATGCGGATGCCCTTATGCTGTTCAAAGCGGCCGAGCAGGATTTCGCTATAGCCGCGGATATAGCCTTCGCGCTGGAGCACGTCGAGCACCCGGGTGCGCAAATTGGACGCAGGCGTAATCACGCTGTCCTTCTTGGCGCGCTGGCCGTTGCGGATGCGGGTGAGCATGTCACCCAAAGGATCGGTCAATGCCATAGTCTATCCTTACCAGCTTGACTTGACGACGCCGGGGATCAGGCCTTTGTTAGCCAGATCACGCAGCTGAATACGGCAGAGCCGGAACTTGCGATAATATGCGCGCGGACGCCCGGTCAGCTCACAGCGGTTGCGGATGCGCGTCGGGTTGCCATTACGCGGCACCTCCGCCATCTTCAGCCGGGCAATCATCCGCTCACTTTCGTCGAGCGATGTGTCCTTGGCCGCAGCCTTCAGTTTTGCGTAACGCGCGGCATATTTTTTTACCAACGCCTTGCGCTTTTCATTTTTGTTCATCGAACTCAGTTTCGCCATGACTTAAGTTCACTTTTCCTCTGCTGACGGGTGGCTAGACCTCGTCGGAATGGTTGGTGGGGATGGCCCCGTTATGCGGCTTGTTTTTCTTCTTCTTCACGCGGGAAGGGGAAGTTGAACAGACGCAGCAATTCACGGGCTTCGTCGTCGCTTGTCGCCGAAGTGGCAATGATGACGTCTAGTCCGCGGACTTTATCGATCTTGTCGTAGCTGATTTCCGGAAAAATCAGCTGTTCCTTGAGGCCCATGGCGTAATTGCCACGGCCATCGAAGCTGTTGGGGTTGAGGCCACGGAAATCGCGGATGCGCGGCATGGCGACGGTGACCAGACGGTCGAGAAACTCGTACATGCGTTCGCGGCGCAGCGTAACCTTGACGCCGATCGGCATGCCTTCGCGCAGCTTGAACTGGGCGATGGATTTCTTGGCCTTGGTGATGACCGGCTTTTGACCAGCAATCAACTCCATTTCCTGGGCAGCCGTTTCGACCTTCTTCTTGTCCTGTGACGCTTCGCCAACGCCCATATTGAGGACGATTTTTTCCAGGCGCGGAACCGCCATCGCGTTGGCATAACCGAATTTTTCGGTCATCGCCTTAACGATGCGTTCGTCATAATCGCGCTTGAGGCGGGGTGTATACCGGTCAGCCATTGATCACTTCCCCAGATTTAACCGCGACGCGGACCTTTTTGCCATCGCGGGTTTCAAATCGAACGCGGGTGGCCTTGCCCGACTTGGGATCGGCCACAGCGACGTTCGAAATCGCCATCGCCGCTTCGCGCCGTTCCAAACCGCCTTCGGGATTGGTCTGGCTGGGCTTGCGGTGGCGGGTGATGATGTTGGCACCGGCAACAATGAGCTTTCCGTCGCGCGGAAGCACTTGAGTAACCGCGCCGGTTTTGCCCTTGTCCTTGCCGGTCAGGATGATGACAGTGTCACCCTTTTTAATCTTGGCACTGGCCATGGTTACAGCACCTCCGGAGCAAGGCTGATGATTTTCATATGCTGGGCAGCACGCAATTCGCGCACCACCGGACCAAAAATACGCGTGCCGATCGGCTCCTTATTCTTGTTGATCAGCACGGCGGCATTCGAGTCGAACCGGATGACGCTGCCATCGGCGCGGCGGATATCTTTTGCCGTGCGGACGATAACCGCGCGGTGAACATCGCCCTTCTTGACCTTGCCACGCGGCGCGGCGTCTTTGATCGACACGACAATGATGTCGCCGACGCCCGCTGTGCGGCGCTTTGACCCGCCCAGCACCTTGATGCACTGGACGCGCTTCGCGCCGCTGTTGTCAGCGACGTCGAGGTTTGATTGCATCTGGATCATTGATCCGCTTCCTTTTCACTGGCTTTCCGGGGCCTTTCCCGGGAGTTCCAAAATCGTCTGTTGACCCGAAACTTAGGCGTTGACCGCCGTTTTCGGTTTGCCGTGGGTATCGACCCGGTCGATCACCCGCCAAGTCTTTTGCTTGGATATCGGGCGCGTCTCTTCGATCCGCACCACTTCGCCGGCGTGAAACTCATTGGCTTCATCGTGGGCGTGATATTTTTTCGAAAGCCGGATAATCTTGGCATAGAGCGGGTGCTTGACCCGGCGCTCCACCTTGACCACCACGGTCTTGTCGCCCTTGTCCGACACGATCGTGCCCTGAAGAATGCGCTTTGGCATGGCGTTCCGTCCTTAATTCGCTGGCACAGCGGAACGCTGTGTCTGGAGTGTTTTAATCCGCGCAATGGTGCGGCGCACCTCGCGCACCCGGGCAGGGCGTTCCATCTGGCCGGTAGCCGCCTGAAAACGCAGGTTAAACGCCTCACGCTTCAACTCGCCCAATTGTTCGGCCAGCTGATCGTCGCTCTTTTGGCGCAGATCGTCGGTTACTTTACCCATGCTCATGCTCCGAGGTGCGTGGTGTCGCCGAGACGCGCCACCACCCTGGTCTTGATCGGCAATTTCATCGCCGCACGGCTGAACGCCTCTGCCGCAAGCGGGCCGGACACGCCGTCCAGCTCGAACAATATCCGGCCCGGCTTGACCCGTGCGGCCCAATATTCCGGGCTTCCCTTGCCCTTGCCCATCCGGACTTCGGCGGGCTTGGACGAGACAGGCACGTCGGGGAAGATGCGGATCCAGAGCCGCCCCTGACGCTTGACGTGGCGCTGAATGGCACGGCGCGCGGCCTCGATCTGGCGGGCGGTAATCCGCTCCGGTTCGAGCGCCTTCAGTCCATAAGCACCGAAATTGAGGTCGGTTCCGCCCTTGGCATCGCCGTGGATACGGCCCTTATGAGCCTTGCGGAACTTGGTGCGCTTGGGTTGCAACATGAGCGTTTCCTAAACCTTAGCGCGCCGGACGGACGCCGGAGGTTTGAGCCTCCACCATCAGTCGGTCGGTTGCCATCGGATCGTGGGCAAATATCTCACCCTTGAATATCCAGACCTTGATGCCGCAAATGCCATAGGCCGTGAGCGCCTCGGCCTCGGCATAATCGACATTGGCGCGCAGCGTGTGCAGCGGAACGCGGCCTTCGCGGTACCATTCGGTGCGCGCGATTTCGGCACCGCCCAAACGGCCTGCGCAGTTGATGCGGATGCCCTCTGCGCCAAGCCGCATCGCCGATTGCACCGCGCGCTTCATTGCGCGGCGGAACGCCACACGGCGAATAAGCTGATCGGCGATCCCTTGCGCAACCAGCCGCGAGTCAACTTCGGGTTTGCGGATTTCGACGATGTTCAAGCTGACCTCGCTGCTGGTGAAGGTCGCCAGCTGCTTTTTCAGCTTGTCGATGTCCGCGCCCTTTTTGCCGATGATGACACCGGGGCGCGCAGCATAAACGCTGACCTGGCACAGCTTTGCCGGGCGCTCGATCACCACTTTGGAGATCGCCGCCTGCGGCAGCGCCTTCATGATGAACTTGCGCATCTTGAGGTCTTCGAGCAGCAGGCGGCCATAGTCGCCGCGCTCGGCGAACCAGCGGCTGTCCCACGTGCGGTTGACCTGAAGACGCAGGCCGATAGGGTTGGTCTTGTGGCCCATGTTACGCTTCTTCCTTTTCCTCGACGACGATGCGCAGGCGGCTGAATGGCTTGAGGATGCGCGTTGATTTGCCACGGCCACGGGTGTGAAACCGCTTCATGACCATCGCCTTACCAACACTGGCTTCCTTGACGACCAGCGCGTCAACATCGAGGTTGTGATTATTTTCAGCATTGGCGATTGCCGAGGCGAGCACTTTCTTCACGTCAACCGCCATCGCGCGTTTGGAGAAAGAGAGCACGTTCAATGCCTCTTCGACCTTGCGGCCACGGATAAGCGCGGCCACCAGGCCGAGCTTTTGCGCGCTGCCACGGATGGTGGTGCCAACCGCCAGTGCTTCTTTTTCGCCAACGCGGCGCGGAGATTTGGGCTTGCTCATTTGCGCTTGCCCTTTTTGTCTGCGGCATGACCGGGAAAGAAACGCGTCGGCGCAAATTCGCCGAGCTTCATCCCCACCATATCCTCGGTCACCGAAACCGGCACATGTTTGCGGCCGTTATAGACGTTGAACGTCAGGCCGACAAATTGCGGCAGGATGGTCGAGCGGCGCGACCAGGTCTTGATCGGCGCACGGGTGCCAGACTCGGTCGCAGCCTCTGCCTTTTTGAGCAGGCTGAGTTCGACGAACGGACCCTTCCAGACTGAGCGGGCCATGGCTTACCTCTTCTTCTTCGCGTGACGCGAGCGGATGATATACTGGTCGGTTGTCTTGTTGTTGCGCGTGCGCGCGCCCTTGGTCGGCTTGCCCCATGGCGTCACCGGATGACGACCACCCGATGTGCGGCCCTCGCCACCACCATGTGGGTGGTCGACCGGGTTTTTGGCAACGCCGCGTGTCAGCGGACGCTTGCCGAGCCAGCGGTTGCGGCCAGCCTTGGCAAGGTTGGTGTTGGCGTTGTCGGGGTTCGACACCGCGCCGACCGTGCCCATGCAATCACCGCGCACATAGCGTTGTTCGCCCGAACCCAGACGTACAATCACCATACCGCGATCGCGGCCGACCAGCTGAGCATAGGTGCCAGCCGAGCGAGCGATCTGGGCACCCTTGCCGGGCTTCATTTCGATATTATGGATGATCGTGCCGACCGGCATTTGCGACAAAAGCATCGCGTTGCCAGGTTTGACGTCAACCTTTTGCCCGGCAATCACCTTGTCACCAACAGCCAGGCGCTGCGGCGCGATGATGTAGGCAACCGACCCATCGTCATCATATTTGATGAGCGCGATGAAGGCACTGCGGTTCGGGTCATATTCCAGGCGCTCTACCGTTGCCGCAACATCCCATTTGCGGCGCTTGAAATCTATCTGGCGATAGCTTTGCTTGTGCCCGCCCGCGATCCCTCGCGAGGTCACATGCCCCTTATTGTTGCGGCCGCCGGTCTTGTTCTTACCCTCGGTAAGCGCCTTGACCGGCTTGCCCTTCCACAGCGCGCTGCGATCGACCAATATTAGGCCGCGCCGCGCCGGGCTGGTCGGATTATAATGTTTGAGTGCCATTGTCCGATCCGCCCTTAAATGCCCGAAGTCACGTCGATCGACTGACCTTCGGCCAGCGTCACAACCGCCTTCTTCACATCAGACCGCGTGTAAGGACGGCCCTTCCATTTTTTAGTCTTGCCCTTTTGATTGAGCGTATTCACCTTGGTGACGCTGACGTCGAACAGCGCCTCAACCGCCGCCTTGATTGCGGGCTTGGTCGCGTCCTTGGCAACGCGGAACACCACGGCATTGTGCTCGGACAACATGGTCGATTTTTCGGTAATCACCGGGCTGAGCACCACGTCATAATGGCGTGTGTCCATTGCCTGCTTTGCCTTAGCCATTGCAACGGGCCTCCAGCGCTTCGACCGCGGCGCGGGTGAGCACCAGCGTGTCATGTTTCAAAATGTCATAGACATTGGCACCGATGGCCGGGAGCAGATTGACCCCGCCAAGGTTGGCCGATGCATGGGCAAAGCTGATGTTGGTCGCCGCACCGTCGATGAACAAAGCGCGATTAAAACCAAGCTTGGCGAGCTGACCGGCGAGCGCCTGCGTCTTGCCGCCCGCAACATCAAGGCTGTCAATCACCACCAGGTGGCCGCCCTTGGCCTTGGCCGACAGCGCCATTTTGAGGCCCAATGTGCGAATCTTTTTGTTGAGGCTGTGGCCAAAGGTGCGGGCGCGAGCGCCGTGCGCCTTACCACCGCCGATGAAAATCGGCGCACGGCGGTTGCCGTGACGGGCGGTGCCGCCACCCTTTTGCTTGCCAAACTTCTTGCCGGTGCGCGCAACATCGCTGCGCTCGCGGGTGGCGCGAGCGGGTGCCCGGCGCTTTTCGAGCTGCCAGGTGACAACGCGGTGCAAAATGTCGGCGCGCGGATCAACCCCGAACACAGCATCGCTGAGCTCAACATCACCCTTTGCCGCTTTGCCATCGAGCGCTTGAATCTTGATCTTCATGACGCTCAGCCTTCCGTATTTTCGGCGGTGTCAACCGCTGGAGCGGCCTCGACCTGCGCTTCGAGCGGAGCAGCAGCGGATTTTGCCAGTTTCGGCGCAGTCGGATAAGGCGTATCGGCATGGGCCGCAACCTTCACCGCATCGCGGACCAAGAGCCAACCACCCTTGGAGCCAGGAACCGACCCCTTGACGAATAGCAAGCCGCGCTCCGCATCGGTGCGGACGATTTCGAGGTTCTGTTGCGTGCGATTGCGCGCACCCATGTGACCGGCCATCTTCTTGTTCTTGAACACGCGGCCGGGATCTTGACGTTGTCCGGTCGAACCATGGGCACGGTGAGAGATGGAGACGCCGTGCGTCGCGCGCATGCCGCCGAAGCCCCAGCGCTTCATCGCACCGGCAAAGCCCTTGCCCTGCGTTACACCCTGGACATCAACGATCTGGCCAACCACAAAATGGTCGGCGGAGATTTCGGTGCCAACGTCAACCAACGCGTCTTCGGACACGCGGAACTCGACGACCTTGGCCTTTGGCTCAACCTCGGCTTTGCCAAAGGCACCGCGTTGTGGCTTGGCTATATTTTTCGCCTTGGCCGTTCCCGCGCCGAGTTGCAGAGCGACATAGCCATCGGTCTCAGCATTACGCTGACCCACAACCTGACACCCCTCAAGGGCGAGGACGGTAACGGGTACATGACGGCCATCGTCCTGAAACAGACGGGTCATTCCCATTTTTTTGGCGATCACGCCAGTGCGCATGATCTTTGCTCCTAACAGAGGCCCCCGAACCATTTCGGGGGCTTATCGGGCACCCATCGAAACCCCGTTTCGACACGCGCCCATCCAGCCCACATTGTCATGCATCGCCCCGTCCGGGCTGAGTTGCTTGAACCCAAAAAGGCCAAGCGAGACGGGGGACGCAGCCCGAAGCGACGCTCCGGCGGTATCTCCCGATAGCTGCCCGGATCAATGTCCGCGCCGCCATCGCAAACTGGCGTTACGCCAGCTTGATTTCCACATTAACACCAGCGGCCAGATCGAGCTTCATCAAAGCATCGACCGTTTGCGGCGTCGGCTGCACGATGTCGAGCAACCGTTTGTGGGTGCGAACCTCGAACTGTTCACGCGACTTTTTGTCGACGTGCGGACCGCGGTTCACGGTGAATTTTTCAATGCGCGTCGGCATCGGGATGGGGCCACGAATCAAGGCACCAGTGCGGCGCGCAGTATCCGCGATTTCGCTTGTCGCCTGGTCGAGCACGCGGTGATCGAATGCCTTGAGGCGGATGCGGATATTCTGCGTTTCCATGTCGCTAGCCTATTGTCCCAATATCGATGCGAAAGAGCCGTACCTTGCAAAGCAAGGCGTAGAAGAGATGCCTTGCAACACAAGCAAGCAACCCGACTAGTCTTGCGACCGATGCCGGGAAGTCCCGATGCGTTGTTTTGGCGAAAAACCAAGCCACCCGAATCATGCGAATCGGGTGGCGTTGGGGAGCCTATATTACTTTGATATCGCGCCGACAACCCCTGCACCGACGGTCCGGCCACCTTCGCGAATAGCGAAGCGCAAACCCGGGTCCATCGCGATAGGAGCAATCAGTTTGACGCCGATGGTGACATTGTCGCCAGGCATGATCATCTCGGTGCCTTCAGGCAAAATCACTTCGCCGGTCACGTCGGTGGTGCGGAAGTAGAATTGCGGGCGATAATTGTTGAAGAATGGCGTGTGGCGGCCACCTTCATCCTTCGACAGCACATACACTTCTGCGTTAAACTCGGTGTGCGGAGTGATCGAACCCGGCTTGGCCAGAACCTGACCACGCTCGACATCTTCGCGCTTGGTGCCGCGCAAGAGCGCGCCGACATTGTCGCCCGCCTCACCGCGGTCGAGCAGCTTGCGGAACATTTCAACGCCGGTGCACACCGTCTTCGCCGTATCCTTGAGGCCAACGATTTCGATTTCATCGCCAACATTGACGACGCCGGTTTCGATACGGCCGGTAACCACGGTGCCGCGGCCCGAGATTGAGAACACATCCTCGATCGGCATCAGGAACGGCTGATCAACCGGGCGGTCGGGCTGGGGAATCCAGCTGTCCACCGCTTTCATCAGCTCCAGAATGGCTTCACGGCCCATCTTGTCGTCGCTGCCGCTCAGCGCGCAAGTCGCCGACCCACGGATGATAGGGATATTGTCGCCATCGAAATCGCGCTTCGACAATTCTTCGCGAATTTCCATTTCGACCAGCTCAAGGATTTCGTCGTCATCGACAAGGTCAACCTTGTTCATGAACACGACCATGGTGGGAACACCAACCTGCTTGGCGAGCAGGATATGCTCTTTGGTCTGGGGCATCGGGCCATCGGTCGCGGACACGACGAGGATAGCGCCGTCCATCTGCGCCGCACCGGTGATCATGTTCTTCACATAGTCGGCGTGACCCGGGCAGTCGACGTGCGCATAGTGGCGCGCTTCGGTTTCATATTCGACGTGGGCGGTCGAGATCGTAATCCCGCGCTCGCGCTCTTCGGGTGCCTTGTCGATATTTGCAAAATCGACAGCGACGCCGCCTGTGGTTTCGGCGAGCACCTTGGTGATCGCTGCGGTCAGCGAGGTCTTGCCATGGTCGACGTGACCGATGGTGCCGATGTTGCAGTGCGGCTTGTTCCGCTCAAATTTTGCCTTTGCCATTTCTGGGTCTTCCTCAAAAACACATGGTTGTTAGTTCAGTCGGAACGAAAGCCTCGTGAATCAGGCGCCGCCCTTAGTCGCTCTTTCCCGATCAGGCAAGCTTCGCTTTCACCTCGTCCGCCACATTCTGTGGTACTTCTTCGTAATGCGAGAATTGCATCGAGTAATTTGCGCGTCCCTGGGTGAAAGAGCGCAGCTGGTTGACATAGCCAAACATGTTGGCGAGCGGCACCATCGCTTCGACCATCTGGGCATTTCCGCGCGTGTCGGTGCCCTGGATCTGGCCACGACGAGAGTTAAGATCGCCGATGACATCACCCAAATATTCTTCTGGGCTGACAACCTCAACCTTCATCACCGGCTCAAGCAACTTGATGCCGGACTTGGCAGCGACTTCGCGCATCGCCGCCCGGCCCGCAATTTCGAACGCCAACGCCGATGAATCGACGTCGTGATAGGCGCCGTCGGTCAAGCGAATCTCAAAATCGATGATCGGGAAGCCGATCATATGGCCGTTCTCAGCCGATTCGCGCATGCCCTTTTCAACACTGGGGATATATTCGCGAGGGATGTTGCCGCCCTTGATTTCGTCGATGAAGGTGATGCCAGAGCCGCGTTCGCCCGGCGCAACCGTTACCTTGACCCGGCCGAACTGGCCCGACCCACCAGATTGTTTCTTGTGGGTGTAGTCAATATCAACCTTCTTGGCCAAACTCTCGCGGTACGCCACTTGCGGCGCGCCAACATTGGCCTCGACCTTGAACTCTCGGCGCATACGGTCAACGAGAATGTCGAGGTGAAGCTCGCCCATCCCCTTGATGATCGTCTGCCCGCTCTCGTGGTCGGTCGAAACGCGGAACGAGGGATCCTCGGCGGCCAGGCGGTTGAGCGCGATGCCCATCCGTTCCTGGTCGGCCTTGGTCTTCGGCTCGACGCTGAGCTCGATCACCGGATCGGGGAACACCATCCGCTCAAGGATGATCGGCGCATTGGCCGCGCACAATGTGTCGCCGGTCGTCGTTTCCTTGAGCCCCGCCAGCGCAACGATGTCGCCGGCAAAGGCCTCGTCAATGTCTTCGCGGCTGTTGGCATGCATCAACAGCATGCGGCCAATCTTTTCCTTCTTGTCCTTGACCGAGTTCAGATAGGTCCCCTTGGTCAGGGTGCCCGAATAGATGCGGGCAAAGGTCAGCGAACCGACAAACGGATCGTTCATGATCTTGAATGCCAGCAGCGACAGCGGCGCGTCGTCGGTCGCGGGGCGCGAATCGGGGGTTTCACCGTCGAGCTTCAGCCCTTGCACGTCCTTGATGTCGAGCGGCGAAGGCAGATAATCGACCACCGCGTCGAGCAGCGGCTGAACCCCCTTATTCTTGAACGCGCTGCCGCAAACGACAGGAACAAACGCATGAGCCAGCGTGCCCTTGCGGATCAGCGCCTTCAGCGTCGCGACGTCTGGTTCGTCACCCTCAAGATAGGCGGTCATCACGTCGTCGTCCTGCTCGACAGCCATTTCGATGAGGGTGGTGCGATATTCAGCGGCCTTGGCAGCAAGGTCGGCGGGGATCTCTTCATAGAAAAACTCTGCGCCCAGCGCTTCGTCCTTCCAGATGATGGCGCGCTGTTCGACCAGATCGACCAAGCCCTTCAGCTCGGCTTCGATGCCGATGGGGATATAAAGCACCGCAGGCCGCGCGCCGAGCCGATCAATGATCGACTGAACGCAATATTCAAAATTGGCACCGGTGCGGTCGAGCTTGTTGATAAAGCACATGCGCGGCACGCCGTAGCGATCGGCCTGGCGCCACACCGTTTCCGATTGTGGCTCAACCCCCGCAACGCCGTCGAAACAGGCGACCGCACCATCGAGCACGCGAAGCGAGCGCTCGACTTCAATCGTGAAGTCAACGTGGCCGGGTGTATCGATGATGTTGATCCGGTGATCGTTCCAGAAACAGGTCGTCGCCGCCGACGTGATCGTGATCCCGCGCTCTTGTTCCTGCTCCATCCAGTCCATCGTCGCCGCGCCGTCATGGACTTCGCCGATCTTGTATGACTTGCCGGTATAATAGAGGATGCGCTCGGTCGTCGTCGTTTTACCAGCGTCGATGTGCGCCATGATACCGATGTTGCGATACATGTTTAGCGGATGGCTGCGGGCCATGGTCTTCACTCCTGTGCCAAGCCGAGTGGCTATGGCGAAAATGCGTTAGCTACTGCCGCGCCGTGGCATCGCCTAGGCGTCGCCACGGTGACGTGCAAATGACTTTACCAGCGATAATGCGAGAAGGCGCGGTTGGCTTCGGCCATGCGGTGCGTATCTTCGCGCTTTTTGACGGCACTGCCGCGGTTGTTTGCGGCATCGAGCAATTCACCCGACAGACGGCCAGCCATGGTCGGCTCGCTGCGGTTGCGCGCAGCCGTAATGAGCCAGCGGATCGCCAAAGCCTGCGCGCGTTCGTTACGCACTTCGACAGGCACCTGATAGGTGGCTCCGCCGACACGGCGGCTGCGGACTTCGATCCCCGGCTTGACGTTATTGAGCGCGTCATGAAAAATGCCGATCGGCTCTTTCTTCGCTTTGGCCTCAACGGTGTCGAGCGCTGTATAGACGATGCTTTCAGCCGTAGCTTTCTTGCCGTCTAGCATCACGCTATTCATGAATTTTGAAAGAACCTCATCCCCAAATTTGGGATCAGGCAGAATAACCCGTTTTTCAGGGCGACGACGACGTGCCATTTTTTAGGTCTCCTTACCCGGCCAATTACTTAGGACGCTTGGCGCCGTATTTCGAACGGCTTTGCTTGCGATCCTTGACACCCTGCGTGTCGAGAACACCGCGCAGCACATGGTAGCGCACACCGGGAAGGTCGCGGACGCGCCCACCACGGATTAGCACGACGCTATGCTCCTGCAGGTTATGGCCCTCACCTGGGATATAGGTGATGACTTCGCGCGCATTGGTCAGGCGAACCTTGGCCACTTTGCGAAGCGCCGAATTCGGCTTTTTCGGGGTCGTGGTATAGACGCGCGTGCAAACACCGCGTTTTTGCGGATTGGCATCCATCGCCGGAACCTTGGACTTGGTCTTTTGCGGCACCCGCCCCTTGCGGACGAGCTGATTGATCGTAGGCATGAAGTCTTCACCTAATAGCTGGTTACTCTGCTTGCCGCTGGCCTGTTTCGCGGGCGGGCCCGCGAAACACAAAAGCGCCGGATAGCACAGAGGCCCCCGGTCTTTATGTCCAGCTTGAAGCAGTGTTCAGGCAATATGTTGCTGCCGAATCGTGGGGCAATCCATGGATCACCCTTCGATCAAGCGAGCGCCCCCTAGCGCTGATGCAGGCGGGCGTCAATGCCGCGTTGCAGCAATCCATCGGCCAATGGCATCGCGCGCGACCCTTGCTTCGGTAATCGGAAGCAGCGGCCATATGTGCATCAAACCCGCTTGCTCATCATAGTCTGCGCTTGATAACTTCGCCTTGAGCGCGCGCGCATCGGTGACGAGGATGTCATCGCCACCACCAAACATCTTGATTGGCGGCAAGCCCGACCAGTCGCCGTGAATCGGGCTGACGCGCACGTCATTGATCGGCAGATCGCGGGCATAGAGCAGGCCCGCATCACGAACTCCGCGTATGCGCAAAATACAGTCGCGCGGTTCGATCGCGGGTTGATCGGGGTGGGTGCCGCTAGCATCGAGCCACGGGCAGATGAGCAATAGCCCCGATGGCAGCCGCAATCCCGCGTCACGCGCCGCCAGTGCTGTTGCTGCGGCCAGCCCGCCGCCAGCGCTATCGCCGCCCATGACGAAGGGTGCATTGTGGCTGGCCACATAATGCTGGTAAAAGCTTAGCGCCCAAGCAGTGACCTGCTCTGCATCATGCTCTGGGGCGAGCGGATAGAGCGGCGCGGTGACGGCAATGCCGTGCTTTTCGACCAGTTCTGCGAGGCTCGACCAATGCGGCGGGGCGGCCGAAAACACATAACCGCCACCGTGGAAATACAGCAAATGACCGTGCGGTGCTGCTCCCTTAGGTGCAAGATGCCAGACGCTGCGCCCCTCAAACTGCTCTTCGCTCACATCAAACCGCCGTCGCATTTTCGCACTTGGCACGCTCAATGGCGCGGCGCGCGCGGCGGCGATCGCCTGCATCATCCCGGGCCCGCCCGCATAATTTTTGAGCGCAAATTTGGTGAGCCGGAGCACGAAAGCCAGCGCGCGTGACGAAAAACTGGGCATATATTATCAACTCTCCGTTTTTACGTGACCAATAGCTTGCGTCATTGCCGTCTGCAATTTTTTGCACCGATATGGATGGGATGACAATCAAAGCATTGGCGGTGTTTACTTGCGGGTTACGCTCATTACCCTATAGACGCGCAATGCCCCTCACCTTTCCGCGCTTATCTTCCTCCTGCGCAACTTTCCTGCTCATTGCCTCCAATCTGGCTTCAACTCAGGCCAGCGCGCAATCTTCTGCCGATAGTTCAGGGCGCGCACCAGATGCTCCTGCTGCTGCGGAGGCGGAAACCATCACCTTTGCCCCGCAATATTTTGCCCGTTTCAGCCCGCGTACCGCGCTCGACATGGTCGAACATATCCCCGATTTCGCCATTTCGGAAACCAGCGAAGATCGCGGGATTGGTCAGGCCAGCCAGAATGTCCTGGTCAATGGACAGCGCCTGACGGGCAAAACAAACGATGCCGAAACCGCGCTGCGCCAGATTTCGGCGACCGCAGTGGTCAGGATCGAGCTGACCGACGGGGCGCGGCTGGGCATCCCCGGCCTGTCAGGCCGCGTCGCCAACGTCATTGTCCGCTCCTCTGCGGTGCGCGTGCAATTCCGTTGGGAGGGGCAGCAGCGCCGCAATATCGAAGATCAGATTTTTACCGGCAGTCTTTCGGCCAGCGGGCGGGTTGGCGCGAGCGATTTTACGCTCAGCCTGTCGAACAGTGATGGCCTGCGCCGCGGCGGGCGCGGGCCGGAACTCGTCACCGATGCAAACGGCACCGTCCTGCTGACCCGTGACGAGACCGACAGCTTCCATCGCGACCGCCCGCGCCTAGCGGGCACGCTGCACCGCGAATGGACTGATGGGTCGATCCTCAACCTCAACCTGTCCGGCCAGTTGGACCTGTTTCTGATCCAGCAAGATGCGGTTGCGACCGGCGCGGTT
Source organism: Sphingopyxis sp. (assembly GCA_040080745.1). GTDB lineage: Bacteria > Pseudomonadota > Alphaproteobacteria > Sphingomonadales > Sphingomonadaceae > Sphingopyxis. The sequence continues at coordinate 78,087 of JBEBHS010000004.1, read as the reverse complement.
AGCGGCGCGGTGCGCGACGAGAACTTTCGCAGCGATTCCGAGGCCTGGGGGATCGAGGGCGGCGGCGATTATGCCTTTGCGCTGGGGGCGGGTCGGCTCAAGCTGATCGCGCTGCAACGCTTTTCGCGCGACCCCACGGTCGAAACCTTCCGCCTGCTGAACCGCGCGCCCGGCTCGGTCGCCAGCGGAGACCGCTTCACCCAGAGCGCCGATGAAGGCGAATCGGTGTTGCGGGCCGAATATGGCTGGCAAACACCGCACGGCAGCTGGCAATTTTCGATCGAGGGCGCGTATAATTTTGCCGACGTGGGTTCGGCGCTGGATACGCTGCTCCCCGACGGCAGTTACGCCCCGGTTCCGCTACCCGGCAGCACCACCTTTGTCGACGAACGGCGCGCCGAGGCGCTCGTCACGCGCACCACGACACTGGCGCCCGGCCTGTCGTTGCAAGCAACGGTGGGCGGCGAATATAGCCACATCCGCCAGAGCAGCGCAGACGGGCTTTCGCGCAGCTTTTTTCGGCCAAAGGCCGCGCTTGCGCTCAGCTGGGCCGCAAACCCGCGCCTGACCATCAATGCCGAAATCCGCCGCCGCGTCGGGCAATTGGCGTTTGAAGATTTTGCGACGGCGGTTGACCTTCTCAACCAGAACGCCAACACCGGCAACGTCAATCTGATCCCCGAACAGGCGTGGCGCGCCGAAGTGGAAATCGCCCGCAGCCTGGGCACCGTCGGCTCGATCACGCTTGGCGGATATGGCGAGGCGATCAGCGATATTGTCGACCGTATCCCGATCAGCGCGACCACCGAAGGGGTCGGCAATCTGCCGCACGCCACGCGATATGGCATTACCGCGCGCGGCACCTTCAACCTCGACGGACTTGGCTGGCACGGCGCGCGAATCGACGCCACCGCCGAACTGCGCAAATCACGCGTGCTCGACCCGGTGACCGGCGTCCACCGCCGCATCAGCGATGATCTGATACGGACATGGCAGGTCGATCTGCGCCACGACATTCCGAACAGCCCGATCGCCTGGGGTGCGAATATCAGCGACACGCGGCAGGGGCCATTGTTCCGGCTCGACCAATTTTACCACCAAACGCTCACCCGCCCGTTCGCGGTCGTCTATGCCGAGCATAAGGACGTGCTGGGCCTGACCGTCCGGCTCAGCTTGCGCAACCTCTTGAGCACGTCTGACCTCATCCTGCGCGACATCTACGTGGGTCGGCGCAACGGCCCCATCGCTTTGCGCGAACGGCAATTGCGCCACATCCACCTGTTCGGCGCGCTGACGATCAGCGGCAGTTTTTAGGGTCAGCCACTGCCATTCTGGCGCTTAACTTGACACACTGTCAAGTTAAGAGACGATGCTTTATCGTTTTAATTCAAGCGCTAACCTCTATTGACGACACATATGGGGATTCGCAATGTGTCAAGTTAAGGCCGGACATGGCCCATGGCCTTACCCGACACACGGCGGCCGGATTGCCAAGCGAATGCGGTGATTAACGATGGTCAAAGAGCCGTATCTGCGTCTTATATCATAGCGCGCAAGCCGTAGGAAAGCAGGAGATTGGCGCTAGCGCTCGGACAGATAATAACGCTCCACTGCCGTCAGATCATGGCTGAGGTCATAGACAATCGGCTGTCCGGTCGGGATTTCCAGCCCGGTGATGTCACCGTCCAATATGTTTGAGAGATGTTTGACCAGCGCGCGCAGACTATTGCCATGCGCCGAGATCAGCACGCGCTTGCCCGCCTTTAGCTCCGGCGCGATACGGCTTTGCCAATAGGGCAAAACCCGCGCAATCGTATCCTTCAGGCTTTCGGTATCGGGGATAGCGATGCCGGCATAGCGGCGGTCACCGCTCAGGTCGAATGCGCTGCCAGCCGCGAGCGGCGGCGGCGGAATGTCGAAGCTGCGACGCCAGATCTGCACCTGATCGGCGCCGTGCAACGCCGCGGTTTCGGCCTTGTCGAGCCCGGTCAGCCCGCCGTAATGCCGCTCGTTCAAGCGCCAGTCCTTTTCCACCGGCAACCACAGCCGCCCCATTTCCTCGAGCGCCAGATGCAGCGTCTTGATCGCGCGGGTCTGGACGCTGGTGAAACACATGTCGAAATCCAGCCCCTTGTCACGCATCAATCGCCCGGCCGCGCGCGCTTCGTCCGCGCCCTTTTCGGTCACATCGACATCCCACCAGCCGGTAAAGCGGTTTTCGAGGTTCCATTGCGACTGACCATGGCGAATAAGGACGAGGGTGGGCATATGAAACAGAGCTTTCACGGGAGGTTAGGATTAGGAATGGTCGATCAATAGTGGAATCGGCATTGCAAGATATCAAGGGTTTGGTCGTCACCAGTGCCGCTAACCCGATAGACTAGTCGATGTTCCTGTGTAATCCGTCGCGACCAATAGCCTTTAAGATTATCTCTCAATGGCTCCGGCTTACCCGTTCCGCTGAACGGGTGACGAAGGCATTCCCGAATGAGGTCATCGAGCTTCTTATGCGCCTTTGGTTCAGCGTCGCGCAAGGCGAGATATTGATCCCAACCCAGCGGACTAAAAACCAGTTTCACTGATTCACCGCGCGATGGGCGTCATGGTCTTGGGGTCAACTTCAATCATATTGCCTGCTTCAATTTGGGCAATTGATTCGAGCAATCCTCTAGCATTATTGGGGGTCGAGAGCAGGTAGCGCGTTTCCTGCATCGCGTTCCAGTCGTCCAGATCGACCATCACGACCGGCTTGCCCCGTTGCCGCGTGATGGCAATCGGCGTGTGGTCATTAACCGCACGGTCCATAATCGCCTTCAGATTAGCACGGGTTTCAGAGTAAGTTACGATTTCCATACGCCAAACATTGCACCAAAGATTGTGCAATGTCAAGTTTTTTGGTGCGGCATGTCACAGTTGGGGCAACGTGACGAGGGTCACAGCCACCCCTCAAATATGGGGGGACTGCAACCAGAACTTCTAACAATCATCGCCAAGGCCGTCACAGCCACGCCTCAAATATGGGGTGACTGCAACTCAAGAAGCGCGTTCTGCGCGATACGTTCCGTCACAGCCACGCCTCAAATATGGGGTGACTGCAACCGTCGGACAAAACGCGCGCGGTCAAAATGGGTCACAGCCACGCCTCAAATATGGGGTGACTGCAACCCTATCGCAAAAACGCGATTGGAGATATTGAGTCACAGCCACGCCTCAAATATGGGGTGACTGCAACAGCTGTGATGCCATGTCCTTGCGAATATTGGCAAAACAGCCTGTGGACTTATTGAAAACGCCACGCATCCTTCTATCCCACCCCCACCTTTGAGTCAATTTTTTCACGCGAACTGGCCAATGCGCGCATCCACGCGGCAACAACGCGCGATAAATCCTTGCGCTTTTCTAACCGGAATGCGGAGCTATGACCATAGCGCACCCTGTTGCCCGCACCCCAAGTCCGTACCCGGATGGGCGGCGGCGAGCGGTTGGCATCATCCGGGTCGGCCGGAGGAAAGGCAAGGCTGGTTCTGGCCTTGCGCATAAGCTGCTGGGCGGCGGTAACAAAGTCATTGCGGCGCTGTTTGCCGTTCGACGCCTGCAGCATCAGCCCCTGCATCGCTTCAAAAACATCAGCGGCGGCCAGAACGGCTCCGTCACCACCCTTCACATCCCAGAAAAATCCGCCATGGGCGATTTCGTTACGCAACGCGGGAATGATCAGCCCGACATCCTTTTTGCTGCGTATCTTGATGCCCAGACCCTCGATTGCCGTCAGCGCCATGTGGATCGCCAGATTGAGGTCGAGCGACAGGTTGAACAAGGGTTCGATCGCGTGGATGAAATCGACCATCGCGCCATCATCGCCCGCAGGCCGCAACTGCGATTCCAGCTTGGCAATTCGCCCTTCGCCCATGAAATAATAGCGGGTTTTCCAGTTGTGCAGATTGTAACGCGGCCAGGTGTCGGGCGAAAAACGCGCGGCGTGGGTTTGCCGCCAGCGTTCGCCGACCTGCTGCGCCTCCTGCCGCTCCTTGCGGATCACGCTGCCCTTTGTCCTTCTGCCCATCCGTTCCATCGTCGCTTCGCGCCGATCAGCGGTGGCGCGGTCGAAAATAGCCTTGAGCTCCGCATTGGCCGCTGCTTTTGGTCGCCCGAAGCTACGCTGACCCGCCTTGCAGCGATGATGATGAACGCGCCCGATCAGATGATTGTGGAGATGGGGCAGCAGCAACAGGCCGAGGTGGCGGGCGACCTGCTCATCGGTGACGGGGCGCTTTTCCTTTTTCTGCACGCGCTCGTCATAATGATCGAGCCAGTGGCGGTATTCGCGCAGCTCATCGAGCATGGCAATGAAGTTGCGCAGGTCAAGCGGCAGGCAGTGATCGGCCTGTATGCTGCGGCCCAGCCGATCCTTCATCGCCTGTGGCATCTCCCCCAGCATCACCGCAAAATCGCGCTTATAGGCGTCGAACCACAGCTGTTTTGTCACCAGCGCATCGCGGAGTGGCTTGTCCTCTATCGGAGATGGTTTCTGCGCGCCCCTTGCCGGAAGTGGCGGGGTGAGCCATTCGGCAAATGCCTTGCGGTGTTTGGACGGCGCGCCCGCCCGCACCGTGACAAAGATGTTGGCCATATAATTGCCCGCCAGCCGCAGGAAATAGAGCATGTCGGCGCGAAAGGCGGCGCTGCTTTCCAGATCGGCAAACAGGGCCGCCTCGCTCAAGCTCTCTCCGCCAGCCACTCCGCCAGTGTCGCCAGGCAATCGCGGCCAAGCTGGCCTGAGCGTTCGGGCGACCAGCCCTGCACCGGGTCGGGCAGGTCGCGGTTGTCCTTGAACGGCATTTCGAGCGTCATGGCGACGCATCCGTGACTTGGGCCAAAACGATTGGCGAGCTGGTTGGTCGACATGGTAAGATTGGCCTGCCCCGGCGCGGAAACGGCATAGCCAAGCTCGGTCTGGAAATCCGGCGTGCGGCGCGCCAGCGCATCGCGGTAACGCGCAAAGCCCGCGCCCTGTGCCTCGGTCCAGTTCGGGATGCCCTCAAACCCCGCGAGGAACACCGCCGGGATCGCCTCGTCACCGTGGATGTCCATCGCGAAATCGACCCCGCTCTGGTCCATGGCGTTACGGACGCACAGTATTTCGGGGCTGCGCTCTGGCGTCGGCTCGGCCCATTCGCGGTTGAGATTGGCCCCGCAAGCATTGGTGCGCAAATGCCCGCGCGCCGACCCGTCGGGGTTCATATTCGGGACGATGTGGAAACGGCATTGCTGGAGCAGCGCGCGCGCGTGCGGATCGGCGGGGTCGGTCAGCATATCGAGCGCGCCTTCCATCCACCATTCGGCCATCGTCTCGCCCGGGTGCTGGCGCGCATAGAGCCAGACCTGTGTGTCGCCCGTGCCCATCTCCAGGCAGTCGATCGGCTGTCCGTCGAGGCTGTGGCCAAGCGTGCGGTGGCTGACGCCGTCGAGCATCGCGGTGCGCGCCACCAGATCGTGATGCCGTTCCATCGAAAAAGGCGCAAAATAGGCGAACCACGCGATGTCGGTGTCGAGCCTCGCGGTGATGACGAGCGTGCCGCCATCCTCAGCGGGGTCATAACGGGTTTCGGTCTGTTCCCAATAGTCACGGTCAACGCTGATCCGTGCGCTATAGCCGGGCCAACCGTCGGGATAGGCCGAGGCGGCAAGCCCGGTGATGCGCAGCGTCACCGCCGCTCCCGCTTCGCCCGCAACGCGGAAATGGAACCATTGGAAGAAATCGCTATCCTTGTCCTTGGCTATCGACAGCGTCGCGGTGGTCCCCGCAATGGCGTGGACGATGATGTTGCCCGAATCAAAGGCGCTGCAAATAGAGAGGGTCATGGCACGGTGATAGTTTCACCCGAGCGGCCGGGGAAGTCCCTGAACAGCGCTTCGGCCAATTTTTGCGCGTTGAGCCCTACCTGCGCAGCAGGCGTACCAGTGCGCGCAAAGGTTTCGGCGCGCCCCTCCCACAATGCCAGCGTCTCGCCGCGCCGCGTGATACGCACCAACAGCCGCGTCGCCACCAGGTCGCGATTGTCGCGCAGCAGGCTGGCGAGGTTGACGCCCAAGCCCACCCCCAGCCCCGAGCCATAGCTGCCGACACTGCCGCCCAAGCCGACGCTGACCGGACGGCCCGATGGCGGCGCGGCGCGTTCGCTGCGTTCGATGCGCACAGCAACCTGATAGTCGACCTGGCCTGCGGCCGCGCTAGTCAGGCTAGAGCGGTGGCCCAGCCGGTCAAGCTGTGCCCCCACCGCCGCCGCGTAACTGGGGTCGGGCTGCATCGACAGATCCAGCCCAGTCGGCCCTGCAATCTCATAGCTGCCAGCGGGCATCGTCACTTGTCCATCAATCCGGTGAAACCGCGTCGCCGACGCAGGCGGGAGCGGGGTGACGCAGCCGCTGAGCGTGGCGGTCAGGGCAAGCAGAGGGGCGATCAAGAGTCTGGTCATGGTATGGCCTCGTGGGACGATGGCCCACTCTATGCCGCATTGCACCGGACCGCAAATCTTCGCTCAATGCGCCGGACTCGGCCTTGACTTTGGCGGGCGGGCGGCATAGTGGCGCGCCTTCACCGACAGCATGTGATGGGAATGCGGCCTGCGCAGCCCGGCATGATGCTGTGTGGTTTGCCAATGTAGATGAATGAAAGAGCGACCCATGAAGATCCGCAACAGCCTGAAGTCGCTGAAGGACCGCCACCGCGACAACCGCGTGATCCGCCGCCGGGGCCGCACCTATGTCATCAACAAAACCAACCGCCGTTTCAAGGCGCGTCAGGGCTAAATCTCGGCTGATTCGCTGGCGCATCTTCACCAAAATTGGAAATGCTATTGACCGCCCCGCCAAAAGCGTGGGCGGTTTTTGCTGTGAGCAATTCGGGGCAGTCATATTTTCAGGCCTGAAGCTGCAACAACCAACTTCTGGGATAGATTTGCGACAACCTAATGGCAGAGGAGACGCGTCGGAGTGGTAGCGCTCCCAATGCCACTCTGGCCATGGAGTTTCACATGCGATTACGGCGTCAACTATTGATTGCAGTGGCCACTCTGATGCTCTCCTCTTGCGGTAGATCGGGACCATCGGCCAGCAGCACAGGCAGCCTAGTGACCTTGCCACCTACTCCTGCCCCAACGCCCACGCCCACGCCGACACCCACGCCGACAATATCCGCAGCCAGCGGATTGTTCGTGCTTTCCCCCGTCGGCTCCCCAACCCCCGACGCCGTGCTGACCAATCCCAGCTTTCGAGGGGTTGTGGTGCGGCAACAATGGTCGGCAATTGCCGCATCGTCCGACCTTGCCAGCAATAATTATCAATTTTTGCGCAGCGAGCTTGACCGTGCCACAGCGGCAAACAAGAAAGTCAGCCTGATCGTCAGTTGGGCGGGCGAGGCTGCGCCGAACTGGTTGCCGTCGCGTAATGTATCCACTTTCAGCTTTATCAATCCTAATCCATTTCAGCCCGATACGGGCACGCTTGAAACTGTCCCGGTCCCGTGGGACCGGGATTATGCCATCGAAGTGGCGCGCTTCGTGACCGATATGGGTAGCGCCATCAGCGGCCATAGCGCGCTGGCCATCGTCAACACCCATTGCGTGTCAGCCAGCACGCCTGATTGGTTTCTTCCAATCGATTCGACAGCCAATATCAACACGATGATCGCGGCGGGTTACACTAACAGCGGCCTCCTCACCTCTTGCAAGGCGATCATCGATGCGACAATGCGTGCCTTTCCCAATCAAGTGGTGACGATGGCCTTTGGCCAGTTGCCGTCAAGCCTGACGGGACAATCATCGGGCGACTATCTGGCGCGCGAGATCGTCACCTATGTTCGCCAGACGTGGCCCGGTCGCACTTTCTACGCGATGCGATGGAACCTCAACACTGTCACCCCCGACCCGCGCACAACCGCTGATTTGGGGCAGGGATGGAGCCTGATTGACGAACAGCGCAGGACGACGAGCGACCGCATTTACCCTGCCGCGCAATGGGTCTGGCCTGCCTCCGACGTCACAACATGCCGAGCCAATGGTAATCGCTCGCCTTGCGAAGCGCTGACTAACCTACGTGTAGCTGGCGAAGTCGCCTTGCTCGGCTATGAAATGCCCTATGTCGAGGTTTATGGTGCCGACGCCACAAACCCTGCATTGGCGGCGGAGTTAGCGCGCCTAGCCACCTTGGTGCGTGTCCCCTAACCCACACCCATCTCGCTCAGGATGAACGCCATTTCCTCGGCATCCTCGTGCAGGCTTTCGAATCGGCCCGACTTGCCGCCATGCCCTGCGCCCATATTGACCTTGAGGATCAGCGCGTTGGCGTCTGTCTTGACGCTACGCAGCTTTGCCACCCATTTGGCTGGTTCCCAATAGGTCACGCGCGGATCGTTGAGCCCCGCCGTCACCATCAGCGGCGGATAATTTTGCGCCACAACATTGTCATAGGGGCTGTAACTGGCGATCAGGTCATAGGCCGCCGCGTCCGCAATCGGGTTACCCCATTCGCCCCATTCGCCCGGGGTCAGCGGCAACCCAGCATCGAGCATGGTGTTGAGGACATCGACAAACGGGACATGCGCGACCGCTGCGCCCCACAGGTCGGGTGCCATATTGACCGCCGCACCAACCAGTTCGCCGCCCGCAGAACCGCCGGCAATCGCAATGCGGCCCGCGCTGGTCCAGCCCGCGTCGACAAGGCCGCGCGCGACATCGACAAAATCGTTGAATGTGTTGGTGCGCGCATCGAGCTTGCCCGACAGATACCAGCGCCGCCCAAGGTCGTCGCCGCCGCGAATATGCGCGATGGCATAGATGAAACCGCGATCGATCAGGCTGAGCCGCGTCGTCGAAAACCCGGGCGCAATCGCAATGCCATAGGCCCCATAGCCATAGAGGTGGAGCGGGTTGTGGCCATCTTCGCGCTTCGTGTCGCCCAGCAAATCTTTGCGCCACACCAGACTGACCGGCACCGCCACACCGTCGCGCGCGGTCACATGCACACGCGTGGTGTCATACAGGCTGGCGTCATAGCCCGATGGCACCTCCTGCACTTTGCGGACCGTTAACTCACGCGCCGCGACGTCATAGTCATAGACGGTGGCCGGCGTGACCATCGATTCGTAACCGATCCTGAGCACGCTGGTGTGATATTCGGGATTTTCGCTAAGGCCCGCATCGTAGCTTGCCTCTGGGAACGCGATCCGCTCAACCCGCGACGCGTCATCATAATAGCGGATCTCGATCTGATCGAGGCCATCCTCGCGCCCTTCAACGACAAAAAAGTCGGCAAAGACCGCGACGTCGGTCATGTAAAACTGGTCGCTGCCTGCGATGAGCGTCGTCCATTCCCCAGGGCTGACAAGCGGTGCGGTGGCGAGCCGGAAATTGGGATGATCATCGTTGGTGTGGATGAACAGCGTATCGCCATGGTCCTCGACGCCATATTCGACCCCCTTGCGCCGCGCGGCGACCAGAATGGGTGTGGCTAATGGATCGGCGGCGGGGATGAGCCGCACTTCGCTGGTCTCATGGTCGCCGCTGGTGATGACGATGAAGGCTTCGGACTGGGTCGCGCCGACGTCGATGCGAAACCCCTCATCCTCCTCACGCAGCAGCTCGATGTCATCGGCGACATCGCTGCCCAGCCAATGCAGCCGCGCATTGTCGGTGCGCCACTGCGCATTGGCGAGGCCGTAAAGCAGCCCGCGCGAATTGGCGGTCCATACCAGCGCCGACAAGGTGCCGGGGATCGTATCGGGCAACAGCTCGCCGCTCACCAAGTCGCGGATATAGACGGTGAAGCGTTCGGACCCGTCGCTATCGGTCGAATAGGCGAGCATGCGCCCATCGGGGCTGACCGCCATCGCGCCGAGGCGGAAATAGTCATGACCCGCCGCCAGTGCAGGCTCATCGAGGATGCACTGCGCCCCTCTCTCCCTATCTGGCCCGCCACTTACCGACCGCCGCCACCAGGTGCGGTATTGCGCGCCGAGCGCAAATTCGCGCCAATAGAGATAGTCGCCATCCTTTTGCGGGACCGACTTGTCATCCTCCTTGATCCGGGCCTTCATCTCTTGAAACAGCGTCTCGATCAGGTCGCCGTGCGGGGCCATTGATGCAGCAAACCAGGCGTTTTCAGCGTGGAGGTGGGCGAGGATCTCAGCGTCGCTGACTTGCGGATAGCCGGGGTCGCGCAGCCACGCATAATCGTCGGACAGGCTGCGACCGTGGTGGGTGGTGACATGGGGTTTGCGTAGCGCGAGCGGGGCTTTGGGCTGGTTCATGCCTTCCCCATAAGCATTTCATCGCAATTGGGAAGTTGGCTTTGCGTGTGGGCATGGGCTTGCCTATAGCAAGGGCCATAGTGTTTGGAGATATCGAATGCCCGCACCGCTTTCCCCCGCCGCGACGCGCCTTGCTGCGCTGCGCGCCGAACTGGCCAAGCAAAAGCTTGATGGCTTTGTCATCCCGATTTCCGATGAGCATATGAGCGAATATGTCGGCGCCTATGCCCAGCGGCTCGAATGGCTGACGGGGTTCAACGGCTCGGCGGGAACAGCAGCGGTTCTGACGCAAAAGGCGGCGATTGCGGTCGATGGCCGCTATGCACTGCAGGTGCGCGGCCAAGTGGCGGGCGCGCTGTACGACTATGTTGATATCCCCAAAGATACATTATCGGGCTGGATCGTGGCCAATGCGCCAGAGGGCGCGCAGATTGGCTATGATGCGTGGCTCCACGGCGAACAATGGGTCAAGGCGATGACCCGCGCGCTGGCGGACAAGGGCGCGAAGCTGATCCCCGTCTCCACCAACCCCGTTGACGCCGCATGGACCGACCGACCAACGCCAAGCGCCGCCCCCGCGATGGTCCAAAGCGAGGATTATGCCGGGCGCTCGTCCGCCGACAAACGCGCCAAGATTGGCGACTGGCTAAAGGCGCGCAAGCTCGATTCGACGGTGATGACCGCGCTCGATTCGATCGCGTGGACGTTCAACATTCGCGGGAGCGATGTGTCGCGCACCCCCGTCACGCTCGCCTTTGCCCTGCTCCATGCCGATGGCACGGCGGAACTGTTCATCGACGAGGCCAAGGTGACGCCTGCGGTGCGTGCGCACCTCGGCAATGCGGTGCACATTGCCCCCTATGCCGCCTTTGCCGAAGCGTTGGACCATATGGCGGGCAAGCGGGTGGCGGTGGATAGCGAACGCACGGTGCAGGCGATTATCGCGCGGCTGGAGGAAGCGGGTGCGGTGCTGGTGCGCACCCGCGACCCCGCCGTGCTCGACAAGGCGATCAAAAACCCCGTCGAGGCAGCGGGAATCCGCGCCGCGCACATCCGCGACGGGGCCGCGCTGTCGCGCTTCCTGCGCTGGGTAGAGGCCGAGGCGCCGTCGGGGCAGGTTGATGAGCTGTCGGCGGCGGCCAGGCTGCTCGATTATCGCAAGCAAAGCGGCGAGCTGGTGGACTTGTCGTTCGACACAATTTCAGGTGCCGGACCAAACGGCGCATTGATGCATTACCGCGTCAGCGAGCAAAGCAACCGCACGCTCGAGATGGACAACCTCTACCTCGTTGATTCGGGGGGGCAATATCGCGACGGTACCACCGATGTCACCCGCACCATCGCCATCGGCACCCCGAGCGCCGAGATGCGCCGCCGCTTCACACAAGTTCTCAAGGGGCATATCGCATTGGCGCGCGCGACATTCCCTGCCGGAACACGCGGCAGCCAGCTCGATACGTTGGCGCGGCAATATCTGTGGGCCGATGGCGTCGATTATGGCCATGGCACCGGGCACGGTGTCGGCCATTTCCTGAGCGTGCACGAAGGACCACAGCGGATCGCCAAATCCGCCGGCGGGCAGGCCGGAACCGAAGAACCGCTGGTCGCGGGGATGATGCTGTCGAACGAGCCTGGCTATTACAAGCCCGGGCATTTCGGCATCCGCATCGAAAATCTGGTGCTGGTGGTGGCGCGCGACGTTGCCGGGGCCGAGCAGCCGATGCTGGGGTTTGAAACCGTCACCTTCGCGCCGATCGATACGCGGCTGGTCGATGTAGCAACGCTGAGCGCGGCCGAAATTGCGTGGCTCGACGCCTATCACGCCGATGTGGTGGCCAAGGTCGGACCGAAGCTGACGGGGGACGACGCAGCCTGGTTGGCAACCGCGTGCGCCCCGTTGGGGTCAGACTGACGATGAAACGCGATTGGTGGCAGGTGCCGATGGCGCGTTTTGCGGTGCAGCATGACATCCGCGTGCGCTATAATGAAATCGATGGCCAGGGCATCGTCTTTAACGGCAATTACCTGATCTATGCCGACATTGGCGTGACCGAATTTTTCCGCAGCCTGGGCGGCGGGCAGCCAGGCGCTTTCTTTGCCCAATATGGCAGCGACTTTGTCGTGGTGAATGCCGATGTCGATTATCATGCGTCGCTCACCCTCGACGATAATGTTACCATCGCAGCGCGCGTCGCCCGTTTCGGCCGGTCAAGTTTCACCATCCATGTCGCGCTTTTCCGCGGAGGCGAACGGATGACCGATATGGCGTTAACCTATGCCCATGTCGAAATGGATCGCAGCCGCGCCATCCCGCTGCCCGCAAGTTTCATTGCCGATGTCCGCGCCTTTCAGCCCGGCGCGCCCGAACAGGCGGCCGCAAAATCATAGCATTTCTTGTGCCGTGGCGCAAAAAAGAGGGCCGCCCGGAGGCGACCCTGTAAGGAGGATTGGGAGAGAGTGCCTCGAAAGGCACCGCCTATATGCGTTGCTTTTCGCAATGCTGCAACTGCGAAAGAAACAAGCATGATTGCATGAATTGCAATCGTCCTGATGATTGCGCTTAATGCGCGGCCAGCGCCCCGCGTTCGATGCCTGATAACATCAACTGGCGATCTATTTCGGCGACCAGCGCGGCAAGCCCCTCTGCATCGCTCGCTTCGGCGCGTGCAACCAGCACATCCTGCGTATTCGAGGCGCGCAGCAGCCACCAGCCAGTCGCCGTTGTCACCCGCGCGCCATCGGTGCGATCGACCGTCACGCCGCCGGCTGCCAACCGCGCCAGCACTTCGTCGATCACCGCGAACTTGCGGCTTTCATCGACCTGAAACCGCAGTTCGGGCGTATTGACCATCGGTGCCATCGCGCCGCGCAGCTGGGTCACCGTGCGGCCGAGCAACGTCGGCGCTTCGATCAGCTTGACCGCAGCGAACAGCGCATCGTCAAAGCCATAATATCCATGCGCAAAAAAGATATGCCCGCTCATCTCACCCGCGAGCGGTGAGCCAACCTCCTTCATCTTGGCCTTGATCAGGCTGTGCCCCGTTTTCCACATCAACGGTTTGCCGCCAAGCGCTGCCACGCGGTCGAACAGCGCCTTGCTCGCCTTGACGTCGGCGATGATCGTTCCGCCCGGCACCTCCTTTAGCACCATTTCGGAGAATATCTGGAGCAGCTGATCGCCCCAGATGATGCGCCCTTCGCCGTCAATCGCGCCGATCCGGTCGCCATCACCGTCAAAAGCTAGTCCGAAATCGAGCTTCTTGTCCGCGACGAGCGCGCGCAAATCGACCAGATTCTTTTCTTCGGTCGGATCGGGGTGGTGGTTTGGAAAATGCCCGTCAACAGCGGTGAACAAGGTAAAATGCTCGCCGGGCAGGCGCTTGACCAGCGCTTCGACCGCCGGGCCGGCCGCACCATTGCCGGCATCCCAACCGACCCGCACGCTGCTGCCCGCGAAACCTTCGACCAGCCTGTCAATATAGGCATCGAAGACATCGACCTTCTGAGCCGCGCCCTCACCGCTGTCCCAGTCGCCAGCGGCGGCAAGCCGCCCCAATTGCTGGATCTGCTGCCCGTAAAATGGCGCGCCGTTCGCCACGAACTTGAAGCCATTATGATCGGGGGGATTATGGCTGCCGGTTATCTCTATGCCGCCATCGGCGGATAGGTGGTGGGTGGCAAAATAGAGCATCGGGGTTGCCGCCTGGCCGATGCCGAGTACGGTGCAGCCGCTTGCCATCAACCCGGCGCTCAAGGCCTCGGCCAGCATCGGCGAGGAGAGCCGCCCGTCATAGCCCAGCGCAACGCGGCTGCCCCCGGCGCGGCGAATAAGCGTGCCAAAGCTGCGCCCTATCGCATAAGCATCGGCAGCATGGAGCGTGTCGCCGACGATGCCGCGGATGTCATATTCACGCAGCATGGTGGGATGAAAATGGTGATTGGTCATGCGGATAGTTCCTGTTCACGGCTGGTGATAGGGTCTGGCGCCGGCGGAATGGACAGCGCAAGTCCGCCAAGCATTTCGCGCAACTCCTGCCGCGCGGCGATATGGCTGGTTCCCAGATCGCCGAGCTGCCCGCGATCGAGCAGGGTCAAGCCCGACGGGAAAAGTTCGCGGAAAATAACGCGTTCGGTCAGGCCGGGCACCACGCGAAAACCGACGCGTTTGGAAAGCTCGCCCAAGGCATCGCTGACCCGGCGCATATTGCGCGCCTCGACATGCTGGACACGGTTGCGCAGCACCACCCAATCGATGGTGCCGCCATCGGCCTGTGCTCGCGTCTTGCGCGCATTCCAAATCATCTCGGCATAAAAACTGGGGCGGGTCACGCGAAAATCCTCGGCATCGACCTGCCCGATCAGGTCGAAATCAACGAAGCTGTCGTTGATCGGCGTCACCAGTGTATGCGCCAATGTCGCCATATATCTGGCCAGCGGGTCGTCGCGACCAGGCGTATCGACGATCAGGAAATCGGCCCCATCGGCGAGCGCAACGACTCGCTCCTGCAGTGCTTCTATCGGTGCATCGCCGAACACATCGAAGCGCGGGCTGGGCAGAGCGATGCCACGCCGCACCGCCGTTTCGGCGCGATTCTCAAGGTAACGATGGAAAGTGCGCTGGCGGTGGTCAAGGTCCAGCCCCGCCACACGCGCGCCAAGCGAGGAGAGCGCAACCGCGATGTGAACCGCGCAGGTCGATTTTCCCGTACCGCCCTTTTCATTGGCAAACACAATAATATGCGGACTGGCAGCTGGCACGCTCACGAATATTCCTTGAACAAAAGGGCTGGCGTCACCGCGGCGACGATGGCACGACGAGGGCAGGCTCTAGTGAGTGTGAGGCAGGCTTGCAAACCATCCGTTCAACAACCGCGCTCCGACATGCGATACGTGGCCTGCGCGAAGGCGGTGCACGCGTGGCGCTGGTGCCGACGATGGGCGCGCTCCACGAGGGGCATATGGCGCTGATCCGCGAGGGGCACCGCCATGCCGACCATGTCATCGCCTCGATCTTCGTCAACCCGTTGCAATTCGGCCCGAATGAGGATCTGGGCGCCTATCCCCGCCGCGAAGCCGCCGATGCCGCGATGCTGGCCGATGAAGACGTCGCGCTGTTATGGGCACCCGATGCTGCGACCATGGTTCCGGCGGGTCATGCTAGTCGCATCCACGTCGCTGGTCTCGACGCCATGCTATGCGGCGCGGCACGGCCGGGGCATTTTGATGGCGTCGCCACCGTGGTCGCCAAATTATTCAATCAGGTGCAGCCCGATGTGGCACTTTTTGGCGAGAAGGATTGGCAGCAGCTGGCGATCATCCGCCGCATGGTCCAGGACCTTGATTTCGCCATCGCGATTGTCGGCGTGCCGACGCTGCGTGATGCCGATGGCCTCGCGCTTTCTTCGCGCAATGCCTATTTGTCACTTGCCGAGAGGAGGGCGGCGGCCACCCTGCCACGGGCAATGGCCACGACAGCACAGGCGATACAGGCCGGCGCGGATATTGCGGTGACGCTGGAGCGCGCGCGCGCGGCGATACTGGGTGCGGGCTTTGCGTCGATCGACTATCTTGAGGTGCGCGACGGGGCGACGCTGTCCTTGCTGGAACAGGCCCAGCCCGGTGCACGGCTGTTTGCCGCCGCGCGGATGGGCAGGACGCGGCTGATCGACAATATCGCAATCTGATAAAGATAGCTCCGCGTTAACCATTTGTTGACCATGACACCCGATTGTGAGCCCTGACCGGAGCGCCACGCTCCGCAACAGGGAATGCGTATCATGGGAACCAGCCTATCTGCGGCGATGAAATGTTTCGACGCCAATATGGCCGCCGCCGCCAAAGGCGACGCCAAGGCTTATTTCGAGCTGGGCATGGCCTATTCCACCGGAACCGATGGCGTCACCATCGACATGGTCGAAGCGCATAAGTGGTTCAATCTGGCGTCATTGGGAGGGATCAGGGAAGGCAGCTTGCTCCGCACCGAAATCGCCAGCGAAATGGACCGCGAAGAGATTGCTGAAGCCCAGCGCCAGGCACGGTCGTGGATCATGGCGCTGAACGCCGTTCCGGCCCAAACGCGCCGCGTCGCCTAAACCTTCTTGAACGGCGACATGTGCGCCAACCAGTCGCTTTCCTGCTCTGCCGCATATGTTTCGCGGCTCAAAAAATCGGCGACTGCGCTGCGAAAACCGTCATGCAGAATATTATGCGCCGACCAGGTCGCCACCGGCTCGTACCCGCGCGCCAGCTTGTGCGCGCCCTGCGCCCCCGCCTCCACCCGCGCCAAGCCGTGTGCCAGCGCAAAATCAATCGCCTGATAATAGCATAGTTCAAAATGCAGACAGTCTATGTCGGCCAGAGCGCCCCAATAGCGACCGTAAAGCACATCCGCCCCGATGAAATTGAGCGCTGCGGCCACCGGCTGTCCGCTCGCCCGGTCCGACGCGATGACGAGCAGGATACGATCCGCCATCCGCTCGCCCATCAAATCAAACGCCGCGCGCGTCAGGTAGGGCCGCCCCCATTTGCGCAGCCCCGTGTCCTGATAGCAGGCCCATAAGATGTCCCAATGATCTGGCCTTATCGCTTCGCCGGTCAGTGCGGCGATAGTCACAGCGGCCTGTGCGGTTGCGCGCTCCTTGCGGATGGCCTTGCGCTTGCGCGATGACAGCGCGGCGAGGAAGCCCTCGAAATCGCCAAACCCTTTATCATGCCAATGAAACTGGCTGTCGCGGCGCACCAGCCAGCCCGCATCCTCGAACAGGGCGATCTGATCGAGGGCGACAAAGGTCGCGTGCGCCGATGACAGGCCGTTCTCTATAACCAATGCCTGTGCAGCAGCAATCAGGGTGCGGGCGAGCGCATCATCATGGGCTAGCAGCCGCCGCCCAGGAACCGGGGTAAAGGGCACGCATATCTGCAATTTAGGGTAATAATACCCGCCCGCGCGGTGCCACGCATCGGCCCACGCCTGGTCAAACACATATTCGCCCTGGCTGTGCCCCTTGATATAGGCGGGCATAGCCGCAGCAAGCGCGCCATCGGCACCGTCGATCACGATCGGCGCGGCCTGCCAGCCGGTTTCAGGGCCGACACTGCCCGATGTTTCGAGTAGCGAAAGGAAGTCGTGGCTGAGGAATGGGTCGTCGCCCCCCGCCAGAGCATCCCATTCGCTGCGTGGAATGGAGGCAATTCCCGGCGCAACGCGAGCGATGAGCGGCGGGTCTGAATCAGCCATTTTGGTCAGATATTTGATTGACCCGTTCGTGCTGAGCCTGCCGAAGCACTGTCTTTCCCCTTTAGATGAGAAATGATGGGCAGCCCTTCGACAAGCTCAGGGCGAACGGTATATTTATGGTGTCAGTCGCCCACCTCGACAATCGCATCAACCTCGACCGCCGCGCCGCGCGGCAAGGCAGGGACACCAACCGCACTGCGCGCGTGGCGGCCCGCTTCGCCAAAAGCCAACACCATCAGTTCCGACGCGCCGTTGGCCACCTCGGGTTGCGCGGTGAAATCGGGGGTCGAAGTGACGAACACGCCGAGTTTGACGATGCGTTTGACGTGGCCCAAATCGCCGAGCGCGGTTTTGAGCTGGGCAATCAGCATCAGTCCGCACCGTTCCGCCGCCGCTTTGCCCGCTGCGGTATCGAGCGTATCGCCCAACCGTCCGGTGATGATGCTGCCATCGGGGGCAAAGCTGATCTGCCCCGAAATAGTGAGGAGGTTGCCGGACCGCACCGTCGGCACGTAAGCGGCGATTGGTGCGGCCGCTTGCGGCAATATATGGCCTGCATCGGCAAGCCGTTGTTCGGCGGTCATGGTCATGCGTGCATTCCTCTGCTTAGGAGTGGGCGGCGATACCGCTGGTCAGTCGCTCGATCAACCATGGCGCAGCCGTGGCCCAATCGTCAATTCTGGCATGGGCGTGCGCGCTGGGGCCAATGTTGCGGGCGACGCGCGGCTCGCCGATCATATGGAGCCGCCAGACATGCGGCACATGTTTGGCCACCGAGCTGTGCTGATGCGCCAGATCGTCGACGAACGCGGCCACGCTCGGGCGGTATTCGTCGATAATCCGGGCCAGCAACGCGCCCTTGCCGCCCTGGTTGGTATAAACCGGACAGTCGATGCCGACGCTGCGCAATTGCGCGGCACGCGCATCGCGTTCGTGATCGGCCAGATTGGTCAGCACCACAATGTCGGCATGCTCGGCGATGGTTTGGAGCGCCTCCACCGCGCCCGATATGGGGTATTGCCGATGCATTTCCTTTTCGAAAAACGCCCTGAGCAGTGGCCAGACGCTGGTCTGTTCGACCACCAGCCCGCTCGTCTTGTGGCGGAGCGCTTCGGCAAAATCCCCTGAGTCGAGGTCGAAATGGATATGATGCGCCTCGTCCAGCCATGCCCCGAACGGCACAACCATGTGCATCAACACTTCGTCGCAATCGCTGATCAGGAGCGGGCGGCTCATTCATAGTCTCCGTCTGGCGCACCGGCGAGCGTTTGCGTCGCCATAACCAGCGCGGACGGCGCACTATCCAGTGCCGCAGCGCAGGCCACAAGGTCGCGTTCGTGATCCGCCAGAAATCGCCCGATCGCAACCAGCGTTACGGTGTCGCCTGCGCGATGGCGCAAATCATCGGGCTCCAGCCCGGTCAGCGCCAGCAAGCGCCGCGCACGGTCGCTGTCGGACAATATCCACACCAAGGCGTCGAGCAACAAAGCTGCAGAATCACGGGCAGGAGAAGGTGGTTGAGGCAAGATGGTCGTCAATCCATTGTCAGTCCATTGTCTAGGCCGTTCCCTTGGCCTAATAGGCGGGGCGCGGCAAGGGTGGCCGTGAAACGACGGAAGGGTGCCGCCATCATGGGGGACGCGAAATGCGTGATGGTTGTCGAAGACAATGAATTGAACCTGCGCCTGTTTTGCGACTTGCTGGTCGCGCATAGCTATCGCGCAGAGGCGGTGCGCGATGGCCGTGACGTAATGGAGAGAGCCGCCGCGATTCGCCCCGACCTGATCATCATGGACATTCAACTGCCGCATGTCAGCGGGCTGGACCTGATCGTCGCGCTCAAACAAGACAGCAGCCTGGCACATATTCCGATCATGGCGGTGACCGCCTATGCGGCGCGCGACGACGAAAAGCGCATCCGCGATGCCGGTGCGCAATCCTATGTCTCGAAACCGATTTCGGTGATTCGCTTCGTCGAAGCGGTCAGCGCGCTGATCTGATCGGCCTGAAGATCAGAGCCGGAGGCGCTCTCGCCTATTTGATTTTGGCTTCTTTGAACTCGACATGCTGGCGCACGACCGGGTCATATTTGCGCATCGCCATTTTTTCGGTCTGGGTGCGCGGATTCTTCTTGGTGACATAGAAAAATCCGGTGTCAGCGGTGCTGACCAGCTTAATCTTGACGGTGGTCGGCTTTGCCATGACCCGTTTCCTGCTTCTAGCATCAATGAAAAAGGGTAGCCGCCAAGCCGCCCGCGTGGGCGGGCCAATGGCCATTGCCCGCGCCCTTGTCAAGCACAAGGTGAAGGGCTGGCGCATCATCGCACGCGCAATATTGCCGTTAGCGAGGTGTTAACCGCTTGGGGCGCACGATAGACGCGCTGAAAAACCAATGAAGTGGTGATGCCGCCATGATGACAGAGCAACGTGCCAACCAGGTCAAACACGACCTCCAGGGGCGAATCGCCGCGATTGCACAATCGCGCGGCATGATGAGCCAGCGCCAATTGGTCGAAGATGTCGATGCTATCCGCAGCGTCGCCCAAAATCATGGTTTTGCCACGGTGTCCTGCCTTGCCGGCAAACTCGAATCGGCGATTGCCCGCGACAAAGGTGTGCCGACCCTGCTGTGCTTCCTCGACGCGTTGCACGATGCGGTAAAGCTGGAGCCGATGCGCGGAGCCGCACAGCAAGCGTTACTGGCATCCATCGCATTGCGCATGGGTGCATAAGACATCATCCCACTATCTGACCTCACCCGACATCGTTAAAAGACCCGCATGGACGCGCTGATGATATGCCTGATGGCTTGCGCCGCCGCGACGCTGGGTTCGCGCTGGTGGTTGCTGGCCCATGCTGTGCGACGGACACTGTCGCCTATTTCCGCCAGCCTCGCCATAGGGGTGACTGCGGCGCTGGGTTCGGGACTTGCCGCCTGGTTCGGCGGTGCCATCGCTGTGCAAATTCATGGGCCCGGCATGTTGTTGCTGCTTGCGCTTGCGCTGTTACTCGCGGCCGCAACCATGGCATGGCCCGCGCGACCTCTATCGCCCAAGCTACTGGCGTCACTGGACGCGCCGCTTTCCGCACTGATCCTGCTTGCCGCTGCGATTCTAAGCGACAGCGCGCCGTTCATCATCTTCGCTACGGCGGCACGGACAGGCAGCGCGGCACTTGCTGCCGTTGGCGGGGCCGTCGGTTTGTTGTCAGCTGCGCTGCTGATGCCCGCTGTCGACCCTGTCAGAACGCTGCCCCCATGGTTGCTATGGCTGCAGCGCGCAACCGCGCTGCTGCTGTTTGTTATCGGGGCAATCGCCGCCATCAACGCGTTGGGTCTAACATAGCCGTTCATCGCTTTTATCGATCATAGAATGTTGAATAATCGATTCGATTCGGCATTTGGCGCATGGTATTCGATCCGTTGAAAGGATCGATCATGCCTAATACCCACCCCTTGCCCGACGCGCTCAACCGCCTGCTGGCGGACAGTTTTGCACTCTATCTCAAGACCAAGAATTTTCACTGGCACGTCAGCGGCCCGCATTTTCGTGACTATCATCTGTTGCTCGATGAACAGGCGGCACAGATATTGGCGACGACCGATGTGATAGCCGAGCGTGTGCGCAAATCCGGCCATGCAACCTTGCACTCGATCGGCGACATCGCGCGGCGGCAGACGGTGCGCGACAATGATGAAACGCACGTCGACGCGGCCGACATGCTGAGCGAACTGCGCAAGGACAATCTGACGTTGGTGACAGCGCTGCGCGAAATCAAGGCACTGGCGGACACGGGCGGCGACAATGCCACCAGCGGCCTGGTCGATGGCTGGACCGACGAGGCGGAACAGCGCGCCTGGTTTTTGCATGAGAGCGGAAAAATCTAACGCCAGTCAGCCTAGCGAAAGCAAAACAGCGCTAGCCATCCCCGCATCCGGTGCTAGCATGGGCTATCACAGGACATGGCTATGCGAGCCATGAACACAGGGGATAGACATATGATCACTATCAAGACCCGCTTTCTCATCGGTGCGGCTTTCCTAGTCGCCAGCACAGCAGCCGTAGCGGGTGACGCGCCAGCAGCAACAGCGGCAGCAACGCCGCCCCCCGCCATCGCCTTTGGCCAGACCCTCGAGGGCGAATTGGCCGCAGCAACGCCGGTGTGCGCGACCGATGCGCCGAATGTGCGCACCTACAGCTTCACCGCCGAGGCCGACGCACGGATCGAGATTGTCATGCACGCCGATGATTTTGATACGCTGGTCGAAATCGGTAAAATCACCGATTGCCAGTTCGTATCGATGGGGCGGAACGACGATGGATCGGGCAGCGAAGATGGCCTGAACAGCCGCCTGACCGGCCGTTTGCCCGAGGCGGGCACCTATGTCATCCGCGCCACGTCGTTCGGCGAAGGCGCGGCGGGCAAGTTTGAACTCACGCTCAACCGCCTGCCGCCAGCGCACGGTGCGCCAACCCCGATTGCGCTCACCGTGGGCCGCAAGGTCGAAAGCAAGCTCGGCAATGACGATGCGATGATCGAGCAGGAGAACGGATTCGGCGGTGGGATATTTGGCGCTGCGATCGCGGCGGCGGCAGATGCGGCGGCAGATGCAGCAGGCGAGGCGGCCGGGCAAGCCGATGCACCGCAGCTGATAGTCGAATCGGGCCGCCCCTATCATCTCTATTCGCTAACCGCAGAGGCTGGCCAGGAGTTTTTGATCAAGCTCGATTCGGAGGAGTTTGACAGCTTCCTCGAAGTCGGCGTCAATTCGCCGCTCGGCTATTCGGTCGCAGCGAGCAATGATGATGGCGGCGGCGAGGATGACGGCCTCAACAGCCGCCTGACGGTCAAGTTCCAGAGCGCGGGCACGCTGATCCTGCGCGTCAGCCCGCTATCCGCCGATACCGGCGACTATACGCTGGTCGTGGAGCCCGCGCCTGCGGCTGCGGCACCCACTGGGCAATAGACAGCAAAAGGCCCGGAGTCTTGCGATTCCGGGCCTTTTAATTAGTCACAGCAAGATAATTAGCTCGCGCCTGCCAGATTGACGGCAGAATATTTGCCGCGATCATCGACCTCGATGTCAAACTCCACGCGGTCGCCCTCATTAAGTCCATGAAAGCCAGCGCGTTCGAGCGCGCTGATGTGGACGAAGCAATCCGCACCGCCATCATCGCGCTTGATAAAGCCAAATCCCTTCGATCCGTTGAAAAACTTGACCTCACCGCTCGTGCGTTCGCCGGTTAGTTCGCGCCGCGCGCGCGCAGGGCGCTCACGCTCTCCGCCAGCACTCGGTGCGTCGGCCGTCAGATGTTCGCCGGTGATTTTGATATCGGTGGCCGAAATGCGGCCATTACGGTCGACCAATGTGAAGCCGAGCGTCTGGCCGTTCGCCAGATTGTCGAGGCCAGCCTGTTCAACCGCGCTGATATGGACAAACACATCTTCGCCGCCATCATCGCGCGCGACAAAGCCGAAACCCTTGTCGCGGTTAAAGAATTTTACGACGCCCGTGCCTTCGCCAACGACCTGCGCGGGCATTTGCGGGCGCGGCGGGCGTCCGCCGCCAAAGCCACCGCGATCACCGCCACCGCCATAGCTGGGGCGATCTCCAAAGCCACCGCCGCCGTAACGATTGCCGCCGCCATCGCCGCCAAATCCGCCACTTCGCGGAGCCTCAGCACCGCCGCCGTAGAAATCCTGCCCAAATTCTTTTTCACGGCCACGTCCACCACGCCCACTGCCGTTACCCTTGCCGCCGCCGCGACGTTCACGATCAAAACTCATGCGCCCAAATACACTCAATACCCCGCCACATCGCACTGTCGACCACCCCGAGCGGGCGGGGGTGTCGCCACGAGTCGCGGGATTGGCCCCAGACTCTTCACCGCCATAGCGCATATATGCAAAATTGCGAACAAAAAAGGCGTGGCGCACAGGCACAGCGGCTTGAGGCGCGTCCGCACTTGCCCTATGGCCGGAACATGAGTGTATATTTCCACGAAGAAGATCTGCCCGAGGGCGTGCTTGGCGATGGCCCGATTGCCGTTGACACAGAAACGATGGGGCTCAACCCCGATCGCGATCGATTGTGCCTGGTGCAGCTGAGCGATGGCGGCCCCGATCAACATCTGGTGCGCTTTGCATCGACAAGCGATTATGCCGCACCCAATCTCAAGCGCGTACTTGCCGACCCGAACCGCGTCAAAATCTACCATTTTGCGCGCTTCGACCTCGCTGCGATCGAGCGTTATCTGGGCGTTGAAGCATCGCCCGTTTTTTGCACGAAAATCGCTTCGCGTTTAACGCGCACATATACCGATCGTCATGGTTTGAAAGAGTTGGTGCGCGAGATGGCGGGGCAGGAAATTTCCAAGCAACAACAATCGAGTGACTGGGGCGCGCCGATCATCAGCGACGCCCAGCGCGACTATGCGGCAAGCGACGTGCGCTTTCTCCATGCGCTCAAGCGCGGGTTCGAGGAGCGGCTGGCGCGCGAAGGCCGCACCGCGATGGCGCAGGCCTGTTTTGATTTCCTGCCGATGCGCGCGCGGCTCGACCTGGCTGGCTGGCCCGAAATCGACATTTTCTCGCACGCATGAGCACCGCAACGCATGTCCCAACAAGCCGACCTTGAACGAAGCCGCCGCCGCCATTGGGCAGCGGCAGGCGGGCGGCACGACAAGGTCGTGCGGGCGTTACAGCTGTCCCTGCCTGCGCTGGTAGGGGCACTGGCCGCCGTGATGCTGCTCGCGCCGTTCAGCCGCGGCAATGAAATCAGTTTTCTGGTCGCCAAAGATTCGATCGAGGTCGCCGGGCAGCGTGTCATGGTCAATCAGGCAATGTACCGCGGCCATGACAGCCAGGGCAGGCGCTTCACTTTGTCTGCTGACAATGCGCTCCAACGCAGCGCCGCCGATCCGGTGGTGCGGATGCGCGGCCTGACCGCACGGCTCGACATGGCCGAAGGGCCAGCAACGCTGAATGCCGATGCAGCACGCTACAACCCGACCAGCGACATGGTTTATGTCGATGGGCCGCTGCGTTTTTCGACGGCCGACGGCTATCGGCTTGATACCGGCGATGTCGCTATCAATCTCAAAGCACGAAGCCTGTCGAGTGGACGGCCCGTCACCGGAGCAACCAACATTGGTCGGTTCAGCGCAGGGTCGATGCGCGTTGACCTCGACAGCCGGATCGTCCACCTTTCGGGCAACACTCGCATCCACATCAATCAGGGACTGCGCTAATCATGGCTCTCACTCAACGCACAGCTAACCGCCTGTTGCCACTGGCCAGTGGCACAATAGGCTTTTGCGCGATGGCGCTGGTGCTGATCGCCAATGGTGCGACCGATCAGGCGCTGGCGCAAGCGCTGGTCAATCACGACAGCAACGCCCCGGTTGACCTGGTGGCCGACACGAGCGAGCTGCAATCGCGCGCCGACCGCGTAGTGATTGCGGGGAATGTCCGCATCGATCAGGCCGGATTATCGCTTCGTGCCCAGCGCGTGACAATTGCCTATAGCGACGCTGGTCAATTACAAATCAACCGCATCGACGCGACCGGCGGCGTCACGGTAACCAAAGGCGGCGACAGTGCCAGCGGGGCATCGGCAATTTACGACCTCGACCGCCGCATCATCACGCTGATGGGCAATGTCGAATTGACCCAGGGGCCGAACCGCCTGTCGGGCGGACGGCTGGTCATCGACCTCGCCAGCGGCAGGGCCAGCGTGGACGGACGCGGCGCAGCGGCCGGGGTCAATGGGGAGGCCGGCGCGCGGCGCGTTACCGGTCGCTTCACGGTGCCGCAGCGCAATTGATTAGTCCGGTTTGGAGACAGGCGCTGGTTGCTATTAATCTATTGTTTGTTGTTTCCTAGCAAGTTTCCTGCCAAACCCGCATCTTCATTCTGACAAAAGAGTTTGCCCGCCGCCATGTCCGCCTTAGCCGACCCCGAAACCAAATGGCCGCAAGCGAGCGGTGACGAGGCTGCACAGACACGCGGGCTTGCCGTGGTGTCGCTCGCCAAAAGCTATGACAAGCGCAGCGTGCTGTCCGATGTGTCGCTCATCGTCGGGCGCGGCGAGGTGGTCGGGCTGCTCGGGCCGAACGGCGCGGGTAAAACCACCTGCTTTTATTCGGTCATGGGGCTGGTCAAGCCCGATTCGGGCCGGATCATGCTCGACGGCGCCGACATCACCAAATTGCCGATGTATCGGCGCGCCATCCTTGGCCTTGGCTATCTGCCGCAGGAAACGTCGATTTTTCGCGGAATGACGGTCGAAAAAAACATCGCGGCGGTGCTCGAACTGGTCGAACCGGACAAGGCGGCGCGCGGTGCACGGCTGGAGCAATTGCTCGATGAGTTCGGACTGACGAGGCTGCGCAGCGCCCCGGCGATGGCGCTGTCTGGCGGGGAGCGGCGGCGCTGCGAGATCGCACGCGCGCTTGCTGCCAATCCGTCGATCATGCTGCTCGATGAGCCTTTTGCGGGCATCGACCCGATCTCGATCAGCGACATCCGCGACCTTGTCAGGGAGCTCAAGACCCGCGACATCGGCGTGCTCATCACCGACCATAATGTCCGCGAAACGCTCGACATCGTTGACCGCGCGTGCATCATCTATGACGGCCGCGTGCTATTTTCAGGCAGCCCGTCCGAACTGGTCGCCGATGCCGAGGTCCGCCGCCTTTATCTGGGCGAAGGCTTTTCGCTCTAGCGCCGGGCAACAACGCCATGGCGCTCTCCCCCCGCCTCGATCTTCGCCAATCGCAATCGCTGGTGATGACACCCCAGCTGCAACAGGCGATCCGCCTGCTCGCGCTATCGAACCTTGAACTTGAGGCGGCCATCGCCGAAGAAATCGCGAAAAACCCGTTGCTTGAGGGGGGCAACGAAAGCGCGATTGAGCAAGCGCCAACGCGCGGTGCCGATGCCGCCGCTGCGACCGATACCTTGTTCGAAAGCGGGGTTGGCGCAGCGGAGCAAACGCTCGATGCCGATTATGCGGCGGAGACATTCCACCACGACAGCGCGGCCGATTCCGAATGGAAAGATGCGCCTGCTCCGCTTGCGGGGCCGGAGAGTGGGGCGGGTGGCGGCGAGACACTGTCCGGCGCGAGCGGTGAAGACATTGATTTTGACAGTTTCGGCGGACCCAAAGCCACCTTGCACGACCATCTGCTGGCGCAGGCTGGGGAGCGGCTTTCGGGCATGGACTTGGATATCGCCCGCCTGCTGATCGAGATGATCGACGAGGCAGGCTATCTGGAGGCCAATCTGACCGAACTCAGCATCCGCACCGACCTCCCGACCGCGCGGCTGGAGGCGGTGCTGATCTGCATTCAGGCGTTCGACCCGTCGGGCGTGGGGGCGCAAAGTTTGAGCGAGTGCATCGCCATCCAGGCGCGCGAGGCCGACCGTTACGACCCGATGATGGCGCGGCTGATCGACAATCTTGATCTGTTGGCGCGCGGAGACATAGCGCGGCTGCGCCGAATATGCGGGGCCGATGAAGAGGATATGGAGGACATGATCCGCGAACTGCACGGCTATGACCCCAAGCCTGGCCTGCGTTTTTCGAACGATGAGGCAACGCCGATCACTCCCGACCTGTTTGTGCGGCCAATTGCGAGCGGCTGGGCGATCGAGATTAACAGCGCCACATTGCCGCGCGTGCTGGTCAACCGCCAATATTACGCCGAGATGAGCCGGGTGGCGAGCAAGGGCGCGCAAAAGGCGTGGCTGTCCGACTGTCTGGCCAGTGCCAACTGGCTGATCAAGGCGCTCGACCAGCGGCAACAAACGATCATCAAGGTCGGGCACGAAATTGTGCGGCAGCAGGAGGGGTTTTTCCTCCACGGCGTCGATGCGCTCAAGCCGCTGACGCTGCGCCAAGTCGCGGAGAGCGTGGGGCTGCATGAATCGACGATCAGCCGCGTCACCAGCAACAAATATCTGTCCTGCCCGCGCGGGATATTTGAGCTGAAATACTTCTTTTCCAGCGGGGTGATGGCGGTGGATGGCGAAGGGGGCATGTCCGCCGAAGCGGTCAAGGCGCGGATCAAGGCGTTGATCGACAATGAAGCAGCGGGCGCGATATTGTCCGACGATACGCTGGTCGAATTGCTCGCCAAGGATGGTTGCGACATTGCCCGGCGCACCGTCGCCAAATATAGGGAGGCGATGGGGATCGGCTCCAGCGTGCAGCGCAGACGCGCCAAAGCGATAGGGAGATAGGTGATGACATGGAGCAGGCTAGTGTGCGCGGCAACCACGGTCGGGGCAATGTGCATGGCGGCCATGCCAGCACCTGCACAGGCACAGACGGTTGCTGCGGTGATTACCCCCGCGCCGCCGCCCGAAGTCGCCCCCGCACCCGTTCCCGCGGTCCAGCATGTGACGCTGACCACAACGCAGGGCGATGTCATCATCGCGGTTGAGATTGAGCGCGCGCCGATCAGCGCCGCGAATTTTTTGCGCTATGTCGATACGCGGCGGCTCGACGGGGTGACATTTTACCGCGCGATGGATCTGGGCCGCGGCTATGGCCTGATCCAAGGCGGGACGCGCGGGATGCCGCGCATCACTTACCCGCCGATTGCGCACGAGCCGACCAGCCGCACCGGCCTGTCGCACACCGACGGCGCGATCAGCTTTGCGCGGCTCGCTCCCGGCACCGCGAGCGGCGATTTTTTCATCACCGTCGGCGCGCTGACCAGCCTCGATGCGCAAGCCTTGGGCAGCGGCGGCGACAGTGATGGCTTTGCCGTATTCGGCCGCGTCGTGCAGGGCATGGACGTGGTGCGCGCCATCATGGCCGCGCCGACCGACCCCAATGCAGGGGAGGGCGTGATGCGCGGGCAGATGATCGCCGCGCCGGTGCGGATCGCGACGGCACGGCGCAGCGCGGCTCCGGTGGTGGCGGTGGCGGTGCCGCCTGTGCCTGTGCCATAAAGGCTGGTATGTGGGGGCGTAATGGCATAGCTTTGTACCATGCTCACTCGCTTATCCACCCTCGCTGCCCTTGCCCTCGCCGCGTGTGTGCCCGCGTCCGCGCCAGAGGCCACGCGCGGCGTCAGCGACCCGGCGGCTTTGCACGAACGCATCCTCACGCTCGACACCCACCTCGACACCCCTCTGCATTTTGAGCGTGCGGGATGGAGTTTTGCGCAAGCGCATGATTTTGCCACCGACCTCAGCCACGTTGACCTGCCGCGCATGCGCACCGGCGGGCTCGATGGCGGGTTCTTCGTTGTTTATACGCATCAGGGCGAATTGACCGAGGCGGGCTACGTTGAAGCCGCAGCGCACGCACAAAACAGGCTGGCGGCGATTGAACGCACCTTCGCCGCCAACGCCCGCGAAATTACGCTCGTCACCAGCGCGCGCCAGGCCGAAGCCGCAGCACGCAGCGGACGGCGCATCGGCTTTATCAGTATCGAGAATAGCTACCCTTTAGGGATGAGTGTCGCGGGCCTAACCGATTATCGGCGGCGCGGGGTGTTGATGGCGGGACCGGTGCATAATGGCGGCAACCAGTTTGGCGATAGCGCGAGCGGGGGCACGGCACGTTGGGGCGGATTGTCGCCACTCGGGCGGCAATGGGTGGCCGAGATGAACCGGCTCGGCATGGTGATCGACGCCAGCCATTCGAGCGACGCGGCGCTGACACAGATGCTCGATCTGTCCACCGCGCCGATCATCCTCTCGCACAGCGGGCTGGATGCGATATACGAGCATGGCCGCAATATCAGCGATGACCAGTTGCGCAGCCTGGCAGCCCACGGCGGCGTTCTGCAAATCAACAGCGTGTTCCTGTCGCGGTTCAACAACAGCGCGGCGCGCAGCCCGCTGTATGACCGCTTCGACCGCATCGGTGAATTGACCGGTGAGCAAGTGGGTGAACTCGCTGCACAATGGGCGGCGCTCGACCGCAGCGAGCGCGTCAACGAGGGCGATTTTGCTTTATTTATGAGAGCCTTAACCCATTGTCTTGAGGTCGTAGGCGCGGACCATTGCGGGATCGGTGCCGATTGGGACGGAGGCGGTGGACTGCGCGGGTTCGAGGATGTCACCGCACTGCCGCAAGTGACCGCAGCACTGGTGCGCGCGGGCTATAGCGAAGCCGCCATCGCCAAAATATGGGGCGGCAATGTGCTCAGGCTGCTCGACGCAGCGGAGGCGGCGCGCCCGCACAGATAGCTTGCCGTTCGCTTCGAGCAGGCGTAACATCGCCAACCGGAGAGAGAATATGCGTAATGTCAGGCTATTAGCCGCAGCCCTTGTAGCCGCAGCCCTTGCGGTGCTTCCCGTGCCAGCTTTGGCTCAGGAAACCCCGCCACAAGATGCGCAACCGCATCCCAACACCATCGCGGCCGTAGCCGTCCCGCCTTTATCGGTCACCCCGATCACGCTGGATCGCAGCGACCGCATGACCTTGCCCGTCACCATCGGTGGCCAGGGCCCGTTCGCCTTCATCGTCGACACCGGGGCAGAGCGCACCGTGGTATCAAACGAACTCGCAGCCCGGCTGGGGCTGCAAATTACTGGTCAGGCGCGGGTCATCGGCCTGGCGGAAAGCGTGATAGCCGACCTCTATCGCATCGACAGCATGGCGGTGCGCGACATCAGTCTGGAACCAGGATCGGTGCCGACATTCGACCAATATGACATTGGCGGGCACGGCCTGATCGGGATCAACAGCCTGGAAAATCACAAGGTCATCATCGATTTTGTCGCAGGGCGCATGGATATCCGCCCGTCGGAACGCACGCGAGCCCGCGCGCGTGAGGCCGATTTCGACCGCGATGCCATCGTCGTCATCGCGCGGCGGCGCGCCGGGCGGATGATCTTGTCCAACGCCCAGATCGGCGGCCAGCGGATTGACATCATCATCGACACCGGTGCGCAATCGAGCATAGGCAATCTGGCGCTGCGGCGGCTGGTGCTGCGGCAACAGCACCAGGGGCGCGGCGGGTTGGCGCGCGGCGAAGTGCGCAGCGTTACTGGCGCGACCATGAATGTCGATCTCGGGGTGATCGAGCGAATCACGCTCAATGGTCTCGATTTTACCAATCTGCCGGTTGCCTATGCCGACAGCCCCGCCTTTGCGGCGCTGGAACTGGAGCAGCGACCGGCGCTGTTTCTGGGGATGGACATGCTGAGGCTGTTCGATCGGATCGCGGTCGATTTCACCAACCGCCGCGTTATTTTTGATATGCCCGATGGCGCACGGCGCGAAGGACCGGGGCTGCTGGCCTTGCGCAATACACGGCGCCCAGACGCAAGCTGAAACACGCATGTGTGGCAAGGATGCCGCACCGCTTATAAAATCAGGCTTGCGAATGCCTATTCGCTTGGCAACAAGGGGAGAAATTGTCACTCTGCACGTGAAACGAAGCAGGCGGCACTCGGCGTGCCCGCGATGATTTCGTGAGGAGAGAGACGATGCGCACCCCAACGAACGCCAGAACATTTGCCGCGATGCTGATTTCTTCGAGCGCGCTGGCCCTGAGCGCGCCAGCGCTGGCACAGGATGCCGCGAGCGACGCCGCCGCCGCCGAGGAAGAAGAAGGCGAGATCGTCGTCGTCGCGCAGGGTCGGTCGCAACTGCTGTCCGACGTGCCGGTCGCGGTCTCCGCCGTTTCGGCCGAAACGCTGCAAAACAGCGGCGCCAACGACATCCGCCAGCTCAATCAGGTTGCGCCATCGCTGCTCGTCTCCTCGACCGGATCCGAAGCCAATGGCTCGGCGCGTATCCGCGGCATCGGCACGGTCGGCGATAACCCCGGGCTTGAAAGCAGCGTCGCGGTGTTCATCGATGGCGTCTATCGTTCGCGTTCAGGGATAGGGTTGAACGAACTGGGTGAGATCGAGCGGGTCGAGGTGCTGCGCGGGCCGCAAGGCACGCTCGGCGGACGCAACGCATCGGCGGGGATGATTTCGATCATTTCGGCCAAGCCCGATTTTGATTTCGGGCTCAATGCCGAAGCAACCTACGGCAATTATGACTATCTGCGGCTGGCGGGCGGGGTGACCGGCCCGATCGGCGAAACGCTCGCCGCGAGGCTCGACGGCGTTTATGTCCGGCGCGATGGTTTCTATTTCGACCCGGCCAACGCCATCGACGTCAACAACCGCAACCGCTATTTTGTCCGCGGGCAATTGCTGTGGGAACCAAGCGACGCTATCTCGGTGCGGCTGATCGGCGATTATTCGCACCGCACCGAAAGATGCTGCGGCGCCATCTATGTCGATCAAAGCGTCAGCAACTTTGTCGGCAACCTCAACAACCCGTCAAACCCGCTGACCCCGCTCCAGTCCGACGGCAATAACATCATCAACGTGCTGCGCGATCTGGGCCAGCCATTGGCGCGCCTCAACCCCGGCTATGACCGCACATTATCGGTCAACGCGGGGCGCAGCTATGCCGGCACCACCAACGATGGCGGTGTGTCGTTACAAATTAACTGGGATCTGGGCGGGGCCAACCTCACCTCGATCACCGCTTACCGCGATTATGAGGCCAGCCAAGGATCGGACACCGACTATAGCGCGGTCGATATTTTATACCGCACGGCGGCGGGATCGCGCCAGTTCCAGACCTTCACCCAGGAATTGCGCTTGCAGGGCGAGGCGTTCGGCGGCCATCTCGACTGGCTGATCGGCGGATTCTTTGCCAACGAAGAGCTGACGGTTCAAGATGACCTCAAGTTTGGCAGCCAATATGGCCGTTTTGCCACGTGCCGTCTGGTGTCAGGTGGCGGCTTGGCAGGGCTTTATTCGCCAACGTCGGCGGGTTGCCTTGCGGCGCGTCCGGCTGCGTTTGGCGCGGCATCGCCGGTCATCTATGCCGCGATCGACCGGCTCGACGGCATGGCGAATGTTGGGACAACGCTCGACACCTATAACCAGAACAGCCGCAACTGGGCGCTGTTCACCCACAATATCGTCCATGTCACCGACACAATCGATGTGACATTGGGCCTGCGCTATACCGATGAACGCAAGCGGTTTGACGCGCTGTTCGGCAATAATAATACGGCCTGCACCGCGAATCAGGCAGCACTGACACCATTCCTGACCAATACAGGGCTGGCCGCTACGGCAGCGGGGATCATCGGCCTGTCGTGTCAGGGCAATTCGACCGCCGAGCTGAACGGCGTGACGATCAACAGCCGCCGCCATGAAAATGAGTTTAGCGGCACCGCCATCCTCTCGTGGCGGCCAACCGATGATCTGTTGATCTACACCAGCTATGCGCGCGGTTATAAGGCGGGCGGTTTTAACCTCGACCGCTCGGCGCTCAAGGGGCCTGTGGTCGGGCTCGGCACCGCTACACCATCGACAACTTTTGCGGCAGTCGGCGGCGCGCAGGCGCTGGTTGGCAATCTGCAATTCGACCCCGAAATCGTCAATGCCTATGAAATCGGGGCGAAATATTCGACGCGCGAATTCAGCTTGAGCGTCGCCGCCTTCCGGCAGGATTTCCAGAACTTTCAACTCAACACCTTTAATGGTTCGGTTTTCCTGGTGCAGACGATCAATGGCTGTGGCACTAGCCTGGGCGGTGCCGACCGCGACACCAGCGCCGCAACGGGCGCTTGCGCCCCCGCCGACGTGACCTATGGTGTCCGCGCGCAAGGGGTTGAGATGGAAGCATCGCTGGTTCCCGCGCGCAATTTCCGTGTTGCGGCGGGTCTGACCTATACCGACACCAGTTATAACGACAATCTTGTCGGCAACCGGCTGGGCGCGCCGCTCGACCCCGCTTTGCGCAAATTGCCGGGCGATAATCTGTCGAACGCGCCGGAAATTGTCGCCACGGGTTCGGTTACATGGACACCGGAGCTGGGTAGCGGCGGCCTGTCCGGTCTCGTCTATATCGACGGCCGGATGACCGGCGATTACAACACCGGGTCCGACCTGTTTCCGCAAAAAGAACAGGATGGTTACGCGCTGTTCAATGCGCGCATCGGCCTGCGCGGGCCCGATGAGCGCTGGTCGGTCGAGCTGTGGGCGCAGAATCTGTTCAACGTCGATTATGCGCAGGTCGCGTTCAATACGCCGTTCCAGGCGGGCACGACCGCAGCGCCCTTTGTCGATCCGCAATATCCCGGCGGGCGGCAGATTTTCTCGCAATTCCTGGCCGAACCACGCACATACGGCCTGACGGTGCGGACGCGGTTTTAGCTGCCTTTCCCACGCGCAGGCGCGCGCGGCTGTTTAATCTGAAAAAGTTCGCTCCAGAAATGGGGCGGGCTTTCTCGTTTGTCATTTCCTGCCCTTCCCCTAGGCAAGCCTAGCGGGTGCCAAACAGCGCGGTGCCGACGCGCACATGGGTCGCGCCGATGGTGACGGCGGTGGCATAATCGCCCGACATCCCCATGCTGAGGCCGACGAGGCCATGGTCGTCGGCAATCTTGGCGAGCAAGGCAAACCATGGCGCAGGCTCCAATCCAGCGGGCGGCACCGTCATCAGGCCAATGACGTCGATATCGGCGCCTCGCGCTTGCTCGAGCAAGGCCGGCAAAGCGGCGGGCGCGCACCCGCCCTTGCCGACGCCGCGCCTATTCTGCCCTTCCCCTAGCGCAAGCGCTAGCGGGTCCAGATTGACCTGAATGAAGCAGCGGACGCGGCGGCCTGCCTTGTCCATGGCATGCGCCAGCGCGGTGACGAGGGAGGGGCGATCGAGCGAATGAATGACGTCAAATAATTCGACCGCAGCGGCCGCTTTGTTCGATTGCAATTGCCCGATCATGTGGAGCGCGATGCCAGCGTCGGCGGCCCGCAAGGCGGGCCATTTTGCGGCCGCCTCGGCGATGCGATTCTCGCCGAACACGCGCTGCCCCGCGTCAATCAATGGCTGGATGGCGGCGGCAGCATGCGTTTTCGACACCGCGACCAACGTGATGTCGGCCGCATTGCGGTGCGCATCCTTGGCAGCGCGCGCTATCGTCGCTTGCACGGCGGCCAGGCGCACGGCGGCATCGGGGGCGGGTGGCGTGGTCATGCCATCGCGCTATAGAGTGATGAATGACTGCGCGCAAAGCCCCCTTCATACCCCGATGCTGGTTGATGACCGATGCGCGGCTGGGTCGCAACATCGACCGGATCGTCGCCGCACTGCCACCACGCAGCGCCGTTGTGGTGCGGCCCTATGCAATGGAGCCAGTGGGAAGGGTGGCCATGATCCGCGCCATCCGCCGCGCAGCGCGCGCACGGCGGCATCTGCTCTTGCTAGCCGGTCGGGGCAGCGCGCGAGGGTATGATGGACGGCACGGCAAGGCTTATCGAGGTAGAGCAAGCGGCATCGTTTCGCGTTCGGTCCACAATGTGCGTGAGGCCAGATTGGCAAAGACGCTCAAGGCCGATGCGGTGCTGATCTCACCGCTGTGGCCGACGCAAAGCCACCCGCAGGCAAGGGGCATCGGATTGGCCCGGTTCAGGCAATTGGCACAGCACAGCGGGGGGGCGGCCATCGCGCTGGGTGGAGTGAATGCAGCGCGATTCCGCAAAGCGCACAGGCACGGCGCGCACGGATGGGCTGCGGTTGATGCGTGGGCCGAACGAAGCGAGAATTAGAAACGGACCAGCTTAAAAGCGGAACTGTGTCCCGACATAGACAGCCTGACTGTCCTGTCGCTGATCGGTCAGCGGGGTCAGGCGGTCATTATCGCGCTGCAAGCGGACGCCAGCCTGCACATCAACGTTGCGCGACAGGCGGTAACTGCCCGCTACGTCGACCGAATAATTACCGTCGGGGCGCACCGCGCGATCAGGCGCGCCGGGCAAGGAGCGGTTGTCCAACCGCATATCTGCGCCAAAGCGCGACGGACGCCGCGTCACGTCAACCGGGCGGCGCGCCTGCGGCAAGGCCGCAATATCCACCGATGACGAACCGGCAGGCGCAGCAAAGGCTGTGTAGCCAACCGCCGAGCCCAGATGATAACTGACGGGCGCAATCGCAATCGGCTGTGGTTCGCGCAGACCCGTATCCAGTGCAGCAGCAGCCACCGCGGTGGGCCGCGCGCGCACAACCAGGATCGCTGCGCGATTGCCAGAACGCGGCATGGCAGGTGTGAACCGAAAATTACGCCGCGCCTCTGCCGACAGGCTCGCATAGCGGGCCAGCAATACGGGATCACCCTTGGCTGGGGTAAAACGGCCCATCAGCGCGGACAGCGACACGGACGATCTCCCCGCCGACATCGCGCTCAAAGCCGGAGACGCAGCAAGCCCGACAGCAGCAATGGCCATCAAGGCAGAAGCAGCAAAGGCACGATCAGACAACATCGCAGCGGATGATTCCTTATGGTTCGCGTATCCTTACCACATGACACCGTAATAACCAGTGCCGGCTATGGATTTTTCATACCTGTTGCACCAAACGCACAATATATGGGATCGCTACCAGTGTCTTCGTGCTTGCGGCGCTTGCCCGCCGCGCCGCACGGCGTTAGAAGGCGCGCGAGTTCTAATGTGTTTGGCCTGTCTGCGGGCTGTGGCTAACAGGCCCAAAACATACCGGAACATGCCGAAATATTTGAAGAAAGACCCAGTCAGCCATGCCCAATTACTCGTCTGTCCGCATCCTGTCCAATGCCTGTGTTGCCGGGGTGACTATGTTGCTTGCGGGATGTGGCGGCGGCAACGAACGCCCGCGCGCTGACATTGCGGCTGCCCAAGTGACAACGATTGGCGTCAATGCCTATCTGTGGCGTGCCTCGCTCGACGCGCTATCCTTTGCGCCTTTGCTGCAAACCGATTCGAACGGCGGGGTTATCGTCACCGATTGGTATGCCAACCCGCAAAACCCCGGCGAGCGGGTCAAGCTCACCGTCGCCATCCTCGACCGTGACCTGCGCGCCGATGCGCTTCGCGTGTCTGGCGCCCGTCAGGTTGCGCAAAATGGCGCGTGGGTTGACGCGCCAATCCAGGCGGCAACAGTGCAGCGTATCGAGGAAATCATCCTGACCCGCGCCCGCGACCTGCGCCGCACCGCCATCAGCGGAAATTGAGACGCAGCAGGGTTCCCCTGCCAGACACGGGAAGCAAACCATGACCGATGCGCGGTTCAACCCGCTCGCCGCAGATGCCCGTTGGCAACGGGCGTGGACCGACGCGGGGACATTTTGCGCGGATCGCTTTCCGGGTCGCCCGCCCGCTTATGTACTGGAAATGTTCCCCTACCCGTCGGGGCGCATCCATATGGGGCACGTCCGCAACTATACGATGGGCGATGTCATCGCGCGACAAAAGGCGATGAGCGGCCACGCGGTGCTGCATCCGATGGGGTGGGACGCGTTCGGCATGCCGGCCGAAAATGCGGCGATGGAAAAGGGCGTGCACCCCGGCGCATGGACCCGCGCCAATATCGCGGCAATGCGCAGCCAGCTCAAGCGGCTCGGCCTCGCCATCGACTGGAGCCGCGAACTGGCAACGTGCGAGAGCGACTATTACGGTCACGAACAGGCGCTGTTCCTCGATCTGATGGCGGCGGGGCTGGTGTATCGCAAGGAGGCGGCGGTCAATTGGGATCCGGTCGACAGGACCGTGCTCGCCAACGAGCAAGTGATCGACGGGCGCGGGTGGCGCAGCGGCGCGCTGGTCGAGCGGCGCAAATTGTCGCAATGGTTCCTGAAAATCACCGATTTTGCCGATGATTTGCTGGAGGAGTTGAACGGTCTCGATCAATGGCCCGACAAGGTCAAATTGATGCAGGAAAACTGGATCGGCAAGAGCCAAGGGCTGGAGTTCACATTCCGTTTCCCTGCATCGGAAGAGGGTATCGCGGTGTTCACGACGCGCCCCGACACGCTGTTCGGCGCCAGCTTTGTCGCGGTGGCCCCCGATCACCCGCTCGCCGAAAGCCTGAGCACCAATGCGCCGGAACTGGCCGCGTTTATCGCCGAATGCCGCAAGGGCGGCACGACCGCGGCGGAGATGGACACCGCAGAGAAATTGGGGTTCAACACGGGCCTCAGCGTCGAACATCCGCTCGATCCCAGCTGGCATTTGCCCGTGTGGGTCGTCAATTATGTGCTGATGGACTATGGCACCGGCGCGATTTTCGGCTGTCCGGCACACGACCAGCGCGACCTCGATTTCGCCCGCAAATATGGGCTGAGCGTGATCCGCGTCATCGCCGATGGTGGCGAACGCGACCCGCATTTCAGCGGCAATGAAGCCTATACCGGCGCAGGCACGCTGGTGAACAGCCACTTTCTCGACGGCATGGATGTCGATACCGCCAAGGCCATGGTGATCGCCAAGGCCGAAGCCGAAGGATGGGGCGCGGGCAAGACCGTGTGGCGGCTGCGCGATTGGGGCGTTTCGCGCCAACGCTATTGGGGAACCCCGATCCCCGTCATTCATTGCGACACCTGCGGCGTGGTTCCGGTGCCAAAGGCCGATCTGCCCGTCACCCTGCCCGAAGATGTGACATTTGACGTGCCGGGCAATCCGCTCGACCGCCATCCGACATGGAAGCATGTGAATTGCCCGACATGTGGCGCGGCGGCGCGGCGTGAAACCGACACGCTCGATACTTTTGTCGATTCGTCCTGGTATTTCCTGCGCTTTGCCAGCCAGCCCAAGGGCGCACCGTTCGACCGCGACGATATTGCGCGCTGGTTGCCTGTCGGCCAATATATTGGCGGGGTCGAGCATGCGATTTTGCACCTGCTTTACGCGCGGTTCTGGACGCGGGCATTATCGCATATCGGGTTGATTGACGTTCAGGAACCTTTTGCGGCGCTGTTCACCCAAGGGATGGTGACGCACGAAACCTATAGCCGTGAGCA
Source organism: Sphingopyxis sp. (assembly GCA_040080745.1). GTDB lineage: Bacteria > Pseudomonadota > Alphaproteobacteria > Sphingomonadales > Sphingomonadaceae > Sphingopyxis. The sequence goes on along the minus strand of JBEBHS010000004.1, from coordinate 39,731 downwards.
GGGCGAAGGCGTTGGCGACACCTATTTCCTGCCCGATGAAGTGACCCGCACAAGGCACGGCGCGACTCTGAAATCAGACGGCCAGCTGGTCGATGTCGGCCGCATCGAGAAAATGTCGAAGTCGAAGAAAAATGTCGTCGATCCCGACGGTATCATCGACCAATATGGTGCCGATGCGGTGCGCTGGTTCATGCTGTCCGACAGCCCGCCCGAACGCGACCTGCCATGGTCGGAGGCGGGGATTGAGGGGTGCTGGCGCTTTGTCCAGCGGCTGTGGCGGCTATTTGGACAAATCGGCGCGGGCGGCGCGGCTGCCGATGCGAACGAAGACCGCACGCTGGACCGCAAACTGCATCAAATCATTGCCGGCGTGACAAAAGACATCGAATCGCTGGCGTTCAACAAAGCGGTGGCGCGGATTCACGATCTGGCCAATGTGATTGAAAAAGCGCCCTATTCCGCCAGCCGGTCTGAAGCGATCCGTAAGCTGCGAATCCTGATCGCGCCGATGATGCCGCATCTGGCCGAGGAAGCCTGGGCATTGGCCCCCAGTCCGGGCGGCCTTATCGCCGATGCGCCCTGGCCCATTGCCGACCTCACGCTGTTAATCGACGATGAAGTGACCATCGCGGTGCAGGTGATGGGCAAGCTGCGCGATACCATCACCGTCCGCAAAGGATGCGATAAGGCGGCGTTGGAATCACTGGCGCTGGCGAGTGACACGGTGCAACGGCACCTTGGCGGCGCAGCCCCGAAAAGAGTGATTGTCGTTCCGGACCGTCTGGTCAATATTGTGCTGTGATGACCATACGCCCCGCCTTGGTTCTTGTGCTTGCTCTGATGCTCGGCGCTTGTGGGTTGCAACCGCTCTATTCGGGAGGCGCGCGCGGGCCGGTGGCGCGCACATTATCATCTGTCAGCGTCGCCCCGATTGCAGGTGAAGCCGGCTGGCTGGTGCGCGGGGCCTTGCGCGACAGGTTTGATAACACGGGCGAGAACACATCGCCGCGCTACCGCATCGATGTGCGGCTTGATGATGACATTAGCGGATTTGGCGTGCGCCGCGACGATTCGGTAACGCGCGAACGCCGCACATTGCGCGCGCGCTGGCAATTGGTCGACACAGCCACCGGCGTGGCGGTGATCGATGCCACAGCGGCATCAGATATCGGAATCGATGCGCTGAGTAGCGAAGTGGCAACCATAGCGGCGGAGCGGTCGGCGCTCGAGCAATTATCACAATCCATCGCCGATCAGATCATCACGCGTATCGCCCTCTATGCCCATAATACACCGTCCTAGGCCGTGATCCTCAAAGCGCATGAGGCGAGCCGGACGCTTATCCGGCTTAACCCCGATATTCGCCTTTACCTGTTCGGCGGCCCGGACGAAGCCGGATCGCGCGCGCTGCGCGACATCGTCGCATCATCGCTGGGAGAGAAGGCTGAACGCATTGATCTGTCGACCAGCCGAATTAAGGAGGATCCCGCGCTGATCGCCGATGAAGCCGCCGCAATCGGGCTGTTTGGTGGTGCGCGGTGGGTGTCGGTTTCAGTCAATAGCGGTAGCGGTGATGAATTGCTGGTCGCGGTCGAAAATCTGTTGAATGCGCCTGCTGCGGGGAATCCTGTCATTGTAACCGTCATCGGCCTGACCACCAAATCGCGCCTGACCAAAGTGGCCGAGCGCGACAATCGCTGTATCGCGGCCATTTCCTATCCGCCCGAAGCCAGAGATGCCGAGCAAATAATCAGCACGTTGGCGCTCGCGCTAGGGTTGGAGATCGACCGCAAGACAGGCAGTGCCATCGCAGCGGCGACGGTGCGCGACCGCGGCCTTATGGCCCGCGAAATCGAAAAGCTGGCGCTCTATTGCGATTCATCGCCGGACACGCGCACCCGCGCAAGCATAGCCGATTGGGAAGCGATCGGAGCCGGCGTTGATGGCGCGGATATGGGGCCGCTCATCAACGCCACATTCGGCGGCCAACTCGCCGAACTGCCGCAAAGCCTTGCTGAGCTTGAGAGCGGTGGTGCGCTCGACATCGCACTGGTGCGGTCTTTGTTAACCCGCGCGCATTTGCTTGCCCGGCTGCGGGTCGCGGTCGAGGAGGGGGAGCGCCCCGCGCAAGTGGTCGCCGCGCAGGGCAAGGCAATTTTCTGGAAGGAAAAAACGGCGATCGAGAGGCAATTGTCGCATTGGGATGCTGCGCGGTTGGCGCGGGTGGCGTTACGGCTGCACCAGCTTGAAAATGCCCTCAAGGCTCCGGGCAGCCCCGGTGGATTATTGGTTCGACAGGCGGTGATGGAAATAGCCCGCGCGGCGGCGCGGTAGCGTCAGGGTTCGCTATCTCTATTCGTAACTGACCGTCACGGGAATGCGTCCGCGAAAATCTCCATCGACCGCGCCCGAAAGCTGCAATTGCCCACCCAAAGCGACGTCAAGCCGCCCATCGGGGCCAATCCGCACTACCGAGGCCGCCCCGGTAGTGAGGCCCGATACCATGACCCGCCCACCCGACGTCGATGTCAATGCCACCACATTGGGCAGAACGATGCGTACCATGCGCCCCGGGGCCCCTTCGATGTGGATCCGTCCCGAAAAACCCGTGGCCGCCACTGAATGCACGTCGCCTGTCACCAGTCTATGACCGGTCGCGGGGTCGATGCGAACATTGCCGCCTGTATTACCAACCACCAACCGGGAAAAATCGAGATCAGCGGTGATTTCAACGCGAAGAGGCCGCTCGTTCATATCCTCTGGGCTGTCGATAGCGTCGGAGGGGTTGCGCGCATCGCCCGCGCATAATAGGCACTGCGCAGCCGCAGGCTGGATGGGGCCAGCCGCAAACGCCAAAGCCAATGCGCCAAGTGTCAGTACGGGCACAGAAAATCGCATCGCTCTACTATGCCATAGTCATGGTAAAGGAATGATTATATGCCCCGCCCACCCGTCACGCCATCTGCCCAGATAGAGGCCCTCGCGACCGCAACGCCAGACCATGATGTGCATCAGGCCTTTATCAACTGGGCATCCCCGCGGATAAGCGATACGCGGACCCGCAAGCTGTTTGAGCGGATGGTGGAACGGTCCGGCATCGAGCATCGCTGGTCGGTGCTGCCGCCAACCGAAACAGGCGGGTCACCGGTCGATGCGGGCGGATTTTACGACGCTCTGCCGCTTCCGCCGACATCGGCGCGGATGGTTGCTTATGCGCGATATGCGCCCCAATTGGCGCTGGCTGCGATTGCCAAGCTCGATCTCGACCCCACGCGGATTACGCATCTGGTAGTGGCAAGCTGTACTGGTTTTGCCGCGCCGGGCATCGATCAGATTATCGCTCGGAAACTTGGGCTGTCACCGCATGTTGAGCGCACGCTGATTGGCTTTATGGGCTGTTATGCCGGCGTAACCGCGCTGCGCGCCGCGCGGCACATCGTCCGATCAGAGCCTGATTCGGTCGTGCTATTGGTCAGTGTCGAACTGTCCACGCTTCATCTTGATGGCCAAAGCGCCATCGAGCCGCTGCTCGCAATGCTGCAATTCAGCGACGGCGCGGCAGCAGCCATTATCAGCAGCGCACCTGGCCCCGCCACGATAGGTGCGGGGCTTAGCCTGGCGATGCCGCAGAGCGAAGAGCTGATCCGCTGGGATATTGGCGATCACGGCTTTGTCATGCATTTGTCGGGCGCGGTTCCAAGACGGATAGAGGCGGCCCTTACCAACGCTGAATGCCATGCAGCACTATTTCCCAGCGGCATCCCGCCACATTTGGCCATCCATGCCGGGGGGCGCTCGATCCTTGATGCGGTTGAACACGCGCTTGATCTGCGCCCCGATGCCCTGGCTGACAGCCGCGCCACTTTGCGCGATTTCGGCAATATGTCGTCGGCAACGATCCTGTTCACCATCGAACGATTGATGCGGAGCAAGGCGAGCGATAGCGGCCTTGCGCTCGCCTTTGGCCCCGGCCTTGCGGCGGAGGCTGTTGGATTGACCTTCACACCATGAAGCCATGGCACTCACTCGCTCACCGCACCATGCAAGAGGAGGAGATGGACGCCGTAGATTTGCCCGACGCACATTATGCCCGCGTGCTCGGCCATTTGTCGCGGATTAACCGGCTGACGCTGGCGGTGCGGCCAACTTTGGCCTTTATCCGGGCATTGCTGAGCCAACGCAGCGCCGATGCCGCGCCGCTTAAGATACTCGATGTCGGCTTTGGCCATGGTGATATGCTGCGCGCTATAGCGCGTCTGGCCGAACGGATAGGCCGCACAGTAGAGCTGGTTGGCGTTGATCTCAATCCGCGCAGCGAAGCCTGCGCACGCGGTGCCACCCCAGCCGACGCGCCTATCCGCTGGCTGACCGGCGATTATCGCGATCTTGGCGGGCAGGGCTGGGACGCGGTCATCTCCAGCCTGGTCGCCCACCATATGAACAGCGAACAGCGCGCCGACTTTCTGCGTTTTATGGAGGATGAGGCAGCGGCGGGCTGGTTGATCAACGATCTGCATCGCAAGCGCCTGCCCTATATCGGTTATCCCGCGCTGGCGACGCTGGCGATGGTCGATCCGATTGTCCGGCGCGACGGGCAATTGTCGATTGCGCGGAGTTTTCGCACAGCGGAATGGCGCCGCGACCTTGCGGCGGGGAATATTCAAGACGCGCATATCGTGCGCTGGTTTCCGTGGCGGCTGGTGGTGGAGCGGATCAAGTGACGCGGCCTGGCAACTTTGGGCCGCTCATCATCGGCGGCGGCCCAGCAGGCAGTGCGGCAGCGATCGCGTTGGCCAAAGGCGGAGCAAAGCCGTTGTTGATCGAGCGAAGCATGGAGACGGGCGATGCCCTGTGCGGCGGATTTCTGTCGTGGCAATCGCTGGCGCGGCTGAAAGCGCTGGGCGTTGATGAACGCGCCCTGGGGGGGCAGCGCGTGACAAGGGTCCGGATATTTTGCGCCAAGCATGTTGCCGCATCCGCTCTGCCACAGCCCGGCATGGGTGTGTCCAGACACAGGCTCGATTCGATGTTGCTGGAGCGCGCACAGCAAGAAGGGGCGGCGATTGAGCGCGGGGTCAAAGTAACCAGAGTTGGTGATGGTGCCGTCACCACCGCCGATGGCGCGACGCTGACTTCGCCTGCGATATTCCTCGCGTGCGGAAAGCATGGCATGGCCGACCATCCGCGCACGCCGCCTCCGCGCGCCGCCAGCGATCCGGTGGTCGGGTTGCGATTGCGGCTGCCTGCCAGTGCAACGCTCGAACGGTTGGTGGACGACGCGGTCGAGCTGTTTCTGTTTGATCGCGGTTATTTGGGGTTGGTGCGGCACGAGGACGGTAGCGGCAATTTCTGCCTTGCGGTCCACAAGTCACGACTGGCCGAGGCTGGCGGGCGGCCCGAAGCCTTGTTCGCGGCATGGGGCGCAGAGTGCGGTCCACTGGGTGAACGGCTGGCATGCGGCGCAGCGACCGAACCGGTCGATGCAGTCGCCGCCATCCCCTATGGCTGGATGGCGCGCCAAGGCACGGCTGGTTTGTGGCGGCTGGGCGATCAGGCGGCGTGTATCCCCAGCCTTGCGGGCGAGGGGATGGGTGTTGCACTGGCGAGCGGGCTGTCGGCAGCGCAATCGCACCTGGCAGGCGGCGAGGCGGCAGCATGGCAGCGCAGCTTTGCTCGCCAAGTGGCTGGTCCGATGCGACTTGCCAACGCGGCGTGGGCCATGGCCGAAAATCCGCGTACGAACGGCACGGCGACCGCCTTACTTGGCTTTGCGCCCAGTTTAGTGCGTGTCATGGCCCGCTTGACGCGCGTATAGGCTTGAAAAACAACGCGCAGCGCTCCATTTTGCTGCCATGGCGAAAATGACCCTGAGCGACGATGAATGGCGGGCGCGGCTGACAGCCGAGCAATATCATGTGCTGCGCAATGCGGGCACGGAGCGCGCCTTTGCCGGGCGGTTCAACGTTCATAAGGGCGATGGTCATTATGTCTGCGCGGGATGCGGCACGCCCTTGTTCGACAGCGACGCCAAATATGACAGCGGGTCTGGGTGGCCGAGTTTTTTCGCCGCGATGGGGGATGGCGTTGTGACAGCCCACCGCGACACCAGCCATGGCATGATCCGCGACGAGGTGCGTTGTGCCAATTGCGGCGGCCATCTGGGCCATGTTTTTTCCGATGGGCCAGGGCCGGATGGAACGCGCTTTTGCATGAACAGCGTCGCACTCGATTTCACCAATCGCGACACCACAGAATAACCGCCAGCAATTCTGCTTGTCGGGCCCAAAGCCTGATACTAATCAGGCACGCACATGGCACGCACCCGATCATCCGCTCCGCCCACCCCACCACCCGGCCGTTTCCGGCGTATCGTCGGCAGAGTGTTCAAATATGGCCTGATTGCCGGACTGCTGATGGTGATCGGTGTCACCGTCGCTGTCGGCATGGCGGTCAGCAATCTGCCCAGTTTCGAGGATATGCGTCAGACCACCAGCGCACAGACCATCCGTGTGCGCGACGTCAATGGCGCGCTGATCGTCTCTATCGGCCCCAACTATGGCCGCTGGCTCGCCCTGCGCGATACGCCGCAGGTCATGCAGGATGCGATGGTTTCGGTCGAGGATCGCCGGTTCCGCTATCATTTCGGGATCGACCCGATCGGTTTGGCTCGCTCGGTAAAGCTTGCGGTTGAGCGCCGGGGCAGCGGGCGGCGGTTACAGGGCGCATCGACGATTACCCAGCAATTGGCGCGCAACGTCTTTTTGACCAATAATTACAGTCTGGCACGAAAGGCGCGCGAGGCGATATTGGCGATGGCGATCGAGTGGAAATTCTCGAAGGACGAGATACTCGAACTCTATCTCAACAAAGTCTATTTCGGTGGCGGCAGCTATGGCATCGACGCCGCATCGCGGCGCTTTTTTGGCCACGGTGCAGACCAATTGTCGCTGTCCGAGGCGGCAGTGATTGCCGGGCTGGTCAAGGCACCGTCGCGCTATTCGCCGACCGCCGACGCCGACGCCGCGATGGGTCGCGCCAATGTCGTGCTTGACGTCATGGTCGATGCTGGAGCGATTACACCGCAGCAACGCCGCCGCGCCCGCCCCGCCGAAATCGGCATGGCGATCGAGGAAAATCAGAACAGCGCGCGTTACTTCACCGATTGGGCGCTGCCGCAGCTCGACAGTTTGATCGACGAGCCGAGCGAGCCGCTTGATGTGTGGACGACGCTCGACCTTGGTTTGCAGCGTAGCGCCACGGCGTCGATTCAGGCCAACACGCCTGCTGGAGCGCAAGGCGCACTGCTCTCGCTCGACCGCGATGGTGCGGTCAGGGCGATGGTTGGTGGGCGCGATTATGTGACGTCAAATTACAATCGCGCGGTCACCGCCGAACGGCAGCCGGGGTCGTCGTGGAAATTGTTCGTCTATATGGCGGCGCTCGAATCGGGCTATCATGTCGATGATCGCGTGATTGACGAGCCCATCACCATCGATGGCTGGAGCCCGCGCAACAGCAATGGGCGGTTCAGCGGCGAGATGGACCTGCGCACCGCCTTTGCCTATTCGGTCAATACCGTTGCCGCGCGGTTGGGCGACGGCATAGGCTTTTCCACCGTCGCCAATATGGCGCGGCGTTTTGGCATCACGTCCGACCTCAACACCCACCCTTCGATGGTGCTGGGCACCGCCGATGTCCGGCTGATCGACATGACCGCCGCCTTTGCCGCCGTATCGGCACAGGGCCATGCAGTCCACCCCTATGGGATCATCAAGGTCACAACGGCGGACGGGCGATTATTGTTTGAACGGCGCCCAGAACCCGATGCCGTGCTGGTCGATGGCTGGGTCGCGGCTGGCATGACCGACCTGCTGCAAACCGCCGTCAACACCGGCACTGGCCGCGCGGCACAAATTGGCCGACCAGTCGCTGGCAAAACAGGCACGACGAGCAGCAACAAGGACGGCTGGTTTCTGGGCTTTTCCAGCGGCATAACCACCGGCGTGTGGATGGGCCGCGACGATGCACGCGCGGTTGCCGGGTTGCAGGGCGGAGCCGCACCAGCGCGCGCCTTTGCCGCGTTTATGCGCACCGCCGTGGCGGGCCGCCCGATCGAGCAATTCCGCACCGAGGTCGAATTGCCGCAATGGCAGCTGGAAAACGACGAGGAAGCCTATTTTGGCGAACCCGGCGCTGGCGGTGTCGACGAAAATGGTAATCCGATTGCGATCGACCCCAACGCCCCGGCAAAGCCTGAGGGCGACGCTTATGAAAATGATGTCCCCGGCAAACCCGCCGATGGGCAGCAGCTTGACCGGGACTGGATCGACCGGATGACCGGAACGCGCGAAGGAAGCGGAGCGGGGTCCGCGCCGCCGCCGCGCCGCAACCCCGGTTAACGGTCACATTTCAAAACGCCAGCGATGCAGATCGCGGCCATGCGCCTTCAGCCAGAGGCGTGACCGCGCATGATCATCGCCCGCCAGCTGTTCGACCAGCGCGTGAAAGGCCGGCCCGTGGTTCATGTGCGCGAGGTGCGCAACCTCGTGCGCCACCAGCGCATGACGGACGAAGTCGGGGGCCATGATCAGCCGCCAGCTATAGCGAATTTGCCCCGCCGCATTGCAACTGCCCCAGCGGAAACGCGGGTCGCCAATGCCGACGCCGTGGCACACCAGCCCCGCCACCCGTGCCACGCGCTCGGTCCTTGCCCGGTAATCGGCAAGTGCGCGCGCTTTCATCCAGCGCCCGACCCGGCCGCCCACGCTTTCCACCGGCCCGCCAAGGCACAGCCTGTCGCCATCGAGCGTGGCCGCACGGCTGCGCCCTTCCCCCCAATCGATCAGCACTGTCGCATCGCCCCACGGCAGGCGTGACCCCGGCCCAACGCGGTGCGACGGCACCTGCTTGGCCAGTTGCGCAGCGATCCACAGCTGTTGCCCCTCTGCCCATTCTCTCGCTGCGCGGTGCGAGGCGCGCGGTGGCAGGGTGAGAATGAGCGCGTGACGCACGCCATCATAGCGCAGCCTTAGCGAGCGGGCGAGCGGGTGGACGCGCAGTGCGACGCCGACATCGCGGCCATCAACGCTGACGTGAAAATCATATGGGGCGTTCGACAAGGTGATTCTCGAGCGGCCCGGCCACAGTTTCGCTGATCGTCCAGCCGCGCACCGATTGCCCAACCTCGTGCACCGTGTCGCGTGACCCGCTGATGAGGTAATGCCAGTCGAAAAGCGGCTCGCCAGTGCTGCGCAACCGATAGGCGCAGGTCATCGGCAACCAGCCAAGCCCGGCCACCGCATCAGCCGTGAGGCGAATACAGTCGGGGACATATGTGCGGCGATGGCGATAATCGCTGCATCGCCCACTTTCGCGGTCGAGCAAGCGGCACGTGACATTGGTCGGATAGACGCGAATGTCTCCGCTCTCCTCGTCTTCGACCTCCAGCTTGTTGAGGCAGCATTTGCCACAGCCATCGCACAGCGCTTCCCACTCTTGCCTGTTCAGCGCGCTCAGCGGGCGCTCCCAGAATGGCGCTGTTGGTGGCGTGCTCATCGCACCCAGCGCGCGAGTTCTGCCGCCACCAGCTCGGGTGCGCCTTCGTTAACATCGGGCGTGTCAACCTTGTCGGTCGGGATCAGCGCTATCGGTTCGCCCGATGGCCCCATCAGATAGGCCAGCTGCGTATGCGCGACGATATAGCTGCCCTGGCTCGCGCCATCCTGGCGGCGGAACGTGACCAGATATTGTGCCGCGACGGCGGCAACCTCTGCCTCGCTCCCCGTCAAGCCGATCAGGCGCAGGTGAAATTGGCGAACATAATGGGCCATCACTGGCGGGGTGTCGCGCACCGGGTCAACGGTGATGAAAACCGGCTGGATGCGGCTCCCGCGCGCTGGATGGTCGCGCTCAAACCGCTGCAAACCGCGCATCAACCAGCCAAGATCGACCGGACAGACATCTGGACAAAAACTATAGCCGAAATAGACAAGCGTGTAGCGGCCTTGAAAATCACGATTCGTCACCCGCGTTCCAGCCTGATTGACCAAAGTGAACGGCCCGCCGATCCGCGCCCCGGCCAAGGGGGGCAATTCTGCTGGCGCGTTGCTGCACCCGGCAAGAAAGAGCAAGCTTGCGCCGAGCGCCAATGCGACGATAGAAGGGCGTTTGTTCATGACAAATCCATAGCGATGGGGTCATAAGGGCATAATCGACATAGATAAACTATGCCACATTGGAATGTAGATGATGTTTTCGCGCCTTTCACATCAACGCCGCACGCTTATATCGGGGCTGTTCCTGTTGATGCTTTCATTGTGCATCACGCCCGCCGCCGCACAATTTGGCTCTCCTGGATACCAATTCCTTGAAGCCGTGCGCGACCGCGATGGTACCAAAACAACCGAACTGCTCGACCAATCGGGCACAATCATCAACACCCGTGACGTGACGACGGGAAGTACAGCGCTGCTGATCGTCACCGAACGGCGTGATCCGGTGTGGATACGTTTTCTGCTGAGCCGCGGCGCAGATGCCAACATCGCCAACCGCGAAGGGGTGACGCCGCTGTTGCAAGCAGCCCAGCTCGCCTTTGCCGAGGGGGCGCAGGCACTCATCGCGGGCGGGGCGCGGGTCAACGCTAGTGCTTCCAACGGCGAAACGGCGCTGCATGTCGCGGTTCACCGCCGCGACATCGCCATGGTCCGGCTGTTGATTATCGCCGGGGCCGACCCCGACCAGCAAGACAATATCACCGGCCAGTCGCCGCGCGACTATGCAACCCGCGACGCGCGCGCGACCGCCGTCCTCGCCGCGCTTAACGAGCAGCCGACCGCTGCCGCAAATGCGCCGCGCCCCGCTGGGCCGAATTAACGAAAAAACTAGCGGTAAAAGATGTGATTGCCGAGGCGGGCAATCCTTGGCCGATTCCAGCCGGGCGACACGTGCGTCGCATGAAAAAATAGCGCGCCGGGAACCGGACTGGCCATTTCGCCCGCCATCGCCACCCGGGCTACGCCGACCGATGTGCGCCATTGCGCCGAATGGGCAGGCGTCGGCAGAACGCCGCCGCGCACGAAAGAAAATTGACGCGGCTGGGTCAATACACCGCAGACCGAGTTGGCGAAACGCCCTGAATGTGCGCGATTGAGGATAACATGGGCTACCGCCAACTGCCCCTCAAGCGATTCGGCGCGCGATTCATAGAAGACGCCGATTGCCAGGCAGCGTTGTTCGGCACTGTCGGCGCTATCTGCTGCCATTTCGCGGACCATCGCGGACAGGCTGGCTGGGCGCGCGGCGGGCGCGGCATCGCTGGCGTGTGTCTCGACGGCGGGGGGAGCGGCAACGACAAGCGGCTGCACGATGGGGGATGATTCGAAAATCACATCGCCTGGTGCGACGTCAGGGGAGGTTTGCGCCAGGCCTGGAACGGTCATGGCAATCGCAACAAGCGCGGTAGCAGTAACAGCGACCGCGCTGGCGGTCTGGAAAAGTCGACTCATTTTTTCTTCAAATTGAGCGGAGTGGCAACAAATGGCCGACGGATCAAAAATCCGATCATCGGCCCGCGCCCCTCCGTCTGCGTGTTTTCCAAGGAGCCATGCTATGGCTCGTGTCCAAAGGGTCAGCGTGACCACAAAAGACCAAGGCAACCTTCGCGTTAACTAAGCCAGTATTCCATGTTGCAGCGCAGCGAAAAAAGCAAGCTCAGCCGAAGAAATCAGCGGCGAAGCGTGCCGCATCTGCGATGTCCAGCTCGACAACCCACAAATCTGGGTCGCTACGCCGGCGTTTTTCGAGCCACGCGGCATAGCCATCGCCTGGCATGTCTGCGGGTGGTCCGGCAGTGCGCCAATGCTCGCGCCCCTCAAAATCGCTTGCGCGCTCGATCAGCATCTGGCGCTGGCCGCGGTCGGCACACTCTATCAATATCGCACCGGCGTGTGCATCGCCGCGATGAATAATCGTAGCAAACCCTCCCGCTTCGCGGACCTTGCGGCACAGCGACGCCACCAGCATATGACTGGCCAGACGCGGCGCGTCGTGCCCGTTCATCGTGTGTGCGCCGAATATCCCGGCAGGCTGGTGAGCGCAAAGCCGGAGCGCATGAAGGTGCCGGTGCCACGCGCTACTTCTTCGCCGCTGGCATCGACCAGCCGCGCATCGGCAACCAATACCCGTCGCCGTCCGCTAATCCATCGGCCATAGGCGGTCACCGCCCCAGATTTCAGCGGGCGCGTAAACAGCAGGTTGAAAGCGGTGGTCAGCAGAAACCGATCGGTAACGAGGCTGTTGGCGGCATAAAAGGCCGCATCGTCGAGCATCTTGAAATAGCTGGTGCCGTGCAACGCCCCGGCGGCGTGAAACAGCGAGGGCTGGACCTCGAAGGTGATCTGCGACTCACCACTGGCAGATATGCTCAATTTCGACGGAAAAAACTGGTTGACCGGAGCCAGGGCATAAAGCGATTCGAGCGCACGAAAATGCGCCGCCTCGCCCGTATCTGCGCTGCCCGTCATTGCTCTTTATGCCGCGTCACGTGCCTCTTCGCCCGTCAATATGGCATAAACTGCTTCGGCTGACTTCGCGCCGCGCAGCCGCGCAACCGCCGCATCATCCCTGAAAAAGCGAGAAACCTGAGCCAATGCCTTGAGGTGGTCCGCCCCCGCATCGACAGGAGACAGCAGGATGAATACCAGATCGACGGGCAACGAATCAATCGCCTCAAAATCGATCGGCTTGGCCAGCTGGATGAACAACCCGCGCACGCCGCCAAGTCCTGCAATCCGTGCGTGCGGAATGGCCATACCGCGCCCGAACGCGGTCGAGCCGAGTCGTTCACGCTCAAGCAGCGCCTCTGCCACCTCGCTCGCATCAAGACCAAGCGCCGACCCGGCCAGCGCTCCGGCCATGGGGAAGAAATTGCGCTTGCTGTCCACTACCGCCTGAGCGCGGACCGTCGCGGGATATATTAGGCTATCTAACCTGTTCATTTTATTACCGTATCTTAAATCATTGGGGGAGAGCGTTGGCTGCCACCGATCGCGTGGCAAGCCATTGACCGCCATTCAAGGCGCGCCCATAGCGCCGGATTGGATAAATTGCCAGCATGAAAGCACAATTGCCTACCCTCTGCTTGGCTCTACCCAACCGATAGTGCCATCATCACGGCGATACACCATATTATGTGTTGCGGTGGCCGCATTGACGAACAGCAAGGCGGTCGTGTTTCGCAAATCCAGCATCATCACCGCATCGGAAACGCTGGCGGTTGGCACATCAACACGGGTCTCGGCGATGATTGCTGGCGCGTCGCCCGCTTCCTCATCTCCTTCGCCCGCATCAAATACGGTATAGCCGGCATCAAAATCTACTTCCGACAAGCTGCCAGCATCACCAGCGCCATTCTTGTCTTTGAGGCGGCGCATATAGCGGCGCAACTGCTTTTCAATGCGGTCGGCGGCCTGTTCGAATGAGACATGCGCGTCCTGCGCCTGCCCCCGCCCTTTGAGCAACAGGCCCTGCATGACGTGCGCTACAATGTCGCACGTCATCGAATCATGCGGGCCGCGGCCAAAGGTGGCATGCGCTGAAATGGTTCTGGAGAAATATTTATCGGCAATCGCGTTCATCCGGTCGGCAACATGCACTTTTAAAGCTTCGCCAGTCTCTATTTGATGGCCGGACACACGGATTTCCATGATATTTCTCCTAAATGTCAGATGAGCGAATCAGCAATATTTGGTTTGCCACACCCTCCTTTCAATCTCCTTTCGTCTAGGATGCGCGCCATAATGGGTTATCGATAAGGTCGAGAAAGGCCGAATGGCGCTCCAATTCCGCCATCGAGGCACTGTGAAGGCGCGCCGCCAGAAACGGGCGCGCTGTTGGGCGTGCGGCTGGCGGAGAAGATGGTGCCTTCGCACTCATGTCCACCGCCAAGGCCATGCCAATCTGTCGCCCTCCTGTCATCTCGACATAGAGTTGGGCGAGCAATTCGGCATCAAGCAGCGCCCCGTGTTTCACGCGGTGGCTGCGGTCAATTCCATAACGAGCACATAAGGCATCGAGGCTATGCTTGGCCCCCGGGTGAAGCCGCCGCGCCATCGCCACCGTGTCAATCATTCGTGATCGATCGAGCGTCGGGTGGCCAATGCGTTTCAACTCGGCATCGATGAATCCAAAGTCGAAGCTGGCATTATGCGCTACCAACTGCGCATCACTGCCAAAAAAGGCAAGCAAGGCACCAACGCAATCGGCAAACAGCGGCTTGTCCGCTAAAAATGCATCGGAAAGGCCGTGCACGGCCTGCGCTTCAGGGGGCATCGGGCGTTCCGGGTTGCAATAGGTGTGAAACGTTCGGCCGGTTTCGACGCGACCAACCAATTCGATACAGCCAATTTCAACTACGCGGTCACCGCCGCCTGCGTTGAGGCCTGTGGTTTCGGTATCGAAGATAATTTCACGCATAGACAGCGATGTTATGCGCTCACTTCAGCCCTTAGGCAAGCGACGAGCGAGGCTATTTGTGCCCGCGTCTCATCGAACGAACCGCCGGTGTCGATGACATGGTCCGCGCCTGCGCGTTTTTGCGCATCAGGGGTCTGGCGTGCCATAATATCTGCAAATTTTTCTGCCGTCATTCCGGGGCGAGCAAGGACACGGCGGCGCTGCTCCGCTGCTGGGGCGGATACGACGATAATCCGATCGACCGCCGAAGCCCCGCCCTTTTCAAACAAGAGAGGGATGTCGAGCACGACCAGCGGTTCACCGCGATGCGCGACCATGAACGCGGCCTGCGCCTCCGCCACTGCCGGATGGACGATGTGTTCGAGCCGTGCCAGCGCACCATCATCACCAAATACCTGCGCCCCCAATTTGACCCTGTCGACCCCCATTGGGCCGGTGGTGCCTGGAAATGCCACCTCTATGGCCGCGACCAGCGCACCTCCAGGCCCCTGCATCGCGTGCACTTGCGCATCGGCATCAAACACCGGCACGCCCAAATCACGCAGCATCCCAGCCAGTGTCGATTTACCCATACCGATCGAGCCGGTGAGGCCGATCAGCAGGGGACGTGCCCGTTTTCTGGTCATGCGCCGATCACCATTGCGCGCAGCTCGCCATCGCGTTCCCGGGGGGGCGCTGCCCCAAAAAACAGCTCGAACGCCACAGCCGCTTGGCCGACCAGCATTTCCAACCCGTCGATGGTCGCTAGCCCCCGTTCCTCCGCTTGCGCCAACAGGTCGGTCACCAGCGGCGCATAGACGCAGTCATATATGATCGCATCGACGGGGAGTGGCGCCAAATCACACAACAGCGGATCTTGTCCGGCCATCCCCAGCGCGCTGGTGTTGACGAGTAACGCCGCCGCAGGGAGTTTTGACCCAAGCGGCAACGCCCGCCCCTTCAGCCCGAAATGCGCCAGCAAGGTGCTGGCTTTGAGTATATTGCGGTTGAGGATGGTCACCGAGCCGACATTGGCCCGCGCCAGCGCAAACAACACTGCGCGCGCCGCGCCGCCTGCGCCAATCACCACCACAGGCTGGTCGACCAAGTCGACATCGGCCAGCGGCGCATAAAATCCGGCTGCATCGGTGTTGGTCGCCGCTATGCTCCCATCGCCTAACCGAAAAATCGTGTTGGCGGCACCGATGCTGCTGCGCACGCCACCCGGGTCGTCAACATGGTCGAGGATGCTGAGCTTGTGTGGTATCGTGACATTGCACCCGCGCCAATCGGGGTCATTGCGCCGCGCCGCGATATAATTGGCCAGTTGATCGGGCCGGACATGGCAGGCGCGATAGGCCGCATCAATTCCAAGCACATCAAGCCAAAACCCGTGAATCAATGGCGATTTGCTGTGCGCAATCGGATCACCGATCACTTCGGCATAGGGCTTGCCGGGACTAGGCAAGTCGGGAAAGGAGATCATGAGGGCATCGCTCCGCGCGCACGCAAAAGCTCGAGCAACGGCAATAATGGCATCCCCAAAACGGTATAATGATCGCCTTTGATATGGGTGAATAATTGCACGCCTGGCCCCTCTATCCGAAAACAGCCGACGCACCCCGCTATGGTTGGCCATTCGCCATCGAGATAGGCGGTGATGAATGCAGTAGACAGGGGGCGCACCTGTAATCGCGCTTGATCAACATGGCGCCACATAATGCGGCCGGCTTCGGCCACGACGACCGCGCTGGTCAGAACCATCTCGGAATCCGAAAATTGCGCCAGATGGTCGGCAGCGGCGACGCGGTTTTCTGGCTTGTCGAACAGCTTACCCTCTACCGATACTAGCGAATCGCTGCCGATCACCAATGCTGCCGGATTCGCCCGCGACACTTTAAGCGCTTTGAGCTCCGCCAGCGCATCGGCAATATTGCTCGGCCCCTGCCCTTCAGCAAGCAAAGCCGCTTTGAGCGCGCCTTCATCAACATGGGCGGGTATCGCTTGATAGGTAACGCCCGCAGCGTCGAGCATCGCGCGGCGACTGACGCTTTGCGACGCAAGAATCACCAAGTCCATCACCCCTGCCCCGCTTTGCGCACCGCACGCCGATCCTCAACCAGTTTGATGATCGCTGCTGCGCTTTCCTCGATCGAACGGCGCGTCACGTCAATCACAGGCCAATCATTGTCTGCAAACATCCGCCGTGCATAGCTAAGTTCGGTCTTGACCGCTTCCTCATTGGCATAAGCGGTGCCGTGATCCTCACCCATTGCTGACAATCGGTTGCGGCGCACTGCCACTAGTCGATCCGCGCTGGTGGTCAGCCCGACAACCAGCGGGTTGATGAGCGAATAGAGATTTTCCGGCGGCGGTGATTCGGGCACGATTGGGATATTGGCGGTCTTATATCCGCGGTTGGCAAGGTAGATAGAGGTTGGCGTTTTTGAACTGCGCGACACACCGGCAAGAACAATATCAGCGTCCTCCCACCCCTCTGGTGACACCCCGTCATCGTGGGCCATCGTATAATGTATCGCCTCCACCCGGGCAAAATAGGCTTCGTCGAGCATATGTTGCCGCCCAGGGCGCGCTTTGGCTTGTTGCCCCAGCATATGCGACAGCGCATCGGTGACCGTATCGAGCGCTGCGACCGCAGGCAGGCCGAGCGCGACGCAGCGCCGTTCAAGCTCTGCACGCAATTCGCCATTGACCAAGGTGAACAGGACCAGCCCTGGATTATCGGTCGCCTCGATCAAAATACGCTGCAAATGCGACGGAGATCGCACCATCGGCCAGAAATGACGGGTCACCGCGACATCGTCAAATTGCGCCAGCGCCGCCTTGGCAATATTTTCGAGCGTCTCGCCGGTCGAGTCCGACACAAGGTGTAAATGGAGTTTCATAATTAGGGTTAGGACCACTTAATCGCACGGCTGAGGCGATGCCATGGCGAACATATCGGGCTGAAATGGCTGCCGCGAAGGGTGGTTCCCTTTGCTAGGACATTTCGGTTCGAGGTGAAAGCCATGGCGTCATCCCTTAGGAATTTGGTCAAAATGGCCCAGGCGTTCGTCGGAAAATCTTGAAATTTCGACATATTCCCGCGCCTTTCCTCCTGCTCCTGAACCACTTTAACTCAAACCTCAGTCCGCGTGATTAAGTGGTCCTAACCCTGACAAATCATGTGGGTAGATTGTGGATAAGGCAAGGGATGGAATATGGGATAGAATACCATCCCTCATGCAGTCGATTCCACCCACAGGAACATCCCCGATGCTGAAACGTTATACACAGACTGTGGAAAATGGGGATGGTTTTTGCGACTCGTGGGTGGTTCATGAGTCGTAAACCAAGAAAAGTTGGCAAGTCGGGAAGAGCCGACTATGTCCCCAAAATCCAGCTGCCAACACCTATCATCAATAAAGAAAGACTCTATTATATATGATGAATTGTCCGCGGGCCCCTACCGAACACGCACTCATGGCGGTGTTACGCGGACAGCGGGTCAATCCGCCGCCATTTTGGCTGATGCGCCAGGCCGGGCGCTATTTACCTGAATACCGCGCATTACGCGCCGAAAAGGGCGGGTTTCTAGAACTGGTCCACGATAGCAATGCGGCGGCGGAAGTGACATTGCAACCGCTATGGCGGTTCGACGTTGATGCGGCAATCTTGTTTTCTGACATATTGGTTGTCCCGCACGCGATGGGCCAGGATTTATGGTTTGAAACGGGCGAAGGGCCGCGGCTCGCCCCGAGGATCGCAGAGACCGCGCTCGATACGCTAACGCCAAAACCAGAGCGGCTCGATCCCGTATATCAGACTTTGCGACTACTCAAACAACAGATGCCAGAAGGGCGGGCGTTGCTGGGCTTTGCCGGATCGCCCTGGACCGTGGCGACCTATATGGTTGATGGGCAGGGGTCCAAGGATCACGGGCCTGCACGGCGGATGGCCTATACCGAGCGAGACAGATTTGCCGCGTTGATCGACGCGATTGTCGACATGACCGCGGCCTATTTGATCGGCCAGATCGAAGCGGGCGCCGATGCGGTGCAATTGTTCGACAGCTGGGCAGGCAGCCTTGCGCCCGACGAGTTTATGCGTTGGGTGGTAACCCCCAACCGCGCGATTGTGGACAGGGTGCGCAGCGCCTGCCCGAATGCGCCGATCATCGGCTTTCCCAAGGGCGCTGGGGCAAAATTGGTCGATTATGTTGATGGCACCGGGGTTGATGCCATCGGGATCGACGAGACGATCGACCCCGCCTGGGCCGATGCACTATTGCCTAAAGGATTGCCCGTGCAGGGTAATCTCGACCCGTTATTGCTGATTGCGGGCGGCGACGCGCTCGACGCGCGGATTGATGCGATATGTGCAGCTTTTGCAAATCGGCCGCATATTTTCAACCTCGGCCATGGTATCTTGCCCGACACGCCGATTGCACATGTCGAAGCGATGGTGCGCCGCGTGCGGGCGCAAACCCATGTTTGATGGCTGGGTCGGCTGGCTGGGCGCGGCCTATACATGGGTGGTTGCGCTGCACGTCATCTTCGTCATTTTCCTGATGGCGGGTTTGGTGATGATGCCGCGCTATTTTGTCTATCATCAGGAAAGCGCGCCCGGATCGGACGAAGAAGCGCGCTGGGTGACGCGCGAGAATAAGCTGCGCAAGATCATCCTCAATCCCAGTCTCATCATCGTGTGGATATTGGGGTTGATGCTCGCCGCGCACGGTGGGTTTTGGAGCCAGGGCTGGTTCCTTGTGAAATTGGTGCTGGTGCTCGGCCTATCGGCCTATCATGGCTGGCTGGTCGGTTATGCCAAGGCGCTGGCGCGCGGGACGCGGCGGCTTTCGGGCAAGCAAATGCGCCTGCTCAACGAACTCCCCTCGCTGTTGACGATCATCATCGTGATTTTGGTTTTTGTTAAGCCCTTTTGACGGGTGCGCGTTGACAGCGCACGCGTGCAATTCTAAACGCGCACCGATGGTTGGAGTCATCTCCACCATATCCTCACGACACGCGCGATGAAACGATTCCCCATCGTCCCGGCTTCGCAACCCCTGCCGCCGACCGCGCCATTTCCACCGGAATATTGATATGCATTTGAAAGAATTAAAGAAAAAAGCCCCAGCAGAATTGGTCGAAATGGCCGAAGAACTGGGCATCGAGGGCGCTTCGACGCTGCGCAAGCAGGATTTGATGTTCTCTATCCTCAAGGCCAAGGCCGAGGATGGCGCCGAAATCATGGGTAGCGGCACCATCGAGGTGCTTCAGGACGGTTTTGGTTTCCTGCGCAGCGCCGAAGCCAATTATCTCGCTGGACCTGATGATATCTACCTCAGCCCCAATCAGGTGCGCCGCCACGGGCTACGCACCGGCGACACCGTTGAGGGCGAGATCCGCGCACCCAAAGATGGCGAGCGCTATTTCGCGCTAACCAAGCTGCTCAAGGTCAATTTTGACGACCCCGAGGCGGTTCGCCACCGCGTCAATTTTGACAATCTGACCCCGCTCTATCCCGATGAAAAGCTAACGCTTGATTGCGCCGATCCGACGCAAAAGGACATGTCAGCGCGGGTCATCGACCTTGTCAGCCCGCAAGGCAAGGGCCAGCGTGCGTTGATCGTCGCGCCGCCGCGCACCGGTAAAACCGTGTTGCTGCAAAATATCGCCAAGGCGATTACCGACAATCACCCCGAAGTGTTCCTGATCGTTCTGCTCGTCGATGAACGGCCCGAGGAAGTCACCGACATGCAGCGCAGCGTTCAGGGCGAGGTTATCTCCTCGACCTTTGACGAGCCCGCGTCGCGCCACGTCCAGGTCGCCGAAATGGTGATCGAAAAAGCCAAGCGGCTGGTCGAGCACAAGAAGGATGTCGTCATCCTGCTCGATTCGATCACGCGGCTGGGGCGCGCCTACAACACCGTTGTGCCTTCAAGCGGCAAGGTGCTGACCGGCGGCGTCGATGCCAATGCCTTGCAACGCCCCAAGCGTTTCTTTGGTGCCGCGCGCAATATCGAAGAGGGCGGCTCGCTCTCGATCATCGCCACCGCGCTGATCGACACCGGATCCAAGATGGACGAGGTGATTTTCGAAGAGTTCAAGGGCACCGGTAACAGCGAAATCGTCCTCGACCGCAAGGTGAGCGACAAGCGTATTTTCCCTGCGCTCGATGTTGGTAAGTCGGGCACCCGCAAGGAAGAATTGCTGCTCGACAAGAATAAGCTGTCGAAAATGTGGGTGCTGCGCCGTATCCTGATGCAGATGGGGACCATCGACGCGATGGAGTTCCTGCTCGACAAGATGAAGAACAGCAAGACCAACGAAGATTTCTTCGAAAATATGAATCAATAAGCCCCATCTATCATGGCTATTCTGGAACATGCGCTGCTTCATGTCCGCTGCGGCGAAGAGGCGGCGTTCGAGGCGGCTATAGCCAGCGCGCGACCGCTGATCGCGGCGTCGCCAGGCTTTGGCGGGATCGAGGTTCGCTTGCCGCTTGAACCGGGCGGCCCCTATCTCTTGCTCGTGCACTGGGACAGCGTCGCGGCGCACCGCGATGGATTCAGGCAGTCAGATCGCTATGATGATTGGCGGGCATTGCTTCACCATTTTTACGACCCTATGCCGCAGATAAGATATTTTGGAGAGTCTCTGTGATCGATTTTATGTTGGCCGCCGCATCGCACGCCGCGCCTTCTTTGGGTGGCCCTGCTGAAATCTGGGCGTCGATCCTGCATGATTTTGCTAACATCACCGACCCGGCGGCTTTTTCCGTCTTCCTCCAGGTGTTGATGCTCGACCTTGTTCTCGCGGGCGATAACGCGATTGTCGTCGGCGCGCTTGCCGCTGGCTTGCCCGCCGCACAGCGTAAACAGGTCATCCTGATCGGGGTTATCGCGGCGCTGGTGCTGCGCATCGCCTTCGCACTGGTGGTGACGCAACTCCTGCAAATCGTCGGGTTGATCCTGATTGGCGGCCTGCTGCTGTTGTGGGTGGCGTGGCGGATGTGGCGCGAATTGCGCCATGATGTCGGCGAATCGCGCGGGTCGCCTGAAATGGAGGGAGATGAACATAGCGGATTGAGGCCAGCCAAGAGCTTCGCCGCCGCTGCTTGGGCCGTCGCCGTCGCAGACGTATCTATGAGCCTCGACAAT
Source organism: Sphingopyxis sp. (assembly GCA_040080745.1). Classification (GTDB taxonomy): domain Bacteria; phylum Pseudomonadota; class Alphaproteobacteria; order Sphingomonadales; family Sphingomonadaceae; genus Sphingopyxis. The sequence goes on along the minus strand of JBEBHS010000004.1, from coordinate 18,115 downwards.
GTTCTAGGGGTCGCGGGTGCGGCGCGCGATCACCCCGGTATATTGGTCGTCGGGCTGGTTTTTGCGGTCGCGCTGATGGGCCTCGCCGCCAATATCATCGCCAAATATATCGAACGCTATCGCTGGATCGCCTATATCGGCCTAGCGGTCATCCTGTGGGTTGCGGTCAAGATGATCTATGAGGGCTGGATCGACCCGCACGTTGGGCTGGGGCAATTGCTGGGGTAGTGCTAGGTGACGCCAACGGCTGCGGATAGCATGGTTGAAATTGGGCGGATATTGTCGCACCCAGAAGCCTTGTCGGTGCAGGCGATGCTCGATGCGGCAGGTGTTTTGTGCCATGTTGGTGGGGGTGGCCATGCCAGCATAGCAATGATCCCGCTGGCGCTGGGTGGGTATCGCCTGACCGTCCCAGCCTTTCAATATGCGGACGCCAGCGCGCTCATCCGCGATATGCTCAAGCAACCAGCGACATTCAACTTTACACAGCGGCGGCGAGTGTTGATACTATTGGGAGTGGTTGTTGCCACAATCTACGTTCCAGCGATGGTTACGATGCAGTGGGTTTTTGACGACACGCCATGGTGGCAAATCGCGCTGGTACCGATTGGGCTGGCGGTGACGCCTGTCCCGCCACAAGGGCGCGGTGATTATTATCTTGCGCCTGCGCTGACTTAGCTCCCCCTACCCCGCCAACATCGCCGCCATTTTCTCCCACAGCTTGTTGACGGCTTTGAGCGGGCGCACCATCACCTTGAAATCGACGATCTGCCCCCCGCCGTTCCAGCGGATGATGTCGACGCCGTTGATGTGGATGCCGTCCAGCGTGTCGGTGAACTCCAGCACGGCGGTGTCGCCGCTTATTATCTCGCGGACATAGGCGAAATCTTCGCTGCCAAGCACCTTGCTTGCGGCAAACAGATAGGCGAACACGCGTGCCTGCCCGACCTGCGCCGCGTGGACCACGGGCGAATGGAACTGTGCATCCTCGGCGATCATCGCGCGCAGCACCGCCGGGTCGGCGTCGCTGTTCATATAGGCGTGCCATGCGGCGACGCCGCGCATGGCTGTCATGTTCATAATAATGTCTTTCCCGCAACGCGCGCCTCATGTGCAGTGAGCCATGCCTTGGTTGCCGCGCCATCGCCGCCCGAATAATTTTCTTTTGCCCCGCCGCTCGATGTCACGCGGTGGCACGGGATGACGATCGGAAACGGGTTGCGCGCGCACGCCTGGCCCATCGCGCGGCTGCTGCTGGCATGGGCGCGGGCGAGCTGGCCATAGGTTGCGCTTGTCCCGTAAGCCACGCTGGCTATCGCGGCGCGCAGCGCGCTCCCCCGCGTGGTGTTTGCGGGCGCGAGCGGCAGGTCGAACGCTCGGCGGGTTCCGGAAAAATAGCCTTGGAGCTGCTCTGCCGCCGCCGCCAGTGCCCCGCTTTTGGGCGGGGCCATCATGGTGGGGTTGGCCAATTGCGGGTGGATGGTGATGCCGTCAATCAGCGCATCATCGCCAAAAATCTCGACGATGCCGATGGGCGTTGCCAGATGGGCGCGTGTCGGTGCATAAGTCATCAACGACATATAGAGGGCCAACCGATGAAAATCAAAATCACGCTCGACGTCACGCCGTTGGAGGCCCGCGCGACGCTGGGTCTGCCCGACGTCAGCCCGCTCCACGACATCTATCTGGAACGGATGAAAAAACTGGTTGAGGATGGCGTCACCCCCGAACTGGTCGGCACGATTGTCAAAAGCTGGTCGAGCATCGGTGATGCCGGCATGGGCATGGCGCAGCAATTGTTCGGCCAGATCGGCAGCACGCTGAGCGGCGGCCTTGGCGGTGGCAGCAAGAGCGCGGGCACGCGGAGCCCCAAGAGCTGACGAGGGACGCCGGGCAATTGGATACGATATTCGCGCTGTCGAGCGGGTCGCCGCCCGCCGCCGTCGCCGTCATCCGCATCAGCGGGCCGCGCGCAGGTGCGGCGCTAAGCGCGCTGGCGGTCAAACTCCCACCGCCGCGTGTAGCAAAACTCGCGATGGTGCACGATGCGGTCGGGGCCGAACTCGACCGTGCGCTCATCTTGTGGTTTCCGGGGCCGAACAGCGCGACCGGAGAGGATCTGGCCGAAATCCACGCCCATGGTGGCCGCGCGGTGGTGCGGGCAATCGAGGTGGCGCTGGGCGCTTTACCGGGGTTGCGGCCTGCGCAGCCCGGTGAGTTTACCCGCCGCGCGCTGTTGCGCGGCCGTATCGACCTAGCGCAGGCTGAGGGGCTGGCCGACCTGCTCGAAGCCGAAACCGAGGGGCAGCGGCGTCAGGCATTGGCGCTGGCAGGCGGGGCATTGTCGCGCGCAGTGGCCGACTGGCAGGCGCAATTACTGACGCTGTCCGCGCGCGTCGAAGCGATGCTGGACTTTGCCGACGAGGATGATGTTGCAGCTGACGATACAGAAATATCTTTGATTAACAATGCAATAGACGGCTTGCAGGCGTCTTGGCGTCACTGGTTGGCGCGCCCACATGCCGAGCGGCTGCGCGATGGGTTGACCGTCGCCATCGCCGGTCCGCCCAATGTCGGCAAGTCCACCTTGCTCAATGCGCTTGCCGCACGCGAGGCGGCGATTGTCTCGCCCCAAGCGGGAACGACGCGCGACGTGATCGAGGTGCCTTTGGCGCTCGATGGCATCCCGTTTCGCTTTGCCGACACCGCCGGGCTGCACGGCGGGACGGGCGATGTCATCGAGGCCGAGGGGATGCGCCGCGCACAGGCGTGGGTTGCGGGCGCAGAGATGCTGCTGTGGCTTGGCCCGCCCAGCGATGCACCAGACCATCAGCATATCTGCCGTATCGCCCCGCAGGCCGACCATCTGCCGATTGCCGGTGGAACTGATCTGGCACTGTCGGCACAGACGGGCGCAGGCATGGCGGGTCTGCATCGCTGGCTGGTTGATCGGGCGCGCATTCTGCTCCCCCATGAGGGTGAGGTGGCGCTGAGTGCACGCCACCGTGCGGCGTTGCAAGCGGCGGTGGACGCGCTCGACGATCAAGCCGCACAGTCTGATCCGCTGCTGCTTGCCGAATCGCTGCGCGGTGCGCGCATCACCATCGATGCCATCACCGGTAGGGCGGGTACCGAGGCTATGCTCGACGCGCTGTTCGGGCGTTTTTGCATCGGGAAGTAACCTCAGCGTGGCTATATGTTCCACGTGGAACACGGCTTGTCGTTTCCCTATCTTGAAACATAGGCTAAGCGCCCTCCTTCATGACTCAGCAATTTGACATCATCGTCGTTGGCGGCGGCCATGCCGGGGTCGAGGCGGCCTGCAGTGCCGCGCGCGTCGGTGCGGGCGCGGGGCTACGCGTGGCGTTGATCAGCTTTGACCCCGCAAAAATAGGCGCGATGTCGTGCAATCCGGCGATTGGCGGGCTGGGCAAGGGGCATCTGGTGCGCGAGGTCGACGCGTTCGACGGGGTGATCGCGCGCGCCGCCGATGCCGGGGCCATCCATCACCGCATGCTCAACGCGTCAAAGGGTGCGGCGGTGCAGGGGCCACGCGTGCAGGCCGACCGGCTGCGCTTCGGGGCCGAGGTGCGCACGATTGTGGCGGCGCAAGCGAACTTGAGCGTCATTGCGGGCGAGGCGGTGGCGCTGCACGAGGGCGCGGGCGGCGCGGTGGCGGGGGTGGTGCTCGCCGACGGTCGCACGCTCTTGGCCAGCGCAGTCGTGCTGGCGACCGGAACCTTTTTGGGCGGGCGGATGTTTCGCGGTGAGGAGATATTTACCGGCGGGCGGATTGGCGAGGCGGGAGCGACCCGGCTCGCGCAGCAACTCCGTCATGCGGCGCTGCCGATGGCGCGGCTCAAGACCGGCACCCCGCCACGGCTTGACGGGCGGACGATTGATTGGGCGATGCTCGATGAGCAGCCGAGCGATGACGGCGCATGGACGATGTCTGCCGCGACGCCGACGCGCGCGCTGACGCAAATCTCTTGCTTCATTACCCGCACGACCGAGGCGGCGCACGACGTGATCCGCGCCAATCTCCACCGTTCGCCGCTGTTCAGCGGGGCCATTGATGCGCGCGGGCCGCGCTATTGCCCGTCGATCGAGGACAAGATCCACCGTTTTGCTGATAAAGCCTCGCACCAAATATTCCTCGAGCCAGAGGGGCTCGACACGCATATCATCTATCCCAACGGTATTTCGACCTCGCTACCCGCTGATGTGCAACTGGAAATGCTGCGCGCGATGCCGGGATTGGGTGCGGTGGAGATAGTGGCGGCGGGCTATGCGGTCGAATATGACCATATCGACCCGCGAGCGCTCGACCGCAGTCTGATGGTCCGTGCGCTGCCCGGCCTTTATTGTGCGGGGCAGATTAACGGCACCACCGGCTATGAGGAGGCGGCGGCGCAGGGGCTGGTTGCGGGGATTAACGCCGCGCAGGCGGTGATCGGGGCCGCGCCGATGGTTCTGACACGCTGGCAAAGCTATATCGGTGTGATGATCGACGATCTGGTGCTCCAGGGGGTGAGCGAACCCTACCGGATGCTCACCGCGCGCGCCGAACATCGGTTGAAACTACGCGCCGATAATGGTGAGACGCGGCTGTCGGCGGTGGCGGCGGAGGTCGGAGCGCTCGGCGATGCGCGGCGGGCTGCGGGGGAGAAGCGCGATGCGGCGCGTCTTTCTGCGGCACAGGCGCTCGACACCGCGCTTTCGTCGCAGGCCTTGGTAGCGCTGGGCATTGCTTTGCCCGCCGACGGCGTGTCGCGCTCGCTCGGGGTGTGGCTGGCGCAGGGCGGCGACGCGGCGGCGCGGTTATGCGAGCATGATGCGCTGGCCGCTGTGCCGCCGTCGATCCTTGCCGAGCTGGTCGAGGACATCCGCTACGCACCCTATATCGCGCGGCACGAGGCCGAGCTGCGCGCTTTGGCGGCCAATGAGCGGGTCATGCTCGACGCTGCGCTCGATTATGCGGGCATCGGCGGGCTGTCGAGCGAGATGGTCGAGCGATTGAGCAAGGCGCGCCCCGAAACACTGGGACAGGCGAGCCGGATTGCCGGCGTTACCCCCGCCGCGCTCACTGCGATCATGGTTCATGCCAGGCGCAGGGCCGCGTGAGCCACCCGGCAATCATAACCACGGCAGATGACGCGCGCGCGTGGATGGTGGCCAATTTGGGTGTTTCACGTGAAACATTGGGTCAGATTGATCGCTATATTACGGCGTTACGCGCCGAAAATGCGCGGCAAAACTTGGTTTCGGCTTCGACGCTCGATGACGACAGCATCTGGTGCCGTCACATCCTCGATAGCGCGCAGCTACTCGCCCTCGCTGGACAGAGCGGCGGCAATTGGGTTGATTTGGGCAGTGGGGCGGGCCTGCCCGGGTTGGTGATAGCGATTTTGGCACCGCAATGGCGGGTGACCCTCGTCGAGCAGCGGCGGCTCCGCTGCGATTTCCTTCGGTCATTTTGTGCCAATGAGGGGTTGGAAACACGCATCATAGTGAATGAGGCGCGGATTGAATGTCTGCCAGCATCACAATATGACGTCATATCGGCGCGGGCCTTTGCGCCATTGGAACGTCTATTGCCGATGGCGTGTCATTTGGCTGGGGAATCGACACTGTGGTTGCTGCCAAAGGGTAAAAATGCGCAACTAGAGCTTTCAACCTTATCACCTGCGTGGCAGACAGTATTTACGATTACATCAAGCCTGACCAGTGCCGAATCGCATATATTGATTGGCCACGGCGCGATGAACATAGAGAAAGCACGGAAACGCGGATGATTTGTATCGCGATAGCCAATCAAAAGGGCGGAGTCGGTAAAACAACCACTGCGATTAATCTGGCGACCGCTCTGGCGGCCAGTGGCTGGCGGACATTGCTGATCGACCTGGACCCGCAGGGCAATGCCTCGACAGGGCTGGGGATCAAAGCAGCGGCGCGCACGCACTCGAGCTACGAATTGCTGGCGGGTGAAATCAGCATCACCGAAGCGGCGATGGCGACACGGATTCCGCGACTCGATCTTGTGCCAGCGACCGCCGATTTGTCGGGATCTGAGATTGAGCTGGTTTCGGTTGAGGATCGCACCCATCGACTCGCCAAGGCGATAGGTGTCACGCTGCCGGGGCAATGGGATATTTGTCTTATCGATTGCCCGCCGTCGCTGGGGCTGTTGACCCTCAACGCGCTCACAGCCGCCGATTCGATCCTCGTGCCATTGCAGTGCGAGTTTTTTGCACTCGAGGGCCTTAGTCAGTTGCTTCAGACTGTCGACCGCATTCGCGCGCGCTTCAACCCAAACCTGGCCATATTGGGAGTCGCTCTGACGATGTTCGACCGGCGCAATCGATTGACCGATCATGTTTCCGCCGATGTCCGTGAATGTTTGGGGCCGATTGTGTTCGATGCGGTGATACCCCGAAACGTTCGCCTGTCCGAAGCGCCAAGCCACGGCCTGCCTGCTCTGATTTATGACCAGCGTTGTGCCGGATCGCTGGCCTATATCGACCTGGCGCGCGAAGTGATAATGCGCTTGCCTTCGCTCAGGCAGGCAGCGTGACATGACTGAAAATATTGACAATAGTGAAGGCGGCCAGCGGACAACCCCTTCCGAGGATGGCCCAACAGTGGCTGCGCGCACGCGGCGTCCTTCGGGCCTGGGGCGCGGGCTATCGGCGCTAATGGGTGAGATTCAAGCGGAGACACCAATTTCCAGCGCTTCGGGCGGTGGGCGCGGTGGGTTGTTGCTGCTGCCGATCGGCGATGTTCATCCGCATCCCGAACAACCGCGCCGCCATTTCGATGATGCGGCACTGGATGAGCTGGCCGAATCGCTCCGCGCGCGCGGGGTCGTGCAACCGATTCTCGTGCGACCGCGCCCGTCGGGAAGAGGGTGGGAGATTGTTGCAGGCGAACGGCGCTGGCGTGCTGCACAACGCGCCGGATTGCATCAGATTCCGGCCATTGTGCGCGATCTGGACGATGCTGAAACCTATACCATAGCGCTTGTTGAAAATATTCAGCGCAAGGATTTGTCGGCGATTGAGGAAGCGGACGCCTATGCACGGCTGCGCGACCGATTGGGGCATAGCGCTGACGCCATTGGGCGCATGACCGGGAAGTCGCGCAGTCACGTTGCCAATCTGTTGCGGTTGTTGGAATTACCCGAAGCGGTTCGCGATATGATCGCCGATGGGCGTTTGGGCATGGGCCATGCGCGGGCGTTGATCGGCCATGATGACGCTTTAGCGATAGCGCGAAAGGCGGTGGCCAAAGGTTATTCGGTGCGTAAGGTAGAGGCGCTGGTGCGTGCGTCGCGCAAGGGCGATAGGCAAGCGCGGGCGCATGCTATCGCCGATGCTGACATCGCTGCGCTTGAAACGCACCTTGGCGACATGTTGGGAATCCCCGTGAGAATCGCACACCAAAGTGCAATGAACGGCACTCTATCCCTCAGTTATAGCAACCTTGAACAGCTTGATATGCTGTGCCAGCGGCTGAGCGGAGAAAAAATATAACTCTTAATTATATGAAAACAAAGAAAATTAAATAACTAACGTGCTCTTAACCATAGCGGGAAGCATATTGGGAAGAGCTTGGTCCCTAAATGGATGCGTGATCGGCGAATGGCGTCGGGCACGCCACCTCAACCGATCCATCGGACAAAGGGACCAGATATATGAGCAAGATGATGACCCGCGCCTTGGCTGGCGCAATCCTGGCAGCAACAGCGCTTTCGGCTGGCGCGGCCAACGCCGCACCCGTTACCGCTTCGGCAACCGCGCGTGCAAATATCCTTCAACAGATCACTGTGACCAACACCTCGGACCTCGATTTCGGTACGATCGTTTCGGGTGCTGCGGCTTCGACTGTTATTGTTTCGCCACAAGGCGTGCGCACTTGCGGTGCGGGCCTGACCTGCACAGGCACGGTGACAGGCGCCAATTTCAACATCACGGGCACCAATAATGCGGTTGTTACGGTGGTGGGGGACAATAGTGTGACATTGTCGAACGGCACCGATACGATGACCGCCTCGCTTTACTGGGACATTGCGGGAACTGTGACGCTCAGCGCAACAGGCACTGGGTCGGGGAAGGCCGGCGGCACATTGTCGCTCGCCGCAAACCAAGCCGATGGCGCCTATACCGGCACGTTCGTCCTGACAGTCAATTATCAGTAATCGGTTGGTCGCTTGTCTGCTCCGTCCGATAGCGGGCGGGCGACCAGCCAAACTGATTGAGCACGACAATGAGGGGTCATCGGGTCAACCGGTGGCCCCTTTTTGCGCCTTATAAGAAAAACATCATTTGGCCAGTCCGTCCGCCATATGGTTAGCAAAGTTGAAACCATCAAAGGCCTAGAGTTTCCGCTGATCACAGCCGTGATCGCTCCAGAGGGACGGTCATAACTGACTTTCCCTGCGACCAGCGGGAGATTTTTGATGGTTCATACTCATGTGCGCCGCTTTTGTGCGCCCATTTTCACCGCAGCAGCTTTATTGCTCTCACCAGCCCCTGCATTGGCCAATGGTGACTTGCTCGTTGCCCCGACGCGAATCCTCCTCGATGGACCGCGCGGCGCGGAAATTGTGCTCAACAATGTTGGCGATCAGCCGGCCACCTATCGCATATCGCTCGAACTCAAGCGGATGCAGGCCGACGGCAGCCTCGAGGAAGTCGAGCCGGAGCAGGCAACGTCGGCCGAGCGAGCAATGCTCGACATGCTGGTCTATAGCCCACGCAGGGTGACGTTACCGCCCAATCAACCGCAAACGATCCGCATCGGGGTGCGCGCGCCCGCCGATCTCCCAGACGGTGAATATCGCGCCCATATGCTGTTTCGCGCAGTTCCCGATGCCGTGCCTGTCGCTGCTGCGGCCGCCGAATCGGTCAGCGGCGTTTCCATCTCGCTGACGCCGATTTACGGTGTGACCATCCCGATCATTGTTCGTCAGGGGAGCCTGTCGGCAACGGCGGCGATCAGCAACCCACGGTTGGAGAGCGATGGTGAGGAACATCGACTGCTGTTCGACATGACGCGGCAAGGCAATCGCTCGGTCTACGGCGAAGTCATTGTTCACCGTCAAGGCGTCGCCGCGCCAGTGCTGCTCGCTCGCGGAATTGCCATCTATCCTGAGCGCGACACGCGTGTGGTGACGTTGCCATTGACCGCCGAACAAGCCGAGGCGCTGCGCGGGCCTGTCACGGTGCGTTACATCGAGGATCGTGCGCGTGGCGGCGCTACCATCGCCGAAGTCAGCGCGGTTTTGCGTTAGGCATCGACGGGAAAAGGCCGGGCCGAAGGGGCCGAGCGCCGTTGAAACTTCGCAAACATCTTGCCGCCGTCATGGCCACCATCGCGCTGCTGGGGATTATTCCCGGCGGCGTTGGCGCATCTATGGCGCAGGCACAGCAAGGCGTGGCTTGGCAGCCAGACCCAGAGGAACAGTGGTTGTTTGAGCTGCGCACTGCGCGCTATCGCGTCGGCGACGGGATCCGCGGCTACGCCAATGGCGCACGGACCTGCGTTAATTTTGCGGACATTGTGCTGGCGCTTGATCTGCCGATACGGATCGACACACAGTTGCGCCGCGCAACTGGCTGGGCGTTTGACGAGCGTCGAACGCTAGTGGTTGACCGCGAAGCGGGGCGTGTGACGCTGGCGAGCCACAGCCAGACGATTGCGACGGGTGCAATTTTTGACACACCGGAAGGCTGGTGCGTCAATCCCGAACAGCTAAGCCAGTGGCTGGGCGTGACATTTCGCGCGGACCTCGCCAACTCTGTGTTGTTTCTCGATTCCGACGCACAATTACCGTTCGAATTGGCTGCACAACGCCGCCAGCGCGCCGAAAGTGCGCGTCCGGAGGCCACTTTCAACCTGGCCGACCTGCCGCAGGCGCGCCGCCCCTATGCGCTCTGGCAAACACCATCGGTCGACGTCGTGGCCTCGACCTCGGTGATCCGCGATGCGCGCAGCGGCCAAACGACGGCGCAGGTGCGTTATGAGTTGTTTGCCAGCGGCGAGTTGCTCGGCGCATCATTTGATGCCAGATTATCGTCTGATAACAGCGGCGTTCCGCAAAACCTGCGACTCCGCGCCTATCGGTCCGACCCGAACGGGCAATTATTGGGCCCGCTCCACGCTACCCATGTGGGGATTGGCGATGTTTCCAGCCTGTCGAGCCCCATTGGCGCACAGCCCGTGACCGGGCGGGGCGCGGTGGTTACCAATCGCCCGCTCGATTTGCCCGACAGTTTCGACCGGATGACCTTCAGGGGCGATTTGCCCGCTGGTTGGGATGCCGAACTCTATCGCAACGGGCAATTGCTGGGTTTTGCGACCCCTGGGTCCGATGGTCGATATGAGTTTGTCGATGTCCGGCTCAACTATGGGCTCAATCGTTTTGAGATCGTCCTTTATGGGCCGCAGGGGCAAGTGCGCCGCGAAGTACGGACGATTCCGGTCGGGATTGATGCCATTCCACCGAAAAAGACCTATTATTGGGCTGGCGTGGTTCAGGAAGATCATGATCTGCTCGAACTATTCGGCAATCGCCCGCGCCCCTATCGGCGCGGCTGGCGGGCGATGATCGGGTTAGAGCGTGGGCTCAACCGCCGCACTTCGGTGGGGGCCTGGGTTAGCAGCTTGATGATAGAGGATCAGCACTATACTATTGCCGAAGCGGCGCTTCGGCGCGCGATTGGCCCCACTCTGGTCGAGGTAACGGGCAGTGTGCAGTCTGGCGGAGGTCGCGCTGCGCGTTTGCTGTGGGTCGGTCAGCTGGGCACCAGCTTTTTCCAGCTTGAATCGGTGCTTGCAGGTGGCGGATATCGGTCGGATCGCGTTACTCGCGGCGTGAACGGTCTGCACAGCCTTTCGTTCGATCACAATATACGGCTTGGGGGAACGACACTGCCTCTGCATGCCGAGGCACGCTATCGCCAGCGCCGCGATGGCCAGAATCGGGTGGAGGCGACGGGCCGGATCTCCGCAAACTTCCGCAACCTGTCGCTGACAGGGCAAATCGACTGGGCGCACGCGTCGGCCCCAAGCGCTTTTCCCAATGCAGCCGATGAAGTCGTTGCTTCATTGCTTGCCAATGCGCGTTTTGGCCGCGTGCGCGTGCGGGGTGAAGCGCGCATTGGCATCTCTGGCATATCGACTGCCAATGAAGCCGCTGTAGTTGCCGAATGGTCGCAGTCCGAACGGACCGACTGGCGTGTCGAGGCGGGCTATCAGTCGGCTTCGCGTCGGGTTCGGATTGGCGCTGGTTATACACGGCGTTTTGATCGGCTTTCGCTTTCGGCCTACGCCGAGGCGGCAAGCGATGGGTCGGTTGCGGGGGGCCTTAGCCTATCCTTTGGTTTTGGTCCCGATCCGCGCGGAGGCGGTATTCGCTTTTCGCGTGATCGCATTGCCAGCCAGGGCCAGGCGCTCGCCACCGTGTTCATGGATGATAATGGCGATGGCCGTCGCCAGACTGGCGAAGAAGTGGCCGAAGGCGTGGTTATCACTGCGGGCAATGCAACCGCAGACGTGCCCACGGGGGCCGACGGACAGACAATGGTCGATTCGTTGACGCCGTTTCGCCCGGTTTTGATTGGGATTGACGAATCATCGCTCGCCAATCCGTTGATCCGCCCAGCTTTGGCGGGCGTCGTTGTAATCCCACGCCCTGGCGTCGCTACCCGCGTCATCCTGCCGCTGGTCGCTGCAGGCGAGGTCGATGGAACATTGCAGCGCGAGGGTGGCAATGGAATAGAGGGTGTGGATTTGGAGCTGGTTGATCAATCTGGCGCAGTGCGGGCGCGGACGCGAACTGATTTCGACGGATTTTTTCTTTTTGAATCAGTTCCATACGGGAAATACACTCTGCACGTTGCAGACCTTTCAGCGCAATCCTTGGGCGTTGCTTCACGCTTGGCCGAACTGGAGTTGAGCCGTGCCAATCAGCGGGTCCGCATGGGCCCGCTGTCGGTGGGCGCACGTTCCAATCTGGCGCGCGGGCCGCCGACAGCAACAGATATTTCATTGGCGAGCAACGGCGTGCAAAATTAGGGGACACCCAGAACATATTGCCGCATTTTCTACCCCTGGTGCGGCCAAGAAGACTCGAACTTCCACGGGCTTTCGCCCACAACGACCTCAACGTTGCGCGTCTACCAATTCCGCCATGGCCGCAGACAAGGGTGCGCCGATTTCTCGGCAAGGGCGCGCGCTTAGCAAAGCCGCTGGGGTGGCGCAAGCGCTGTTCCCGCTTACTGTCTCAAACGGCAAACCTTATTGCATGGGTTCCCAGCTGGCGGTGAGCTCTTCGGCCGCACGGGGAATATCGGTACGCGCTTCGCTAAAGCTGCGCCGCTCGCCTGGCGGCAATATGTCGATGGGAGGCGCAATGATCCATTCATAGACGATGCGGTGCTGCGAATCGCGCAATTCCGCTTTGATTGGCGGCACGCGCTGCGGCTGATCGGTAGGGTTGATGATGCTGCCGTTGGCGGCAAAGTAAATGGTGCCATTGGGTAAGGTTCGGTGATCCTGGGCTCCTTCGGGTAATTCAATCACCAGGTCTGGCTCGTCGGCGGGACGGATGACGAGCCAATTTTCAGCCCATGTCGGCATACCCCGCCAAGCAACAGCGCCCGCACAAGCGGCCATGATCAAGGCAAAGGACGCGGCCAGCAATGTCCATCGCCGCGCAGGGCTGCGCCGGTCTCGCCTGCGCGCCTGCGACCCGGGGCCAAAGGGCGGTGGCGACAGCTTAGTATTGCTATGTTTCGAAGCGACGGGCTGCGATGCCGCTGCAGGTTGAGGGTCCTCCGCTATCGCGGCCTGGACAGCGGCTTGTGTCGCAGGTTCGCCCAACGTTAACGGAGCATCGGACGGGCCTTGAAACCATTTATGGCTGCAGCTGGCGCATCGGACAGACCGTCCGGTCGCACCAATAGCGCTATCGGGTACGACATAACGTGTATGGCAGGCGGGGCAGCTAAGGATCATGGCTATGATGCTCTAAACACGTATCGCCGCTTGCATGCAAGCATTGCATCGGGCAGCGAATGGGGGCAACAGATTTTGCCGCCAACCCAATTTGACAATCGTACGAGCACAGGATCGATCAGTGACAGCGACTGCACGGACGAACAGCAACGAAATCGTGCGGTTCGACAATGTCGGTTTGCGCTACGGTGTAGGCGCGGAAACGCTGTCGGACATCAGTTTCTCTCTCGCGCGCGGGGCCTTTTATTTCATCGCCGGACCGTCTGGTGCGGGAAAAACGTCTTTGCTTAAATTGCTCTATCTGGCGCACCGCCCCAGCCGCGGGCAGATCAGCCTGTTTGGTCAAGACATGGTGACACTCGATCGGCGACGCTTACCGGGGTTCAGGCGGAGGATTGGCGTTGTTTTTCAGGATTTCAGACTGATTGAACACCTGTCGGCTTATGACAATGTTGCGCTTCCGTTGCGAATCGCCGGAGTCGCCGAGCGGGATCTGGCAGGGCCGGTGGATGAAATGCTCGACTGGGTAAATTTGGCGTCGCGGCAACACGCGCGCCCGTCGACGTTATCGGGCGGCGAGCAGCAACGCGTCGCGATTGCTCGCGCGGTGATTGCTCGGCCGCAGCTGTTGATCGCCGATGAACCGACCGGAAATGTTGATCCCGACATGGCGGTGCGCCTGCTGCAATTATTTGAAGGACTAAACCGTGCGGGCACTACTGTCGTGGTGGCTACGCACGATATCCACCTGATGAATCGTGTTTCTGGCGCCCAAATGATGCGTGTGGCGAAGGGGCGGCTTGCCGACCCCACCGGGGCGCTGCGCTATCCTCCTGCTTCGCGTCAGCGCGTGGGGTTTGAGTCATGAAGCCTCGCGCTATCGGCGAAAATGTCAATCCGCCACCGCCGATATTACCGTCTGCCGGACTATCAGGCCCCGTTCCATGGATGGTCGCAGCGATGACCATGCTGGCGATGCTTGGACTTGCCGCAGCCATCGGATTGACACCCGCAGCGGGAAATCTGTCCGGACAGATTGCCGGGCGTGCCACCATCCAGATCATTGACGCCGACCCGTTGGTGCGGCGAGATAATGTGCGCGCGATCCGTGACGTATTGCGCGATGCGTCATTTGTTTCGGCTGTACGCACGGTGCCGGAAAGAGAATTGCAGGCGATGGCATCACAATGGCTGGGTGATGGCATTTTAGAGACAGATATGCCACTGCCTGCGCTGATTGATGTCGATCTTGTTGAAACCAATTCGACGTCGGGGATCACGCGCTTGCGCGAGGCAGTAGCAGACGTCACACCAACGGCTCGCGTTATCGCTCATGCCGACTGGCTGGGGCCAGTTGCCACCCTGATGCGTTCTGTGGGGTGGATAGCATTGGCAGCCGCAGTGGCGCTGATTGGCATGGCCGCTATGGTGGCCGTGCTGGCGGCGCGCTCAGCGCTCAACAGCCAGCGCGCGACAATTGATGTGTTGCACTTGGTCGGGGCCACCGATGCGCAGATTGCGCGGATGTTCCAGCGCCAAATAGCAGGCGATACTCTGGTCGGTGCGGGGGCTGGCGGGTTGATCGGACTGGCGCTCGTGATATTCCTTGGCTGGCAGTTGCAACTGGTGACTTCGGCCTTGGCAACCGGCGGTGATTGGCTTGGTTACACTTTCATCATGCTCATCCCCTTGTTCATTGTCGCTGCCGCCATATTTTTTGCACGCCTGGCGGTGCTCCGTGCCTTGAGGTCGATGCCATGATCCGCCGGATGATCTTTGCCTTTCTCTTGGTCTGGCTGTTGGGCTTCATTTGGTTCGCCCTGTTTTTGCCCCAACCGCTTGGCGATTGGCGGACAGACGGCATTGTTGTGTTCACCGGCGGGCCGCATCGCATCGATCGCGCGCTCGATCTGTTGCAGGATGGGCAGGCCAAACGCGTATTGATTTCGGGGGTAGGGCGCGATGTGCGGCCTGTTGATTTGTCCGCAGAATATCATCGCCCGATCGCCCTGTTCGAATGTTGCGTTGCCTTGGGACGCGAAGCGGCGGACACGCGTGGTAACGGCCGCGAAGTTGCGGGCTGGGCGCGGCGGCGCGGTTATAAATCGATCCGGCTGGTCACGACCGACTGGCATATGCGACGCGCCAGGTTTGAGGTTGAACAGTCGCTGCCCGCTGACATTACGGTCGTCGTCGATGCGGTGCCGTCGCGCCCGTCTTTTTCCACCCTGTGGGTCGAATATCACAAGCTGATTTTGCGGCGCATGGGCGCATTGATCGGGATATAGTCGTTGCACACGCTGTTAGCAGCCATCCGAACCATGATCTGGGGCGCTTTGTTTTTCGGTGGCTCGGCTTTGCTGGTCGTTGTCGCCGCGCCGCTGGCCATCGCCTCCTCGCGCTTCCTGACGCTGACGGTGTGGGGGTGGGCGCAGCTTAACCGGGGAACGGCGCGGTGGATTTTGGGGCAGCGGGTAGTCGTTGAGGGCGAAATGCCGCGTGGGGCGGCCTTTCTGGTGTTCAAACACGAAGCGATGTTTGAAACCATTGACGTCATGTTGCTGCTTGATCGACCAGTTGTGTTCACAAAAAAGGAATTGTTCGGCATTCCCTTTTGGGGATATTTGGCTAGGCGATACGGTTTAATCCCGATTGAACGGAGCGCCGGGGCCAGTGCACTTCGAACCATGCGCCGCGCGGCACAGGCAGTCATAGCCGCAGGGCGGCCGATCGTCCTGTTTCCCGAAGGAACGCGTGTATCTCACGGACAATCGCCATCGATTCGCCCGGGCTTTGCCGGGGTCTATAAATTGCTGGCTATGGCGGCGGTGCCGGTTGCGGTCGACAGCGGGCGGCTCCGCGCCTCGGGTGCCCGCAAGAGATGGATCCGCTTGCCAGGGGTCATCACCTATCGTGTTGGCGCGACCATAGCGCCAGGCCTGCCGCGGGATGAGGCGGAAGCGCTGGCGCACATTGCAATTAACGCATTGAATCAAAATGTATTTTAGCTATGCTTGCGGCCAAAATCTGGCGCAGCATCATCCTGCCCCTGTTCAACGATCGAGCGGCGGATCGCGCGCGTGCGGGAGAAGAGAGCGTGTAGCGTATCACCGTCACCCCAGCGGATCGCGCGTTGCAACTGTGACAGGTCTTCGGAAAACCGCTGGAGCATGTCGAGCACCGCGTCGCGGTTGCTCAAAAACACGTCACGCCACATGACAGGGTCGGACGCGGCTATCCGCGTGAAATCACGAAAACCGCCCGCGCTATATTTGATGACATCGCTTGTTGTAACGCCCTCAAGGTCCGACGCGGTACCGACGATGGTATAGGCAATCAAATGGGGCAGGTGACTGGTAACTGCAAGCACCATGTCGTGATGTTGTGCGTCCATGATTTCGACTTTTGCGCCCACGCCTGCCCACAGGGCGCTGACTCGCGCGATGACGGTCTCCGGTGTGTCGGCGTCGGGGGTCAAGATGCACCAGCGCCCGCGGAACAGGCTGGCGAAGCCGGCGTCTGGCCCGCTGCTTTCGGTGCCCGCCACCGGATGTGCGGGAACGATGCTGTGATCAGGGAAGCTGTTTCGCAAAATGGCGGCGACACTGGCTTTGGACGATCCAACGTCAGAGATGATGGCGTCCGGCGGCACGTGGCCAATCAGGCTGGAGGCGACCGATTGGGTCGCCCCAACCGGCACGGCGAGGATGACAAGTTCTGCGCTACGGGCAGAATCAACAGCATTATCAAATATTTGATTACAAAGCCCTAGCGCGCTCACTCGCTCGCGCACCACATCGCTGACATCATAGCCGACGATCTGCGTGTCGGGCCAAGCCACCGCAACCGCCCGCGCGATCGATGATCCGATCAGGCCAAGGCCGATAATGGTAATGCGGGCAAAGGGCGCAGCGCGGGTCATTCGCCCGCGACGATCTGGCGCAAAGCCCCGGCCACCCCGCGCGTCTCGGTTTCGGTGCCGATGGTGATGCGCAGGCCGTTCGCCAAACCCTGCCCCGGCAGCCAACGGACGACATACCCCCTGTCCATCAGCGCATGATAAGCGCTCTCGGCGTTCATCTCTCTCTCAAACAATAGCAACACAAAATTGGTCGCGGATGGGACGACGCGCAACCCATGGTTGCCGAGCGCGTTCAATTGCTGCGTTAGCCAACTGCGCCACTGCGCGTTATGCGCACGGCTCCTGGCTATAAAATCCTGATCGGCCAGTGCGGCGACGGCGGCCTTTTGCCCGGCAGTTGTCACGTTGAACGGCGCGCGGATGCGGTGCATCGCATCGATCAGTGCGGGTGCGCCATAGCCCCATCCGATACGCTCGCCCGCCAAACCATAGATTTTGGAGAATGTGCGGGTGACAAATATATTTTGCGCGTGCTGTGCCAGCGCCAGTCCTGCATCATCCAATTCGGGGGTCAGATATTCGGCATAGGCCTGATCGAGTACCAGCAAAATGTCACTGCGCAGTCCCGCATGCAGCCGCGCCACATCGACAGCACTGGCCAGCGTGCCGGTGGGGTTATTGGGGTTGGCGAGATAGATCAGCCGCGTGCGCGGGGTCACGCAGGCCAGCAGCGCATCGACATCGGTGCCATAGTCGCGGTCGGGTGCGATGATCGGCGTGGCACCGACACGCCGCGCCGCAATATCATAAACCGCAAAGCCATAGCGGACATATATCACTTCATCGCCAGGGCCAGCAAAGGCGCCGGCGGCCAAATGCAGCAGTTCATCGGAGCCGGTGCCGCAAATGATCCGGCTCGCGTCCAGCCCGTGATGCGCCGCCAAGGCGTCGCGCAGCGTGGTGGCGCCGGGGTCCGGGTAACGGCTCGGGTCATCGGCTGCGACAAAGGCGGCGCGCGCATGCTTGCTGCAGCCCATTGGATTTTCATTGGCGCTGAGCTTGGCGAGCGGCCGTCCGTCATCGGCGGTAGCGCGGCCGGGGATATAGGCGTCGATGCCCATCACCCATGGTTTTGGTTGTGGTGCTGTCATGGCGCCAGCGTTTAACGTTTGACGCGCGGCTGTCCAGCGCGCAAATCCCACGGCCATGTCTGCCGTCGCCTCTACCTTATGC
>JBEBHS010000028.1:0-31126 GCA_040080745.1 Sphingopyxis sp. | reverse complement strand
TGGGGCAGGAACAGGTGCCGGAGCAGGGGCGGGGGTAGCCGCGCCCAGCCGCGCTTCGAGCGCGTTCACTTGCGCGCGCAAAGCCGCGAGCTCGGCGCGCATCTGGGCGGCTTCTTCGGCGGAAATCGGCTGCGCGGCGACAGGTGCCGCCGCAAAGGCCGATAGCGCTACGGTGCAAAAAAGCCAGATCTTGGCCATCATCATTCCTTCGAATATGACACTGATGTTGCGTCACTATGACAGTATCAATGCGCTCTTGCGTCATTTTTATTGCAAATTGATGACAATCGCGGCCGCAATGACTCTACACCCTTGTCAGCTAGCGCCAAGCGCGTAAGGGGGAGCGCATCACCCTTGTCCCAGCTTGCCGGAGCGTGCCATGACCATTACTTTCACCGATCGCGTCGCCATTGTCACCGGAGCGGGCGGCGGTATCGGCCGCGCTTATGCGCTCGAACTGGCGCGGCGCGGGGCCAAGGTGGTGGTCAACGACCTGGGCGGCGCGCGCGATGGGACTGGGCATAGCGATGCCGCATTGAAAGTGGTCGAGGAAATTCAGGCGGCGGGCGGCCAGGCCATGTCAAACGGTGGCAGCGTCACCGAATATGAGCAGATGGCCGAAATGGTCGCGAAGGCCAAGGAAGCCTGGGGCCGGATCGACATCCTGATCAACAATGCCGGTATTCTACGCGACAAAAGCTTTACCAAGATGGAGCCAGCCGATTTTGAATTGGTGGTCAAGGTCCATCTGATCGGCAGCGCCTTTGCCACCAAGGCGGTGTGGGACATCATGCGCGAGCAGAATTACGGCCGCATCCTGATGACCGCATCATCGACCGGGCTTTACGGCAATTTTGGACAGGCCAATTACGGCGCGGCCAAGCTGGGCCTTGTCGGGCTGACCAAGACGCTGGCGATCGAGGGCGCGAAAAATAATATCCGCGTCAACAATATCGCCCCGGTCGCCGCAACACGGATGACCGAGGATATTTTCCCCGAAGCCGCGTTCGCGCTGTTCGCGCCCGAACTGGTGGCTCCGGCCTCGCTTTATCTGGTCAGCGAGGACGCGCCGACCAACATGACACTGGGCGCGGGCGCGGGCGCGGTCCACGCCGCCAACGTCACCATGACCCACGGCGTCAAGCTGGGCGAGGACGAACGCAACCCCGAAGGCGTCGCCAAACGCATCGCCGAGATTACCGACCGCACCGATGAGCGCGTGCCGCAAACCGGTGCCGAACAGTCGATGGCGATCATGGGGTTGTTGCAGGGCAATTAAGCCGCGAAAGCGCTTCACAGTTGGGCTGAAAATGCGTTAGGGGTTAAGCCATGAGCGAAACCAACGACGCGTCGGCGCCCCCCGTCACAGTGCCCCCCGAAGCCGCAACCCCCGCCGCAGTGCAGCGCCGCCTCGCCAGTCTTGGCATGGTGTGGCACCATGCGCGCGCCTACCCGTGGCACATCACCGCCGCAATCATCGGCCTGATCGGATCGTCGAGTGCGACGCTGGCAATCCCCGCCGGGTTCAAACTGGTTATCGATCGCGGTTTTGCGACCGGCGACACCGATAATATCAATCGCTATTTCATCTATCTGCTGGGTATCGTGCTGGTGCTGGCGTTGGCGACAACGGTGCGGTTCTTTTTCGTTTCGTGGCTGGGCGAGCGCACCGTTGCCGATGTTCGCCGCGCGGTGCAGCGCAATTTGCTGCGCCAGCCGCCCGCCTTTTTCGAAGAAAATCGCCCGTCGGAAATCGCCAGCCGGATGACGTCGGACACCGCGATTATCGAGGTGGTGGTGGGGACGACCATTTCGGTAGCGCTGCGCAATATCGTCACCGGTGTGGGCGGGCTGGCCTATCTCTTCTATTTGTCGCCAACGATGGCGGGGTTCATCATCGTCGGCATCCCTTTGGTCATCCTCCCCATCGTCATCGTCGGCCGCCGTCTGCAAAAACTGTCGCGCGCCAGCCAGGACCGGCTGGCCAATGTCGGGTCGATGACCACCGAAGTGCTGGGCGCGATGAAAATCGTCCAGGGCTTTGGGCAGGAAGCGCGCGAGGGGGCGCGCTTTGCCGACGCGGTCGAACAGGCATTTGCCACCGCGCGGCGACGGATCACCATCCGTTCGTTGATGACCGCATCGGTGATCGGGTTGATCTTTGGCGGTATCGTCTGTTTGCTATGGTATGGCGCGTGGCAGGTGGTGCAGGGGCATATCAGCGTCGGCACGCTCGCCGCATTCGTGCTGACCGGCGGGTTCGTCGCGGGCGCATTCGGCGCGCTGACCGAGGTGTACGGCGATTTGGTGCGCGGCGCGGGCGCGGCCGGACGGCTCGCCGAATTACTGAGCGCCGACCCCGCGATCAAGGCACCCGCAAACCCGCGCGCTCTGAGCGAACCTGCGATGGGCGCACTGGCGTTCGAGGGGGTCGAGTTTCGTTACCCGACGCGGCAGGATGTGGCAGCGCTCCAAGATTTCAGCCTGAGCATCGCACCGAATGAGACGGTTGCGGTGGTCGGCCCGTCGGGCGCGGGCAAATCGACGCTGTTCCAGCTGGCGCAGCGGTTCTATGACCCTGTAGCGGGGCGGATCACGCTTGATGGTGTGGACATCCGCGACGCCGACCCCGCCGATATCCGCGCGCGGATGGCGGTGGTTCCGCAGGAAACCGTGGTGTTTGCATCGTCTGCGCGGGACAATTTGCGCTATGGCAATTGGGAGGCGAGCGACGCCGAGATTTGGGAGGCCGCCGACGCCGCCAATGCATCGGAGTTTTTGAAAAAACTGCCCGATGGGCTCGACACCTTCATGGGTGAAGCGGGGACGCGGCTATCGGGCGGGCAGCGGCAACGCATCGCCATCGCCCGCGCATTGTTGCGGCGTGCACCGATATTGCTGCTCGACGAAGCGACCTCCGCGCTCGATGCCGAGAGCGAGAAACTGGTGCAGGACGCGCTCGACCGCCTGTTGCATCAACGCACGACCATCGTCATCGCGCACCGCCTGGCCACGGTGCGCGCCGCCGACCGCATCATCGTGATGGACGATGGCCGTATCGTCGAACAGGGCACGCACGACAGTTTGGTCGCAGCGGGCGGCCTCTATGCGCGGCTCGCGAGCCTGCAATTCGACGCGATATCGGCATAGGTTATTATCTTGCCGTGATTTCCGAGCCGTGAAATGTTCCATCTCACTCGAAATCACTCTTAAAAATCCGCTGCGAGGGTAATCGCGACGCCCGAACCCGGCGCGGCATCGCCCGCGACGCGGCGGCGATAATCGACCGACAGACGTGGGGCCACCGTGCTGTTGCCGTCCAGCCGCGTCACCAGCGTCGGGCCGACATCGAGCCGCGACAGGCCCGGCTGTGCACCGCCCCATGCGCCTGCGCCTGCGCTGATGCGCAAGGGACCGGCGCGTAAGATTGGGTGCGTGATTTGTGCCTGCCCCTCGGCAAAACCATCGCGCCGCCGCGCGCCGACCACCCCCGCTGCGCCGTATGCGTCGAGCCGGAAGCCTGCTGCCAGCGGCGTATCGCTGACCCCGCCAACCACATAAGCGGCAAAGGCCGAACGCGCGTCGTTACCCGATAGCCGCGCGCGCCGTTCCACCACCAACGACAACGGCACAGCGCGCACCGGTCGCACCGCCACGCCGATGGCCCCCTCGGCCGACCCAGTCCCTTGCGGCGCGGCGCTGAGACGCGCAAACAGGCTGGCGCGGCCAGCACGGTCCAGACGATAGGATAGCCGCGCCCCCGCCTGCGATCCGCCGAGCTGACCCTGGCTAGCGAGCGGGAGCGCTCCGCCACCCGCACGGTGAAATGCCCAGGCCGACAAGGCCCAGCGCCTTGTTGGCGGCGCGATTGCGGCAGAGGCGGCGGCAGGTGCAATCATCGATTGCGGCGCACCGGTCACGCCATATTGCGGCATTGGCGGGGCGCCAAACGGGGCGCTGTTGGCGCTGCGTGCGGAATTGAGCATCGCGTGAAGTAGCGCCAGTTGTTGACGCACATAGAGCGGGGCTTCTCCGCTGCCCTCGCTCTCACTGCCGTAGCCGCCTTGCGGGGACAGGGCGGTATTGCGCGGGGCGACGGGCATCGCAGCGCGCGCAGCACCTTGCCAAAGCTCGATTGCTGGCCCTGCCGTCACCTGTGGCGACCTCGCCATGGTCACCGGGACAGCGCGCCGAGGGGGGAGCATCGGCACCGGAATGATCGCGCCGCGTGGCTGCTCGCTCATCGCGTTGTTCCATCCGACATAGGAAGCGCGTCCGGCGGTCCAGCCGACGACGACGACAAGCATCAGGATCATCGGGCTGGAAAGGCGGCTCATCGCTTCGGTTCACTTGTCAACAGGGCAGGTATCAACGGGGCAGGGGGCGCGTGCTCGGTCTTGTCCCAGACGGGTGCGTTCTCGCTGTTGTAGCCGCGTACATGGCCCAGCATCGCCCGCCATGCGGTCATCACCAATATGATGTTGCTGATCGGAATGCGCAGCACCGCCAGCGGTGCATGGTGCCAGCCATAGACGCGCCCGGTGCAGACCGCGCGCACCGCAATCCGCCAAGACAGCAGAATAAGATTGAACAGGAAAAGCTGGACGATGACCGGATGCGCCTCAAGCGCCTCGTCGACCACCGCCGGAGATTGGAGATAGGCGAAAATCGCCAGCAAAACGGCACCATATCCGCACATTATGGCCAATGCGGAAATGGCCGCGCGCCGATCGCGCCACAACATCCAAACGGCGGCCCATCGGTGGAGTGGTGCAGCGGCTGGTGAACCGATCCACCCCAGCCGATCCCAGGCATCAAAGGCTATCCCGCGCAGCCACCGCGTTTTCTGCCGCACCGCCTTGTCGATCAAGTGAGGGAAATATCCGCGCGAAGCCACCAGCCGCCCCTCGCCAGTCCGCTGCCGCACAAAAACCCCGCGCGCACCGGCCGCCGACAGACGCAGCCCCAGTTCATAATCTTCGGTCAGGCTGGCCGCGCTGAACGGGCCGGCCTGATCGGCGATATTGACCAGCGCATCGAGCCGAAAGGCACAGCCCACCCCCGCCAGCGGGAGCGCATGGCCGAAGGCTGCGCGAACCGGCAAATCCTTGATATGCGCTTCGGCAAACTCATCGCAATAATGGCCGCTGATCAAGCGTGATCGCGGGTCCAGCGACGGGACGACCGGCAACTGGGCAAAATCATTGCTGTCCAGCGCGCAGTCAAGCACACTCAGCTCCGCCGGGTCGACAATATCCTCTGCATCATGCAGCAGCACCGCATCGGTGGAAAAGCAGCCTGTTTTCTGATCGGCGCGGCACGCCTGCCACAGGCGGTTGAGGCACGCGCCCTTGGTGGTTGGTCCTGGCTCGTGGTTGATGACGATGCGGATACGCGGGTCCAGGCTCGCGGCGTCTCGCGCCGCGATCAAGGTCGCCAGATCATTGGGGTAAACGCCGACATAGATGCGAAGCGCATCATCGCTCCAGGCGCGGCTTGCGATCGCCAGCGTCGATCCGATGACCGCGCTTTCCCGCCACGCCGGAATGAATATCGCAAAGCGATGCGTGGCGGCCGCGCGGGCGGGCGCTGGCGTTGATCTGTGCCGGTTGACGTCAGACAGGAACAGTGCGTCGATCAGCAGGTCTTCGGTGCCGAACAGCGCAAAAATCACCGCGGCAAACAGCGCGAGTTCAACGGCCACGGCAATGGCAAGGGGCAGCAATTGATCCACGCTCTGTTGGCCCTCCAGGCAGGGTATCTATGCATCGTTGTGACGGCAAAAACGCGGTTGGCAAGCGGTTTTGCGCGCGCGTGTGGAACGGTGTCCGGCAAATGGTGCATTTACCTTTTGCGCCCCTTTGATAGAGAAGCGGGATGGAACACACCCCCATAGACCAAGCCGCTTCAGATATCCCTGCGGCTCCGTCTTCTGCTCTGCGTGCCTTTCTGTCGAGCGAGGCGGCTGGCGGGGTCATCCTGATGGCGGCGGCGGCGTGCGCGATGCTGGTGGCCAATTCGCCGCTTGGCGGTGCCTATATGCGCCTGTTGCACCTGCCCTTTGGCCCGACGCTCTCCGCCAAACTGGGGCCGATGACCGCGCATCTGTGGATCAATGACGCATTGATGGCGGTGTTTTTTATGCTGGTCGGGCTGGAGATCAAGCGCGAGCTGGTCGACGGACGGCTCGCCAGCTGGCCGCAGCGCCGCCTGCCGGTGCTCGCCGCAGCCGCCGGTATGGCGGTGCCCGCGCTATTCTATCTGTTCGTGACCCGCGAGCGCCCCGACCTGTCCAGCGGCTGGGCGATCCCCGCCGCCACCGACATTGCCTTTGCCATGGGGGTGCTGGCGCTGCTCGGCAGCCGCGCGCCGACCGCGCTCAAGCTATTCCTCGTCACCGTCGCCATCGTTGACGATATGGGCGCGGTCGCGATTATCGCGCTTTTCTATACCGCCAAGCTCAACCTGATGGCGCTGGGCGGGGCGGCGATCATCACGGCTGCGATGATGCTGATGAACCGGGGCGGTGTGCGCAACTTAAGCGCCTATATGCTCGGCTTTGGCCTGTTGTGGTATGCGTTGCTGCTCTCTGGCGTGCACGCGACCATCGCCGGGGTTCTTGCGGCGATGACCATCCCGATTATCAAAACACCCGGCCAGCCCGATGCGACCGATTCGCCGCTGCACCAGCTCGAACATATGCTGAGCGCGCCGGTGGCATTCTTCATCGTCCCGCTGTTCGGCTTTGCCAATGCCGGGGTGGATTTGCGCGGGCTGACAGCGGACAAAATCGTTTCACCCTTGCCAATGGGCATCGCGTTAGGGCTTTTTCTGGGCAAGCAATTGGGGATATTTACCGCTGTCTGGCTGAGCGTGAGAACCGGATTTGCCGCGATGCCACGCGGTGCCACTTGGCTGCAAATCTATGGCATCGCTATCCTGTGCGGAATTGGTTTTACGATGAGCCTGTTCATCGGCGGCCTAGCGTTTGCCGTGCCGGTATTGGTCGATGCGGCCAAGGTCGGCACGCTGATGGGGTCGTGCGTCGCGGCGTTGGTCGGCTATGCGCTGCTTCGCATCGCCCCGCTCCACGCCGATCATGACCGCGAGGAACGCGAACAGGCAGGGGAGATTGCGCACGACGGCGACATAGAGGATATGGGCGCGTCATGATGTGCACGATGCCCCCCATCGCCTGGCTCGGCCAAGCGGGCAGCCCGCGCCGCCCACCAGCGGGGGTGGTGCCGCGCGGTTGAGGATTTGCCGTGGCCGAACGGGCTGCGTTTTCCCCTCAACACAAAGGAACCACTATGCCCATCGACCTGCCTGCGCTCCACGCGCGCATCGAAAACCCTGAAATGCTTGACTATGGGGTTTACCTGTCCGTTGACCGCCTGCTTTTATGTCAGAAGCCGCTTGAGCAAATGGTCAATGCCGACGAGCTGCAATTCCAGATCATCCACCAGGTCGAAGAGCTTTGGATGAAGCTGATCGGCTATACGCTCGGCGAGATTGACGGCCATATGGCGCGGCGCGAGACGTTCCGCATCCTCACGCTGTTCGAGCGGGTCAACCGGCTGATGCGGCTGATGACCGCGCAGCTCGATGTGCTGGAAACGATGAGCCCGTCCGACTATCAGGCGATCCGCCTGCAACTGGGCAATGGATCGGGACAGGAAAGCCCGGGCTTTCGCCTGCTGCTCGAACTGCCCGCGCCGCTGTGGAAAAGCTATGTCGCAAGCTATGGCGAGGGCGCGGGGCGCAGCGTCGCCGACATCTATGACGCTGGCTATGCGCACGACGAAGCCTATGCTGTCGCCGAAGCGATGATCGAGTTTGACGAGCTGTTTCAAAAGTTCCGCGCCAACCACATCTATCTCATCCACCGATCGATCGGCATGGGCGCGCAGTCGCTCAAAGGGCGTCCGGTCGACCTGCTCAATGCCGGAACGCGCCACCGCTTCTTTCCCGAACTGTGGGACATCCGCTGGCAGATGACCGACCGCTGGGGCGGCGAATATGGCCGCAAGCGCGACAGCATCAGCGGTCAATCAGGCGACGAAAAGCCATGACGCTCTTGCCCGCCGAGGTTGCCGAGAATTTTCACGTGCCCGGCCCCGGCCCCTATCTGGCGGCGCACGCGGCCGGGTGCCTGCCGCTCACCGCACGCGCACGGCTGGAGGAGGCGATGCTCGCCCCATGGCAAGCTGGGGCGAACGATGCATGGGACGCGTGGCTGGGCGCGGTCGGCACGTTTCGCGCGGGCATGGCGGCGCTGCTGGGGGTCGATGCCGCGATGGTCTGTCCCCAGCCCAATGTCACCGCTGGCTTTGCGCGCTGGCTTGCCGCGCTGCCGCCGCCCACGGGGACGCGCCGTGAGGTGGTGATGAGCGGCCTGAGTTTTCCCTCGCTCGGCTTTGTCGCGGGCGCGATGGAGCGGCTCGGCTATCGGCTGCGCCTGCTGCCCGATGACGCCGATGTCCGCGATGCCGCGATGTGGCGCGCCGCAGTGGATGAGTGCACCGCCGTCGCGCTCGTCATGCACGTCACCTCGAACAGCGGCGCGCTCGCTCCGGTTGCGGACATTGTTGCCCACGCCCGCCGCGTTGGCGCGCGCGCCTGCATCGACATCGCCCAGTCGGTTGGGGTGGTGCCGACGCCTGCGGGGGAATGGGGCGCGCATGCGGTGGTTGGGTCATGTCTCAAATGGCTGTGCGGCGGGCCGGGCGCGGGCTTCATCGCGCTCGATGGTGCCGCCATTGCCAAGCTCGCGCCGATCGACCCGGGCTGGTGGAGCCACGAAGCGCCGTTCGAGATGAACATCCGCGATTTCCGGCCCGCACCCGATGCGCTGCGGCTGTGGGGCGGCACGCCGGACATCGCACCGTTCGTGCTGGCGAGCGCGGGCATTGAAACCATCGGCGGCATCGGGGTCGCGGCAATCCGCGCGCATGGGCAGGCGTTACAGGTGCTGGCGCGCGATACGCTCGCACCGCTGCGGCCCCAGTGGAGTTGGCCAGCGGGCGAGGTTGGCGGGACGCTGTGCATCGACGTTGGCGATGAAGCCCCCGCGCTCGCCGCCGCATTTGCCGCGCACGCCATCCGCGCCGATTTTCGTGGGCGAGTGATGCGCTTATCCTTCGCCGCATGGAACGGCGAGGGGTGTGTGGAGAGGGTGGCGCGGGCGTTGGGTTAAGCTTTACCAGCCCAACTCGGCGTGAGAGCCGATCCGCACCAGTTGCAGTGTTGTTGCATCCGGCTTGCGATAAATCAGCACCAGATCAGGTTTCACATGGCAATCGCGATGATCTTTCCAATCTCCAGTCAGGACATGGTCGCGGTGGTGCGGCTCCAGCGGTTCGTCTCGCGCCAATGAGTCGACGATGGCAACGAAATCGCTTTGCAGAATCTTGCAGTGTCGCCCTTTGCTTTCCCGCTTCAAGTCTCGCTTGAATTGCCCGGATTGCCTAATCGTCCGCATCGAGAACTGCTTGCAGGTCTGCCAGCGTCACGATTTCCAGATTACCCGCTCGCGCTTCCTTCATCGCGGCGATGGTCTCTGCATTCGGCGTCAGCGGCTCGAACGGCAAAGCTTTGTCATGCGCCACGCGGGTCAGCAGCAGGCGAACGGCATCAGACACCGTCAGCCCCATTGTCGCGAGCACAGCAGAGGCCTCCGCCTTGACGGCACCGTTGATGCGGGTCTGGACTAGATCGTTTGCAGCCATGCATGACGTTGTAATGCAATCAACGCTCCAATGCAAGCATGGCTTCTGTGCCCGTCTCTGCGCAGCCTCGTCCGGAACATTTCCGTCGCGGCCTTGTACCCGGTAGATTCAGATTACCACGGATTACTTGTACACTTGCAGTACACAGAATATTTGTGTACATCCCGAGTCGAACAAGGAGTCAGCTATGCCAACGAACGACGCGCCCGCTCTCGCTGAAATCGAGCAATACCAAGCGAATCCACCTGCCACGAGCCGCATTGTGGAGATCGATCCAGTCTCGGCCGCCGCAATCTTGAAGGATCGAAATCAAGGCAACCGACCGCCGAAACCGAACAAGGTTCAGCAATTCGCGGCTGATATGGCTAACGGTCGATGGGGCCTAACTGGTGATACGATCAAGTTCGCAACAGATGGCCGCTTGCTCGACGGACAAAACCGTCTGGCTGCTTCTGTCCGAACAAACGCATCGTTCAAGACCCACGTTGTTTTTGGAATTGACCCACAGCTCTTTGGGCGAATGGACATAGGGAAGCCACGCAATGCAGCGGACATCCTTCATATCGCGGGCTACAAATATTCATCGACTTTGGCGTCAGCAATCCGCTGGGCACACCTGCTCGATACAAATCCTTACAATCGCGACACCTTGCAGCCAGACTTTGTTCTTCAACTCGCAAGAGATACGTATGCTGATCTCGAGTCATGCATAAAGTATGGTCGAGACCTCAACCGCCAATTCGCTCATCCGGCTGGTCAGGCGGCAGCATTGATATACAAGTTTAAGAAGTCAGACGCATCGAAGGCAGAAGATTTTTTTCAAGCTTGGATCAAGGGGCAGCGGAACGGAAAATACCAAATCATCGATACAATGCAGGCGCTACTCCACTCACAAAAAGCCAACAATAATGGCCGTATCCATGAAGCTGTCAGAGCGTCCGTTATCATCAAGGCTTGGAATATATTTAAGGCAGGGCACAAGGGCTCACTGCAGCAACTACAGGCTGCAATGAACGCTCAAATTGAATCAATAAGCTAGCCAGAAGCCCCTCAAAGCTTCCCCGTCAGTTCCGGAACCGCGTTGAACAGGTCGGCGACCAGGCCGACATCGGCGACCGAGAAAATCGGCGCATCCTCGTCCTTGTTGATAGCGATGATCGTCTTTGAGTCCTTCATTCCGGCCAGGTGCTGGATCGCGCCCGATATGCCGATGGCGATATAGACTTCCGGCGCGACGATCTTGCCAGTCTGGCCGACCTGATAGTCGTTGGGGGCATAGCCCGCATCGACCGCCGCGCGCGATGCGCCGACGCCCGCACCCAGTTTGTCGGCGAGCGGGTCGATGATTTCGTGGAACTTTTCGGCGCTGCCCAGCGCACGTCCGCCCGACACGATGACCTTGGCCGAGGTGAGTTCGGGGCGTTCGGACTTGGCGATTTCTTCGCCGACGAAGGCCGCAAGGCCGCTATCGCCAGTGCTGGCGACCGCCTCTACGCTCGCGCTGCCGCCGCTACGCTCGGCTTTGTCGAACGCGGTGCCGCGCACCGTGATGACCAGTCTGGCGTCGCTGCTTTCGACGGTCGCGATCGCGTTGCCGGCATAGATAGGGCGCGTAAACGTCTTTGGCCCGATGATCGAGATGATCTCGCTGATCTGCATCACGTCGAGCAGTGCAGCGACGCGCGGCGCGATATTCTTGCCGGTCGTGGTCGCGGGCGCGACAAAGGCGTCGTGGTCCGCCATCAGCGCGGCAATCAGCGGCGCGACATTTTCAGGGAGCGCATGGGCAAAGGCCGCATCGTCGGCGCTCAGCACCTTGGCAACGCCCGCAATCTTGGCCGCAGCATCCGCCACCGCGCCAACGCCTTGCCCCGCGACAATAAGGTGGACCTCACCAAGCTGCGCCGCCGCAGTCACCGCGCTGAGCGTTGCGTCCTTGACCGATGCGCCGTCATGTTCGACCCAAACCAGTGTTTTCATGTCAGGCGACTCCCAATGCTTTGAGTTTTTCAACCAATGCGTCCACATCCGCCACCTTTACGCCAGCGCTGCGCACGGGCGGTTCGGCGACCTTGAGCGTCGTCACACGCGGCGTCACATCGACGCCCATGTCGGCCGGGGTTTTGACGCTGAGCGGTTTGGACTTCGCCTTCATGATATTGGGGAGCGAGGCATAGCGCGGTTCGTTGAGTCTGAGGTCGGTGGTGATGATCGCCGGACATTTGACGCTCACGGTTTGCAGCCCGCCGTCAATCTCGCGCTTCACGGTGGCGGTGCCGCCCGCAACCTCGATTGCAAAGGCAAAGGTCGCCTGACCCCGTCCGGTCAGCGCGGCGAGCATCTGTCCGGTCTGGTTGTTATCGCCGTCGATCGCCTGTTTGCCGAGGATGACGAGGCCGGGGGTTTCCTCGTCGCACACCGCTTTGAGCAATTTGGCAACGCCCAGCGGTTCGACCTCGGCGTCGCTTTCGATCAATATCGCGCGGTCGGCGCCCATCGCCAGCGCGGTGCGCAGCGTTTCCTGCGCTTTGGCCGGGCCAATGGACACCGCGATAACCTCGCTCGCTACGCCCTTTTCACGCAGCCTCAGCGCTTCTTCGACTGCAATCTCGTCGAACGGGTTCATCGACATTTTGACATTGGCGAGGTCAACCCCCGTGCCGTCCGCCTTGACCCGCGGTTTGACGTTGTAATCGAGCACCCGCTTGACCGGGACGAGGATTTTCATCGGTGGCACTCCCTTACCATTTTGGCCCTTGCCTGCTTTGTTTCGCCTTTAGTTAACGTTCACGTCAACGTCAATGTTCTCACGCGGCCTTGCGCACCTCGGCGACGATTTTGCGCGCAGCATCGCCCAGATCATTCGCTGCGACAATCGGTAAACCGGAATGACTCAATATATCCTTGCCCTGCTGCACATTGGTCCCCTCCAGCCGCACCACCAGCGGCACCGACAGATTAACCTCTTTCGCCGCCGCGACAATCCCGTCGGCGATGATGTCGCATTTCATGATCCCGCCGAAAATGTTGACGAGGATACCCTTGACCGCCGGATCCTTGAGGATGATTTTGAACGCGGCGGTCACTTTTTCCTTAGATGCACCGCCGCCCACGTCGAGGAAGTTGGCTGGAAACTCACCGTTCAGCTTGATGATGTCCATCGTCGCCATCGCCAACCCCGCGCCATTGACCATACAGCCGATATTGCCGTCGAGCTTGATATAGGCAAGGTCGTGGCGCGACGCCTCGACCTCGGCCGGATCCTCCTCGCTCTCGTCGCGCAGTGCCGCGATGTCGGCGTGGCGGAACAGCGCATTCTCATCGAAACTGATCTTGGCGTCGAGCACGAGAATATCGCCGCCCTCCGTTTTGACCAGCGGGTTGATCTCGAGCATCGCCATGTCCTCGGCGATGAATGCGGCATAGAGTTTTTTGACCACGTCCTGCGCCTGCGCCGCCAGATCGCCTGTCAGCCCAAGCGTGTCGGACACGCGCACCGCATCGGCATCGGTCAGCCCGGCCGCCGTGTCGATCGGGATGGTGACGATCTTTTCGGGCGTATCGTGCGCCACTGCCTCAATGTCCATCCCGCCCTCGGTCGAAACGATCATCGCGACGCGGCTCGATGTGCGATCGACCAGCATCGAGAGATAATATTCCTCCGCTATGTCCGCGCCATCGGTGACATAGAGCCGGTTTACCTGCTTACCTGCCGGGCCGGTCTGGATCGTTACCAGCGTATTGCCGAGCATGTCGCGGGCGTTGGCCTCGACCTCTTTGAGCGAGCGCGCCAGCCGCACACCGCCCTTGGCATCGCTGGGCAGTTCGGCAAATTTGCCCTTGCCGCGTCCGCCAGCGTGGATTTGCGCCTTGACGACATAAAGCGGGCCGGGGAGCTTACCAGCCGCCGCCACCGCTTCGTCCACCGTCATTGCGGCAAAGCCCAGCGGCACCGCAACACCGTGCCGCGCCAGCAATTCCTTGGCCTGATATTCGTGGATGTTCATGGGGGGCGATGTCCTTGGCAAATGACGAGTCGGTCGATGCTAAAGCACATGGACGCGCCGCTGCATAGACTTCATGCCAAGGTTCGTTGGTATGAACCCATGCACCACCGTCGTATTCCGCGCAGCGCTTGTGGTTACGAATTAGGCTGGCTCGTCTGGTATTCGAGATGCATTCGCCCAAAGCAGCGCGACAGTCAAAATTGTAAATGGGCTTGTGCGGCGGGGCACACTTCCGTTACCCCTCGACACCGCGAATTTTGCCCCAGGTCCGCGCGGCGGTGTAACCAAGGTAGCCGGTGCCAAACAGCGCGTAGAGCGGCTCGGGAATACCGGCGAGATAGGCGTTCATCCCTGCGGCGATCCCTTGCGCCATTTCGGGCCGTGCGGCGGCGATCAACCCCATCGGGATGGCCCACAGCAGCAACGCATACATGACATAGAGGAAACTGGGCCGCGCGCGGCTGGTCCATGGGTCGGTGCTTTGCGCCTCGGCGACGATCGCCGACAATTGCGTGCGCAGCGTCTCCATTTCCTGCGCGCCTTCGAGCTTGATCAGCTCAAGCTTGGCGCGGTCGCGCGCTTCGGGATCGGGGATGATCTTGTCGATCAGGCTGGCAATGGGGCCGATTAATCCTTCGATGATGCTCATAGTCATTCTCCTATTGGTAAAGATAAGGTCGCAAAGGTCGCGCATATCACGGCGGAAATTGCGACGAGCCGAGTGTGTGATGATTTAACCTATACGGTTATTAATCCAGCCGTAGGCGAAACTTTCGTTAGCCGGGCGGTTTTCGGCAAGCGCGATATAGCGTTCGCCCTGGAGTGCCTCGATCGCCTTGAGCAGCACGGCCTCGCCCTGCGCCCCGCGTGCGCGGAGCAGGCCGCGAAGCGCGCCAAGCGTGGCCGGGCCGATGGCGCGGTCAATCACCACGTCGCTATAATCGCGGCCATTACGGTTGAGCGCGTTGAGCGCGCGTTGCAGGAAACCGATGGCGACGCTTGCGCCCATATTGATGCCGGTATCGAACAGCTCGGCGGCAATTTTTGGCGCTATTTTGGCGATTTCGTCAAATCCGGGCCGCTCCCAATAAAGCAGGCGATAGATGCGCTGTGCCTCCGCTTTTGGTAGGGCCGTCATTGGGGCGATATAGCCGTTGGCGCGCGCCACCGCTTGGGTAATGCCCCATCGCGTGGGCCCGCCGCGGTCATCGGGATGGTCGACATAGCCGCCTTCGCGCGCGATCACCGCGTCGATAAGCGTGTCGATTGATTGTTCGGTCATTTTGCTACTCCGGTTCATTCATCAGATTAAAATAACCTATATGGCGTGTTGTAGGAAAGCAAAACCTAGCCCCGCACTATTGACGCTACGCTGCCTGATTTTCCGCTCGACTCCATCGCGCTGCCGTGCCACCTGTCATGCGGAACATATGGGGGGCGCCGCCTTGGTCGCTATCGCTGCAACGGTTGCCTATCTGGGGCTGGAGGCGCTGAGTGTCGAGGTGCAGTGTCAGGTTGCGCCGGGCCTGCCGGCCTTTGTCATCGTCGGCCTGCCCGACAAGGCGGTGGCGGAGAGCCGCGAGCGCGTTCGCGCCGCCATCACCGCGATTGGTCTGTCGCTCCCGCCCAAGCGGATCACCGTCAACCTGTCGCCTGCCGACCTGCCCAAGGAGGGATCGCATTTCGACCTGCCGATCGCACTTGCGCTGTTGGGGGCGATGGGGCTGATCGATGCCGAGACACTGGCATCCTATGTGATTGTCGGCGAGCTTGGGCTGGACGGGCGAATTGCGGCATCACCCGGTGTGCTGCTCGCGGCGTTGCACGCCAGCGGGCGCGGATGTGGGTTAATATGCCCGGCTGTACAGGGACCAGAGGCGGCGTGGGCGGGCGATGTAGAGGTGGTTGCCGCGCCCGATCTGTTGGCCTTGCTCAATCATCTCAACCGCACCGGGCATATCCTACCACCCGAACCCGCCGAGGCCGCAGCGCCTATACGCGCCGCCGATCTTGCGCAGGTCAAGGGGCAGGAAGTGGCGCGCCGCGCGCTCGAAATTGCGGCGGCGGGCGGGCATAATCTGTTGATGGTCGGGCCACCAGGGGCTGGAAAGTCGCTGCTTGCGGCGTGCTTGCCGGGCATATTGCCCGACCTGACGCCGGCCGAGGCGCTGGAGGTGTCGATGGTGGCGTCGGTCGCGGGCGCGCTCGATGGCGGGCGGCTGATTCGCTCCCGACCCTTTCGCTCTCCGCACCATAGCGCATCGATGGCGGCGCTGGTCGGCGGGGGCTTGCGCGTCAAGCCGGGCGAGGTCAGTCTGGCGCATCTTGGCGTGTTGTTCCTCGACGAATTGCCGGAGTTTCAGCGACCCGTGCTCGACAGTTTGCGCCAGCCATTGGAGGCGGGCGTGGTCAGCGTTGCCCGCGCCAATGCGCACGTCACCTTCCCTGCGCGGGTGCAGTTGGTGGCGGCGATGAACCCATGTCGCTGTGGCCATTTGGGCGATGCCGCGCTCGCCTGTTCGCGCGCGCCGCGCTGTGCGGCGGATTATCAGGCGCGGGTGTCGGGGCCGCTGCTCGACCGGATAGACCTCAGCGTCGATGTCGAGGCGGTCAGCGCCGCCGATCTGGTCAGTCCGGCGCTGTCGGAGGGTAGCGCCACTGTCGCCGCGCGAGTTGCGGCTGCACGCGCGCTCCAGACCGCGCGCTATGCCGGGGGCAAGGCACGCAGCAATGCCGAGGCCGATGGGCCGGAACTGGAAGCGCACGCTACGCCGGATGAGGCGGGGCAAGCGCTGCTTGCCCAAGCGGCGGGGACGCTGCGCCTCTCGGCACGCGGCTATACGCGGGTGCAGCGGGTAGCACGGACTATCGCCGATCTCGCAGGGGCGGAGCGCGTTGGCCGCATCCATATCGCCGAGGCGCTGAGCTACCGCCGCCGTGCGCCGGTGAATTAGCGGTTTATCAGGCCGCGTTTGCGCCGGTCAGTTCAAGCAGTGGCGGGGTGGCGGCGCTCTTGCCACTCGTGCCGCTGCGCCGATGGGTGAAACGGCCATCGACCTGGCTGCCCTGTTCGATGGTCAGATTCTCGTAGGTGACATCGCCGGTGACGCGCGCGGTGGCGTGGAGTGTCAGGTCGCGGGCGTTGATCGACCCCTCGACGGTGCCCGATAATTTGGCGCTCTCCGCCGTAATCGCGCCCTTGATGACGCTGTCCTGCCCCTGCACCAGATTGGCGCAGGCGAGATCGCCGTCGATCCGGCCGTCGATGTGCAGGTCAACGCTGGCCGCGACATTGCCGGTGATGACGACATCGCCGCCAAGGATGGAAAAGGAAGCGCCTCGCCCACCGGCGGCCATTCTAGCGGGCGTGGCCACGGGCGCGGGTGCGTTGGCTGACGTCTGCCTGGACTTCGAGAACATCGGGATTAGCCTCCAGAAAACGGCGGGGGTTAACGGCGCTGCCATTAACGCGCACCTCAAAATGCAAATGGGTGCCGGTCGAACGGCCGGTCGACCCCATCATGCCGATTTGCGTGCCCGGCGCAACATGTTGGCCGACCTGCGCGGCAAAGCCCGACATATGGGCATAGCGGGTCATGATACCATGGCCATGGTCGATCTCGATGGTGTTGCCATAGCCCGACTGGCGGCCAACAAAGGCGATGCGGCCAGCGGCGGCGGCACGGATCGGACTGGCGTGTGCGCCCTTGAAATCAAGGCCAGCGTGCATCGCGCCCGAACCATTGAACGGGTCACGGCGATAGCCGAACCCGCTCGACAGGTTCATCCCTTCAGCGGGTAGCGCCGAGGGGAGCGACAGCACCAGCTGTTCGACCAGCTCCATATGCGCAACCGCTTGCGCGAGTCGCCTGAACGCAGGGTCGCGCGGGGGTGCTGTTATTTCACGCCGCGATGCCGGGATAAACGGGCCGCCCATGGCTTCTGTTGAGCGGGTCTCGGTCGATCCGGCGCGGATGCCGACGGCTGCGAGCGCGGCCTCGGCACGCTGGCTGCGCGCTTCGATGGCGCTGGTCATCGCGGCAACCAAGCGGTTTTGGCGCATCCCGATGGCGCGCAATGCACTGATCCTGTCCGACGGCACAGGCGTTGCCGTATCAGGCGTTGCAGCTGCTTCTGTCGGATTAGCGGGCGCGGGCAAAGCACTGTCGAAATCGGCGGCAAGCACGCCTTCGAGATAGTCTTGGCGAGCGCCGAGCGAGCGAACCTGCGCCGCTATGCGTTCGGCTTCGGTAGCGACGCGGGCTTCGGCGCGCTCAACGGCAACCGCGCGCGCCGCGACATCGCGTTGTTGATAAGTGGCGCTCGCTTGCCAGATAACCATACCAATCGTAAAGGCCAGCCACAGGCCGAGCGCAATCAGCACCAATGCGGCGGCAAGGCGTTGCACGCGGGCGCTCAGGCGGATGAAGCGCACTTCGCCGCCGGTGCGGATAAAAATCTCATGATCGCGGAACATTGCTTTCCAGATGTTGGAAAGCCTGTTCCAGCCTTGCGATAATGGCACGTGGAGCGACCCCGGTTGACCTCGATGCATCGGCGATAGCAACACAGGCCGCAGAGTCGAATCGTCTCTTGCCGAACCGTGACGAGTCGAAGCATGGCTGCGACAGGGCGCATTTTCACCAATCGTTAACCCTATCTGGCGCGCGAATCACCGCCATATTGGAGGGTGTTGCATCTGCGCGCGATGCGGGGCACCATGCACCCCTCGCGGCAAGCGGATCAATGTTCCATCCGCCGCAAGTTTAATGGGAGGAAGTTATGGATTGGATGTTGATGGCGTGGAAGAAATACGCCGATTTTTCGGGGCGTGCGCGCCGCAAAGAGTTTTGGATGTTCATTCTGGGGTATATGATCGTCTATTTTGGCCTGATGTTGCTGTCGAACGTCATTGGTCCAGCAAGGTATCTCGTCGGCCTGTTCGGTCTTGCGGCACTGGTTCCATCCATCGCCGTTAGTTGCCGCCGGATGCATGACGTTGATAAATCAGGCTGGTTTCAATTGATCCCGATTTACAATTTAATCCTGGCCTGCACCGAAGGCACCAGCGGTCCCAACCAATATGGCCCCGATCCCAAGGCGGAGTGAGGCCGCGACGTTTAGTTGATTTACGCGCGCTGGCGGGCGGCTTCATCACCCCCGCCAGCGTTCACGCCGCATTGACGATTTGCTGCTATAGCGGGCGGCATGAATGATGTGATGTCACCCGCCGCCCCGTCTAACGATAGCGTAAGGCTTGATGGTGCCGCCATTCGCGCTGTGCGTCCGCGCTCTGCGGTGTCGAGCGGGGTTGGCGTTGCCGGGCTGGTCGGCCTGTTCGGCTGGTTCATACTCTCTCGGCAACTTGGCTGGGACAATGAACGAAGCGCGCTCGCCAGCGTAGTTTGCACCGGGTTCGCCATGGTGCTCTGGTCGTTGTTCGTCGATAAAGTTCACCGCAACCCGACCACCGGCATCGATTGGTCGCTGCGCCGTCCATGGGCCGAGGTCAACGACATCACCCCGGTCAAGCTGACGGGCCTGTGGGCAACATGGGCGATCATCGCCTTTGTCTATTTTGTCATGCGCACTTATTGGTCCGGCCAATATGCCTTTGCGATGCAGGTGCTGGGCTGGGCGCTGGGGCCAATGGCGTTGCTATCGGTGCCATATATGCTGTGGCTCGACCGGCACCTGGTTGCCCCGCGCGATGGGGCGTGGCATTTCGGGCGCTGGTTGCTGGGCGGCGACGGCGTTGACCACACTCAGGTGTGGAAACATTGGCGCGCGTGGGTGGTGAAGGGGTTTTTCACCGCCTTCATGATTTCGATCGTCCCGGGCAATTTCACCGACATCGTGCTGCGGCCATGGGGCATCATCCTTGGAAACCCAGTCGAGTTTGCCGCGTTCGGCATCGGGCTTTTCTACCTTGTCGACGTCCATTTTGCGACCGTCGGCTATGTGCTGACCATGCGTCCGCTTGATGCGCATATCCGCACCGCCAACCCCTATGGCATGGGCTGGGTCGCGGCGCTCGCCTGCTATCCGCCGTTCGTGCTGATGAACCCCAATGGCCCGCTGTTTTACGAACAGGATGGGCGGCAATGGAACTGGTGGTTCGATGCATTCGGTGTGCCCGTGCAAGGCTGGTGGATTTGGGGTGCGATGCTGGTCGCCCTCACCGCGATTTACGCCTGGGCAACGGTAGCGTTCGGATTGCGCTTTTCCAACCTGACGCATCGCGGCATCATCACCCATGGGCCGTATAAATGGACGCGCCACCCCGCCTATGTCGCCAAGAACGCCTTCTGGTGGCTGTCCAGCCTGGTCATCCTGCCATGGGATGGCGGCGTGGTGACGGCGGTGCGCAACACCATGCTCTTGAGCGCGGTCAGCGGCATCTATTATTGGCGCGCCAAGACCGAGGAACGGCATTTGCTCGCCGACCCTGACTATCGCGCCTATTGGGACTGGGCGCAGGAACACGCCCCCGTGCCGCGCTTCTTTGGCTGGGTGACGGGGCTGGAACGGCCGGTGATTGTCCTTGAACCCGATGAGCGGGTCGGGCCGGTGGTATAGTCTCACTCGTTCGTCATTGCGAGCCGCGCATACGCGCGGCGCGGCAATCCAGTGCGTGATGCACTGCCTCTGGATTGCTTCGCTCCGCTCGCAATGACTATTTGATGGATGCTACACCCTCAGAACTTAAACCCGACTTCGACGCCCCAGGTGCGCGGATCGTTGACGAAGCCCGTGAGGTTGTTGAAGTCGATGCCGCCGACCGCCGACACGTCGTCGGTGATGTTACGCACGAACGCCGCAATGTCATAGCGCTCGGTGCGATAGCCGACGCGAAGGCCGCCTTCGACCAGGCTGTCATCGTTAAACTCAACCGATTCATACAAGAAAAAGTTGATTTTCGAACGGTAGGTCCAGTCGGTGAAGGCATAGAGCGCGCCGCCGCCGAACGGCACTTCATAGCCAGCGGTCCAGTTGGCGGTCCAGCGCGGGGCCTGTGGCAATTGGTTGCCGTCGATCGAATAGATGGTGGTTGAACCCGCGCGCAATGGGTCGGTGACGGTGCACGGCGCACCGCATCCGGCGACGAACGCATTGGGATCGTCGATCTTGGCGCTGTTGTATGACAGGCCGGCGCTCAACGTCACGCCCGCCGCGGGGCGCGCCTGAAACTCGGCTTCCAGCCCATAACCATCGGCATTGGCGGCGTTGAACAGCGTCGTGAGATTGGACGTGCCGCCGACGGCGGTCAGTTGCAGATTGTCGGTCGAGAAATAATATCCCGTAAGGTTGAACCGCACGCGGCCACCCGCCAGCGTGGATTTCAGACCCGCCTCATAACTCATCGTCGTTTCGCTGTTGGCGAAGGACAATGTGCGGGCAAAGGACAGGCGGCCCTGGATCGACGGCGCGCGGTAGCCACGGGCGACGCGGGCAAACAGGTTGACGTCGTCCGACGCCTCGAAAATCGCGGCGACATCCCAAGTCAGAACGCTGTCCTTGACGCTGGCAGAAATCGGCGCGACCGGGCCGCCGGTGTTCAGGAATGCCGGGCGGTTGTCGACCGGGCGTGCGGCGACCAGATCGCGCTTGTCATGGTTGTATCGCGCGCCAGCCTGCAACGTCAGGCCATTGTCGAACGCATAATTGACCGAGCCGAACAGGCCGAATGCATCGCTGTCCTGCCGCTGCACCGCGATGGCGGCCGGGATCAGGTCGGCCGGGTTGCTGAAGTCAAAGCTTTCGATGTCGAGCTTTTCGTTGAAGTAAAAGACACCGAGCTGGTAGCCAAGCCCGCCCGAATTGTTTGACGCGATCCGCAGTTCCTGTGTGAACTGGTCGAGGCTGGGGATGTTGCTCTGGCTCTGCGCGGAAAAGGCGATGACGCCGGGCCCTTGTGACGGCGCAAAACGGTTGCCAAAGCCGCCGTCAATGTCACCGCGACTTTGCAGCGTACCCGTCCAGTAACTGGTGATCGAGGTGAGGGTGACGGCACCTGCATCATATTCGATGGTCGCGCCGATGTTGCGGTTTTCCAGGTCCTGGAAATTGAGGCCGTCGGCGCGGGTGACATGCGGGTTAAATACGGTGCCGGTGCCGCCAAGGCCGATCAGATGGTTGCTGCCACGCGCAAAAGTGTTGGCGCGGAACAGGCGCGCGGTGCCGTCAAAGCTGCGCAGCTGGCCCACCAGCCGGATGGTCAACGCATCGCTCGGCTGGAATTGCAGCTGCAACCGCGCGGCCAGATCGCCATAGCCCTCAAGGTCGTTGTCGGTCGCCGCGATGTCGATATTATCAACCCAGTCGCTGCGACGTTGATACAGCACCGACGCGCGCACCGAGATTGTATCGGTTAATTCGCCGCCAACCGCGCCCTCAAAATTAAAGGTGCGAAAGCGGCCAAAATTGGCACGGACAAAATTATGGTCAGCATCGGGGCGGACGCTGTCAAACTTGACGATGCCGGCGGGCGTGTTGCGGCCGAACAAGGTGCCTTGCGGTCCGCGCAACACTTCGACGCGGTCAAGGTCGAACACCGGAAAGCCCTTGAGGATCGGGTTTTCAAGGACCACATCGTCATAGACGAGGCTGACCGGCTGTGACGCATTGAGGTCGAAATCGCTATTGCCAAGCCCGCGAATGTAAAAACGGGGGAAAGTGCGACCGAACGAGCTTTCGATATTCAGGCTGGGGACGCGGCCCGACAGCGCGCGAATGTCTGCGCCGCCCGAATTAATCGCGTCGAGTGTTTCCCCCTCGACCGTCGCGACCGACAGCGCGATGTCCTGTTGATTCTCTTCGCGATGCTGCGCGGTGACAATGATGTCGCCGAGACCATCCTCCTGCGCGGCCCCGTCCTGTGCGAGGGCAGGGCTGGCGAGTGCGATCAGGCTAGCGGCCAAAGCTAGACGGGAGGCAAAGCGGGATAGGCTGTTGGGGGCGGTGCGCATCAAATTGTCCTTTGGATAGGGGGCAATGGGTTTGGATTGATGCAACCGCCGCATAACCAAGGCGAGGCGTGGGTCAAGCGGCGCTATGGGTTCGCGTTGCGAAAATGCGAGACTGTTGCAAAAGAATGACTCTTTATGACAATATTATGACGCTATCGCTTCAGCGGCTCAGAAGCTTTTCTCGGCATAGATGCGGTCTATGTCGCCGCCCCATTCACCATGGAATCGTTCGAGCAATTTTTCCGCCGGTGTTTTGCCTGTCGCCACAATGTCGCGCAGCGGTTTCAGGAACCCGACCTCATTATCGCCCATCGAATTGACCTCGGCGCGCGCCGTGAGGCCCGCAGAGGCGATGTCGAGCACATCCGCCGCAACATCGCGCAAGGGGCGCCCATCGGGAGCGGTCGCGGCTAAGCCCAATCGTGGCACATCGTCGCGTAAGCGCTGTTGCCCCTCGATGCTCCAGCGCTTGACCAGATCCCACGCGGCGTCGAGCGCACCTTGGTCGTAGAGCAGGCCAACCCAAAAGGCAGGCAGCGCGCAGATGCGGTTCCACGGGCCGCCATCGGCCCCGCGCATTTCAAGAAAGCTTTTCAAGCGCACTTCGGGAAAGGCGGTCGATAGATGGTCGATCCAGTCCGAACGGCTGGGCAGTTCGCCGGGCAGAGCGGGCAAAGTGCCGCTCATGAAGTCGCGGAAACTTTGCCCCGCCGCGTCGATATATTTGCCGTCGCGGAACACAAAATACATCGGCACGTCGAGCATATAATCGACATAGCGTTCATAGCCGAACCCTTCGTCGAACACGAACGGCAACATGCCGGTGCGCGCCGGATCGGTGTCGGTCCAGATGTGGCTGCGATAGGAGAGGAAGCCGTTGGACCGCCCTTCGGTAAAGGGTGAGTTCGCGAATAACGCGGTGGCGATGGGTTGCAGCGCCAGGCTGACGCGGAACTTTTGCACCATGTCCGCCTCGGACGCATAATCGAGGTTGGTCTGGATGGTGCAAGTGCGCAGCATCATATCAAGACCCAGCGTGCCGACGCGCGGCATGTGGCGCAGCATGATGGCATAGCGCCCCTTGGGCATGATCGGCAGTTCGTCACGCCGCTTGTCGGGCCACATGCCAAGCCCCAGAAAGCCGAGGCCAAGCTCCGCGCCCACTTCCTTCACTTGCTTAAGGTGGCGACCGGTTTCGGCGCATGTCTGGTGCAAATTGACCAGCGGTGCCCCCGACAGCTCTAGCTGCCCGGCGGGCTCCAGGCTGACATTGCCATCCGCGCCCGCGAGCGCGATGATCTTATCACCCTCGGTCACCGGTTCCCAGCCGAACCGCGTCATCGCCATCAGCAGATCGCGGATACCGCCGGGCTCATCGTAACTCGGCGCACCGTGGTCGGACAGGCGATAGACGAGCTTCTCATGCTCGGTGCCGATCCGCCATGCGGATTTTGGCTTTTCGCCGCTCTGCATCGGCGCAATCAGATCGGCCTTTGTCTCAACCAAAGGATCGTTGCGGTTTGAAACTTGTCTCGTGCTCATCCGGTGCAGATAAGCACCGACATCGCACTTGCCTAGGGGCTAATTGACGGTGACGTTGAACCGCATGGCAAAGGCCGACGATGGGCCGATGCTGGTCGCGGTGCCGCCGATGGTGGTGCCGCTGATCTGCATACCATAAGGGTCGCTTTCGTCGGCGCCTGTCGCATTATCATCCTCTGCCGTGCCTGCGGCCGCGCAACTGGTGGCGCTGGTCATGCTGCCAGCGACATAAGTGACATCTGCTGGCAGGCTGTCGGTGATAACCACGCTGGTGGTGGTGCCGCTGCCGGCATTGCTGGCGAGCAGGCAATATGCGACCACCGCGCCGGGGATCATCTTGGGGTCGGTGGTGCCGTTGATGGGATCGCTGATGACGCTGTTGCTTTTGGTGATGGATAGCGTCGCAACTGGGCGGCAGAATGTGATGTCGTGGATGGCAATCGCCTGTTGCCCCGGGTTGGCGGGGGCTAGGGCATGGTTGCCATAGGTGATGACGATGGTATCGACCGGCGCGGTGAAGGTGATCCAGATATTGCCGTTGGCGCTGGTGTCGCCGCTGGTGGCATCGCCATAGGCGCTGTTGCCGATGACATAATTGGCAACGCCGTTGGTCAGTGTTGGTGTCACCGGAGAGCCGGCGAATGTCCCCGTCACGGTGATGCGGTCGGCAAATTGGCCAGACGCATAGTCGATGTCAAATATCCGCATCTGTAGCCCCGGGACGGCGGTTGGCAGGGTGATCGTTGTCACCGCAACGGCGCTTTGGTCCGGCATGTCGGTCAGCTGAAACAGTGATTGCCCCGCGCCGGGAATGCCGCCTGTTACTACAGTCTGTTCGGCCGGGCTTTGCCCGCCATAGGTGGCGTTGTTGAGCCAGGTGCCGCCGTTGGTGATGCCCCAATTGACGGTGCCGATATTAGCGATGGCATAGGCGTTGCTGGTTGTTCCGGCGGCCCAGGTGATCGCGTCCCAATCGTGGATCGTCGTCCCCGCCGCGCACACCAGTGTCGGCGGCGTCCCCGCAACCCGCACTCCCGAAACGGTGAAGCTGACCTGCGCGTCGTCATCCTCGGTGATCGAACCATTGGCGGGGGTCGAATCGAGATCGGCGGCACTGCTGACCCACACTTCGGCAAGATTTTGCACGGTCGCGCCAGCGCTTGCCGCCACCGTGACGGTGATGGTCAGGCTCGCCGATGCGCCGGGGGCGAGCGTGCCGACGGTCCAGATGCCGGTGCCGCTGTTATAGGTTCCGGCCCCGCTCGCGCTGACGAAGGTGACCCCAGCAGGCAGGACATCGCGAACCTGCACGCCGGTGGCGGTCAATGGCGATCCGGCGGCGTTGGTGACGCCCAGCGTATAGCTGATCGTCGCGCCAAAAGCGGGTGCGGCGTTGCTGACGGTTTTGGTCAACGACAGGTCGGCATAGGTGGCCGGGATTTGCGTGATATAGAGATCGGCGCGGGTGAAGGTGCCGGTGTCCTGCGCCGCATTGTCGCAGATCGTCAGCGTCCAGGTGCCGAGCGCGTTCTGCCCGTCAAAGCTCGACAGCGTCTGCGTTGGCTGAAAGCTGTGCGAATAGGGCGGCGGTGCCGGGGTCAGCGGGTCGGTGACAGCAGCCGTGTGGGTGGTGATCGATGCCGCCGCCTCATCATCGAACAGATCGTTGAGGTTATCACCGTCGCCGCCAGTGCTAATCATGATGTTGCGCGTTGTTCCGCTAGGCGATGTCAGGCGTATCTCGAGGTCGCTGCGATAAGTATGGCTGAGCAATATGCCGATATTGACGTCGCTGACGGTGTAGCTGGTGCCGACCACAAAGGTGCGGGTAAGCACGGTGCCGCCACAGGTGACATCGTTGATCGCGCCCGATGTGCTATTGGTATATTGGTTGACCTGCGCTGATGCGCTCGCAGCGACGCACAACGCCGCAAGCACCATTGCCGCAGCGGCCCATATGCGCGCGATTTTTTGCACTGGTCCAAACATGCGCCATCCATAGCCTGACCATGGCTAAAATTAGGTTAAATCCAGCCGACCGCCCCAGTCGCCCGCCTGTGCCATCCACAGCGTGGATGCCGCAATCGCAGCGGTTTCTGCGCGCAAGATGCGTGGACCGAGCGATATCGCGCGCGCACCATTCATTGCCGCAATCATCGCGCGTTCGACATCGTCAAACCCGCCCTCCGGACCGATCAACAGCGCGGCTGGCCCGTGATGCGCGGCAAATGCCGCAGTTGCCGCCGCGCCGCCCATTTCATCGGCGTGGAACAACATGCGGCCCGCTGGCCAATCAGTCAGCAGGCGAGGGAGGGGGATAAGCTCGCCAATGTCCGGCAAGGCCGTGCGGGCGCATTGCTCGGCTGCTTCGGTGGCGATGGTGCGCATCCGTGCCCCATTCACTTTATCGACAACGCATCGCCGCATCAGCACCGGAACGATCCGCGTCACGCCCAATTCGGTGGCTTTTTCGATCAC
The DNA here is from genome assembly GCA_040080745.1 of Sphingopyxis sp. GTDB lineage: Bacteria > Pseudomonadota > Alphaproteobacteria > Sphingomonadales > Sphingomonadaceae > Sphingopyxis. The sequence goes on along the minus strand of JBEBHS010000028.1, from coordinate 4,402 downwards.
CAGGTCAAAATGCGCCTTTTTGATCGGGGCGATGCACAGCCACAGGTCGGGCACAGTTTCGCGCGCACGGAGCCGTTCGATCACCACCATATCGACGTGGCGTTTGCCGACCGCCTCAACCCGTGCCGCCCATTCGCCGCTGATGTTGTCGAGCAATATCACCGTATCGCCCGGCTTTACCCGCATAACCTGGCCCAGATAATGCGCTGCGTTGCCGTCGAGGGTGCGCGCCTGCCCAGCGGCCAGTTCGCTTGTCACAAACAGGCGTGGCGCGGATCTGGGTGGCCAATGGGGTGCAGCAGGCATGCGCGTCCTTTAAACCGTTTGGGCTGAGCTTGTCGAAGCCTTGTCTTGCCTTTTTCTTGTTGAAAGTGGAAGGACAGTCCTTCGACAGGCTCAGGGTGAACGGAGTTTTGTGACAAATCCTGACTATATCCCAGATAGCGAACATCGCGGCTTTTTGGCGATTTTACCCGCATCGTGGCGGCCCTTTGCCATCCTGGCGCGGCTCGATCGACCGATCGGCTGGTGGCTGCTTTACTGGCCGTGCCTGTGGGGCGTCGCGCTGGCGGGCGGAGCGGCAAGCCATTGGCCGTTGCTGCTGTGGTTCCTCGTCGGTGCGATTGCGATGCGCGGCGCGGGCTGTGTGTATAACGACATTGTTGACCGCGACCTTGATGCCAAAGTTGAGCGCACGCGCAGCCGCCCGCTGGCCAGCGGCGCGGTGACGGTTCGCTCCGCCTGGGCGTGGCTGTTTGCGCTGTGCGCCGTCGGCCTCGTCGTGCTGGTGCAACTGAACCTTGCGGCCATCGGCGTGGCTGCGGCCAGCCTTGCCCTGGTCGCCGCCTATCCGTTCATGAAGCGCATCACATATTGGCCGCAAGCATGGCTGGGGCTGGTATTTGCCTGGGGGGTGCCGGTCGGCTGGGTTGCGGTGATGGGCGCAGTGCACGCTGCGCCCGCCATCATGCTCTATCTCGGCACGGTGGCGTGGGTGGTCGGTTACGACACGATCTACGCGCTGCAGGACATAGAGGATGATGCGCTGGTCGGCATCGGTTCGAGCGCGCGGGCGCTGGGCAAGCATGTGCGCATCGGCGTGGCGATCTGCTATGCGGTGGCGGTGGCGGGGTGGTGCGCGGCGTTCTGGCAGGTGCGACCGAGTGCGCTGGCCTTGCTCGCATTGCTGCCTGCGGCCATCCATTTGGGCTGGCAGGTGGCGCGGCTCGACGTGCACGACGGCGCATCGGCGCTCACCCTGTTTCGCTCGAACCGCATCGCCGGGCTGCTGGTGGCGTGCGCGTGCCTGACGGTGGGGGGCAGCGCGTAAAGTCCCGAGAAAAAGTGAAACTGTTCGCTTGGCGTTCATCTTTGGCGGGGCTATAGCTTGCTCCCATGACCCGTAAACACACCCTGATCGCCGCCATTTTGGCTTCATCGTTGACGCTCCCTGGCTGCGCCATGCTGGGCGGCTCTGGCGGGAACCCGCGCGACACCCGCTATGTCGCGCGCGACGTCAATACGCTCTACACCGCCGCAAAATCGCGGATGGATAATGGCGATTACCGCGTCGCTGCGGCGCTGTTTGACGAGGTGGAGCGCCAGCATCCCCATTCGGCGTGGGCGCGCCGCGCACAATTGATGAGCGCGTTCAACTATTACGCCGCGCGGCAGCACACCGAATCGCTCGCGTCGGCGCAGCGGTTTTTGCAACTCCATCCCGGCAACCGCGATGCGCCTTATGCTTATTATCTGATCGCCCTTAATTATTACGAGCAGATCAGCGATGTCACCCGCGACCAGCGGATTACCCAGCAGGCGCTTGATGCATTGAACGAGGTGATCCGCCGCTATCCGGACAGCGAATATGCGTCGGATGCGCGGCTCAAGGTCGACCTGGTCAACGACCATCTGGCGGGTAAAGAAATGGAGATTGGCCGTTTTTACCAGCGCGCGTCTAACTGGTTGGCCGCGACCGTGCGGTTTCGCGCCGTGGTGGAGAATTTTCAGACTACCAGCCATGCACCAGAGGCACTCTACCGTCTGGTCGAATCCTACCTGTCGCTTGGCCTTCCTGATGAAGCGCACCGCGCCGCCGCCGTTTTGGGGCGCAATTATCCGGGGTCGCAATGGTATAGCCGTTCGTTTGAATTGCTCCAGGAACACGCGCCGCAAACCATGGCAGCAAGCAACTAGGGCGTGAGATGTTAACAGCGCTGTCGATCCGCGACATAGTGTTGATCGAGGCGCTGGAGATGGATTTTGCGCGCGGACTGGGCGTTCTGACCGGCGAAACCGGCGCGGGAAAATCGATATTGCTCGATGCGTTGGGGCTGGCACTGGGGATGCGCGCCGACAGCGGTTTGGTTCGCCACGGCGCAGAACGCGGACGGGTTAGTGCGACTTTCGAGCCGTTGGGTGATGATCACCCCGCGCGCGAAATGCTTGATGACGCGGGCATAGAGCTAGAGCCGGGCGAACCGCTCATCATTCGCCGCGAAGTGCGCCGCGACGGGGGGAGCCGCGGTTTCATCGCCGATCAGCCAGCGAGCGCGGCCTTGCTGCGCGACGTGGGCGCCAGCCTCGTTGAAATCCATGGCCAGCACGATGAGCGCGGCCTGCTTGCGCCGCGTGGTCACCGCGCCTTGCTCGATGCGTTCGGGCGGCTCGACAGCGCGGCAGTGGCGACCAGCTTTGCCGCCTGGGGGAGCGCGAAAGCGCGGCTCGCCGAAGCGCAGAGCCGCTTGACCAGCGATGCTGTGGACCGCGAATGGCTTGACCATGCGATTGCCGAACTGACCGTGCTGGCCCCCGAAACGGGCGAGGATGCGGTGCTCGCCGATGCGCGTTCGGCGATGCAAAAGGGCGCGCGATTGTCGGAGGATATGGCCGCGATAGATGCGCTGCTCGGCGGATCCGACGGCGCACTGGCACGCTTGCGCAGCGCGGCGCGGCGGCTCGACCGGCTCTCTGGCGAACATGCGCTGTTTGCCGAAGCACTGGCCGCATTTGACCGCGCGCTGATCGAGGCGAGCGAGGGCGAGGCGGCACTCGACCGCGCAAAAGATGCGCTTCGTCACGATCCGGCGGAGCTGGACCGCATCGAACTGCGGCTGTTCGACCTGCGTGGGATTGCGCGCAAGCACCGCGTCGAGCCCGATACGCTGGCCGCGCTGCTCGATGAACTGACCACACGCCGCAGCGCCATCGACGAAGGGGAAAGCGGGGTTGCTGCGCTCGAAGCGGGGGCGGCACAGGCGCGCGCCGCCTATGTCGCGGAGGCCGATGCACTCCATGCGCAGCGCGTCATGGCGGCGGCGCGGCTCGATGCTGCTGTGGCGGGCGAACTTGCGCCGCTCAAACTTGATGCCGCGCGGTTTCGCACGTTGCTCGAACCGCTGGAGGAAGGCGCGTGGGGGCCGCACGGCATCGATCGCGCCGAGTTTTTGATCGCCACCAACCCCGGCGCGCCGTTTGCGCCGCTGATCAAAATAGCTAGCGGAGGCGAACTGTCGCGGCTGATGCTTGCGCTCAAAGTCAGTCTGGCCGAGGTCGGCGGGGCGGACACCATCATCTTTGACGAGATTGATCGCGGCGTTGGCGGCGCGGTGGCGAGTGCGATTGGCGAGCGTCTGGCGCGGCTCGCCGATACGCGGCAATTGCTCGCCGTCACCCACAGCCCACAGGTCGCCGCGCGCGGGTGCAGCCACTTCTTGATCGCCAAGACCAGCGAAGGGATGGTGGCCCGCACGGGTGTGCGTTCTTTGGACGAAATCGAACGCCGCGAGGAAATCGCGCGAATGCTGTCGGGGGCTGATGTGACAGACGAAGCGCGCGCACAGGCTGCGCGATTGCTGGGGGTGGTGTGAACGGCGCGACCATGAGCGACGCCGACGCGGCCAACAGGTTGATGCGGCTGGCGCGTGAGATTGCGCGGCATAACCGCCTCTATCATGATGCCGACGACCCCGAAATCAGCGATGCCGATTATGACGCGCTGGTGCGCGAAAATGCTGCGTTGGAGGCGGTATTCCCGCATCTTGTCCGGCCCGACAGCCCGTCGCGGCAGGTGGGCGCACAGGCGACCAGCGCGCTCGCTAAGGTGGCGCATGCGCGGCCGATGCTCAGTCTCGACAATGCGTTTTCTGGCGAAGAGGTGGCGGAGTTTGTGGCGCGCATCCGGCGTTTCCTTGTGCTCAGCGACGATGCGCCTGTCGCGCTGACTGCCGAACCGAAAATCGACGGCCTGTCGTGCTCGCTGCGTTATGAGCAAGGCGTGCTGGTGCAGGCGGCGACGCGCGGCGACGGCATGGTGGGCGAAGATGTGACCGCCAACGTGCGCACCATCGCCGATATACCGCAGACCCTTAAGCCCTCCACCCTTCAGGGGGGAGGGTCGGGA
>JBEBHS010000027.1:0-32091 GCA_040080745.1 Sphingopyxis sp. | reverse complement strand
CGCTGGCAATCAGACGCGCTGCTTGTTGGCCCACGCTCCGGCCTGCGCCGGAGCACGCGAGGGGAGGCAAAAACGCGGGTGTATTAAGTTTACACCACAGCTCCGCAACCCCGCAGGCGGCCGTGTTTTTCGCTATGCCCGTGTATCAACCAGTCAGGAGATTTGCAGGCTTTTGCTTCTTGGGCCAGCAGTGATTATGAAGAGGATATAAATGATGTGGGAGGTCGCAATGAACGAACAGCTTTTTAATCGCCGGACCCTGCTTGCGGCGGGGGCCAGCATACCGCTGGTGGCGCTATCGGGATGTGCCAGCATGGGTGGCTCCTTCAGCCTGGTCGAGGCGATCCAGCGGCTGCTCAGCCTGTCGTCGCAGCGCGCCTTTGCCCAATTGCTGACCCCCGGCGGGTTTTACGACAGTTCGGTGGCGCGCATCGCGCTGCCCGGACAATTCGCCAGCGGCGGCTCGTTGCTTGCCCAAGTGCTGGGATCAGCGCCAGTGCGCGAACGGTTGGCGCGCAGCCTGAACAGCGTGGCGGAGCGCGGAGCCGAACGCGCCGCCCCGATTATCACCGACGCCATCACCTCGATCAGCATCGCCGACGCGGTTTCCATTGTGCGCGGTGTGGGCGGGCCTGCCGCTGCGACAGCATTGCTAGAGCAACAGCTTGGCGGCGGCCTTGTCAGCGCGATGTTCCCAGCGGTCGGCGATGCGCTGCGGCTCGCGTCGAACGACGTGGTCGGGCAGGCACTGCGCGCGGTCAGCGGCTATGACATTGCCGGCCTCGCGCGCGATGTCACCGACGGCGCCAATCGCGGTATCTGGCGCGCCATCGGGGCCGAGGAAAGCGCGATCCGCGCCAATCCGCAGGCGACCAATGACCCGTTGCTGATCGGGGTGTTCGGGCTGGCGGGGGCGGCTAGCTAACCGCTCCCCTCGGCGGTCTCCAGCGCCTCACCCGCCGCGACCCAGCGCGCTTCGGCGGCCTGCATGGCTTCGGCCAGTCTGGCACGCCGCTGCGCCAACTCGCTCATCGTCAGCGAAGCATAGTCCGCCGATGCGCCTGCGGGATCGAACATCGCGGCCTTTTCTGGCCTTTCCCGCTGGCAGGCCAGCGCGGCGTCGATGGCGCTAATCGTCACCTCCAGCTTGGCCATATCGGCTTCGGCATCGCGCACGACCTTACGAAGTGACTGTAATTGCTCGCGTATTTTGGCTGCGGCCTTGCGTTCCTCTTTGCCATTGCCCTTTGACGCGCCATGACCCTTGCCCGCCCCGCCGCCATTGGCCTTGGGCTGATTCCGGCCCAGAATAAGGTCGGTATAATCGTCGAGGCTGCCGACAAAATCGATCGCAGTGCCGCCATCGACCAGCACCAGCCGGTCGGCGGTCAGTTCGAGCATATGGCGGTCGTGGCTGACCAGCACCACCGCGCCGTCATAGGCATTGAGCGCCTGGACCAATGCTTCGCGGGCATCGACATCGAGGTGGTTGGTCGGCTCGTCGAGGATCAGCAGGTGCGGCGCATCGCGGGTAATCAGCGCCAGCGCGAGCCGCGCGCGTTCACCGCCCGACAGCTTGCCGACCTGGGTGGTCGCCTTGGCCCCCGAAAAGCCGAACCGCCCCAATTGCCCGCGCACCGCGCCGGGGGTCGCGCCCCGCATCGCGCGGGTCATATGTTCGAGCGGGGTATCGCGGCCGTCGAGCTCCTCGACCTGATATTGGGTGAAATAGCCGACCCGCATCTTGCCCGCTGCGTTCATCGCCCCGTCCATCGGCGCGAGCTGTGCCGCGAGCAGCCGCGCCAGCGTGGTCTTGCCATTGCCGTTGCGCCCGAGCAGCGCGACGCGATCATCGGGGTCGAGCCTGAGGTTGAGCCGTTCCAATATCGGCTTGCCTGGCGTGTAACCAACGCTGGCGAGATCGAGCGTGACCAGCGGCGGTTTCAGCTCGTCCGGGCTAGGGAAATCAAAGCTGAGCGATGGGTCATCGACCAGCGCCGCAATCGGCTGCATCCGTGCCAGCGCCTTGGCCCGGCTTTGCGCCTGTTTGGCGGTCGAAGCGCGCGCCGAGTTGCGGGCGACATAATCGGCCAGCTTGGCGCGCTGTGCATCTTGCGAGGCTTTGGCCGCCGCCAGCTGTGCCGCGCGTTCGGCGCGTTGCCGCTCGAAACTGTCGTATCCGCCCGCATAAAGCGTGGTCTTGCCGCCCTCCAGATGGAGGATATGATCGACGACATTGTTGAGCAGGTCGCGTTCGTGGCTGATGACCACCATCGTCGCGCCATAGCCTTTGAGGAAGCTCTCCAGCCACAGCGTCGCTTCGAGGTCGAGGTGGTTCGACGGTTCGTCGAGCAGCAAGATGTCAGGCGCCGAGAACAGCAACGCCGCGAGCGCAACGCGCATCTTCCACCCGCCAGAGAAACTGTCGAGCGGCCGGTGCTGGTCCGCCTCAGGGAAGCCTAGCCCGACGAGGATCCGTGCGGCGCGCGCCGGGGCGGCGTGGGCGTCGATCGCGTTGAGCCGCTCGTGGATCTCGCCGAGCGCGTGCATATCGTCGGTGGTTTCGGCCCTGTGGAGCAATGCGGCGCGCTCGGTATCGGCGGCCAGCACCGCTTCGATCGGTGTCGCCGTGCCCGTTGGCGCTTCCTGCGCGATATAGCCGATGCGGCTGGCGCGCGGCATGTCGATTGTGCCCTCGTCGGGGTCGATCTGTCCGATGATCGCCTTCATCAGCGTGGTTTTGCCCGCGCCGTTGCGGCCAATCAGGCCAACCCGAGCGCGCGTTGGCACGCTCGCGCTGGCGCGATCAAGGACGGCGCGTCCGCCAAGGCGCACTGTGATTCCGGACAGGTTGATCATGATTGCGGGGGCGCTTAGCAGCGGCGAGCTTCTGTGTCAGCACCCTTTCGCTCATCCGCCACATGCGCTAGGCGATCCTGACCCAGCCACAAGGATGCGCCGCCATGAAGTTCTTCGTCGATACCGCCGACACCGCCGACATTGCCGAACTGGCCGCGACCGGCCTGCTCGACGGGGTCACCACCAACCCGTCGCTGATCCACAAGGCGGGGCGCGACTTCATCGAGGTGACGCGCGAGATTTGCGGTCTGGTCGCGGGGCCGGTCAGCGCCGAAGTTGTCGCGCTCGACCATCCGGGCATGATGCGCGAGGCCGAGATTTTGCGCAAGATCGCCGATAATGTCTGCATCAAGGTGCCGTTGACCATAGACGGGCTCAAGACATGCAAGGCGTTGACCAGCGAGGGCACGATGGTCAATGTGACGCTGTGCTTCTCGGCCAATCAGGCGCTGCTCGCTGCCAAAGCAGGCGCGAGTTTCGTCTCGCCGTTTGTCGGGCGGCACGACGATAATGGCTTTGACGGCATGGCGTTGATCGAGGACATCCGGCTGATTTACGACAACTACAGCTTTGACACCGAAATCCTTGTCGCATCGGTTCGCCACGGCATCCATGTGCTCGAAGCCGCGCGCATCGGTGCCGATGTCATGACCGCGCCGCCGTCGGTCATTCGCGGCCTGTTCAAACATGTGCTGACCGACAAGGGGATTGAGGGGTTCATGGCCGATTGGGCCAAGACCGGACAGAGCATCGGTTAGGCAGCAGACGCCGCTACCACTGCGTCGGGCAGACGCAGATTACCAGCGCGTCGGGGCGGCGTCGATGACCGCAAAGCCGCCGTTACGCACCTCGCTAACCTCCAGCGCGCGCACCGCTATCCCGCGCGTGTCGAAGCGGAAAATGCCGTCAATCCCGCCAAAGCCATCTTCGGCGAACAAGCGGTTTTGCGGGAAGTTGGTGCCGGGCCGCCAGTCGCGCGTCATCCGCACCGTCAACAGCACCGCGTCATAGCCCAGACTGGCGATACGGTAAGGCGTGCGACCATAACGTTCACGATAACTCGTCGACATCTGGTTGAACAAACCATCAGAGACGCTGGCGAACCAAGCGCCCTGCATCGCCGCATTGCCCGATATGGCGTTCTCGGTGTTCCACAGCTCGGTGCCAAGGATGCGCGCCGTGCTTGCCCCGCCCTGACGCAGCAAGGGGACGGCGCGGATCGCGGTCTGGCCGCTGTCGGCGATCAATATCGCGTCCATCGCGCCGCTGCGTGCGAGCTGCCGCGCGCTGCCCGACAGGCCGGTCGCCGAGCGGTCATAGGCCTGGCTCGACACCAATGTGCCGCCCGCCGCCATTACGGAGGCGCGCAGCGACGCCAGCGCGCGCTCGCCATAGACGCTGCGCGGGACCAGCGCACCGAACCGCGTCATCCCCTGTGCGCGGGCGTGGGTGACGACGCGGCCGACCGCCTGCCCCGGTTCGAACCCCAGCAGATAGGTGCCATTGCCCGCGACGCTGCTGTCGTTGGAGAAGCTGATCAGCGGGACATTGGCGGCCTGCGCGATCGATTGGACGGCGCGGACATCATCGGCGAGCAGTGGCCCGAGGATCAGCTTGTTGCCCTCGGCAATCGCCTGGCTCGCGGCGGCAGCGGCACCCGCGCCGGTATCGTAGATGGTGATCCGCACGCGGTCGCTGCGCGAATCGAGCAATGCCATGGTGGTGGCGTTGGCGATCGATTCGCCGACCGCCGCATCGGGCCCAGTTTGCGGGACGAGCAGCGCAACACGGTGGCGTTCGGTGTCAACCGGCAGCCCGACCGAAACCTCTGGCGTAGCCGTGGGAGCGGGCACGGCGGGCGCGGTGCTGCGCGGAACCATGGTCTGGCACGCGGCAAGCAACAGCGCGGTAGCGCCGACGGCAAAGGCCCGCCACCAACGTGATGCTTGCCGCAAGGTGCCTTGCTCTGCCATGGTTGCGATCATGTCCCAATCTCCCTTGCCTGGTCTTTACATCGTAGCGACGCCGATCGGCAACCTTGGTGACCTATCCCCCCGCGCTCAGGCGATATTATCGGCCGCCGATGTGGTGGCGTGCGAGGATACGCGGGTCACGGGCAAGCTCATGCACCTGTTCGGCATCAAGCGGCCGTTGCTGCGGCACGATGACCATGCCAGCGACGCACAGCGCGCAGACCTGGTGGCGCGGCTCGCCAGCGAGGTCGTGGTGCTGGTCAGCGATGCCGGAACGCCGCTGATCTCCGACCCCGGATACCGGCTGGTGCGCGACGCGCGCGCGGCAGGGCATCTGGTGACGAGCGTGCCCGGCCCATGCGCCGCCATCGCCGCGCTGTCGCTGTCGGGCTTGCCAACCGACCGCTTTCTGTTTGCGGGGTTCCTGCCGGCCAAGGCCGGCGCGCGCGTCAAGGCGCTGGCCGAACTCGCGGGCGTAAAGGCGACGCTGGTGTTTTACGAGAGCGGGCCGCGGCTTGCCGCCAGCTTGCGGGCGATGGCCGATGCGCTCGGCCCGCGCGAAGCGTGCGTCGCGCGCGAGCTGACCAAGCTGCACGAGGAGGTCGTCAGCGGGCGGCTCGATGGACTGGCTGCGCGCTTTGCCACGCCACCAAAGGGCGAGATGGTTATCATCGTCGCCCCGCCGATCGAAGCGCCGCCAACCGCCGCCGACCCCGCAGCCATCCGCGCCGCCTTGGTCGAAGCGATGCGATGCTCCCCCGCATCGCGCGCTGCCCGCGACGTCGCCAAGCGGTTCGCCATATCGCGCGAGCACGCCTATGCCATCGCGCTTGAGCTTAGCGGAAAGACATGACCCGCAAGCGTTCCAAGTCTGAAGAACGGGGCCGCCGCGCCGAGACGATCGCGGCCTGGTATCTGCGCCTCAAAGGATGGCGGATCGTGACGCGGCGCGCCCGTGTGGCAAGCGGCGAGGTTGACCTGATCGCGCGGCGCGGGCGCACGCTCGCCTTTGTCGAGGTCAAATGGCGGAGCAGCGCGCAGGCGCTCGACAGTGCCATCGATGCGCACCGCCTGCACCGCGTGGCGGCGGCGGCGCAAGTGCTGGCTCCGCGATATGCACAGCGCGGCGATGTGACGCGGATCGACGTCATCCTGCTTGCACCAGGACGCTGGCCACGCCATCTGGCGAATATATGGATGGGATGAGAGAGGAAGAGTGACACCATGAGCTTGCGCCTAGCCGTTCAGATGGACCCGATGGACGGGATCAACATTGCCGGGGATTCCTCCTTTGCGCTGATGCTGGCAGCGCAGGCACGCGGCCACGCCATCTGGCATTACTTGCCGCACGATCTGACGTGGGAGCAGGCGGGCAGCGAAGGCCGGCTGACCGCGCAAGCGCACCTGATCGAGCATGTCGAGCGCACCGCTGGTGCGCATTACCGCTTTGGCGAGCAGAAGCGGATCGACCTTGGCGCCGACGTGGACGTCGTGCTGATGCGGCAGGACCCGCCGTTCGACCTCGGTTATATCACCGCGACGCACCTGCTCGAGCGGATTGCCCACCAGACGCTGGTGGTCAACGACCCCGCCAGTGTCCGCAACGCGCCCGAAAAGCTGTGGGTGCTCGATTATGCGCGCTTCATGCCGCCGACGATGATCACCCGCTCCTATGATGATGCGCGCGGCTTCCTCGCCAAACATGGGACCATCGTCGTCAAGCCGCTCCACGGCAATGGCGGCAAGGCGATCTTCAAGATCGAAGCCGATGGCACCAACCTCGCTTCGTTGATCGAGCTGTTCAACGCGATGTGGGTCGAACCGCACATGGTGCAGGCGTTCCTGCCTGAGGTGCGCGAGGGCGACAAGCGCATCGTCCTGATCGACGGCGAAGTGACGGGTGCGATCAACCGCATTCCGGGCGCGGGCGAGATCCGCTCGAACCTCGCGGCGGGCGGACATGCGCAGGCGGCCGATCTGACCGATGCCGAGCGCGCAATCTGTGCGGCGCTGGGGCCGGAGCTGAAGGCGCGCGGGCTGTTGTTTGTCGGCATCGACGTGATCGGCGGCCAGTGGCTGACCGAGATCAACGTCACGTCGCCCACCGGCATCATGGCGATCGACGGGTTTTATGGCACCGACACCGCAAGCACCATCTGGGATGCGATCGAGGCGCGGGTGACCGCGCGCGGCCAAAGCTAGAAAGCTAGAAAGACAGCGAGCCCATTTTCTGGTGAAGTCGGCTGAGCGCTTGTCGCTTTATCAGATAGATGCGCGATATGCCAAAGCCCAGCAGCATCGCCACTTCCTCTAGCGCTTTCCCCTCGACATAGGCGAAGTGCAATATGGCGCGCTCGCGGACATTCAGCTCCTCGATCGCAAGCGCCAGCAACGCCGCCCCTTGCGAGCGGATCAGCAATTGCTCGACCGGATCGACGCGGCCTTTGGCTGGCGATCCGCTCCGCTCGTCGATGCGCAAGCGCGCGGCCACAGTCCCCGCCACAGCCCCCGCCGCCGCAGGACGCACCGTCGAGGCCAGCAAAGCCTGGGCGATGGCGACGGGATCGGGCTCGATGGCCTGACACAGTTTCACCCAATCCGCGAGATGCGCATAGCTTTTCATCATCGCCCTCCGTCTTCCTTCGTCCATTCATCCTGCCCAGCGGCATGCGATAAGGAACGGTTGCGGGCGGCGATGTTTGCGGGGGCGATGGACAATTTACTGCCTGTTGATTTTCCACTCTTTTTTTACACTTCCATATTATGCTCAGCTGCCATGGACATGCATTGGCAACCTCCGGCAGCCCAGACGGGCGATCAGGCGCGCGAGAGCCGCGTATCGAAGCTGCTCACCTTTGAGATCAGCAGCCCGCGCCACGCGCGCACCAAGGTCGTGGTCCGCAACCTGTCACCGCATGGGGTCGGTGTGCGGTCCGCGATCGATGTCATCGCGTGCGAGCACCTCACGCTCCATCTGCCGGGCGGCCAGGATCTGAACGCCATCGTCCGCTGGACGAAAAAGGGCACGTTCGGCCTGTCGCTCGACGAGCGGATCGAGCCGGCCATGCTGCAACCAGCCAGCCACGGCGCGGCGCAGCTAACCCCCGCCGATGCCCAGCTTGGGTTCCAGCGGCTGCGGCACGAAGGGACCACCGAGCGCAGCGGGTTTCAGCGCACCCACAAGCAACAGGTGCTCAATGGCAGCCAACCGGGGGTTAACCCCTTTGCCAGCCACTGGACCAATGATTAGACTAATGTTTACAATGTTTTGGCTAAGCAATTAGCGACGCAACAGGCCGCCGGTTACCCCAGCGGCCCTGCTCAATCTCAATCCTGCGCTAAAGCCGTCAGGCGACCGCGCGTTCGTCCTCGGCTACAGCATCATCCTCGATGTCGCGCAGCACATAGCCGCGGCCCCACACCGTCTCGATGTAATTTTCACCCGCGCACGCCAGGCTGAGTTTCTTCCTGAGCTTGCAAATGAACACGTCGATAATCTTGAGTTCCGGCTCGTCCATCCCGCCATATAAATGGTTGAGGAACATTTCCTTGGTCAGCGTCGTGCCCTTGCGCAGCGAGAGCAGCTCGAGCATCTGATATTCCTTGCCCGTGAGGTGGACGCGCGACCCATCGACCTCGACCGTCTTGGCATCGAGGTTGACCGCGAGCTTGCCGGTGCGGATGATCGATTGCGAATGGCCCTTGGAGCGGCGGACAACCGCCTGGATCCGCGCGACCAGTTCTTCGCGGTGGAACGGCTTGGTGACATAATCATCGGCGCCAAAGCCGAACGAGCGGACCTTGCTGTCCATCTCCGAGATGCCCGACAGGATCAGCACCGGGGTCGAAACCTTGGCGGTGCGGAGCTTCTTGAGCACATCATAGCCGTGCATGTCGGGCAGGTTCAAATCGAGCAGGATGATGTCGTAATCATAGAGTTTGCCCAGATCCAGGCCTTCTTCGCCAAGGTCGGTCGTATAGACGTTGAACCCTTCGACGGTCAGCATCGTCTCGATGGCCTTGGCCGTCGTTGGTTCGTCTTCGATCAAGAGCACGCGCATGCCGCTTTTCCCCTCGGCTGTATAAAATGGTTGGGCCGTTTCGCCTTGCAGCGTCGCGACATGTTTCATTAACCATGTCGGCTATGAAGAGAAAAGGTTAATTTTGTGATAATGGGTGCGCCGCTCTTGATCCACCTCGAACCGAACCTCGCCTCTCTCTCTTCGCCTCTGCGTGACTATCGCCTGCTTTCCGTGGTGGCTTTGGGTGAAAACTGGCGGGCGGTTGACACACGGGGGTGCGGGAAACAACGGCCGCCTGCGGGGTTGCGGGACTGTGGTGTAAACTTAATACACCTCGGCATTTTGCCGCATCGCCGTGCTCCGGACACGTTCCGGAGCGCGTTCCGGAGCGCGGGGCATCGTGCGATGCGCCCGCCGCCAACGCTCCGGCCTTTGCCGGAGCACGGCGGACGCCTTTCTGCTGAACGCTAAGCGTGCCGAAGCGCGCATCGCGCACCGCGTCCATTTCGGCCACCGCCGCTTGCCATTCGGGGTCGTCATCGGTTTCCTCGGCCTCGCGCGCTGCGGTGATGCAGCCTGTGGGTGTGCCACCGCGCGGACCACCGCATGCGTCATCGCGCGCGATCACGGCATCGTCATCGGCGGCTTCGGCATCGCGGCATGGCTGGCAGCTTTCGTCTGCGCACAGATACATGGCATCGTCATCGTCACCATCGTCGCCGGGTGGCGTGAGCGCCGCGATCCGTTCGGCGAGATGCGCGGCGCGGCCATGGTCACCAAAACGTAGCGCCTCGTCATAAGCGTCACGCAATTGCCACCGCTCGGCTTCAAACAGATGGCCGGTCGGTTCGTCGGCTTCCTCGGCGGTGATGATTTCACCAAAATGGTTCGCTCCGGGTATCGGCCTGCCCAGCCCGCCGCGCCCGACATGGCCGCCAACGCGGTCGAGCCGCGCGAGCAGGCGCATCGCCAGACGCGGGTCATAGCGGCGACGCATCCCCACCACTTCACCCTTGTACCACACCTCCTCCTGCCAACCGTCGAGCGCCTTGCTGAACAATTCGTCGGCCACGCATTCGCGCGCCTGATCGCGCGCCGCGTCCCACGCCTTGGCAAAGGCCGGGTCGCGCGCACGCAGCTTATATGCGCCTTGCGACGACAGGCCGACATGCTCCGCCGCATCGATAACGATGCCGCAGCGCGCGAGCGCACACAGAAAGGCGGCGCGTTTGGGCGGGGTCCAGCCGCGCGCCCAGTCGGCATTGATGGCGGCATTGACGGCGGCGATTTGCGCCGGGGTCAGTTCGGGGGTGTGATCGGCCGCGTGATCGGGGGTCGATTGCGAAAATTGCGGGTCTGTCATGGTGATGCCTTTCTGGGTGAAAGGCATCAATATAACCCATTTGGTAAAGTGTAGGAAAGGGGGTGCTCACCCACCCCCTCCACACCCCTTCGCCACCTCCGCGCAAGCGGGACCCTGCGCGCCACCGCTCCGGAACACGTCCGGAGCACGCGGATTAGCGTTTCGAGAATTGGAAGCTCTTGCGCGCCTTGGCCTTGCCGTATTTCTTGCGTTCGACGACGCGGCTGTCGCGGGTCAGGAATCCGGCGGCCTTGACGACCGAGCGCAGTGTCGGTTCATAGCGGGTCAGCGCCTGCGCGATGCCGTGCTTGACCGCGCCGGCCTGTCCCGACAATCCGCCGCCGCGCACGGTGGCGACCACGTCATACGCGCCTTCGCGCCCCGCAACGCCGAACGTCTGGTTGAGCACGAGCCGCAGGGTCGGCCGCGCAAAATAGCTGGTCTGGTCGCGGCCATTGACCGTGATCTTGCCGCTGCCCGGCTTGAGCCAGACGCGCGCAACCGCATTTTTGCGGCGCCCCGTGGCATAAGCGCGGCCCTGTTTGTCGAGGATTTGTTCGCGCAAGCTGGGCGCGGCGGCGGGGGCTTCGGTGCCGGTAGCGGTGCCAAGGTCGGCGAGCGATTCTAGTGTGTCAGTCATTATGCACCCACCTTATTCTTGCGGTTCATCGCCGCAACATCGAGCAATTGAGGGTTTTGCGCGCCGTGCGGATGCTCGGTGCCCGCGAAAATCCGCAGATTGCTCATCTGCACCCGGCCAAGCGGGCCGCGCGGCACCATCCGCTCGACCGCCTTTTCGAGCACGCGTTCGGGAAAGCGCCCCTCGAGGATTTTCGCCGGGGTGGTTTCCTTGATCCCGCCGACATAGCCGGTGTGCTTGTAATAGACTTTGTCCTTGAGCTTATCGCCGGTGAAGCGCACCTTGTCGGCATTGATGACGACGACATGATCGCCGCAATCGATGTGCGGGGTGTAGCTCGGCTTGTGCTTGCCGCGCAGGATGTTGGCGATGATGCTGGCCACGCGCCCGACCACCAGACCGTCGGCGTCGATCAACACCCAGTTTTTGGTGACCGTGGCCGGCGTGGCCGAGCGGGTCGTACGTTGAAGCGCCTTCACGGGCGGTCTCCCTGCTTGCGGATTGATACGTCAGAGGGCGGGCCAATGGCGAAACGCGCGGCCAAAGTCAAGCCTCAGGCGGCTTTGTTGACGGGTATCATGATACCCTTTCTATTCGCCCGCGCCCTCTGGCACCTCCGGCGCCTCCAGCGACCAGGTTCGCACGCTGATCGGCGGGGCATGTTCGTCGCTCAAAGCCCCACTCGATATTAAATGCGTCTCGGTAACGCCAGCGGAGGAAAGGCCGGTGCGCGGGTCAACCCGAACAATAGTGCGCCGGATCATATCGGTCTGGCCCGCGCCTTCGAGCCGCCGCCGCACGGTTATTTCGACCAGCCCGCCATCGACGGCGCGCGCGCCGATACCAAATACCGAGTGCGCGGAAGGATGCGCGGAAGGGTGCGCGGGGGGTGCATCGAGCACGAAATGCTGCCGCGCATAGCGGATCGCCTCGCGCAATTCCCCCGCAATCAACGCGCCCGGACTGCCCCCCTCGGCCATGGCAACAACCATGCCCGCATTGCCCGCATCGCTGCCCGCGCCATCGGCAGCGGTGTCACCAGCAGCGGTGCCGTGCTGCCCGCGCAGCAGCGCAATCGTGCCATCGCGGCCCACGCCGAACTGCCGCTCCACCCCGCTTGCCGCCGTCATCGCCGTAGTATAGGCGCGGCACACGGCGTCCGGCCCGCTACAGTCGGCCGATTGCTGGGTGATGGTCGCGCGCCAGCCATCGTCGGCGGATGAAAAACGCACATGATGGACGACCGTGAAGACCAGCACCGCACCGCCGGGCATGCTACGTTGATCGCGGATGGTGAGCGTCAGGTCCTGGTCGACCGGCGGGTTGAGCGCGATAGTGACGGTGCCTGCCGATGCCGATTGGGCATAGCCAGGCGGGGCGGCGAGCGCGCTTGCCAAAAGCAGAGCGGTGTGCTTCATCGCCTGGCCCCTTGCCCCGACGCGGCATGGCCGCACCACGCCGCGCACGCGACCAGCAGCGCCGCAACCCCCTGATGCGCGACCGCGATCGGCAGCGCCACACCGCTGAGCAATGTCGCAATGCCGAGGGTTATTTGCACCACCACCAGCGCCGCGAGCACCACCGCGATGCGAAGGTCGCCGCTGTGCCAAGCGCGCCACGCCAACCACAACAGCCCCGCGCCCGCTACAAAAGCCAGCCAGCGGTGGATGAACTGGACGACGATCGGGTTGTCGATCAGGTTCGCGGCCCAGGGCGGCGTCATCGTCACATCGGTGGGGAAGATCGCATCGCCCATCAACGGCCAGCTGGCATAGGCATAGCCCGCGTTCAGCCCGGCGGTGAACGCCCCCCACAGCAGCTGCGCCGCGAGAATGAGCAGCGCGAGCGCGACCCCCCAAGTCGCGACGGGCCATGCGATGCGGGTGCGCGTGCCCTGCTCTCCCCGTGCGGCTAACAGCATGTCGCTTTTGCGTTCATGGCGCATGAACAACGCCATGTCACGCGCGCTCCACACGCACAGGCCGAGGATGAACAGCGCCAGGTTCAAATGCACCGCGAGCCGGTAATGCGAGACGTCGGTCCGCCCGACCAGCCCCGACACCACCATCCACCAGCCGACCACGCCCTGTAAGGCGCCGAGCACGAGCAGGCCGATGAGGCGCGGGGCGAAGCCGGTGGGGATAGCGCGCTTCCACGCGAACCACACCAATGGCACCGCATAGACGAGGCCGACCAGCCGCCCGAGCAATCGGTGGAGCCATTCCCAGAAATAGATGTGCTTGAATGCCGCCAAGTCCATGCTGCGGTTTAGCGTCTGAAACTCGGTGGTGCGTTGATACAGCGCAAATTCGCGCGCCCAGTCGGCAGCGCTCAGCGGCGGGATCGCCCCCGACACCGGGTTCCATTGCGTAATCGACAAGCCCGATTCGGTGAGCCGCGTGATCCCGCCAACCACCACCATCACCGCGACGCACAAGGCCACCAGCAACAGCCAGCGCATGATGGCAAGCGGGCGGGGCTGCGGCGTGGGGGAAGAGGGAGGCAGGCTTTGCATGGCCGCGCTATCGGATGGATGGCGTGGCGTGGCAAGCCCCTACCTTCCTTGCCCCCCTCCCCCCCTTGCATGAATAGGGACCGCCCTTATTGAATTACCCCACCCTTCTCCACCCCGTAAATGATATGTTGTAACGTTGAGGCGGGTGCGCTATAGGCATTTGTGCGCGCGAGCCTGAATCGGCTGTCTGATTCGATTTGCGGCGCGCCCGCCCGTTCGCCAAGGAGCCTTTGACCGCCGTGCCGCCTGCTGTCCGCCTCGCTATTCATAACCGCGCCCATCTGGCCGACCGCTGGGGTATCGGCCTGGCGGCGCTGTGCGCGGCGCATTGCATCACGACCGCGATTGTCGTGACCGCGCTCGCCAGTTTTGGCGGGGTGTTCCTCAACCCCGTGATCCACGAGGTCGGGCTGGCGATTGCGGTGGTGCTCGGCGCGATCGGGCTGGGCACCGGCATCATCCGCCACGGCTATATGATGCCGTTCGCGACGGGGAGTTTCGGCCTGGGGATGATGGCGGGGTCGCTGTCCTTGCCGCACGGTAGCGGCGAACTGGCGGCGACGCTGGTGGGGCTGATGGTGCTGGCATTGGGCCACGACCTCAATTTTCGCGCGCGGAGCTGATTTTCGGCCTTCGCCGGAGCACGTGGGGCCGTGCTCCGGATTTAGTCCGGAGCCGTGGCGTGTTCAACGAGCGCTTGGGCAAGTGCGCCAGCGTTCCGCAACAAGTGCGGAGCACGTGGGGTGTCATTCCGCATTACCCCTTGCCCGCGCGCACCGACAGGCGTAACTTTGCTCCATGGCCAAAAGCGCACACGCCCACCACCATCACGCGGGTCAGTCGCTGACCGACGCGGCGCGCGACGCACTTATCGCGGCGGGCGAGCAGTGGACCCAAATGCGCGCCGATATTTTCGCGGCGATCGCGGCGCACGACAAACCGACATCGGCCTATGACATCGCCGACCAAGTATCGCGCGCGCGCGGCAAACGCGTCGCCCCCAACACCGTTTACCGTATTCTCGACCTGTTCGTCGCCAGCAACCTCGTCAGCCGCGTCGAAAGCGCCAACGCCTTCGTCGCCAACAGCCACCCGGGGTGCGTGCACGATTGCATCTTTCTGATCTGCGATACGTGCGGACAGATGACCCACATCGATGACGACATGATCGCCGCCGGGGTGCGCGCCGCCGCCAACGCCACCGGATTTGCCGCGACGCGCCCGGTCATCGAAGTGCGCGGAACGTGTCAGGATTGTGACTGAAGACCATGCGCCCGCTGCGACGAAGCGGTGTTTTTTGTCGTCAAGCTGAGGTTCAGTTTCGGGGATATAGTCAGAGAAAAACGGGACGCGCTTAACTTATCAGCCAACAGGGAGGCTAATCATGCGTGCACAATTTTGCCGACAAAAATGGACCAAAGCGGCGCTGGCTGCGACATCCGCACTCGTCGCGGCGGCGATGCTGCCCACCGCGGCGCTGGCGCAAAAACCTTCGGGCGACAGCACAGACTATCGCCCGGTGTCGAGTTACCGCGTCGAGGCGCACGGCGAGTTTTGGGTCAACCTCAACCTGTGCGCCAATCCGGTGGTGGTCGACATGCGCGGCGACGGCGACACCGACGTCGATTTCACCATTTACGACGATCGCGGCAACCAGGTGTTTCAGGACCTCGATATCGATGACATCGCATCGGCGACGCTCAACCCCGATGTGCGCGGCGACCAGTGCCGCATCTACCGGCTCAAGCTCAACAATCTTGGCAATGTGTGGAACCAGGTCCAGGTCAGCGTCGGCAATAATTACACCAACGGCGACGCGCCGAGCGTGGCGAGTTACCGCGTCGAGGCGGGTGCCGATTATTGGGTTGACCTCAACCTGTGCCGCCGCTCTGCGCGGATAGTTGCCGATGGCGACGGCGACACCGACGTCGACTTCACGCTTTACGACCGCAATAACAACGTCGTCGCGCAGGATCTGGCGCTCAACGACAATGCCGATTTCAATATCACGGTCAATGCGTCGGCCAATGCTTGCCGCCAATATCGGCTGAAGATGCACAATCTGGGCAATGTGTGGAACCAGACCAGCGTGACGATCTGGGAATATTGGTGAGGGTGAGCGGGATGGTATTGGGTCGTTTTTGGTTCGACAGTGGCGCTAGCAACCAGTAAACGCCCGTCAATGACCCACGCCCCCGCGACCCCGCTGCTCGATACCGTCCGGCTCCCCGCCGATTTGCGCACCCTCGCGCCCGCCGATCTGCGCGTGCTGGCCGACGAACTGCGCGCCGAGACGATCGCGGCGGTCGGCACCACCGGCGGGCATCTGGGCAGCGGGCTCGGCGTGGTCGAACTGACCGTCGCGATCCATTATGTGTTCGACACGCCGACCGACAAGCTGGTGTGGGATGTCGGCCACCAATGCTATCCGCACAAGATATTGACCGGCAGGCGGGGCCGCATCCGCACGCTGCGCACAGGCGGGGGCCTCAGCGGCTTCACCAAGCGGTCCGAGAGCGAATACGACCCGTTCGGCGCGGCGCACTCATCGACCAGCATCAGCGCCGCACTGGGCTTTGCGGTCGCCAACCAGCTGGCGGGCAGAGAGGGCAAGGGCATCGCGGTGATCGGCGACGGGTCGATGTCGGCCGGCATGGCCTATGAGGCGATGAACAACGCGACGGCGGCGGGCAACCGGCTGGTGGTGATCCTCAACGATAATGACATGTCGATCGCGCCGCCGGTTGGTGGGCTTAGCGCTTACCTCGCGCGGCTGGTATCGTCGCGGCCGTTCCTGTCTTTACGCGAAGTCGCGCGCAAAATCTCGCGCCGCCTGCCCGAACCGCTGCACATCGCGGCGCGCAAGGCCGACGAGTTTACGCGCGGGATGGCGATGGGCGGGACATTGTTCGAGGAACTGGGATTCTATTATGTCGGGCCGATCGACGGGCATAATCTCGACCATCTCATTCCCGTGCTCGAAAATGTCCGCGACGCCGCCGAAGGGCCGTGCCTGATCCACGTCGTGACGCAAAAGGGCAAGGGCTATGCCCCCGCAGAGGCATCAGCCGACAAATATCACGGGGTGCAGCGGTTCGACGTGATTACCGGCGAGCAGGTCAAACCCGCCGCCGCCGCGCCGTCGTATCAGAATATATTCGGCGATGCGCTTAGCCGTCTGGCCGATGCCGATAAGCGGATCTGCGCGATCACCGCCGCGATGCCGAGCGGCACCGGGGTCGACCGCTTTGCCGCACGCCACCCGGAGCGCGCCTTTGACGTAGGCATCGCCGAACAACATGCGGTAACGTTCGCGGCGGGGTTGGCCGCGCAAGGGATGCGGCCGTTCTGCGCGATCTATTCGACCTTCCTCCAGCGCGCCTATGACCAAGTGGTGCACGATGTGGCGATCCAGAACCTGCCCGTGCGCTTTGCCATCGACCGCGCGGGGCTGGTCGGGGCGGACGGCGCGACCCACGCCGGATCGTTCGACCTCACCTATCTGTGCACGCTGCCGAACTTTGTGGTGATGGCCCCGGCCGACGAGGCGGAACTGGTCCACATGACTTACACCGCGAGCCTGCACGACGCTGGGCCGATTGCGCTGCGTTATCCGCGCGGGCCGGGCACCGGCGTGGCTTTGCCAGCGGTACCGCAAGCGCTGACAATCGGCAAGGGGCGGATGGTGCGCGAGGGCAAGAGCGTCGCCATCCTCAGCCTCGGCACGCGGCTGGCCGATGCGCTCAAAGCCGCCGACGAGCTTGACGCCAAGGGCCTCTCCACCAGCGTTGCCGACCTGCGCTTTGCCAAGCCATTGGACGAGGCGCTGATCCGCCGCCTGCTGACGACGCACGAGGTGTGCGTGACGATCGAGGAAGGCGCGGTTGGGGGCCTTGGCGCGCATGTGCTCACGCTCGCCAGCGACGCCGGGTTGATCGACGGCGGCCTCAAACTGCGCACGATGCGGCTGCCCGATCTGTTTCAGGAGCATGACGCGCCCGACAAACAATATGCCGAGGCGGGACTCGACGCCGCCGCGATTGTTGATACCGTGCTCCGCGCGCTCAGGCACAATAGCGTCGGGGTGGATGAAGCGGGGGCGGCGTGATGGCTTTGGGTCGCTGAGAGCGTTTTGAAGTCAGGTGGAATCACATGACGGCTCGCAAAACGCGGTAAAGCAAAGAGTCAGAGCAGGGGATGTGATGCAATCACATGTCATCCTGCTCTAAGAAGCATGGCACCGCTTTTATGCTCCAGTGTTACCCGCCGCTGGGCGTGCCCGCCACCGCTTGCGCGAACTGACCAGCGCCGGCCGGCGCGGCGAGGATGTCGCGCGTCACCGTGCCCTTGTTCACCGTGAAGGTGCCAGGATCGCCAACCACCGAACGGATGCCCGCCTCTGCCCGCGCCACGCCAGCGCGGTTGAGCATGCTGATCTCGGTCGCGCTGCGCGGTGCCGGGCCGCCAAACAGCGCCTGCAACGTCTGTTCCGCTGCGGTTTCGGTGGTCGCGGCCGGTGCGCCAGGTTGCGGCGGGGCCAGCGCAA
The DNA here is from genome assembly GCA_040080745.1 of Sphingopyxis sp. Lineage (GTDB taxonomy): Bacteria > Pseudomonadota > Alphaproteobacteria > Sphingomonadales > Sphingomonadaceae > Sphingopyxis. Next base: position 14,173 of record JBEBHS010000027.1, on the reverse strand, counting down.
AATCGGGCGGGATAATCAGCGGCGCGGCGCGCGTGACGGCATATTCGTCGGGCCGGTTGCGGTTGAACAGCCCGGTCGATCCGCACGCCGACAGCAGGCTCGCCGAAGCGGTGAGGGCCAGAATGAGAGATTTACGCATGTTATACTCTTCCCTTTGGAACTTGGCCTTTGGAACTTGGCCTTTAGAGCTTGGCCTGGGGCCTTGCCCCGAATGTGTGATCGCCCTTAGGCCGCCTTGTCGCGCAATAGCAGCGCGCGCGCAACCAAAAGCAGCACGCCGATGGTAATACAAGCATCGGCGACGTTGAAAATCAGGAATGGGCGGAACTCGCCAAAGTGCAAGTCTGCATAATCAACGACATAGCCGGCGCGGATGCGATCGACGATATTGCCACAAGCCCCGCCCAGCACCAGCGCCAGCGCGATGACATCGCCGCGCGACCGCTCGCGCCACAGCCACAGCGCCACCGCCGACGCGACCAGCGCGGTCAGGCCGACGAGCAACCAGCGCTGCGCCGCACTCTGGGCGGTCAGCATCCCGAACGAAATGCCGTAATTTTGCGCCCAGGTCAGGTTGAAGAATGGCATGATGACGATCTGCTCGACCGCCTCAAGGTCGAGCGGGCCGCTGACCAGCCATTTGCTGAGCTGATCGAGTGCGAACACGATAGCGGCGATGGTGAGGCCAAGGCGGCGGAGCGCAAATTGCGCGGCGGGGAGGGTGAATGTCATGCGGGGTTCCTCTTACCCGTTCGGGCTGAGCTTGTCGAAGCCCTGTTGTTACTAACTTCGAGAAAAAAACAACCCTTCGACAAGCTCAGGGCAGGCGGGTTTGGAGAGGTAAAACTAGCCACCGACCACATCCGCGCACCGGCCGCACAAGGCTCCGTCCTCGGCCACTTCGGGCAAATGCCGCCAGCAGCGACCGCATTTGTGGTGGGTGGTGCGCGTGACGTCTGCGAAAAGGCCCTTGAGTTCTCCGGCATCAATTGCAGCGACACTTGCTGGCGTAAAGAGTTTGGGAACTTCCGCTGCGGTTGACACGATACACACTTCGGCCAAATCCTCGTCTGAAAGGCCAAGTTGCTTAAAGCCGCTGTAGGTAAGGTCAATTTCGAGACTTGAGCCAACGGTCTTATCGCGACGTAAGCTCTCAATTCGCCACGTTACGGCTTGTCGCGCGTCTCGGATGAACTGCCACTTCTCCACAAATTCGTCATTCCCGCGAAGGCGGGAATCCATCGCCTGCCCTGTGGATGCCGCACCGTCATCAGCTGGATCCCCGCCTTCGCGGGGATGACGAGTTAAGGGCGCTTGGGAATGACGGGGGGAAGGGGCGTCGGAATGACGAGGAGAGGGGAGAGAATGACCAAGGGTGGGCAGTTCCGGCCATTCGAGCAAATGCACCGACCCCGCATCGGGGAACCGCGTGCCCCACACTTCTTCCGCCGTGAACACCAGGAGCGGCGCGGCGTAGCGGACCAGCGCGTGGAACAGCGCGTCGAGCACCGTGCGATATGCCATCCGCTTCGGATTGGTCGGCGCATCGCAATAGAGGCAGTCTTTGCGGATGTCGAAGAAGAAGGCGCTGAGGTCTTCGTTGGCGAAATCGCTGAGCAGGCGGACGTAGGCGTTGAAGTCATAGTCATCGACCGCAACCCGCAGCTTCGCGTCCATGTCGGCCAGCAGGTGCAGCACATAGCGTTCGAGCTCGGGCATCTCGGCGACCGCGACCCGCTCCGCCTCGTCAAACCCGTCGAGCGCGCCGAGCATATAGCGGAAGCTGTTGCGCAATTTGCGGTACTGATCAGCGACGCCCTTCAATATCTCGTCGCCGATGCGGTGGTCCTCGGTGAAGTCAACCGACAGCGCCCACAGCCGGATGATGTCGGCGCCGCTGGTCTCCATCACCTTCAAGGGGTCGATGGTATTGCCCTCGCTCTTCGACATTTTGCGCCCCTTGGCGTCCATGGTGAAGCCGTGGGTCAGCACCGCGTCATAGGGCGCGCGGCCCCGCGTTCCGCAGCTTTCGAGCAAGGACGATTGGAACCAGCCGCGATGCTGATCGCTGCCCTCAAGGTAGAGATCGGCGGGCCAGCGAAGCTCGGGCCATTTGCCGCTCTCGAGCGTGAACACGTGCGTACAGCCGCTGTCAAACCACACGTCGAGGATGTCGAATATCTGTTCGTAATCGTCGGCGCGGTATGCGTCGCCCAGATACTCCTGCGCGCGGGCAGCTTCCCACGCATCGACCCCCTCGGCGCGCACCGCCGCGATAATCCGCGCGTTGACCGCCGGGTCGGTGAGATAGGAGCCACTCTTGCGGTTGACGAACAGCGTGATCGGCACCCCCCAGGCGCGCTGGCGCGACAGCACCCAGTCGGGGCGCCCTTCGACCATCGAGCCGATGCGGTTGCGGCCCTTTTCGGGGACGAAGCGGGTGGCAGAGATGGCCTGCATCGCGGTTTGGCGCAGGGTCGAAAGCCCCTCCCCTTCAGGGCCTCCCACAAATGTCCCCCGGACATTTGTTTCGGTCGGCGGGTTGGGGTGGGGTCCGTCCACAAACGCGGTGCCAGACGGTGAAACCCCACCCCCGGCCCCTCCCCTGAAGGGGAGGGGGGACGATATCTTATCCATCGCCGCGAACCATTGCGGGGTGCAGCGGTAAATGATTTTGGCCTTTGAGCGCCACGAGTGCGGGTAGCTGTGCGGGTAATCGGCCGATGCCGCGAGCAGGCCGCCGGATGCGCGCAGGTCGGAGCAAATCGGGCCATCGGGTGCGTTGAATCTGGGATTGATGACGCTGCCTTGCCCGCCGAGCCACGCCCAGTCTTCGCGATACTTGCCATCACCCTCGACCGCGAACACCGGGTCAATGCCGTGCGCCTTGCACAGGTCGAAATCATCCTCGCCATGATCGGGCGCCATATGGACGAGGCCGGTGCCGCTGTCGGTGGTGACAAAGTCGCCGGGCAGGAACGGGCGCGGGCGGGCGTAAAATTCTAACGCCCGTTCCCATGCAGCATCGTCCAACCCTCCCTTGTCATCCCCGCGAAGGCGGGGATCCAGTTCCGCGCCCGCCCCTAGGTTCCCGCTTTCGCGGGAATGACAAAGATAGTTGTAGATTGGGTGGTGGGCGATGGTTCCGGCGAGGTCGGAGCCTTTGCCCACCCAAAGATCAGGCGCTGTGCAGACCTGCAAATCGAAGCTCCGATCCGGAACCTGAGCTTTTGCAAATGCATTCAAGCGCTGGCGGAAAGGCTGGACGAGATGTCTTGCAACCAGAAAGCGCTTGTCACGAATGGCCGCAAGAAATGGGTTGTCCATGACAGGCTCAGGGACGGACATTGAAGGAACAAAGTCTTCAGCCGCCGCAAAGCCAACTAATACATACTCAACATCCGGGCCATAAGCGATCGCCTGGTTGACCGGGATCGTCCAAGGCGTCGTCGTCCAGATCACCGCATGCGCGCCGACCAGCTCGGCAATCGGCGAGCTGACAATCTCAAACGCCACATCGATCTGCGTCGAGGTGATATCCTCATATTCAATCTCGGCCTCGGCGAGCGCGGTTTTTTCGACCGGCGACCACATCACCGGCTTGGCCCCGCGATAAAGCTGGCCGCTTGTCGCGAACTTCATCAGCTCGGCTACGATGGTCGCCTCGGCCTCGGGGTCCATCGTCAGATACGGCCTGTCCCAAGCCCCGAGCACGCCGAGCCGCTTCACTTGCTCGCGCTGCACATCCACCCAATGTTGCGCGTAGGCGCGGCATTCGGCGCGGAACTCCTTGACCGGAACCTCGTCCTTGTTGAGCTTTTTCTTGCGATATTGCTCCTCAACCTTCCACTCGATCGGCAGGCCGTGGCAGTCCCAGCCGGGCACATAGGGCGCGTCTTTGCCGAGCAGGCTCTGCGTGCGGCACACCATGTCCTTGAGGATATGGTTGAGCGCATGGCCGATATGCATGTCGCCATTGGCATAGGGCGGGCCGTCATGCAGGATGAACTTGGTCCGGCCCGCGCGCGCCGCGCGCAGCTTGGCGTAAAGCCCGTCGGCCTCCCACTTGGCCAATATCCCCGGTTCCTTGGCGGGCAGGCCGGCCTTCATCGGAAAATCACTTTTGGGCAGGAATACGGTGTCTTTATAGTCGGGTGCTTCGGTCATGCGTGCGCGCTTAGGATAGAGCGCGCCGTATCGCAATCCCGCGCGATCTGTGCGGTGAGCGCGTCGATGCTGTCGAACGTCATTTCATCGCGCAACCAGGCGTGGAGCGCGACTTCGACCGTCTGGCCATAGAGATCGCCGTCAAAGTCAAAGAAATGCGGTTCGAGCCATTCGCGCGCGGGGGTGAATTGCGGGCGGATGCCGAGGTTCGCCGCGCCGTCGAGCACGCGCCCGTCGCTGAGCCGTCCCGTCACCGCATAGACGCCGTAGCGCGGCCGCTGATAATCGCGAAGCGCGATATTGGCGGTCGGAAAGCCAAGCTTGCGGCCGTCCTTGGCACCATGTTCGACCACGCCGGCAATGGCGAACGGGCGGGTCAGCAGGCGGGTGGCGGTGGCCATGTCGCCCGCTTGCAATGCCTCGCGGATGCGGCTGGAGGAGACGGGCGCGCCGCCATCCTCAACAGGTGCGACCCGCGCATAGGCAAAGCCGTGCGCCGCAGCAGCAGCGGCGAGCGTATCACCATTGCCGCTGCGCTTTGCCCCGAACACGAAATCATCGCCGGTCACCACCCCGTGCGCGCCGAACCGCGCAATCAGCATCTCGGTGATGAAGGCATCGGCATGAAGCGACGCCATCTCAGCCCCAAACTCCAGCACCAGCATCGCGTCCGCCCCTGCATCGGCGAACAACCGCTCGCGCTGATCGAGCGTGGTCAGCCGAAACGGCGGCGCGTCGGGCTTGAAATGGCGCACCGGATGCGGATCGAAGGTTGCGATAATCGCGGGCGCGCCCATCGCGCGTGCCATCGCCACCGCGCGCGCGGCCACCGCGCGATGCCCCAGATGAAAGCCGTCGAAATTGCCGAGCGCAATCACCCCGCCACGAAACGCGGGCGGAAAGGCGTGCGAGGAGAGGATGCGCTGCATGGCAGGCACTTAGGGTTGGCTTAGAGCAAGATGACGTTTGATTGAAACGCCACGGCGCTCTGGCCTAGCTTGTGCTCCGGATTTAGTCCGGAGCGTTGGCGATTGGGAACCAGGTGCAGGCTCAATACGCCACGGCTCCGGCCTGCGCCGGAGCACAGCGTTGAAAATTAGCCTGTTCTCGTGACATATCATCAGGATCAGCGTTCGGGCAATGCCTGTGCCAGCACGCGCAAGCTGTTGCCGCCCATCGCCAGGCGGATGTCGGCTTCGCTGAACCCCTCGTCGAGCAGTGCTTGGGTTATGAGGCTGAGCCGCGAGACGTCGTAGGCCACCGTGGTCGCCCCGTCATAATCGCTGCCCAAAGCGACGTGGTTGATGCCGACCAGATCGCGGACATGGCGCATCGCGCGCGCGGTGGCGCGTGGGCTGGTGCTGCACACCGCGCCTTCCCACACCCCGATGCCGATCACCCCGCCGGTGCGCGCGACCCCGCGTATTTCATCGTCCGAAAGGTTGCGGTTGGTCCGGCACGTTGCCTGCACCCCGCCGTGGCTGGAGACGACCGGGCGCGTGGCAATGGCGAGCACTTCGGCGACCGTGGCGTGGCTCGAATGCGCGATGTCGATAATCATCCCGCGCCGTTCCATCTCATGCACCACGCGGCGGCCAAGCGGGGTCAGACCGCCTTTGGCGACCCCGTGCATCGAGCCAGCGACCTGGTTATCAAAGAAATGGACGAGACCCGCCATCCGCACCCCGGCGCGATACAGCCGGTCGAGATTGGCGAAATCGCCCTCAAGATTGTGCAGTCCTTCGACCGAAAACAGCACGCCGATGGTGCGGTCCTGATGCGCGCGCGCGTTGATGAGCGTCGCGACATCGGCGCGGCTGAGGATCGGCATCAACCGCCCGCCGCTCTCCCGCACCGCGCGGCGCAATTTTTCGCCGTGGTAAAGCGTGCGCCCCAGCGGCGAAAACCAGGTCGACATGGGCTGTTGCTGCGCGATGGCGAGCGCCCACAGATTGTCGCTGTCGCTATTGCTGGTGTAATTCAGCCCCCACGGGGTTTGCGACACCGACGAAAACACCTGGAGCGCGACATTGCCCTGGCTCAGGCGCGGCAGGTCGATATGCCCGCGCGACGAGGCCATCGTCATATCGCGCTCCCACAACAAGGTATCGGCGTGCAGATCGGCGACCAGCATATCGGCATGCAGGCCGCGCGCCACCACCCCGGCGCGCGCGGTCGTGCCCGTCACCTTGTTCATGCTGTTTTCGGCGAGGCCAGGCGCAAAGATGAAGAAGGCCGCGAGCAACAGCGCCACCACGATGATTGACCATGTCGCTATGCGTTTCATCACTTCATCCCCTTATGCGTCGGCCCTTTACGCCGATATGTCACAAAATCATAGGCCGGACGCCCGTCGGCGGACGGATGCGCTTCGCGCGCGATCTCGTGCCATTGCGCTGGTGATGGCGCGTCGATAATCGCGTCGCCCGCTGGCGAGAGGCGCACCTCGGTCAGCTCGATCCGGTCGGCGATCGGCAAAGCCTGTGCCCAGATGTCCGCGCCGCCGATGATGCAGACATGCGGCGCATTGGCGAGGGTGAGCGCATCGGTGAGCGAGTGCGCGACCTCCGCCCCTTCCGCCTCCCACGCGGTGTTGCGGGTGATGACGATGTGGCGGCGACCGCGCAACAGGCCGGGGAGCGAATCGAAGGTCTTGCGCCCCATCACCATCGGGCAACCCGCAGTAATCTGTTTGAAGCGGCGCAGATCGTCGGGCAAATGCCACGGCAAATGGCCGTTCGCGCCGATAACACCATTGTCGGCGCGCGCCATCACCAGTACAATTTCCGGATGGTTCATGCGCGCGCCACCTGCGCCCCGCCCCCGCGCGCAGCCCCCAAAGTCACCCACGTTGCATGACCCATTTTGCGCGCCGTGCGGCCGTGCCCCTTGCCATAGAGGTGCAAGTGGCAATCGGGATCGGACAGATAATCGGCCCAGTTCGCCGCTTCATCGCCGATAATGTTGTGCATCGTCGCGCCGGTGCCCACAAGCGCAGTCGAGCCGAGCGGCAAGCCGCAAATCGCGCGGATGTGGTTTTCGAACTGGCTGGTCACCGCGCCTTCGATGGTCCAGTGCCCGCTGTTATGGACGCGCGGCGCAAATTCGTTGAGCAGCGGGCCATCGCTAGCCGCAAAAAACTCGCACGCCAGCACCCCGACATAGCCGAGCGCATCGGCCATCGCCCTGGCATAAGCGATGGCTTGCGGAAGCTGCTTTGCGATGTCGCCGCGCACCGGCACCGCCGAGCGCAGCAGCATCCCGTCGCCGTGGACATTTTCCGGACAGTCCCATAGCGCGGTTGCGCCGTCCGCTCCGCGCACCAGAATGACCGAAAACTCGGCCGCAAAATCGACCCTTTCCTCGAGCACCGCGCGCGTGCCACCGATGCTTTCCCACGCCGCCTGTGCAGCGCTCGCATCCTCGATCAGCGCCTGCCCCTTGCCGTCATAGCCCTCGCGCACGGTTTTGAGGATGGCGGGCAGGCCAAGCTTCTCCACCGCCGCCGCCAGATCGGCCGCCGAGCGCACCTCGGCATAGCGCGCGATCGGAACCGCGCAGCCATGCGCAAACTGCTTTTCCGCCACGCGGTCCTGCGCCACGGCCAGCGCGTGGGCGCCGGGGAACACCGGGCGGTGCTCGGCCAGATGGCGGATCGTTTCGAGCGGAACATTTTCAAACTCAAAAGTCACAACATCGACGCCGCTGGCAAAGGCATTGAGCGCCATCGCGTCGTCATAGGCCGCATGGGTGTGCGCATGCGCCACTGCGGCGGCAACCGCATCGGCCTCTGGCGCGAAAATATGGCTGCGATAGCCAAGCTTTGCCGCGGCCAGGCTGAGCATCCGGCCCAATTGCCCGCCGCCGACGATGCCGATCGTCGAGCCGGGAGCGAGCGGCAGCGGGGCCATGGTCACAGCGTCGGCGCTCCATCCGCCATGTGATCATCAGGGCGGTCCGCAACCGCAGCGCTGTTAGCCGCGCGCCACGCTGCCAACCGTTCGCCAAGCGCACCGTCGCCGTGCGCGAGGATGGCTGCGGCCAGCAGCGCGGCATTGACCGCCCCGGCCTGGCCAATCGCCAGGCAACCAACCGGCACCCCGGCGGGCATCTGGACAATCGAGAGCAGCGAATCCATTCCCGACAGCGCCGCCGAGCGGATCGGCACGCCGAGCACCGGTAGCGCGCTCATCGATGCCGCCATCCCCGGCAGATGCGCCGCGCCGCCCGCGCCGGCAATGATGACACGAAAGCCCGCACCCTGTGCGCCTAGCGCAAAATCATAAAGCCGCTGCGGTGTGCGATGCGCCGAGATAATCCGCACATCATGCGCCACGCCCAGCGCGCCAAGTGTATCGGCGGCATGGCGCATCGTTTCCCAATCGGACTGGCTGCCCATGATGATGGCGACAGGCGCGTGGCTGGTTTGCATCAATGCGCGATAGCCGCACTCTTCGTCTGCTGCAATCATCCACCTTTCGTTAACAGAAATTAGCTATGTCCATCGGTTCACGGGACCAGTGAACAGGAGAGATGATGCGCCACTCGCCCATTGGCACCGCGGAACAAATCGCACCTATGACTGTCGGCGGTGCCGAGGACCAGAATCTGCGCGCCGAATTGTCGCGCCTGCAGCGCGAAAACCGCGTGCTGTCGATCGCGCTTGCCGAAATGGAGCGCGTCGCCGAGCGCGACATGCTGACCCCGCTCTATAATCGGCGCTATTTCCTGTCCGCGCTGCATCAGAGGATCGCCCGTGCCGAGAGCATGGAGGATCGCGCTGCGCTGGTCTATATCGATGTCGATGGGCTGAAGGCGATCAACGACCGTTTTGGTCATACGGCGGGCGACATCGCGCTGATAGAAATTGCCGCGCGGCTAAGCGCGACGATGCGCAGAGGCGACGTGCTGGCGCGGATCGGCGGCGACGAGTTCGGCATCCTGTTCGATCAGACCAGCCCGGCCGAGGCCAAGGCGATGGTACGGCGGATGAAAGCGGGCATCGAGGATGAACCGCTCGATTTTTCAGGGACGCGCATCCACCTGGGCGCGGCGTTCGGCATGACGATGATCGCGCCGGGCAAGAGCGCCGAGGAGTTGATGGGCGAAGCCGACGCCGCCATGTATCAGGCCAAACGCGTGACCTGAGAGAGAGTCACGCGTTCACGCCATCCTTACTGCACCGTTACCGTCACAGCACGGCGGTTTTGCGCCCAGCTCGCTTCGTCGCTGCCCAGCGCGATCGGGCGTTCCTTGCCGAACGAGACCACCGCAATGCGCGCTGCATCAACACCAAGCGACACAAGGTAGTTGCGCGCAGCGTTGGCGCGCCGTTCACCCAGCGCGAGGTTATAATCGCGGGTGCCGCGTTCATCAGCGTGCCCCTCCACCGTAATCCGCACCGCCGGATACCGCGCCAGCCACTGCGCCTGGCTGGCCAGTGCGGCGCGATCCACATCATCGACATTATAACGGTCGGTATCGAAATAGATGGTATCGCTGGAAATGCTGGCGACGAAATCCTGCTGGCTGCCGGGAACCACGGCGTTTGAAACGCCGCCGCTGGTGTTGCCATTATTATAGCCGCTGTCGTCGACCGGCGGCAGTTCGGCCGGTGCGCGGTTGCGCGAACAGCCCGCTACGGCGATCAGCGCCATGCCCATTAATGCCGTCTGTGTAAGCTTACCCATGACCAGTCTCCTTTTCATCGTTATGCGGTAAAATATGCTGCGGCGCAATTGCGCTAACCATGGTTGATGCCCGCCCTTTCATGGCAATATCGGCCCCCAGGCGGGGTCGGAGCCATCGACCGGGGTCGGCAGGCGGCGCAGATTGACCCCGGTCAGATCGACCTGAAAAATCTGGCTGCGGCCATCGCGGCCCTGGCTGGTGCGGAAAAACTGGATCAGGCGGCCATTGGGTGCCCAGGTCGGGGCTTCGTCCTGCCAGCTGTCGGTGAGCAGACGCTCGCCGCCGCCCGACGGGGTCATCACCCCGATGCGGAAATTGCCCGCGATCCGCGTGAAGGCGATCAGGTCGCCGCGCGGGCTCCATTCGGGGGTGGCATAGCGCCCGCCGCCAAAGCTGATCCGTTGCTGATCCGATCCATCGGCGTTCATTACATAGATTTGCTGCGCGCCCGAACGGTCGCTTTCAAACACGATGCGGGTGCCGTCGGGCGAATAGCTGCCCCCGACATCGATGCCCGGCCCGTCGGTCAATCGGCGCGGCGTGCCGCCATCGGCAGGGATGCGGTATATATCGGTGTTGCCCGCGGCCGCCATCGAAAACAGGATGAAGCGACCATCGGGCGACCAGCGCGGGGCAAAGGTGGTGTTGCTGCTCTCATGAATGATGCGCTGCGACCCGCTGCCGACATCATAGACATAAACGCGCACCCGCGCGCCCGCGTAACTGACATAGACGATGCGGCCATAATCGGGCGAGAAACGCGGGGTCAGCGCGATCGACTGGCCATTGGTGATGAAACGGTGGTTGGCCCCGTCGCTGTCCATGATCGCGAGCCGCTTGACCCGCGCATCCTTTGGCCCGGTTTCGGCGATGTAAGCGATGCGGCTGTCGAAAAATGGCGCTTCGCCCGACAGTCGCGAATATATCGCATCGGCGCAGCGGTGCGCGGCGCGGCGCCAGTCGCGCGGCTGAACGACATAGCCGTTGCGCGCCAGTTCGCTGCCCAGCGCCATGTCGTAAAGGTAACAGCCGACGGTGAGGTTCCCCGCAGCGTCGGCGCGCACAAACCCCTGGACCAGGCTTTCGGCACCGGTCCCGCGCCAGTTGGCAAAGGCGGGCGCGGTGACCTCGGCCATCGGCACGGCGCGCAAGCCAGCGGGGCCGCGCGGCGCATAGAGGCCCGAGCGCTCAAGGTCGGCGGCGATCACTTCGGCGATCTGGCGGCCCAGCACGGCGGTCGTGCCCGCAGCCGTTGACGCGGTTTGTGGCGTGGCAAAGCCGGTGACGATGATGCTGGTGCGTTCCTGTACTAGATCGCCGGTCACGGTTTCGCGCGGCGGCGCGGTGGGCGCGGTGGGCTGAGCCACAGTGGGTGCGGGCGCGGGCGTGCTTTGCGCGGCAATTGGCGCGGCGATGACGCTCAGCAGTGCGGCAGCGATAAAGCGAACGGAGAGGCGCATGGTCATATCATCTCTTTTCAAAATCGAGCGTATAGGTTTGCCAGTAGCTGTAGTTTTCCTGCGGCAAATTGGCAAAGGGCGCGGCGAGCTGGATCGCGCGGCGCGCGCATTCCTCGAACCTGGCCAGTTGCGGGCGGTTGCTGTCGTTGACCCCGCTGGTGGTAACGCTGGTGATGCGTTCGAGCGCGCCACTTTGCGACAGGCGAAAGATGATCGTGGTTTTGAGCTGATCGACATCGACCCCGGTGACGCGGCAGCCATTCCACGGCCCGCGCACCTCGGCGTTGATGGAAACGCGGATGTCGGCGCGGATCGCGGCGGCGGTTGCCGCAGCGGGCGGTGTGGTTGCGCGCGCATTGGGCCGCGCATCCCTTGCAACCCCAGCCGCAATGCCATCGAGCGCGCCCGAGGGCCTGGGATCGCGCACAGGCCGCGCGGCGGGCCGGGACGGGGTGGGTCGTGCAGGCTGACGCTCCGCTTGCGGCGGGGTGACGCGGCGCGGCGGTGCGGTTGGGACGGCACGCGGCGCACGCACAGGCTCGCGCACTTGGGGCTTGGGTGGTTTGGGCGGCTCGACCACGGCACGCGGCGTCGGCGGAGCCACCTCGGCCTCATCACTATCGGGATCGCCAAGCCGCGCGGCGGGCGGGGCCTGGCTGATGGCGGGGGCGGTCGCAATCGGCGCGGCCTCGGTGATAATCTCCACCGCCATCGGCGGATTGTCGAAACGCGGCGGGTCGCTGCGCGTCAACTGGAACGACAGCAGCGCGAACAGGATGATGTGCGCGTAAATCGCCACGCTCAACCCTGCTACCTCTTTGCCATCAATCGTCATCATCCCTCAACCTATTCTGGCGTTGATGAACCAGTTGTGACCATCGATACATGGGTGAGGCCAGCGCGATTGAGCTCGCCCATCACCCGCATCACCTTGCCGTAATCGAGGCTGCGGTCGGCGCGCAGCATGATCGTCCGCTCGTCGCTGTCCGGCACGGCGGCAATCGCGCTCAGCCGTGCAGGCAGCGCCGCCATGCTCACCGCGCGGTCATCGATGAACAGTTCGCCCGCAGCATTGAGGCTGATCTGCACCGGTGGCTGATCTGGCTGATCGAGCGGGCGGGCGTTGGTTTCGGGCAGATCGACCGGAACCCCGCTGGTGAGCAGCGGCGCGGTGACCATGAAGATGATCAACAGCACCAGCATGACATCGACCAGCGGCGTGACGTTGATCTCGGACATCGGCGCGGCGCGGCTGCGGCCACGCCTGCCCCCGCGTGCACCGCCTTTATGCAGACCCATCGCCATTACAAGTCTTTCTCCAGCTCGCGGCTGAGCATCGCGTGGAAACCATCGCCAAAGCGTAAGAGTCGCGCCTCTATTCGCCCCAGCGCGTGGGTGAAGCGGTTATAGGCGATGACCGCGGGGATCGCCGCGAACAGCCCGATAGCGGTGGCGAACAGCGCCTCGGCAATCCCCGGCGCGACCACCGCCAGGCTGCTGTTGCCCGCGGTCGCAATCGCCGAAAAGCTGCGCATGATCCCCCACACCGTGCCGAACAGCCCGACGAACGGCGCGACCGAACCGATGGTGGCGAGCAGATTGAGCCGGTCGCCAAGCCGGTCGACCTCCATGCCGATGGCGCTGTCGAGCGCGGCGGAAATACGCTCGCGCACCCCTTGCCTATCCACCACGGTGCGCGCGGTCGAGCGCCGCCATTCGCCAAGCCCCGCCGCGAGGATGCGCCCGCTGGGGCTGTCGCCGCGCTGCGCGTCGGTGCTGAAGCGGTCGATGTCGCCCGCGCGCCAGAAATCGCGCTCGAACGCTTCGGCGTCGCGCCGCACCTTGGCCAGCCGCATGCCGTGGGTGATGATGATCCCCCAGGTGACAATCGATGCGAGCAGCAGGCCAGCCATCACCACCTGGACGACGATGTCGGCCTCTAGGAACAGGCGCAGCGGCGAAAATGTCGTGGGTTCAACCCCGGGGATGCTGGCGGGGGAGAAATTGGGGGCAGGAAGATTGGGCATTGGCGACCTTTTCTCTAGGCTGATGCGGTGAAGCGCGATGTCATTTGAATGAACCACCCGCGCGCTCCGGCGCAGGCCGGAGCGTTGGAGCACTTACCCAAACGTTCATTTGAAACGCCAGCGCTCCGGCCTGCGCCGGAGCACAGCCTTGGGATGGATGTGATGGCTTGGTATGTCATCATGCTCTGAACTCACCATCCTTGATGGCGTGATACTGGCCATCCTTGATGGCGTGATACTGGCCATCCTTGATGGCGTGAAATCTGGCAATCCAGTCGGCGGGCTGGCGGCGCGCGCGCCCTTGCGGCGAGACGAACGCGGCGGTGACGCGGCCGTGGGTGAGCAGCGCGGTGCCGCGGCGGATGGTCTGGCTGATGTCGACACTGGCCCCGCGCACCGCCTCGACCGTGCTTTCCACGCACAATTCGTCGTCGAGCTTGGCGGGCGCGTGATAGCGGATCGCTAGCTCGGTCACCGCCCACGCGCCCTCCCCCGCCTCATGCGCGGCGCGGCTGTCTATCCCCGCGAGGCGCAGCATGTCGGAGCGCGCACGCTCCATATAGCGCAGATAATTGGCATGATAGACGACGCCCGACAGGTCGGTGTCCTCGAAATAGATGCGCAGGGCAAACAGGTGGCGCGCGCCATCGAAGCAGCCTGCGGGGGCGGCGGGGAGGATGAAATCGGTCACGGCCACCCGCATAGACGAGGGACGTGGCCTGCGCAAAGGGTGCAATGGTCGTGCGGGATGAAACGAGTCGATAGAGCGGCGGATCGAATCATTGCCCTTTTCCTCGCAGTTCAAACCACCCGCCCCGCCTCCCCACC
>JBEBHS010000055.1:0-7879 GCA_040080745.1 Sphingopyxis sp. | reverse complement strand
GAGGGAGAGGCGCGCGCCCACCTCGACCCAACGCCCCACCGACCCCACCATCCCCGCACTGCCCGCCGGGACCGCAATGCAGCGCGTGACGCTGCGCGAGGCGTTGCGCGACGCGATGGCCGAGGAAATGCGCCGCGATGACCGCGTGTTCGTGATGGGCGAGGAAGTCGCCGAATATCAGGGCGCGTATAAGGTGACGCAGGGCTTGCTCGACGAATTTGGTCCGCGCCGCGTCATCGACACGCCGATCACCGAATATGGCTTTGCCGGCCTTGGCGCGGGCGCGGCGATGGGCGGCCTTCGCCCCGTGATCGAGTTCATGACCTTCAATTTTGCGATGCAGGCGATCGACCACATCATCAACAGCGCTGCCAAGACCAATTATATGTCGGGCGGGCAGATGCGCTGCCCGATCGTATTTCGTGGGCCCAACGGCGCGGCGAGCCGCGTCGGCGCGCAGCACAGCCAGAATTACGCGCCCTGGTATGCCGCTGTCCCCGGCCTCATCGTCATCGCGCCTTATGACGCGGCAGATGCCAAGGGGTTGCTGAAAGCCGCAATCCGCAGCGACGATCCGGTGGTGTTCCTCGAAAACGAGCTGCTCTACGGGCGCAGTTTCGATGTGCCTGCGCTTGATGACCATGTCCTCCCCATCGGCAAGGCGCGGGTGTGCCGGGCGGGGTCGGACATCACCATCGTCAGCTACTCGATCGGCGTTGGCATCGCGCTCGAAGCCGCAGAAACGCTCGCCGCCGAGGGGATTGACGCCGAGGTCATTGACCTGCGCACGTTGCGCCCGCTCGACAAGGCGACGGTGCTGGAGAGCGTGCGCAAGACCAACCGGATGATGGTGGTCGAGGAAGGCTGGCCGGTCTGCTCGATCGCCAGCGAGATCGCTGCCGTGGCGATGGAGGAGGCGTTCGACGACCTCGACGCCCCCGTGCTGCGTGTCACCAACGAGGACGTGCCGATGCCTTATGCCGCGAACATCGAGAAGCTGGCGCTGGTCAACGCGACAAAGGTGTGCGCAACCGCGCGCGCCTTGTGTAACCGCAGCTAATCAATTCAACCAGCCCTGCCCAAAGTTCCATGTGTGCGGGATCGCGCGACGCTCTTCGCGCCGTTTGCGCCTTGTCCCGCCTGGGCAGGTGCGCACCACGGCGGCGGGCGCGGGGTTAAAGATGTTGGTGGTGTCGCGCGCATCGCGCACCGCAAACGCCGCCTCATATTCGATGACGTTGGTGCCGCTCAGTATCGATCCCAGCAGGAACGGCTGGTACGTGTAACTGACTTCGACGAACATCACCGCATTGCCGGGCACAGCCTTCACTTCCGAGCCCGTATCACCCATGCCGGCGAAGGATGTGCTTGAGGCACCCGTTCCCTGGTTACCATAGGCCGAACTTATCGGCATATTGCCATAGCAGCGCTGCCAGTGGATCCATTGCCCGCCCTGAACGTTGGTCTCAAGGCTGGACAATATGATCCGGCCATTGGTGTTGAGGTCGAGCAGGCCCGACTGGATCTGCGCGCCGGTAAACACGTCGTTAACGTCAACCTCGCGCACCTGCGGCTGCGAAAGATTGCTGCCCGATGCGATACGCGAAGCATTGTCCGCCGCCGACAGCGCGATCGCGCTGACCTTGGTGTGGACGATCATCATGTTTGCCATTTCCAGCCCGGCAAAGCTGGTGAACAGCAAGGTCGGCACGGTGAAAGCGGCCTCGATCATCGCCACCCCGCGCGTGTTGCTGCGCAAACGGCTCGCAAAGCGCCGCAAGCGGTCGGCGATGGGGGCAATCAGGCTCATGGGGCGAGTGGACATACGGTCACCGTGCTATCTGTCTGGTTGGTATAGGGCTGGTTACGAAGAACGGTTTTGGCGGTGATTGTTTTGCTTTGCGGCTGGCCCAGCATCTGCCACAGCGGGAACACGCGGTCGAAGGTCATATTGACCTGATACAGCGTCACGTCGCTCGCGCCGCCCTGGCCGCTGGCTCCGCGCGATGTATCATAGGTGCCGTTGCCATTGGCATCGCTGAAACATTCGAAACTGTCATGCGCACCATTGCTATTGGTATCGGTGAACGTTTCCGGGTTGTTCAAGTCCGAGAAACTGACATAGTTGGTCCGCGAGAATGTCAGCGAAGCGTAGCGCGCGGTGTTGGCCATCGCGTCGCGCACCGCCTGGTCGACGGCGGTCTGATCCGACGCGTTCTGCTCGAGCGTATTGGTCCGTGCCGCATGCTCGACCGCGCCATTGAGCGACGCCTTGGCATACATCTGGAACCCCATGTCGAACGTGCCCATGATCAGCATCAGGAATGCCGGCATGATCAGCGCCATCTCCATCATATAGGCACCGTCCTGGTTGCCAAGCAGCGAGCGCCGCGCCTTGCGGTGCGCAGTGGGAGGGGTGGGCGCGCGCATCATTCCGACAACCTCAAACGGGTGATCTGCGACGCGATCGACTGGAACTGGGCGTGCAATTGTGCCTGGTTATTGGCCTGGAACGCCTTGTCACCGCTGGCACAGCTCTGCATGCTGCTGTTGAGCGTGGTGCCGAAGCTGACCACCCACACCGTGATGTTGCGCGCCTTGGCGGCGTTGCACACCGCCTGGAACCGCGCCTCGTGGCGTGCCACGAACTCGGCATTGGTGGTGCCGCCAACGCGCTCCATTTCATATTCCTGGCCCTGGAAACCATAGACGCCCTTGTTCGGTTCCAACTGGCCGTCGGTCATGAACAGGATGTGGCGGCTGATCGCGCTGCCATTGGGCGCTGTGCTGTTTTCCGACGCGAAAATTCCGGTCGATGAAATCAGCCGCGCACCCCAAATCATGCCAATGTCATGATAGGTGTTGCCGCCCGGTGCCAGCGAATTGATATAGGCCGCAAAGGTCGAGCGCTGCGCGACCGGAATCTCCGCCAGTTTACGCACCGCAGTCGGGCACACTGCGCCGCCATTGGACGCATAGCTCGAATAGTTGCTGGTGGTCGTCACCGGGGTTGGCGTCTGGAAATTATTATAGCTGCTCGCGCTGGGGTATGCGATGTTGGGCAGCACGACCTTCCATTTGGTCTGGTCGTTGCTGTTCGGCGCCAGGTCGATGTCGAGGTCATAGGCATCGGCGGGCGGGAAATCGCCCGAGGCGAAATCGACCGTGTCACGCTCCATGATACAGCCGTTCCATGCGGCGGTGACATTGGCCCCAGCGTTGCCCGACTGGACCACCATCGGCAAGCCGTTGATGATGTTGCTGACATCATAGGTCATCGCCTGATAGGTATAATTGGTGAACTGCATGATCGACGGCGTTTGCGTCACCGAATAGGGCGTGTTCTTGGTATAGGTGTACGAACGGCTCTGCTTGTAACAGCGGCGGTTCGACGTCTGATATTGCCAGCGATAGACCGTCTGCGAATAATTGCGCCGATCTTCGTAGGTTGTGACGGTGCGCCCTTGCGCATCGACGGTCGTGCCCGTGGTGATGGTGGTGACGGCGCTGGTCGCGACCGGCGTGGTGCCGGCTGGCGCGCTAATATTATTGCACGCGTTCTGGCTGTAACCCGTTTGATAGGTCGATGTATTGGCCCAAGTGCCATAGAGTTGATTGGTGTAAAACACACTGCCATAAGTGGTCAGATCGGGCGGATCAAAAGGCGCAAAATTGGCGGTGCGCGACGGCAATTCGGCGCTATCCGATATCCAGTTGGGATTGGCGGCCATCAACACCTCGCCGACATGGACGTTGACCGAATAGGGCACGGCACCGAAACGGATGCGGCTGGTGCCGCTCTGCGCGGCCATGACGGTGTCGTAAAACGCCATCACTTCGGTTTTGAGCGCGGTGATCCGGTTGACCGAATCGCCCGCATTGGTCGAGGCCATCGACCCCGTGGTATCGAGCACAAACATGATGTCGGCGTTCGATGTTTCGAGCTTGGCGGTGCAATTGACCGTAATCGGGATGCTGGTGGTGCCGAACGCGCGCATGATGATGGTCGGCACCGTCGCGGTCGCGGTTGCGGTCACTTCGTTGGCCCCGCGCTGCGACGAGGTGAAGCTTCTGCCCGTGCTGCTATATTCGCCGCTGGCAAAGTTGAAATTGAACATGCGGTTCGCCGCATCGCGTGACGCAGTGGTATAGGTGCCGTCGGCCATCGCGCGGCGGCCAGACAGCACGCCCGCGTCGCACGCTTGTTGCAGCCGCGATTTCGCCATATAGGCCTGGCCCAGGTCGACGCCCGCGCCCATCGTCGCCAAAATCGGCACCAGCAGGCCCGCCGTCATATACATGACGTTGCCCTTTTGGTTCGACCGCAAACGCCGTAGCGTGGCTGGTGACTTGCGCATATTCAAAACCCCTGTGGTCACGAACATTTGGTGGTGTTCGTCCATTCGATAGGGCGGCATAGACGCAGTAACCTTGGCAAGGAGTGCAAAGCATTGGTTACCGGAAAATTGACCTTGAACGCGTCCGGCTGTGGTTGACGTCATGGGGGGCAGCGAACCTCATCCGCCCGATGGGACGGCATTATCCTTGCTCAATCCGCTGATTTTACCACTCGTCCCGCTCAAAGTGCGTGTGCCGATGAAGGTGCTGTGGCGCGCTAATGAGCGGCTTGCGCAGATGGCGCGCGAAGGGAGAGAACCTGGCTTGCGGCAGATAAAATTACGCTGGTGGGCCGATCAGCTGGCCGATCTGGCGGTGGGAGAGGAGCGTCCTGACCCCCTTTTGACGTCACTCGCGCATCATCTCTTGCCGCACATGGAGAGCAGGCTGCTGGCCGATTTAGCCGAAGCATGGCTGGTTTCCATCGACGCGGAGTCGGACGAAGGACGCGATGCCGGAGCGCAGTTATTTACCATGTCTGGCCAATTATTGGGGTGCAGCGCGGCGAGTCTGGACGGCGCAGGGCGCGCATGGGCCGGGGTCGAACAGAGGCTGGCGACGGGGCAGGGCGGCGATTGGGCAGCGCTCCAGGTGCAATTTCGCGCCCTCAGCCTGCGTCGGCTTCCGCGCGCTTTGGCCGCGTTGACGGGCCAGGCGCGGCGGATTGCATATGCCCATGGGCAGCGGGCCCCGTGGCGCGAGCAGTGGGCCATTTTCACCGCTGGCCTGTTTGGCCGTTGAACTCTGCGGTGCTGCGGCTATGATCGCACAAAGAGCGGGAGGCATTCCCTATGAACAGATTTTTGATCGGCGGTCTTGCGGCCGCGCTGATGCTGACGGGTGGTGTGTTCCTATGGCAGGGGATCAGCCAGGTGCCCGACCCCGCCGTTGCCGCATTGCCGCCGCCCGATGCCGGCCTGCCGATGGCCGACCCCAATGCGCGCGGCGCACCGCCGCCCGAACCGCCGCATGCCAGCGCCCAGTCGCGCGAGCAGCGCCGCTTTGCGCGCTACGACCGCAACCGCGACGGCACCGTCACCCGCATCGAAATGATGTCGAGCCGCACGCAAGCGTTTCGCCGTCTCGACAAGGACGGCAACAATTTATTGTCGTTCGAAGAATGGGCAGCCGCCACCGGAGCGCGCTTTGCGGGTGCCGATGGCGATCGTTCGGGCGCGTTGAGCGCTGCCGAGTTCGCCACCACAGCGCCGCCCCGCCATCCGCAAACACGCTGTCGCTGCCCCGCCGAGCGGGCAGGCGAGCGGCGCGGTTCAGGCGGGGGCGACGAGGATTGACGGGTTCGCCGCGATCCATTCCGCCAGCGCGTCGCCCGCGCGCTCCGTCATCCCTGTCTTGCGGTCGGCCTTGCGCGCTTTTTCTGGCAAAGCGGGAAACAGCCCGAAATTGACGTTCATCGGTTGGAAAGTGCTGGCATCTGCGCCGCCGGTGATATGGCCGAGCAGCGCGCCCAGCGCAGTTTCGCTCGGCGGCGGGAGCAGCGTCATCCCGCGCAGTTCCGCCACCGCAAACAGCGCTGCGAGGAGGCCGACGCTCGCGCTTTCGACATAGCCTTCGCACCCCGTCATCTGTCCGGCAAAGCGGATGTGCGGCGCGGATTTGAGCCGAAGCTCGCCATCGAGCAGTTCGGGTGACCGGATGAAGCTGTTACGGTGCAGCCCGCCGAGCCGCGCAAATTCGGCATTCTCCAGCCCGGGGATGGTGCGCAGCAGCCGCACCTGCTCGGCGTGTTTCAGCTTGGTCTGAAACCCGACCATGTTCCACAGCGTGCCAAGCTGGTTGTCTTGCCGCAATTGCACAACCGCATAGGGCCAGCGGCCCCGGGGATATTCCACGGATGCAACATGCGGATTGTCCAGCCCCACCGCCTTCATCGGCCCGAACCGCAGCGTTTCGGCCCCGCGCGCGGCCATCACCTCGATCGGCATACAGGCTTCGAAATAGGGGGTGTCGCGCTCCCATTCGCGAAACGCGGTCTTTTCGCCATCGATCAGCCCTTGGACAAAGGCGTGATATTGCGCCTTGTCCATCGGGCAGTTGATATAATCCTTGCCGTCGCCGATCGGCCCAACCTTGTCCCATCGACTGGCCATCCAGCATATATCCATATCGATGCTGTCGCGGTGGACGATCGGGGCGATGGCGTCAAAGAATGTCAGCGCATCCTTGCCCGTCGCATCGCCGATGCTCTCCGCCAGCGCCGCATCGGTCAGCGGTCCGGTGGCGATGATGGTCATGCCGCTTGCGGGGAGCTGGTCAACCCGCTCGCGCACGACGGTGACATTGGGGTGCTGCGATAGCGCCGCCGTCACGCCAGCCGCAAACCGCTCGCGGTCAACCGCCAGCGCCGATCCGGCCGGCACCTTGGTCGCGTCGGCCTCGCGCATGATCAGCGAGCCTAGCGCGCGCATTTCGCGGTGGAGCAGGCCCACGGCGTTGCTGGTCGCATCGTCGGAGCGGAAACTGTTTGAACAGACCATTTCGGCGAGCGCGTCGCCTTGGTGCGCCGGGGTGGTGGTCCCGCTGCCGCGCATTTCCGACAGCCGCACGCGAAACCCGGCGCTGGCGAGCTGCCATGCCGCCTCCGATCCCGCGAGGCCGCCGCCGATGATATGCACGTCGTGCGATAAAGGCTTGCTCATGCGACTTGCCTTGGCGCAATAGTGCGCAGCGGGCAAGGAGGAGGGAGCATGACAAAGGCGAATGGCTGGACGGTGTTTTATGCGGCAGCGATTGTTCTGGGAGCGAGCTATATGCTGCCAGTGATGGAGGGGTGGACTGGCGCGCATATCATCGCGTGGAAGGGCGCGGGCGTCGCGCTGCTCGCATTGTGGGCGTTGCGGAACGCACCGGGGCGCGATGGCAAGATTGTCGCGGCGGTGCTGGCGCTCGGTGCTGCGGGCGATGTGCTCATCGAAACGGTGGGGCTACAGGCGGGGGCAATAGCCTTTGCCGCCGGGCACGTTGTCGCGATTGCGCTCTACCTGCGCTATCGCCGCGGCGCATTGGAACCAAGTCAACGCGCGCTCGGCATCATCCTCATCCCTACGGCGATCATCATCGCGCTGGCTACGCAGGGGCCGATCGGCGATGTGCTCGGGCGGCTGGGGTCTGGGCAGGAAAGCGGTATCGGCGGGCTGCTGATCTACACGGCGCTGGTCTCCGCGATGGCCGCCACCGCATGGGCGAGCCGTTTTTCGCGTTACCGCGTCGGCATTGGCGCGATACTGTTTCTGGCCAGCGATCTGCTGATTTTCGCCAGCATGGGGCGGTTCGCCGGGCAGGCGTGGCCGAGCCTGCTCATCTGGCCGCTCTATTTTGCCGGCCAAGCGCTGATCGCACGCGGCGTGGTGACGACGCTACGGAGAGAGCATCTGTCTTGAAGGTCAACCCATTTTGGGCTTCCAATGCCTGTTTTCGCTGACGATGGTGTTGGCGAGTATGATCAGCTTTCTGGCGACTG
>JBEBHS010000054.1:0-8263 GCA_040080745.1 Sphingopyxis sp. | reverse complement strand
GTGCCGATGAACATCGAGCCAACTGGCCAGCCATTGTAAAACTCGCTATGGCCATAGGCATCGCTGATCGGGCCGCTGAAATTGGGTGCGCCGGGGTTATAGGGGCTGACGTTCAGCGATTGATCGTGAAAATCGACCTCATAATTCGCCTCCGTCACCACCGCCAACCCAGCGGGCAGTTGGCGCGCCTTGGCAGCATCCTCGCCGTCGGCATCGCCCCATTGCACGACATAATTATCCTGCACGCGGTTGATGCTGAGGCCATCCCACCAGTGCGCGGCGGCGAGCGCGCGGATATTACCCACCCACCCTTGCGCGAATGGCGCGGGGATCATCTGGATCACCACACGGCGTGCACGCCCCTGGGCATCGGGCGACACATCCATCACCAACAGGTCGGCGGGGTCGATCGCCACCCAGTCGCCCGCCGGGGCAGTGGTGACAATTTCGCTCGGCGACATCGGTGATGTAATGGGCGGCGGCAGTGCCCCAGTCGGCGGCGGCACTGCCTGCGCGGCGAGTATGGATGATGTTATGAGCGCGAGTGCAGCCATGCTGCGGGGGGTGCGGTGTTTCATTGCGCCATAGTGCCACCACATATGATGATTGCAAGCCCAGCCGCATCCCGCTAGGGCCGCGCCTTCACCCCAAGCACGCGGAGCGGTGGCCGAGTGGTCGAAGGCGCTCGCCTGGAAAGTGAGTATGGGTCAAAAGCCCATCGAGGGTTCGAATCCCTCCCGCTCCGCCAATTTCCTCGTGTTCGGTGAGCGAACCCTCGAGTCCTTGCTGGCGGGATCGCGTCCCACCCGCTCCGCCAACTACCACCCTATCGACTTTGCAAATGATGAACGGCTAAGCATGGCACATGGCCCACGCTCATCATCCTTACGATGTCATCATCCTCGGCGCGGGGGCGGCGGGGTTGATGTGCGCGCAGGCGGCTGGCGTACTCGGGCGGCGGGTGTGTCTTATCGACCATGCCGATGCGCCAGGCAAAAAAATCCTGATTTCGGGCGGCGGGCGGTGCAATTTTACCAATGTCGGCACCACGGCGGAGCGCTTTATCTCGCGCGGAACGCATTTCGCCAAATCGGCATTGGCGCGCTATTCGCCGCAGGATTTTATCGACCTTGTCGATGCGCACGGCATCGCTTGGCATGAAAAGACGCTGGGGCAGCTGTTTTGCGACGGCTCAGCGCGGCAAATCGTCGATATGTTGCTTGGCCTGTGCGCAGCGGCGCGGGTGGACATCCGCCTTGGCGCGCCGATCACCGCCGTGGCGCACCGTGACGGGCATTTCCACGTCGATGCGGGCGGCGTGACCTACGTAGCGCCATCGCTGGTCATCGCCACCGGCGGTCCCAGCATCCCGAAAATGGGCGCGAGCGGTTTTGCCTATGACCTAGCGCGGCAATTCGGGTTGAAGGTGGTCGAGCCGCGCCCCGCGCTGGTGCCGCTGACGTTGGGCGGGGATGATGTGCTGTTTCGCGAGCTATCGGGCGTCGCTGCGCCCACCCGCGTGCGATGCGGCAAGGTGGTGTTCGAGGAGGCAAGCCTGTTCACCCATCGCGGCCTGTCCGGCCCCGCCATCCTGCAAATATCCAGCTATTGGCGGCATGGCGAGCCTATCCACATCGATTTTTTACCTGCCGCCGATGCGACTGCGCTGCTGCTAGAGGCCAAACGCGAACGGCCCCGTTCAACGCTTGGCGCAGTGCTACGTGATCGCCTGCCCGCACGTCTGGCCGATGCGCTAGCGGGCAGGCTGGACGGGGGGGCTGGCAATCTGGCCGATACCCCCGACGCCCATTTGCGCGCGGCGGCGGAGCGACTTGCCAGCTGGGCCTTCACCCCTAATGGCACCGAAGGATTCGCCAAGGCCGAGGTCACCGCCGGAGGTATCGACACGGCAGGGCTTTCCTCGCAGACCATGGGTGCACGCGCCGCCGCTGCCACACCGCCCGGACTGTTCGTGATTGGCGAAGCGGTCGACGTGACCGGGTGGTTGGGTGGATATAATTTTCAATGGGCGTGGGCCAGCGCGGTCGCGGCGGCGGCGGCTGTTTAGCTCCGTTTCCGTCATTGCGACCCCAGCGAAGGCTGGGGGAAGCAATCCAGCTCTTTGGGCAATGTTGAGGACGCCGACTCTGGATTGCCGCGTCACTTCGCTCCTCGCATTGGCGATGCGGAGATCAGGGCACCGCACAGGCCGTGTAGCCAAATAGCCTCAATCGCTACCAATTCAAACGTCAGTTTTGGACCCTATCTATTTCAGATGACTCCCTCTAAAGGGCGCAATGCCTTTCTCCTCAGTCACTCCGCTCCTCGCCGAAGCGCTCGCCGCGCGCGGCTACGCCGCAGCCACCCCCGTTCAAGCCGCCGTCATCGAAGCAGAAGCCATAGGCCGCGACCTCATCGTTTCTGCGCAAACCGGATCGGGGAAAACCGTCGCCTTCGGTATTGCGATGGCGGACCAACTGATAGTGGACGGTGCCTGCCCCTATACACTGTCTCCGCACGCACTGGTGATAGCGCCGACGCGCGAACTGGCATTACAGGTCAGCCGCGAACTGGCATGGCTGTATGGCAAAGCCCGCGCGCGGATCGTCACCTGTGTCGGCGGTATGGATGCGTCGCGCGAACGCCGCAACCTGCAAGGCGGGGCGCACATCGTTGTCGGCACACCGGGGCGCCTTCGTGACCACCTCGAACGAGGGGCGCTTGACCTGTCGGCAATCCGCGTGGCGGTGCTCGATGAAGCCGACGAGATGCTCGACATGGGTTTCCGCGAAGACCTTGAACAAATCCTCGACGGAACACCAAACGAACGACGCACTTTGTTGTTCTCGGCAACCATGCCAAAATCCATTGTCTCGCTCGCCAAACGCTACCAACGCGATGCGCAACGCATCAGCACCGTTGGCGCAGAGCGCGGCCACGGTGACATCACCTATCAGGCAGTGACGATTGCCCCGGCAGACACTGAAAATGCGGTGGTCAATTTGCTGCGCTATCACGATGCGGAATCGGCGCTGTTGTTTTGCGCGACCCGCGACAATGTGCGCCATCTGCACGCCAGTCTTATCGAGCGCGGTTTTTCAGTGGTCGCGCTGTCGGGCGAATTGAGCCAGAGCGAGCGTAATCACGCGCTGCAATCGCTGCGCGACAAGCGTGCGCGAATATGCGTGGCGACCGATGTGGCGGCGCGCGGCATCGATTTGCCAGCGCTCAGCCTGGTCATCCACGTCGAAATCCCTCGCGATCCAGAGGCGCTCCAGCACCGCAGCGGCCGCACTGGGCGCGCGGGCAAGAAGGGGACGGCGGTGTTACTGGTCCCCTATCAGCGCCGCCGCCGCGTTGAAATGCTGCTGCGCGACGCACGAATTGAAGCGGAGTGGAAGAACGCCCCCACTCCGGCAGACATCAGGCGGAAGGATCGCACCCGCTTGATCACAATGCTGACCCAACCGATCGAGGCCGATGAGGAAGATTTGGCGATTGTGCGGCACATTCAGGAATTGATGACCCCCGACGACATTGCCGCCGCGCTGGTCCAGTCGCACCGTGCCAAAATGCCCTGCGTCGAAGATATGATCGACGTTAGCGCGCGGCCCGAGCGCCCTACGCACCGACGCGAAGGGTTCGACGACACCGTACAGTTTCGCCTCAATATCGGACGGCGGCAAAATGCCGATCCACGCTGGATTTTGCCATTATTGTGCAGGCGCGGGCACATCAGCAAAAACGAAGTGGGCGCAATCAACATTTCCACCCACGAAACTATCGTCGAAGTGCCGCGCGCTATTGCCGACCGTTTTGCCGAAGCGGTATTGCGCACGGCCAATGCCGACGCGGACGATGGTATTGTCATAACACCCTATGGCAGCAATGCGAACGGCCATAGCAGTACACCCGAGCGCAAACCCCGTCGTGAATTGACGCCAAGGCCGCATGGGACGGGCAACGCGACGCCAAGTAAAGCCGCGCCGCGCCGTGTCTCGCCCAGCCGCCCGTTGCGCGAACAGGGCAAGCCCTATCGCGGTCCACCAAAGGGCCGCAAATAGGCATTGCGGATACCATCAAACCGGCACAGCGATATTCTTTCCGGCAAATACCGATTGCCAGCTTTCAATTTCGCTGATGACAATGTCGTCCATGATATGGGCCAGCCCCGCAACCTGACTGTAATGTAGTTGCAAAGCGGTGTCGGCCAACAGCGGTTCGATCCGCAGCGCCAAGCCGTCCAATTTTTCCGACGTCACCTCGGATATCGCGGCAAAGCGTTCAAAATCACCGAAATAACGGATGCTGGCGAACGCGCCGCCCAGCGCGGGCAGGACAACGCCAGAAAAGGTGAAGAGTTTGGACAGATCGTGCGGAATGCCTGGCGCTATCCACCCCATGGTGCCCGCGCCAAGCAGGGCCAGAAATGCCGTCACCGACACAATCGCAAGCACGAACAACAATTCCGCCAGCCGATCCAATCCATGGTGGACGCGCGTGAGGCGAGCCGCCTTCACCCGATGATAATCGCGCTGGGTGCGCACATGGCGCAGCAACAATGTGTCGAGTGCAGCCCTAAGGTAGGGTTGTGTTATCACAGCGTGCGGCAAGCCAAGGTCGCACAGCGTCTGGCGGGCGTAGATTTCGGGCCATCGCGTGCCCGACCCACGCGGCCAGCGACCATTTGATCGTGCGACCCCCAGTAACAGCAGCACCGGTGCATGGCGCAGATATTCGGCGACGCGCCGCGTTTCAAACCAGCGCCCATGCCAGCGATGCTTACGCCCGACCACGGTGATCGCGACAATGATCATCAGCAACGACAATTCGGCCACCGCGAACGGCCATTTCAAATCGATGTCGCCAAATGGCAAATAGGTCACCCCCACAATAATCGCCATAGTGCTGAGCAGGAAATTGGCAACCATTCCGCTGCGATAGGCATCAGACAAATAAGTTGAAAGCCCGTCCGCCCATGCGAAGCGCCCCAGGATATGCTGTGCCAGCCTGTCGATGAACGGGCCGTCGCAGCCCGGCACCGCACGGGCAGCGACCAGCAACTGTGCACCACTGCCGCCAGCAATCCCTTCGGGGCTTTCATAGGTTGCGCGCAGGTGCGAAAAGCGACCACGCTCACCGCCGCCAAACAGCGCCTCTATCCGGCGATAGCCATGAAAGCGCCGCGCGCTGCGCGGGTGCCAGCGTTCGGTATGGAACTTGATTGCCTGCCTATGCTGATCGTCATCGGGCGGGCACAACGCATCGACCATGATCGCGTCGAGACCATCCGCATCAACAATCGGCCCGCCCAGTTCCAGCGCATCGGGGCCGCGCAAATGGCGGACGTTTGTGGGATCGCCCGCGTCTATGCAGATCACGCTCGCTTGCTGTTCGAGCGCGACCGCCATCGTGTGCCGCGTTCCGCCAACGTCGCCAGAACTTTGGCCATCCCAGATCGCGATCAGCAGGTCCGATTGCTCGATCATCACCCTGCCTGCCGTTGCGGAGCGATTCGACGCGATCAACCGATAGGCTACAGCCGCAGCCATATCATCGGGCGCATCAAGCGTCGCCATGAACAGATCAGCGACAAGCGCGTCCTGTTCGGCGAGTTCGAACAGCTTTATTCGCTTGGCCACTTCGCGCATCTTTGTAGCGCTGGCATCGAGGCCTGCATCGCTGCTTTGGATGCCAGCCATAACGGCCAGCGCGTCATCGCGTGTCGTCGCTCGGCAATTGATGGCAATATTGAGATCGATGCCAAAGGGTAGCGGGGCGACGACGTCCCACCGCCGTGACAGCGCTTGGTCGATGGCCATCATGTCGGCCCCCAGCGCCAGCAGCGAATGCAGCCGGACGCTCGCCTCGCCATCACCCATGCGCTGGGCAGCGCGGTGGGCACTGTCGCATATGTCGGCAAATGCCGCCGCAATCGCCGCCTCGTTCGCGGCATAAGCGGCGTTGCTAAGCCGGTGTCCGGTAACGCCCAAGCACAGACGCACCCCCGGCATGGCTAATGATTCGGATATGGGGTTGGCCTTGGGCATCGCACCACCCTAATGAAACGAACGCGCACGACAAGCCATTGCAACGCATGTGCAAAACAGCTTGTTCGCACCTGCCCCACGGTATAGCTTCAGGGCAAAGGGGCACAAGTTGCCAACATGACGAATGAAACAGTTCCTATTGGCCGCAATGGCGAGCCGACGACTATTTTCGTCAGCTATGCGCGCGATGACCGCAAACGCGCTTTGCCGATCATCGAGGCGCTAGAACAGGCGGGCTATTCCGTATGGTGGGACGGGCTGTTGGGCGGCGGT
Organism: Sphingopyxis sp.; assembly: GCA_040080745.1. GTDB lineage: Bacteria > Pseudomonadota > Alphaproteobacteria > Sphingomonadales > Sphingomonadaceae > Sphingopyxis. The sequence continues at coordinate 1,940 of JBEBHS010000054.1, read as the reverse complement.
GAGCGTTTCTCTCATACCACCGAAGCCGCGCTGGAAAGAGCGCGCGCGGTCGTTGTCCTCTGGTCGAAAACCTCGGTGGAATCGCACTGGGTGCATGACGAAGCAACGCGCGGTCGCGACCGCCGCTGTCTGGTGCCCGTTTCGCTCGACGGGGTCGAGGCCCCGCTGGGTTTTCGTCAGTTTCAGTTGATTGCCATGCCAGTATCGCGGCGCAATACAGACCATGCAGCCATCGACACGATGTTGCGCGCGGTGGCTGCTCTGCATGACAGCAAAGCTTTGCCGCAACCAGCGCCCGCACCGCCCTCCCCCCGCTTCGCCTCTATTGACCGCCGCTTGCTGATTGGTGGCGGCGCAGCGGCGGGGGTTGCCGCGCTTGCTGGCGTCGGCTGGTGGGCGGGCGTGTTTGGCAATAGTAGCGTGGCCAACAGCGTTGCCGTGCTGCCGTTCGATAACTTAAGCAGCAGCGCAGACCGTGCCTATTTCTCCGATGGATTGGCCGCCGAAGTGCGCGCGCAGCTCTCTCGCAATCCCTTGCTCAGCGTCGCGGCGCAGGCTTCTTCCAATCGTTTCAGAAACAGCGAGGAGGACGCCAGAAGCATCGCCAACAAGCTCCACGTCCACTATCTGCTCGACGGCAACGTCCGCCGCGACGGGGAAATGCTGCGTATTTCGGCCGAACTGATTGACCGTAGCGGCTTTAGCCAATGGTCACAGACATTCGACCGCCCTTTGGCCGATGTGTTTGCGGTGCAGGAAGAAATAGCGGGTGCGGTAACGGGGGCCGTTACCGGAGCGATGACCGAGCGCGCCAGCGGAAATGCCAATCGTGCCACACCGGGCGGTACCACCAATGTCGCAGCCTATGATGCCTATTTGCGTGGGAAAGACTCGTTTGACCGAGCCGAAAATGAGGCGAGCGACAGGCGCGCATTGGCCCATTTCGACGCAGCGATTGCCGCCGATGCCCGCTATGCCATCGCCCATTCGGCGCGGTCGCGCGCGCTAGGCGTTATCGGCAATCAATATGACCAGGGCGCGGCGCGGCGCGCCACCTATGCCGCCTCGCTTGCTGCAGCTCAGGAGGCGGTGCGACTGGCCCCCAATGTTGCAGAAACGCAATCGGCGCTGGGCTTTGCGCTGTTCACCGGACAGCTGGATGTACAAGCGGCGCGCGCGCCCTTTGACCGCTCTTACGCTTATGGCGGCGGCGATGCCGACATCCTCAGCCGCTATGCGGTATTCAACGCGCGCATTGGTCGCATTGACACCGCGCGCACTGCCATTTCTAGAGCGGCACAGTTGGACCCGCTCAATGCTCGCATTTTTCGCCAGACGGGCGATGTTGAATATAACGCGCGTCACTATGCCGACTCCATCCCCCCAATCCGCCGCGCGCTCGAAATCAACCCGCAACTGTCTGTGGCGCACGCGGCGATTGGTGCCAGCCTTGTTCAGCTTGGCCGTATTGATGAAGCTCGCGCAGAATATGCGCTGGAATCAAGCTCATTATTCAAATGGACTGGGCTAGCCATCATCGCGCACAGGCAAGGACGAACGGCAGAGGCCGAGGCAGCCTTGGCGCGACTCAAGTCCGAAAATGGCGACAATAGCCTCTATCAACAGGCGCAGATCATGGCGCAGTGGGGACATGCCGAGGCCGCCGCCGGACTACTGGTTGTGGCACTTGCTAAACGCGATTCTGGCCTCATTTACCTGCGCAACGACCCGTTCATCGATCCCGTCCGGCGCCACCCACAGGTCGTTGATTTGCTAAACAGGATAGGGTTTAACCACTGAATAGATGAGGAGGAAAGCCATGGTTGTTAAAAAAGCAAAGGGCAAAGATAAACCCGCAGAACAAAGCCGAGGATCGGGGGACCGCGGTTCGGGCGATCGCGGGTCTGGCGACCGAGGCTCGGGCGATCGGGGGTCGGGCG
>JBEBHS010000026.1:0-36247 GCA_040080745.1 Sphingopyxis sp. | reverse complement strand
CGCTGGCAATCAGACGCGCTGCTTGTTGGCCCACGCTCCGGCCTGCGCCGGAGCACGCGAGGGGAGGCAAAAACGCGGGTGTATTAAGTTTACACCACACCACCGCAACCCCGCAGACGGCCGTGTTTTTCGCTATGCCCGTGTATCAACCGCCCTATCCGGGTAATATAGTCGGATAGACAGGTAAAATCTGGGGGGCTTTGCGGCATCAGGCGGCTACCGGACCGGCTGCGCGGACGCCTGCATCGACATGCTCGGCGAATTGCGCAAAATTGTCGACGAACTGCTGCGTCAATTTTTTCGCGGTGGCATCATAGGCCGCGCTATCGGCCCAGGTGCTGCGCGGATCGAGGATGGCGCTGTCCATCCCCGCGCATGCCAGCGGCACTTTCAGCCCGAAAATCGGGTCGGTGCGAAATGCGCCTGCGGCCAGGCTGCCGTCGAGCGCGGCATTGAGCAGCGCGCGCGTCGCCTTGATCGGCATGCGGCTGCCGGTGCCATAGCTGCCGCCGGTCCAGCCGGTGTTGACCAGCCAGCAGGTCACACCGCCTTTGGCGATCCGGCTTTTGAGCAGATTGCCATAGACGCTGGGGTGACGCGGCATGAACGGTGCGCCGAAACAGGTCGAGAAAGTGGCGCTCGGTTCGGTCACGCCAATTTCGGTCCCCGCAACGCGCGCGGTATAGCCCGACAGGAAATGATACATCGCCTGATCGGGGGTCATCTGGGCAATCGGGGGCAGGACGCCGTAAGCATCGGCGGTCAGCATGACGATATTGCGTGGCACTGGCCCCATATTATCCGCCGACGCGTTGGGGATGAAGTCGATCGGATAGGATCCGCGGCTATTCTCGGCCAGGCTGTCGTCATCGAGGTCGATGGCGCGGGTCGCGGGGTCGATCACGACATTCTCCAGCACGGTGCCAAAGCGCCGCGTCGTCGCAAAAATCTCCGGCTCGGCCTCGGCCGACAGGCGGATCATCTTGGCGTAACAGCCGCCCTCGAAATTGAACACCGCATCATCCGACCAGCCGTGTTCGTCATCGCCGATCAGCGTGCGCGATGCATCGGCGCTCAATGTGGTCTTGCCGGTGCCCGACAGGCCAAAGAAGATCGCGGTGTCGCCGTTCGCGCCAATATTGGCGGAGCAGTGCATCGGCATGATCCCGTCGGTGGGGAGCAGGTAATTGAGCAGCCCGAACACCGATTTCTTCATTTCTCCGGCATAAGCGGTGCCGCCGATCAGGATCAGTTTTTCGGTGAAATCGACCGCAATCACGGTTTCGCTGCGGCAGCCATGGCGCGCTGGGTCGGCGCGGAAACTGGGCAGGTCGATCATCGTATATTCCGCCGCAAAGCTGGCCTGTTCCGCCGCGCTCGGGCGGCACAGCATGGTGCGGATGAACTGGCTGTGCCATGCCAGTTCGGTGATGACCTGGACGCTGACGCGATGCTGGGCCTGCGACCCGCCGAACAGCTGCTGGACATAGAGTTTGTCCTTGTCCGCCAGCGCGGCAAAATAATCGGCCTTGAGTGCCGCGAAATGGGCGGGGGTCATTCCTTTGTTGACCTTGCCCCACCACACGGTCTCCTCGGTGGTTACATCGCGGACAATGAACTTGTCGTTTGCCGACCGACCGGTGTGCGCACCAGTGGCGACCACCAGCGGGCCGTCTTTGGCCAGCACCCCCTCGCCATTGCGCACCGCATGCTCCACCAGCGGCGCAGAGGGCAGGTTGACGGACAACGCGGCTCTGGTCGCAATCCGCTCTGTGCCGATCGTCAATGCCGCATCTTTCGTGATCACCGTCATTCTCCATTGCTACAGTATCGTCTGCGGCGCATACGAATGCGCAGCGCGCTGAGCGTTCCCGTAATGATGGGCAGTCCCCGCGTCAAAAGCATAATCACTATGGGCATCAGAAATGTTTGCAGCATCCCTCGTGCATGGGCTAGATCGAGCCAAGCCCACCCCTCCCGCCGGAGCTAATATGACCGCAACAATCGCCTTGGTTGACGATGATCGCAATATTTTGACATCGGTATCGATTGCGCTGCAGGCCGAAGGTTTCGCCACCCGCGTCTATACCGACGGGATGAGCGCGCTCAAGGCGCTCAGCGATAATCCGCCCGATCTGGCGATTTTCGATATCAAGATGCCGCAGATGGATGGGCTGGAGCTGCTCCGCCGGTTCAGGGAGCATAGCCAGACGCCCGTGATATTTCTGACGTCAAAGGATGACGAGCTGGATGAGGCGCTCGGCCTGGCGATGGGGGCCGACGATTATATCGCCAAACCTTTCTCGCAGCGGCTGTTGATCGCCCGTATTCGCGCCATATTGCGCCGTGTCGCGCATATTCAGGCCGCCAGCATTGCCGCTGATGATGGTGAAGCCGAACAGCAGGTGATGGTACGCGGGCGGCTCAGCATCGATGCCGCGCGTCACAAAATATTGTGGGACGACAAGCTCGTCACGCTGACCGTTACCGAGTTCATGATTCTCGAAGCCTTGTCGCAGCGGCCCGGCGTGATCAAAAGCCGCAACCAGTTGATGGACATCGCCTATCAGGACGATGTGTTCGTCGATGACCGCACCATCGACAGTCATATCAAACGCATCAGGCGCAAGTTTCGTGCTGTTGACCCTGCTTTCGACGCGATCGAGACGCTATACGGCGCGGGGTATCGCTTTGGCGAAGAATGAAGCCATGGGGCAAAAATGGCGCATTCCGCTGACGTGGCGGATATTGGCGGTCAACATCTTCGTTATCGCGCTGCTGGTTGGCGGGTTCCTCTATCTCGATAGCTATCGTTCGCGGTTGATCGAGGAGCGACAGGAACGTTTGGCCCAGGGCGAGGCGATGCTCTATCAAACGCTGGTCTTCGCCGGTCCGTTTCAGCGCCCACAGATCATCCGCCGCTTTGCTGCGATCACCGGTACGCGTATCCGCCTATATGGTCCCGATGGTGCGGTGCTCGACAGTTTTGCGCTTGATCCGCCGACTTACCAATTGCGCGACCCATCGGCCCAGGTCTTTACCCGCGACATTGCCCGCGCGATGGACCGTGCCATCGATTGGGCGGTGATGGCGACGGCGCGCGAGGCTTATACCGAACCTGCCGTCGATCGGGCGCAGGCCTGGAGCGAACTGAATGAAGCACGCGCGCGCGGTGCCGGTGCCTTTCGCTATCGCCTGGCTCCCGACCGCACGCCGATGCTCAGCTATGCTCGCAACCATGGCCCATATGCGTTGCTGGTAATGACCAATGCCCGCGATGTGACGCGCGCGGTGCGTGCAGAGCGCACCCAGCTCGGTCTGATATTGGCTGCGGTTACCATTGTTTCGATCCTGTTGTCGCTGTTCCTGGCGCGGACCATTGTGCAGCCTTTGCAGCGGCTGGCCGATGCGGCGGCCCGTGTGCGGTTAGGGCGTGCGCGCGATGTTGCCGTGCCGAGATTGCCGACGCGCGGCGACGAGATCGGCACGCTCGCCCGCACGCTGTCTGACATGACGATGGCGATGCATGCGCGGATCGACGCGGGCGAGGATTTTGCCGCCGATGTGACGCACGAGCTGAAAAACCCGCTGGCATCGCTGCGCTCGGCGATCGAAGGGTTGGGGCGCGTTGAGCAGACCGAATCGCGGACGCAACTGCTCGGGCTTGCGGCCGACGATGTGCAACGGCTCGACCGGCTTATCACCGACATATCCGAAGCATCGCGGGTCGATGCGGAATTGTCGCGGGCTCGGTTCGAACGGGTCGATGTGGGCGCGCTGATCAAACCGATCATCGAGGCGCGGCAGGAACGGGCTGACGCTGGGCAGCCGATGATCGCTTTTGCGCGGCCGCGCGCAGGCACGGCCATCGTCATGGGCGAGCCATCGCGGCTGGCCCGCGTTATCGAGAATCTGCTCGATAATGCGCTGTCTTTCTCGCCGCCATGCGGCGTGGTCCGAATATCTGCGACATCGGCGGGGGGGGATGTCATCATCCGCGTTGAAGACGACGGCCCCGGTGTGCCACCCGATCAGCGCGACCATATTTTCAGGCGGTTTCACTCTGTCCGGCCGATTGGCGAGGATTTTGGGCAGCACAGCGGCCTGGGATTGGCTATCGCGCGGACGATCATCGAAGCGCACGAAGGGCATATCACGGTGCATGACCGCGCTGACGCGGCGAACGGGGCTTGTTTTGAAATTGCATTGCCAGCGGCAGCAATGCCGTGACGCAAGCACCCCGGAACGGGCATGGGGTACAGGGCACAGCGGTCGCCATCGATGGCCGCGGCGTATTGTTGCTCGGCTTGCCTGGGGTTGGAAAATCGGAACTGGCGCTCGGGCTGATTGGCGAAGGTGCGGGGCTGATTGCCGATGACCTTGTGGTGATGTACGCCGACGCAGGGCGGATCATGATCGCCGCGCCACGGCCGTTCTGTCACCATATGGTCATCCGCGACATCGGCTTCGTTCCCGTTCCCCAAGCCGATGCGGCCATCTCGCTCGCCATCGCCATCGCGCTGGACTCGGCACCGCGCCAGACGGATCGCGGGCAGTTCGGCCCGCGTGACCTGGGGGCCTTTGGCCCGATTGATGACCTCTATTGCCCCAAATTGACGTTAGATCCGCGATCACCGCTTGCCGTGACCAAGGTAAGGCTGGCGCTTGAGCGGTGGGGGCATTAGCAAGGGTCAGGACTCATGTACCGCATGGCCGTGGCTTGAGCCCAAAAGGGGTGTAACGAGAAGCGAGAGAGGCGAATAGTGGTGCTATTGAACGAACGAGCGACGCTGTTACGGCCTTTTTGGGCCAAGTCGTCTCGATGGCGCGATGCGGGCGAACTGCTGCGTCAATCGGCTTGCACGGGTATAGCACCCGCGCTGCGCCGCCTTCCTATCATTTCATCCCGCATCCCAGCCACCACGGCTCATGCAGCACATGGGTCCTGACCCTAGGCGTATGACTAGCCAATCGAGCCCTGAGATGTTCGCGCAGCCGATATTGCTGGTCAGCGGTATGTCGGGCGCTGGAAAATCGACGGCGCTGCGCGCGCTCGAAGACATGGGCTGGGAAGTTGTCGATAATCTGCCGATTCGTCTGCTCGGGCCGCTGCTTTCCACGCCCACCGGCGATGCAGCAGAGGCGAGCGAGCGCCCGTTGGCGGTCGGGGTCGACAGCCGCACCCGCAGCTTCAACGCCGATGCCATCGTCCGCGCGATCAAGCGGCTGCGCGCGTCGCACGGGCATGATGTCGCAACCCTGTTTCTCGATTGTGCGGGGGCCGAGCTTGACCGCCGTTATTCGGAGACGAGGCGACGGCATCCGTTGGCCGAGGACCGCCCCGCCGCCGATGGCATCGCGCGCGAACGCGAAATACTCGAACCTTTGCGCCGCTGGGCCGACCATCTGATCGATACGACCGCTTATTCGACCAACGAGTTGCAACAGGAGGTGCGCCGCCGATTTGATGTGGGGCAGCGCGGGGGCCCCACCGTCAATGTCATGAGTTTTGGCTATGCCCGCGGATTGCCGCGCAATGCTGATCTGGTGTTCGACATGCGGTTTTTGCGCAACCCGCATTGGGTTGATGCGTTGCGTGGCGGGACGGGCCTAGACGAGGCCGTGGCCGAGTATATTCGCGCCGATCCCGCTTATGAACAGGCGGTGGGGCTGATCGAAACGTTGCTGGCCACGCTCATCCCGCGCTACAGGGAAGAGGGGAAAAGCTATGTCACCATCGCTATCGGCTGTACCGGCGGGCGGCACAGATCGGTCCATGTCGCCGAGCGTATCGCCGCCTTTTTGCGCGGGGCTGGGCTTGCGCCAAATGTCATCCACAGAAATTTGACCTCGCACCCTCAAGAGAGTCTTGAGGGAAAGCCGCCTTCGGCCTAAAGGGGCCGAATCTTATGTCAGCACAGCCCGCTCCCGCTATTGGACTCGTCCTCGTCACCCACGGCCGTTTGGCCGAAGAGTTTCGCGTGGCGATGGAGCATGTTGTCGGCCCGCAGCGCTCTATTGCAACGATCTGCATTGGCCCCAACGACGATATGGAGGCGCGCCGCGCGGAAATTGCCGCCGCCATCGCTGCGGTAGAGGGCAAGGGCGGCTGTATCCTGCTCACCGACCTGTTCGGCGGCACCCCGTCGAATCTTTCGATCTCGCTGATGGAACCAGGGCGGATCGAGGTGATTGCCGGCATCAATCTGCCGATGTTGATCCGGCTCGAATCGGCGCGGCGGTGCATGGACATCCGCGATGCGGTGCGCGCCGCGCGCGATGCCGGGCAAAAATATATTTCGATCGCTTCCGAACTGCTGGGCGTGTCTCCATGACGATGCAAAGCGAGACGGTGACGATTACCAATCAGCGCGGCCTGCATGCACGCGCCAGCGCCAAATTCGTCAATTTCGTTGCCGCGCTGACCGAAGGGGTCAAGGTCGAAGTGGAGAAGGACGGCAGCACCGTCAACGGCCTGTCGATCATGGGGCTGATGATGCTGGGTGCCGCCAAGGGCGATAGCATCACCATCCATACCAGCGGCGATGATGCCGAACTGGCGCTGCTCAAACTGGTCGGCCTGGTCAAAGACAGTTTCGGCGAAGATTAAGGCCGACGGGGTGGATACCAACGCGCGCGGCCACCGGCTTATCATGAGCGCGAGCAACGCCGTCATTAAACGCGCCAGATCGCTGCGTGATAAAAAGTACCGCCGGCTCAACGGACATTTCCTCGCCGAAGGGCTACGCATCCTTACCGAAGCGCGCGAGGCTGGCGTGCTCCCTCAGCAGCTTTTCTATGCCTACAACCAGCCGCTGCACCCACTTGGTCAGGAACTGATTGCCGAAACAGTGGCGGCGCACGGCGAAGTGATCGCGACTAGTGCCGATGTTCTCTCTCGCTTGTCGGGCAAAGATAACCCGCAAACGCTGATTGGCATCTATCCCGACCACCTGCGCACCCTTGAGCAGATCGACCGCAACGCCGCCCCGATCTGGCTGGTGGTGCAGGCGATACGCGACCCCGGGAACCTTGGCACTATCATGCGCACTGGCGATGCGGTCGGCGCGGGCGGCGTCATATTGATCGACGATTGCGTCGATCCCTTCTCGGTCGAAACCGTGCGCGCCAGCATGGGTGCAGTCTTCACGCAAAGCGTCGTTGCTGCATCGTGGAGCGATTTTGTGCCATGGCTTCGCAGCGGTGATGGCACATTGGCCGGCACCAGCCTGTCGGAGGCCAGCATTGATTACCGCCTGCCAGATTATGGCGCGCCGTGCTTCATCCTTACCGGCAACGAAGCGCGCGGATTGCCCGCAGCCTATGAGGTCGAATGCGACATTCGTGTGCGGATGCCGATGCTGGGCAAGGCGGATAGCCTCAATGCCGCCGTGGCGACGGCGGTGATGGCCTATCGCGTGCTCGACAAACAGGGCAGAGCCTGACACATTGGCGCTTATGAACCGCCGCACGCTCCTCATTGCTCTGCCCGCATTTGCCCTTGCCGGATGCGCAGCCATCACCACTCCGCCGGGTGACGTGCCGACCGGAGAGGCGTGGTTCGCACTGGGCAATGAACCGTTCTGGAATGTCGAGATCACCACCGCTAGAATCGTTTATCACGATGCCGACGGACGGCGGATCAGCGTCGCTAATCCCGGTGCACAGCTCAGTTTCAACGGCGAGCGTTACGTCACGCCGCAAATTACCGTCGATGTCACGCATGGCACGTGCCGTGATGGGATGAGCGAGCGCCGCTATGGCGACACGGTGATTGTTGAGGCAGGCGGGCGGACGCTACGCGGCTGCGGCGGGCGGGTGTTGCCGCCCACGCATCTTGATGGCACCAACTGGCGGATACTCAGCATCGATGGCGCAGCGATGGCGGCAGGACGCGGCCCAGCGGAGCTGCGTTTTGCGGGCAACCGGATCAGCGGCGGTGTAGGGTGCAATCGCCTGTCAGGAAACTTCACCAGCGACGGAGTGCGCCTGACGGTCACACAGATCGTCTCGACGCGGATGGCGTGCGAGAGCGCGTTAGCGGCGCAAGAGGCGCGGCTCATTGCCTTGCTCGGTCAATCGCTGGCGATGCGGATCGATGGGCATGGGCGATTGATCCTGATCGGAGGCACCAATGCCAGTCCCGATGCCCAGATCGTACTGGAACGGGTAATTTAAGCCTCAGATTGGCTCAACGATCAGCACATTACCTTCGGCACCGGTGACGCGCATCCGCGCGCCCGCTGCGGCATCGGGTCCGCGCACGCTCCACACGCTGTCGCCCACCTGCGCGCGGCCTTCGCCACCTGCAATCGGTTCGATCAACGTCACCACCTCGCCGACCAGCCGCCCCAGCCGATCGTTGAGCAACGGGTCATCGGTGACGATGGCACCGGGGCGGAACCAGCGCCGCCCGATATAGGCCGATGCAATGGCAATCACCGCAAAGCACAGCAGCTGCAGTTCCATATTGATCGGCAACAGAAAGGTGATCACCCCGGTGATGAGCGCGGCGATGCCCATGAACATCAAAAACACGCCCGGCAGCACCATTTCGGCGATGCACAGCACGACACCAGCGGTCAGCCAGACAACATAGGGTGCGACATGGAGGTCGCTCATGACTTGGTCCCCAGCGCATCCTTGGCCAATTCGCCAATACCGCCAAGCGTCCCGATCAACGCCGTTGCTTCAACGGGGAACAGGATCGTTTTGGCATTAGGCGATGTCGCAAATTGGCTGATCGCCTCGACATATTTTTGCGCGACAAAGTAATTGATTGCCTGCGTACCTGATACGGCGATGGCAGCGGAAACCATTTGCGTCGCCTTTGCCTCTGCTTCAGCCTCGCGCTCGCGGGCTTCGGAATCGCGGAACGCGGCCTCTCGCCGCCCTTCGGCCTGCAATATCTGGCCCTGCTTCTCGCCCTCGGCGCGCAGGATTTCGGCGGCGCGCAGCCCCTCCGCCTCGAGGATGACCGCGCGTTTCTCGCGCTCGGCCTTCATCTGGCGCGCCATCGCGTTCGAAATGTCGGCGGGCGGGCGGATGTCCTTAATCTCGACCCGCGTGATTTTGACCCCCCACGGCGCTGTCGCATGGTCGACCACGGTCAGCAGCCGTCCGTTAATCTCGTCGCGCTTCGACAATGTTTCGTCGAGGTCCATCGAACCCATGACGGTGCGCAAATTGGTGGTCGTAATCTGCATGATCGCAAAATAGACGTCGCTCACTTCATAGGCGGCCTTGGCGGCATCGAGCACTTGAAAGAACACCACCGCATCGACCCCAACCATCGCATTGTCGCGGGTGATGATTTCCTGCCCTGGAATGTCGAGCACCTGCTCCATCATATTGACCTTGCGCCCGACGCGTTCGAACACGGGCATGATGACGGTCAGCCCAGATTGAGCGGTCTTGGTGTAACGGCCAAAGCGTTCGATCGTATAATTATAGCCCTGCTTGACCATTTTGACGCTGGCAAACAGGAACACGACGGCAAAAACCGCCACGAAAATCAGCACGCCGCCCATAGCCATATCTCCTTGTTTGATGGAGTGATATTAGCGAGCATTCCCGCCGTTGCAACAGCGCCGATAGAGCGGCATAGCATAGCGATGAAAAAGCACATCCTTGTTGCGTTGTTGACAGCATTGACCTTTGCGTCACCGCTGCTTGCGCAGCCGCTTGCCAACGCGCCCGTGACCGAAGACGAACTGCGCGGCCATATCGCGGTGCTGGCCAGCGACGAATATGGCGGGCGTTTCCCTGGCACGGCGGGCGAAACCTTGAGCGCGCATTATATCGCGCGGGCGTGGGCGGCGGCGGGCTTTGTCGGTGGGGCGGATGCGGGCGGCAGCTGGTATCAGCCGGTGCCACTGGTTGATTTGCAGATGGGGACAAGCGATGCGCGCTTTATCGACGGCGCGGGCCGGGCCATCACCACCATCACCGCCGCCGACATATTGCTGAGGGCACCCAGCGGTTCAGCACATATCGTGGGCGCGCCAATGATATTTGTTGGGTATGGCGTTGAATCGAACGGTCAGGTGATCGTTGATGTCGCGGGCAAGGTTGCGCTGATGCTGGCGAGTGACCGTCCCGGCGACAACGCGCTGTCGGCGGCATTGCGCCGCGAAGCGTTGATCGCCAAGGGGGCGGTTGCGACGATTACCATTGCAGCTGAGGGCCCACCCTTTGCGGGCCTCCGCCGGTCCTATACCCATGCGCGGATGCAATTGGCAGGGCGAGTCAGCCGCGCACAGATCGAGGGAGTGATGGCCTATCATGCCGCCAGCGTGCTGATGCAGGCGGATGGTGCCGACCTTGCCGAGGGAGTGAGGCGCGCCGCAGACGCCGATTTTACGGGTATTGACCTGTCGGGCAAGGCGATGTTGCACGCGACCACAATGCGCCGCGATTTCAACAGCTATAACGTCATCGCCCGCTTGCCCGGCGCGCGTGTGAACAGCGGTACCGTGCTGGTGACCGGGCATTGGGATCATCTGGGGACTTGTCGGGGTGAGGACGCGGCAGATCGCATCTGCAATGGCGCGGTTGATAATGCTAGTGGCATCGCGGTGATGATCGCGGCGGCACAGCGTATCGCTGCCGCGCCGCCGCTGGACCGCGATGTCGTGCTGGTGGGCACTACCGCCGAAGAACAGGGATTGCTTGGCGCTTATCATTTTGCGAGCAACCCCACCACGCCACTGCCTTCTATCGTGATCGCGCTCAACATCGACACGGTGGCGGTGGCACCGCGCGGCGCGGCGATGGCAATTGTCGGGCGAGGCACGACGCGCCTCAGCGCAGAGGTGGACGCCGTGGCCCGCGCGCTCGGCCGCACCATTGATACCGATAATGACGCCGAAACCTTTGTCCGCAGGCAGGATGGCTGGGCGCTTTCGCAATCGGGGGTTCCGGCGATCATGGCGGGGGGCGGTTTTACCGATGCGGCTTATTTGCAGGCGTTCATCAGCGGTAATTATCATAAGCCTGGCGACGAAATGACCGATGCCGTGCAACTGGGCGGGGCGGCGGACGATGCCGATCTGCATGTCGCACTCATTCGCCATTTTGCGAGTGTGCGCGCGCACCCGCCGACGCGCGATCAGGATTGATTGGCGGGCCGACGCTGTGGCCACTGGCGCTTTCGCACCTTGTTGGTTACATGGGCCGCCACCCAATGAGTCGTAACTGCGGCTAAGATAATAGCGAAAGTGGCAATACCCATGGAAATCCGCCTCGGCCTCACCTTTGACGATGTTCTGCTGCAACCCGCAGCATCGAGCGTGCTACCCGGCGATGCCGATACATCGACGCAGTTAACACGCGGCATCCGCTTGGCGATCCCGATCATTTCGTCGGCGATGGATACGGTGACAGAGGCGCAGATGGCGATCGTCATGGCGCAGCTCGGCGGTATCGGCGTGCTGCACCGCAATCTGTCGGTCGAAGAACAGGCCAAGGCGGTGGCACAGGTCAAACGCTATGTCGCGGGGATGGTGGTCAATCCGATCACAATCTCGCCCGACGCCAGTCTCGCCGATGCGCAGGGCCTGATGGCGATCCACCATATTTCGGGCATTCCGGTGGTCGAGGAGGGTGGTCGGCTGTGCGGCATACTCACGCACCGCGACGTGCGCTTTGCCGACAAGCCCGACCAGCCGGTGCGCGAACTGATGACCCATGACGCGATGGTCACGGTCCGCCCCGATGTCAGCGAAGCCGATGCGCGGCGCTTGCTCCACCAGCACCGCATCGAAAAATTGCTGGTGGTCGATGATGATTATCGCTGCGTCGGGATGATTACCGTGCGCGATATGGAGCGCGCGGTCAGTTACCCAGACGCGACCAAGGATGACGCTGGGCGGCTCCGCGTGGCCGCTGCGACAACGGTTGGCGAAAAAGGGCTGGCGAGGGCGCAGGCGCTGCTCGATGCCGAGTGTGACTGCTTGGTGATCGACACCGCGCATGGCCATTCGTCGATGGTCGCTGATGCAGTGAAGGCGGTGCGGCAAATGTCCAACACGGTGCAGATTGTCGCGGGCAATGTGGCAACGGCAGCGGCGACCCGCGCGTTGATCGATGCCGGAGCCGATTGCGTCAAGGTTGGCATCGGGCCGGGGTCGATCTGTACCACGCGTATCGTTGCCGGCGTTGGCGTGCCGCAGCTGACAGCGGTGATGGACTGTGCCGAGGAAGCCGCAAAGTCCGGCGTTCCGGTGATTGCCGATGGCGGCCTGCGCACTTCGGGTGACATCGCCAAGGCGCTGGCTGCTGGCGCAACGACGGTGATGCTCGGCTCGCTGCTGGCGGGGACCGAGGAGGCACCGGGCGAGACCTTTCTCTATCAGGGCCGCGCTTACAAAAGCTATCGCGGTATGGGCAGCGTCGGCGCAATGGCGCGTGGCTCCGCTGATCGCTATTTCCAACAGGACATCAAGGACCAGTTGAAACTGGTGCCAGAAGGCATTGAAGGTCGCGTGCCGTTCAAAGGGAGCGCACGCGAAGTGGTGCATCAGATGGTCGGCGGGGTAAAAGCCGCGATGGGCTATACCGGCGCGGCGAGCCTGGAGGCATTCCGTGAACGCGCAACCTTCATGCAGATCACCAATGCTGGCTTGTCCGAAAGCCATGTTCACGACGTAACGATCACGCGCGAAGCGCCCAATTACCCGACGCGCTAATGCATCCCGCCGCGCGCGTCCAAACTGCTATCGAACTTCTCGATGCGATCATCGCTGCGGCGCGTGAAGGCGGCGCGGCAGCGGATGTCGTTGCAACGCGTTTTTTCAAGCAGCGCCGCTATGCTGGATCGGGCGACAGGCGCGCCATACGCGAACTGGTGTGGGCGGCAATCCGCCGCTTTGGCGAACGTCCGGCGTCGGCGCGCGCGGCGATGCTCAGCATGGCCGACAGCGATGCGACGTTGGCCGCACATTTCACTGGCGAGGGCAAGGCTCCTGCGGTGATTGGTCATGGCGAGCGGCGCGCGGGCGGTGGCACGGCTCCGGAGTGGCTATTAAAACATCTTGACCCGCGCATTGATGGCGCGGAAATTGCTGCCTTGCTTGAACGCGCACCGCTCGATGTGCGGATCAATCGCGCGCACAGTGGTGGTGTGACTTTGCCCGATGGAGAGCCACTCGGCGCGCCGCTCGATGGTCTGCGTTTGCCAGCCGATACGAACATAGCTGACCATCCAGCGGTGCTGGCTGGGGCGATAGAGGTGCAGGATGCGGGCAGCCAATCGATTGCCGCATGCTGCCTGGTCAAGCCGGAGATGACGGTGATCGATCTATGCGCGGGGGCGGGCGGCAAGACGCTGGCTTTGGCTGCGATGATGGACGGGCGCGGGCCATTGATCGCTGCCGATGTCGATCGTGGCCGCCTGTCAAAATTGGGACCGCGGGCTGAGCGCGCTGGCGCGGTCAATATCGAAACCGTGTTGATGAACCCTGGGCAGGAACTGGCCGCATTGGCCGATTTTGCGGGACGGGTCGATGTTGTGCTGATCGATGCACTCTGTTCGGGCAGCGGTACATGGCGGCGCAATCCTGAAGGGCGCTGGCGACTGACACCGGACCGGTTGGCGCGGTTGATGGCGACGCAGAGTTATCTGCTCGATCTGGCAGCACTGCTGGTGGCGTCGGGCGGTCATATCGTCTATGCGACATGCTCGGTCATCACGGGCGAGGGTGAGGGGCAGGTGGAGCAGTTTCTGGGGCGACACACAGGCTTTCGGCCTGAAAGCATCGGCGATATTGGTCGCACGGCCGGTGCTGGGCGGCTGCTGACCCCGCTCCACGATGGCAGTGACGGATTTTTCATGGCGCGGTTAAGACGCGGATGACCGTGCATATCGCCGAGCGGGAGAGAGCCAGCCAGAGATGGCAGCGGGCGAAACACCTCGCCCCGTCTATCATTGTTTGCCTTGTTATCTTGCTTGCAGTTACGGCTTCATCCTTCATGGCACCTGTACAGCCGCACCGCATTTCGCCACTGTCGCTCGCCATGCAGCAAGAGGGCGCGCGTCTTTTCACTAATGGCGAATTGGATGCGGCCACCGACTATTTTGAAACTGCGCTGGTTGCGGACCCACGCAACGCCGATGCACTGATAGGGCTTGGTGATATCGCACGCCGACAACAACTTCCCGGCAAAGCCATTGGTCATTTTCGCGGCGCATTGCGCTTGCGCCCCGACAACCCACGCGCGCTTGCTGGGCAGGGTAGCGCCTATGCCGCGCGCGGAGCAATGGCGCTGGCACGGCAAAATCTGGCGCAATTGCAAAATCTGTGCGACGAAGAAGCCTGTACAGAGGTAACCGAGCTTAACGCCGCTATCCAAGCTGCTGGGGCACGCGCGTCGCCGCACACCGCGCTTCGCCCCGATCAGGTCATGCCAAGGCCGATGATTGAGGCGCTACCTAACTGAGCGCTTTAGCTATTCCGACAAACTCCGCGATGGACAGCGTTTCGGCACGGCGCGCTGGGTCGATCGCCATCGCTTCCATCGCCTCGGCTGCTCCCGCTACGCCTTTCAGCGATTGGCGGAGCATCTTGCGGCGCTGACCAAAAGCGGCGGCGGTGATCCGCGACAGCACCGCCGGAGCGACCCCCTCAGGCATGGCCGCTGGCACGATGTGCACCACTGCCGACATCACCTTGGGCGGCGGGGTGAAGGCCGAACGATGGACGCGCATGGCAAGGCGCGCGCTGCACCGCCATTGTGCCAGCACACTCAACCGACCATAGGCCTGCGTATCAGGCTTGGCGACAATCCGCTGCGCTACCTCGTGCTGAAACATCAGCGTCAGTGAACGCCAGCGCGGCGGCCAATATGGTGCCTCCAGCCAGCGCACCAGCAACGCCGTGCCGACGTTGTAGGGCAGGTTGGCGACGATGTGATAGGGCTCGCCCATCACGCTGTCGGTGTCGAGTTTCATCGCATCGCCCGCGATCACCCTCAGGCTGCCCGGAAACGCGGAGCCAAGCTCAGCCAATGGAGGCAGGCAGCGCGCATCGCGCTCGACCGCCGTCACCTTCGCTCCAGCGCGCAGCAACGCCCGCGTTAGCCCACCTGGGCCAGGACCAACTTCGAACACCGACTGATCGGTCATGTTGCCGGGTATTGCCGCAATTTTATCGAGCAATTGCTCGTCAAACAGAAAGTTTTGCCCCAATGCCTTGCTGGCGGAAAGGCCGTGTGCGGCGACGACTTCGCGTAATGGGGGGAGTGGCGTCAAGCCTCGCACTGCGCGCGGACTGTCGCCATTTTCCCGGCCATGCGAATGGCGGCGATCATCGGGCCGGCGCTCGCTTGTCCGGTTCCCGCAATGCCGAACGCGGTGCCATGGTCGGGCGATGTCCGGACAATCGGCAGGCCGAGCGTCAGGTTGACACCCTCGTCAAAATAGAGCGCCTTGAGCGGGATCAACGCCTGATCATGATACATGCACAGCGCCGCATCATAGCCGGCGCGCGCCAATGGTGTGAACAGCGCATCGGGCGAATGCGGGCCGCTGATGTCGACGCCCTCCGCGCGAAGTTTGAGAACCGCAGGGGTAATGATGTCAATTTCTTCGCGGCCCAGCGCGCCATTTTCGCCTGCGTGCGGATTGAAACCGGCGATGGCTAGCCGTGGATATTCAATGCCGAAGTTTTTAGCCATACCGCGTGCTGTCGCCAGCGTCTTGGCGACGATTAGCTCGGTAGTGAGCAGTGCGGGAACATCGCGCATCGGGACGTGGACCGTGATTGGCACCACGCGTAGCCCCGGCCCAGATAGCATCATCACTGCGTTGCACCGTGACACGCCGCATCGGTCGGCGATAAACTCGGTCTGACCAGCCTGGGTAAAACCAACTTGGTAGAGTTGGTCTTTGCATATCGGTGCGGTGATGAGGCCGGCGGCATCACCAGCGCGGGCAAGCCCCACCCCAAGCTCGAGCGAATGTAGCGCGCAATGTGCTCCCGCCAAAGTCGGTTCCCCGGGCACGAGCGGGCCAGAGTCTTCGACCTGCCAGACGGGAAGCGCATTGGCAAAGGCCGCCGCGCCAGCCGCCAGACTATCGACCATGGCAATCGGCCCATCCCAGACGGCCTGTACCGAAGCCGCATCGCCAATGGCGACAAAGGACGGGAGGTTTCCGCTCTGGCGCGCTGCCCACGCGCGCGCGGTTACCTCTGGCCCGATGCCGGCCGGATCACCAAGCGTGACGAGAAACGGTTCCACTTTTCCTTTCAAGCTGAAAATGCTCAGCTATAGTCGATTATGGCGTCACGCCGCAGGTCGCGCATATAGCGCTGCGCGCGGCGCTGTACGCGTTCCTGCTGAATACGGTCGGCCACTTCATCGACCGAGGGTGTTGTCGCGGCTGCTGGCATTTCGCGCCCGCACAGGACGAGCACGCTTACGCCTTGCTGCGGCGACCCGAACATCTGGGTGACCTGACCTATTTGCATCGCCCCCAGCGAGCTTTGCAGCGGCGGCGGCAGGTCGCGCATCGCTATCTGATCGCGGCTGATAACTTCGGCATCAAGTTCGGCGGCGATCTGATCCGTTTGTCCGCAACCGGCAATGGTACGGGTGCGGGTCTGGAAATTAGCGGCCAGTTCATTCGCGCGCGCTTGGGTTGTTCCCGCTGGAAAATTGAGCGAAACCTGTTTGAGGCTGAGCACTGCGTCGCGCGGGTCGGCGGTCAGGACACGACGCTTGTCGATCATCAGCAGGATAGAGATGCCGCCAGGCGTCTCGATCGGTCCAGCCAGTTGCCCGATTTCCATTGTCTGTGCCGCCTCGGCCATTGACGGCGGCAATTGTGACAGGCGTAGCCAGCCCAGGTCGCCGCCAGCCGATGCGCTGGTGGCTTCGGAAAAACGGTGGGCAGCGTCTTGGAAATTGACCCCGCCGCTGCTCAGGGATTCTGTGATCCGCCGCACATTCTCTACCACCGCAGCCATGGTTTCGGGGGTTGTGCGCAAATAGATTTCGCCAATCCGAAACTCCTCAAGTCCACGCTGGCTTTGCATGTGCTCGATCATCGATCGCACTTCTTCCTGGCTAACATTGGTAAAAGGTTCGACGTTTCGGCCCAACAGTCGCTGCCATGCTATGTTACCACGAATTTGCTGGCGCATCGAAGCGGCGGATGAACCATTGGCAGCGAGGAACTGCGTGAATTGCTCTGGCGTCTGGCGCAGCGAGCCAGCAATGCGCGTAAACTCTGCGGTGATGTCGGCGTCTTCCAGCTCAATTTCGTTGGCTCGCGCCTCTTGAATCTGGAGCATCTCATCGACCAGTTGGCCAAAAATCTCGACCCGCAATTGCTGCAACTGTTCGGCAGGAACCTGCCCGCCATTGGCGATACGGACCAGTGCTAGCCGCTGATCGACATCGGTAGCGGTAATAATTTCGCCGTTGACCGTCGCTGTCGGGCGATAAACATTGCTGCTTGGGTCGCCAAAAAGCTGGGCGTTGGCCGGAATGTTCAACCCGGCCTCAGGAACACCTTGATCTGCGACAACCTGCGCCATCGCGGGTTGGAATACCATGGCCGCAGCCGCCACAAATGCGGTTACTCGCAGGCCGAAACGCGTCTCTCTTTTTGTCATGATCAAACATGTCATCCTAAGGTTGTTCGGCGAAAAGCCGCAGAGCGCCCATCCCACTATCAGGCTGAACCTATGCTGAGCAAGGTCATGGCGCGCCGTAGCGATGATCGCAAGCCTTTACACGCCAAGGTTGCGGAACGCCAGCCTCAGCAGGAAGGTATTTCCGCGCCGCGCATCCCCCGTATCCTGATAATCGCGCCGCCACGTAAAGCCGATGGTCAGGCAGTCATCCTCGTAAGCAAAGCCTAAACGGTGGCGGATGGCGGTAAAGCCATCGGCAATCGAAGCCGGATCTTCCGCCCGATCGGTCAAATCGACAATCGCCGAGCCAAAGACCGACCAGTATCGTGCCACCTGGATGCGTCCGCCGACGCGCGCTTCTTCGCGGTCGCGCAAATCTTCGCCCAACGTCGAAATATCGCGGTTGAGCCGCAAATAACCGAGGATCGCATATGTGCGTCGTCCGCCGACGGTTGCATCAACTTCGTTGCGGCGGATCGTCAGATTGTCCTTGTCGAGCCTGAATCGATGTGTCAGGCGGATGAAGTTGCGCAAAGCGATCGTAGAGCGACCGACAATATCGGACGTTCGATCATCCAACCCGGTGCCGGGGGTGAACAGCGCCGGCATGGCGCCGATCCGATAGCTTTGAGCAATCTGGGTCGTGAAGGCGAGGCCGGGGCGCTGATAGGCCCATTCTACACCATAGGTCAGGCGTGACGTATCCTCGAACCTATCGTATCCGGGAAAGCGGTTGATCGAAAAGATATTGCTGTCTTCCAGTTCGAATGCGCGGCTGTCCTCGTTCGGGATATCGACATTATCCACTGGCGTGGCCGCGACCAGTTGTATGCGCGGAGTCAGCCGCTGCGTCCCTGCGCCCAACCGTCCGACCAACGGCCAACTGATATTTGCTGCACCCGCAGCAAAGGCGCGCGTCTGGAACCCCGCTCGACCGCGATAGGCGGGTACCGGCGTCGCATCGACTGACTGGGTGTGATAGAGATCGGTGCGCGCAATCGCGGTCAGTTGCACTTCCTGGCCCAATGGGGTTAGTCGCCGCACGTCCCACTGTGCACTGGCAAACAGCCGCTGTGTATCCTGCCCATCGGTGCGAGTCAGTGCCAAGGTGTTGAGTTGCAGCAGTATCTGCCCACCCAGCCATGGGTCGCGGATGCGCTGGCGAAAATCTACGGCAGGCAGGGCAATCGCCTGTTGCCCTTGGTCATCATTGACCCTGAGTGTCTGCACCGCCCAGCCTGAAATCGTCAGATAGCTGGACCCACCATTGCGCGCGAGGGTGAAGGTCGAGCGCAGCCGATCATCGCGGCTGATGTCGTAACGGCGCAGGAAGGTGCGGTCGGTGGCGATGCGCGCCGAGGCCGAGAGGCTCCATCGCGGGTTGAATTGAAAACCGCTGGATGCGTCGAGATAGCCACGAAAATCGTTGCGGCCTGTACCGCCCGGGGTGCCGACAGGGACACGCTGGCTGTAGGTGGCGTAACCCGCCACCTGCCACGCGCCATTGGCGGTCAGGCCGCGCAGCTGTGCCTCGGCCATTGGCGCAGCGTCGGCATAGATGTGCGGGGTCAGCGTCAGGTCACTCTTGTCGCTCAGGCGCAGATAATAGGGCAGCGCAAACTCGACGCCGTTGGTGCGGTCGATGCGCAGCGTCGGCACTAAAAATCCTGTGCCCGGTATGCCGATGGCGGGATGCGATAAATAGGGCAGCGGGATGAGCGGCAGGCCGAACATCTCGATCCGCGCGCCGTCATAACGCACCCGATTGCGCGCGCGGTCATAATAAACCCGCGCTGCGCGCAACTGCCACGTCGGGTCGTGGGGGCAACCGTTGGGGTCAACCACGCTGCACGGCGAATAAGCGGCGTGGTTCAGCGCCATGTCACCATTGGCCATCCGCTCACCCGAATTGGCTGCGGCGCGCGCGCCATTTTCAAACACCACCAGCAGGTTTTCAACTACCCCGTCGCGCAAACTGTCGCTCAACTCGACCGAATCCCCATAAGCGGTTTCACCCTGTGGCCCGCTGAGCGCGACATTGCCGCTGGCAATCACGCGGCCGGTGGTGCGGTTCCACGCGACCTGATCAGCGCGCAAATGCCATTCATCGCGCTGCAATGCGACATGGCCACGCGCTGTCACTGTATCGCTGGCGTTGTCGTAAACCACATCATCCGCGGAAAAGGACAGGGTTTCACTATTCTGTTCTGATGCAGATGCGGGCGCTACGATGCCAGATGGGGCGTTTTGCGCTGATGCAGTTGTGCCCACTGACAAAACGACCATGCCAAACAGCATCAGCGAAGTTGTTGGCGTGCGCAGGGTCATACAGTCTCATGGGTCCTATAGGATTGGCTGCCCTTTGCCCCCTGAAGCCAAAGATCGCGCCATCTCATAGCCTAATAACGTCGCGGCGGGGCTTTGCAACTTGCGTATGTGGCCCTATCTGCATGAGCAATCAGACGATTCAAAGGATAAATGCATGATCATCGAATATGTAACCGGCTCGGCAGCACCGGGCGATGCGCTGGTATTTCCAGTGGTTTCGGGGGGCCTGGAGGCGATGATCAACCGCCTGCCGGAATCGTTTCGCAGCGTTGCCGTCTCCGCAACCGCGCAGGCCAGGTTCGAGGCAAAGGCCGGGACATTGTTTGAAACATACGTCGCCGAAGGCGTGGCTACCCACCGCTTGTTGCTGGTCGGCGCGGGCAGCGGCGACGAAGCGGGCTATGAAAAAGCCGGTGCAGCGCTCAGCGTCCGCCTGATAGCATCGGGCGTGACATCCGTCTTTGCCGACCTTGGCGGGGCCAGTGCATCTGTCGCAGCGCGTTTTGCGCTGGGGGCGTCCTTGCGCGGTTGGCGGATAGACCGTTACCGCACGCGGCTACCCGCCAATCAAAAGGCGACGCTGGAGCGGGTGGCGATTGTCGGCGCGGATGCTGGTGCCGAAGCGGCGTGGGGCCAATTGCGCGCCGTAGCCGAAGGCGTCGCTTTCACGCGCGAACTGGTCGCCGAACCCGCCAATATCATATATCCGCAAAGCTTTGTTGAGCGCTGCTCGGTGCTCAGCGATGCGGGCGTGCATGTCACATCCTATGACGAGCATCAGATGGCCGAGTTCGGCATGGGCGCGTTTCTGGGGGTGGGGCAGGGCAGCGCCCGTCCGCCGCGCCTGCTCACGCTCGAATGGAAAAGCGATGACGCCCCCGACGGGGTGCCGCCGATCCTGCTGATCGGCAAGGGCGTGACATTCGACACCGGCGGCATCAGCATCAAACCTGCGCTCGGCATGGAAGATATGAAGTGGGACATGGGCGGCGCTGGTGCGGTCGCGGGTGCGCTGCTGGCTCTCGCCAAGCGGAGCGCGCCGGCCCACGTCGTCGGTGTCTGCGCGCTTGCGGAAAATATGCCTGATGGCAATGCCCAGCGTCCGGGCGACATCGTCACCTCGATGTCGGGCCAGACGGTTGAGGTTATCAACACCGACGCCGAGGGGCGGCTGGTGCTGTGCGATGCGATGACCTGGGCACAGCGCCGTTTCAAACCCGACGTGATGGTCGATCTGGCGACGCTGACCGGTGCGATGATTGTTAGTCTGGGCCGCGAACATGGCGGGATGTTTGCCAACGACGATGCGCTGGCGCGCGAACTGGTGGTTGCGGGGCTTTCGGTTGAAGAGAAATTGTGGCGCTTCCCGCTCAATGCCGCCTACGACAAGCTGATCGACAGCCCCATCGCCGATATGAAAAATGTCGGTCCGCGCGATGCCGGGTCGATCACCGCCGCACAATTTCTGCAGCGCTATGTCGAACCGGGTGTCAAATGGGCGCATCTCGACATCGCCGGTATGGTGTGGTCGGACAAGGATCTGCCGATCGCGGCCAAGGGTGCAACCGGTTATGGCGTGCGTCTGCTCGACGCTTTCGTCATGGCGCGCGCACCCAATGCGGCTGGCAAACCCGCTGCTGCCGCCGCATGAGGAGCATAGCTATGGCCCGCTTGATCGTAGCAATTTTGCCTGCATTGTTTGTGACCGCCTGCGGACCGAGTACGCCCGCAGACCCCGCGCGCGAGGCTGCGCAGCACCGCGCCAACATCAGCCAGGCCGATCCGCGGATGCCGACGGGTTTCACCATCTATCGCGGCGAAGTGGGCGATGTGCGTGAGTTTCAGATTGCGCCTGCGGGCAATGGGCAGATCGCCACCTTCTCGGTTATCGGACGGCCAGGCACCATCCGCACATTCTACGAAGAACAGGCAGTGGCGGCGGGGATGCAGGTGATTGGCCGCGTCAGCACGGGTGATTTCATGAGCGTCGATGCGAGGGCACAGGGCGCTGGCAATCCGCATAGTTTCAGCATGGCGGCGGTGCACAAGGGCGAATATACCAATGTCACGCTGATGTTTAACGTCACGCAGTAAAGCCGCGCCCTTGCGTCCGTGCGTTTGCCCAGCTAGGGGCGCGGCCAACGTCATCACATCATAAGCAGGAACTTTCCCCATGGCCGTCACCCGCACATTCTCGATCATCAAGCCCGATGCCACCCGCCGCAACCTGACGGGCGCGGTCACCAAAATGCTCGAGGAAGCCGGTCTGCGCGTTGTCGCGTCAAAACGTATCCACATGACCCGCAGCCAAGCAGAGGGCTTTTACGCGGTCCACCGCGAACGCCCGTTTTTTGGTGAACTGGTTGATTTCATGATCTCCGGCCCGGTCGTCGTCCAGGTGCTGGAGGGGGAAAATGCGATGCAGGCGAACCGCGACATCATGGGCGCGACCAACCCCGCCAACGCCGAACCCGGCACGATCCGCAAGGAACTTGCGACAAGCATCGAGGCCAATTCGGTTCACGGTTCGGATAGCGACGAAAATGCCGCGATAGAAATTGCTTACTTCTTCACGCCCGAAGAGATTGTTGGTTAGGCCCCAACATCACCGCACCACAATTGAGCCGCGCATACCAAAGCTGGTGTGGAGCAAATGGGTGCAGCGCAGCGCATAGCTGCCCGCCACAGGCGCGGTCAGGTGAATATCGACGCTGCTGTGCTCCCCGACCTCAACACGGCCACGGTTGATTTTGGCGCGGTCGGCGGGGGCGATGGTGGCGGCGCTGAAAAAAGCCGGTGCCGCAAAATTATGTCCGCCGCCCGACTGGTTGTCGAGGTGCAGGACATAGCGCCTCCCGTGCTCCAGCGTCGTCACCTCTGGTGTGAAGGCAAAGCTGGTGAGGATGATGGAGGCGCGTGTTTCTGCCGCATCCTGCTGGGCAGTGGCGGAAGCCGTCAGGCTGAGCGAGAGCGCCGCTGCTGCGCCGAGGGTCAGATATTTGTTCATGACTGACATTCTATCACAGTATCAACGGCGCAGGCACGCAAATATCGCGCCCAGCATCATCGCCTTTTGCGCGTCAGTAGCGCCGTCCCACATATCATTGTGGATGATCGGCATCGGGGTGATCTGCATATTCAGTCGCGCCGCTTGCGTCGCGCTGGGCAATACGCCCTCATCAGCCACCTGATCGGATGATCGCAGCGAGCAGAAATGCGGGCTGGCCCCTGCCTCTTGTGCACGCGGCACCGGCACCCGGCGGTGGTCGAGTGTGATGACAGTGTCGATCAGATCGGGGCGGTCGATCATCGTCTGCACCGCTTGGTCGCCGCCCATGCTGTGCCCAATCAGGATCACCCGCGCATCGGCGGGAAAAATCCCGCTCACCCGCATCGCTGTTATGGTCTCTATAATGTCCGCCTCGCCCGACAGCCAGAACGGCATCCGCACCTCGCGGATCGGGCCGGTGCTGGGCATTTCGGGGTCGCCCGCTATGCGATGCTGGATGGTGATGACGGGGTGCCCCTGTTCAACCAGCGCGCGCGCAATAAAGCTATAATTGTCATAGGTTTGCCCATTGCCGTGACTGATGATGATCGGCGGCCGTGCACCGTGCGCGGTGTTGCGCGGCAGGACGATGTGAACAGGGATCGCGCGGTGGCGCGCGGAGTCATAAACCTCGGTTGATGCGAATACCGGGTCCGCCTGAGCTGGCGCGGCCAGCATGGCCAGCCCCAGCGCGGCTATCAACTCCACAATCCGCATCAAAACTCTCCCGCAATATCTTGTAATTTACTCAATTTCTTTGGTGCGACACTGCGCCAGCTTTTGCCCAGCCACTCGCCGATATGGTCCCAATCGGTGTCACCCAGATCGAGGCGAATGCCAACCCAGCCATCGCCGAAATAGGCGGGGCGGTAATAGCGCTCCGCGTCGCCCTCGATCAGCATCGCCTGTTCCTCCGCCCCGCTGATTTTGACGAGCAGCGCGGTTTTGCCGTCGCCGTGATGGTCGAGCGATACATAAGCGAATTTCTTGCCACCGATGATTCCGAAACAGGGCATGCCGTGCGAAGTTACCTCATCGGCCTCTGGCTGCGTCATCGCCAGCGCGCGGACCTGTGCCACCAGAAAGTCGGGCGATGTCTCGCGCGTCACATAGTCGGTGAGGATGCGGGGGTAAAGCTGATGCTCGGCGATCAGCACCCGCGCCGCCAGTGCTTCGGCGCTGTCGCCGGGCAGGATCGCCACCGCGACCTGCCCCAGCACCTCGCCATCATCGACTGCGGGCGTGACCAGATGGACGCTGCACCCAGCCGCTGCATCCCCGGCATCGAGCGCGCGTTGATGCGGGTCTAACCCCTTATATTTCGGCAACAGCGACGGGTGGATGTTGATCATCCGCCCCTGCCACTGCGCCACAAAGCCATCGGAAAGGATCCGCATATAGCCCGCGAGTGCGATAGTATCCGCCCGCGCGGCGATTATCGCATCGTGCATTGCCGCGTCATGATCTTCGCGCGAGTGGCCGACATGGCTGTAGACAAAGGTTGGCACCCCCTCGGCTACGGCAATTTTTAGCCCCCCGGCTTCCGGATTATTGCTGGCGACCAACACCAGTTCATATGGGCAATCGGCGCGCCTGCTCGCATAAAGCAGCGCGGCCATATTGGTGCCAGCGCCAGAGATGAGGACGGCGACGCGTGCCTTAGCCGCCATGATGCGTCGCGCTCCAGCTGCTCATCGCGCTCCATGTTTCGGCGCTGCCTGATACCGTGCAGCCCTTGGTTCCAGCCGCGATATGGCCGATGCGGTGCACCACCTCGTCCGCCGTTTCAAGCGCGGCGGTCACATGGCCCACATCATCGGGTGCGACGAGCACCGCCATGCCGATGCCGCAATTGAACGTGCGCGCCATTTCCTCTGGCTCGATCGCCCCTTGCGCCTGGAGGAACGCCATAAGGCGCGGCTGTTCCCACGCATCGGCGTCGATGTGCGCGTGCAGCCCATCGGGCAATATGCGCGGGATATTCTCAAGCAGGCCGCCGCCGGTAATATGCGCCATCGCGCGGATATGGCCGCTGCGGACCAGCGGCAACAGCGCGCGCACATAGATGCGTGTCGGTGCCATCAGCGCGTCGATCAGCAGGATGGACTGGTCGAACAGGGCCGGGCGGTCGAGCCGCCACCCCTTGTCCACTGCCAGAGCGCGCACCAGCGAGAAACCGTTCGAGTGCACCCCCGACGAGCCAAGACCAAGGATGACATCGCCCGCCACGAGCTTGTCTGCGCTCAGCACCTGACCCCGTTCGACCGCACCGACGCAAAACCCCGCAAGATCATAGTCATCATCGGCATACATGCCCGGCATTTCCGCCGTTTCACCACCAATCAGCGCGCATCCCGCCTGCCTACACCCCTCGGCTATCCCTGCAATCACTGCGGTGGCGACGGCATTGTCGAGTTTACCAGTGGCGTAATAATCGAGGAAGAACAGCGGCTCCGCGCCCTGGACGATCAGGTCGTTAACGCACATCGCCACCAGGTCGATGCCAACGCCGTCGTGGCGGCCGCTGTCTATCGCGAGCTTGAGCTTGGTGCCGACGCCATCGTTGGCCGCAACCAGCAGCGGATCGGTGAACCCGGCCGCCCTCAGGTCAAAAAATCCCCCGAACCCGCCAAGATCGGCATCGGCACCCTTGCGCCGAGTCGCTTTGGCCAGCGGGGCTATCGCGCGCACCAAGGCATTGCCGGCTGCGATGGAAACACCCGCCTTGGCGTATGTATAAGGCATATTTTTCTCAAGGTTTTCACTCATAATGCGGCCCTAACCACATCAGGGTTGGATTTCCATGCCGATATCGTCAAAAGGGCGATGTGATCGACACAATGCCTCCATCTGTGCTGCGCAAACGCGCCCTCTTTGCCCTGTTTGGCGCATTGTTGCTGGCCAGCGGCGTTGCCGTTGTTGCGCAGATTGAAGCCGGAGATCGCGGAATTGCTCCAATCAACAGCTCGAATGACCTGATGGTCAGCGGCATCACCGTCGATGTGACAGCCGATTCGCCTGAAGAAGCGCGACAAAAGGGTTGGCAGGAGGCGCAGCGCATAGGTTGGGCCGCCCTGTTCCGACAGGTCAATGGAGGCAGCGGCGCGCCGGCATTGCCCGATTCGACGCTGAATGGCATCGTCTCGGCGATTGTGGTCGAGCATGAACAGATTGGCCTGGGTCGCTACCGCGCGACGCTTGGCATCACGTTCGACCGCGCCCGCGCCGGGCAAATCCTCGGCATATCGGGGCGGGTATTCCGCTCGCCGCCATTGTTGGTGGTGCCGTTGGTGTACGAAGGCGGCATCGCACAGGTGTTTGAACGGCGCAGCGAATGGCAGCGTGCCTGGGCGCATTTTCGCACCAGCGACAGCAGCATCGATTATGTCCGCACGTCGGGCAGCGGCGGCGACCTTCTGTTGCTCAATGCCGGACAGCAACGGCGGCGCAACCGCGCGTGGTGGCGCGACATCCTCGACCAATTCGGCGCATCAGACGTGCTGTTCCCATCGGTCAGGGTCGAGCGTATGTGGCCAGGCGGGCCGATTATCGGTTATTTTTCGGCGCGCTATGGCCCCGATAATGAGCTGATAGGCAATTTCACCCTGACCACTCGTTCGCCCGACGGTTTGCGGCAAATGATGGTGGACGGCGTCAAGCGCATCGACGCGCTATACATCACCGCGCTGGCCGATGGTCGCTTGCGGACCGACCCTTCGCTGATTATCGAAGCGCCGGTCGCGCCCGAAGAAATCGAGAAAGTCGAGGAAACGACGACCGCAGATCGAACTGCGCCAGAGGAGTCGGCAACCCTCACGCCGGCTATGCCTGCGCCGACCAGCAGCGATTTTTCAGTGCAGATTGAAACCCCCGATGCGCTGGGCGTGATTGCGGCGGAGACTGGTTTGCGGTCGGTTAACGGGGTGGAAAGCGCCAGCGCCAGCAGCGTCGCGATTGGCGGCGTATCGGTGCTGCGGGTGCGTTATCGTGGGGACGCTGCTGGCCTACGCGCTGCGCTTACCGCTGCGGGCTGGCGTGTTTCGCAGAGCGGCAACACCTTCCGTATCTCGCGATGACCAACACGCCCGCCCCCAATCCGGTTGGCGACTTGTTCGGACGCTCGACCGAACAGAAACTTGCCGGTAAACAGCTCCCGCTCCCGCTGGCCTGGTGTGGCAGCACCCATGAGAGCACCGGGGAGTTTCTGGTCGGGACCAGTAACGCCATGGCGGCGCAGCATCTCCAGCGTTTTGCGGCATGGACGGCTCCAGCCACTGTCCTCCTCGGTCCACGCGGCTCTGGCAAATCGATGCTGGCACGACATTTTGTCGCGGCACAGGCGGGGGAGGCTGTCGATGCGATCGGTGATGTCGATGAAGCATCGCTGTTTCATGCATGGAACCGTGCGCTTAGCCACGGCCATCGTTTGTTGATTGTCGCCGAGACGCGCGCACAGGTGGATGCGGTGCGGCTTGCCGATCTGCGCACGCGGCTGGCCACCGCGCCTATTGTCACGATCGATGACCCCGACGCGGCATTGAGCGCGGCACTGGTCGAGCGATTATTGTCTGCCCGCGGCCTTGTTCCGCCGCCTGCGCTTGGGACCTATGTCGCCGCGCGGATAGAGCGCAGCTATGCGGCCATTCATGCGGCGGTCGATGCGATAGACACGCAGGTCATGGCGAGCGGCAGGCCGCTTGGTATCCGCATGGCGCGCCAGGCGATGATTGAGGCGGGGCTGTGGCTTGGCCAGGATGATGAAGATGAGGCCTCGGAAGCCGCATGATCGTCCCCACGATAACCAAATCTGTTGAAAAGCGCTATTTCAACCGTGAATTGTCGTGGCTGTCGTTCAACCATCGGGTGATGGAGGAGGCGCGTAACAGCGCGCACCCTCTGCTCGAACGACTGCGGTTTCTGTCGATTTCGGGCAATAATCTCGACGAGTTTTTCATGGTTCGCGTTGCGGGGCTGAAGGCGCACCAATTCCACGGGATAGAGCAGCGATCGCAGGATGGGCTGAGCGTTGCCGAGCAACTGGCGGCGATAGGCGATGCGACGCGCGCGTTGGTCGCAGAGCAGCAGGAGCAGTTTTCGCTGCTGAGCACACAACTGGCCGAACAGGGTATATCGGTGGCACAGACCATAGACCAGGCCAGGGCAATGCGCGGGCTGCTGGAACAGCATTTCGATGATGTGATCGCCCCGCTGCTGACCCCGCAAGCACTCGACCCCGCGCATCCCTTTCCCTTCATCCCGAACAAGGGGATGGCGGTGTTGTTCGATCTCGTACGCGGCGATAATGGCGAAGCGATTCGTGAGCTGGTGATCGTGCCATCGGCCTTGCCGCGCTTTGTGCGGATTGTTGACGAGGGGCACCACTATATCGCGCTCGATACAGTCATCGCACTGTTCGCAGGCCGATTGTTTCCCGGTTTTACCGTGGTGGCGAGCGGGCAATTTCGCGTGATCCGCGATAGCGACATCGAACTGGAGGAAGAGGCCGAAGACCTGGTCCAATATTTCCGCACCGCCATTCGCGCTCGCCGTCGTGGGCGGATCGTGATGGCGGAGTTTTCGGCCGATACGCCCGACACGCTGGTCGCCGAATTACTGGAGGAAACCGAAGAGTCTCCGCCGATGATCCTGCGATCCCCCGGCCTGATCGGCGTTGGTGATTTGCACGAGATAGTGAACGAGGATCGTGACGACCTCAAGTTCACGCCCTTTGTCGCTCGCTTCCCCGAGCGGATCCGCGATCACGCCGGCGATTGTTTCGCCGCGATCCGCAGCAAGGATATTCTCGTTCACCACCCCTATGAGAGTTTTGACGTCGTTCTGGCCTTTTTACGGCAAGCGGCGGCAGACCCCGATGTGCTGGCGATTAAACAGACACTTTACCGTGCGGGTGACCAGTCACCGGTTATCCGCGCGTTGATTGAGGCAGCCGAGGCTGGCAAGTCGGTCACCGCCGTTATCGAGTTGAAGGCGCGGTTCGACGAAGAGCAGAATCTTCACTGGGCGGCGCAGCTGGAACGCGCCGGGGTTCAGGTTGTCTATGGCTTTATCGACTGGAAAACCCATGCCAAAGTCTCGATGGTGGTGCGCCGCGAGGGGGGTGGCTATCGCACCTATTGCCATTTCGGTACCGGTAATTACCACCCGATAACCGCGCGCATCTATACCGACTTCAGCTTTTTTACCGCCGATGATCGGGCGGGCCGCGACGCGGCACAGCTGTTCAATTTCATCACCGGCTATATCGAACCCGATGGGCTGGAGCTTATTACCATGGCCCCGATTGGTCTGCGCGAACGGTTGATGGCGCTGATCGATGCCGAGATTGCCCACGCCAAGGCCGGACGCGAGAGCGGCATTTGGGCCAAGATGAATGCGCTGGTCGATGCGCGAATGATCGAAAAACTCTATGAAGCGAGCGCAGCAGGGGTTCCGATCGAGCTGATCGTGCGCGGGATATGTTGTCTGCGCCCCGGGGTGCCGAGCCTGTCGGACACGATCCGCGTCAAATCGGTGGTCGGGCGATTTCTGGAGCATTCGCGCGTATTTGCGTTCGGCAATGGCGCTTCGTTGCCATCGCGCCGCGCGCATCTGTTCATCAGTTCGGCCGACTGGATGAACCGCAATTTCGACAGGCGGGTTGAATATATGCTGCCGATTGAAAACCAGACGGTGCACGATCAATTGCTCGACCAGGTGCTGGTCGCCAATCTGCTCGACAATGAACAAAGCTGGGAATTGCAAGGCGACGGACAATATATGCGCACAAGGCCAGACGACAGGCCGTTCAACCTGCACCGCTATTTCATGAACAACCCGTCGCTGTCGGGGCGCGGAGAGACACTGCATCAACGCAAAGACGTGCCGCGGCTTGGCCCGGTTGACCGACATGGTTGATACGCGCCGCGTGGCAATCATCGACATCGGGTCAAACTCGGTGCGCCTCGTGGTGTACGCCGGCCCGGCGCGTGCGCCGCAGCCCATTTTCAACGAGAAATTGATGGTCGGCCTTGGTGCCAATCTGGCGACGAGCGGCCGTATAGAGGAGCCGGGTTATTCGCGGGCGATTGAAGGGCTTTCGCGCTTCAAGATGCTGGTTGCCGCGATGGGCATAACCGATGTTCGCTGTGTGGCGACGGCGGCGGTGCGTGATGCGAGCAACGGCGCGGACTTCATCAGAAGCGCCAAAGCGGTCGGGCACGACATCCAACTCTTGCCCGGCCGCGACGAGGCACGCGCCGCTGGTTACGGCGTCATTTCCGCCTTTCCCGATGCCGATGGCATCGTTGCCGACCTAGGCGGAGGCAGTTTGGAACTGGTCCGCGTGCATGGTGGAACTACCGCGCATCACAGCAGCTTTCCCTTTGGCGTGCTGCGGCTCGATGCCCTTGCCCATGAGCATGGCAAAGGGTTTGCCAAAACTATCCGCCGCGCTATCGCCGCTGCGGGTTGGCCGGGTGTGGATGCAGGCCTGCCGCTCTACCTGGTTGGCGGGTCGTTGCGCGCGCTTGCCCGGTACGACATGCTTGTCACGCGCGACACGATGCCGATTGTCTCTGGCCATGTCATGGCGACCCACGCGGCGCTGAATCTGCACCGCCGTTTGCGTCAACTGGGACATGGCGAGCTTGAGCGCCTGAAGGGGCTGTCCTCGGCGCGGGTCAGCACCATACCGGCCGCCGCATCCTTGTTGGTGCCGCTCATTGCACAGCTCCAAAGCAGCGCGTTGATCATCTCGGCCAGCGGCCTGCGCGAAGGATTGTTGTTTCAAGATTTGCCACCCGATGTGCGTGCCAGGGACCCGCTGCTGGTCGCTACAGCTGCCGAAGGGCGGCGCATTGCCCGCTTTGCGCCGATCGGTGCAGCGATGAACGCATGGATTGCCCCCCTATTCTCGGATGATGGCCCGGCCGATAATCGGCTCAGGCAGGCGGCTTGCCATTTATGTGAAGCGGCGATCAGCGCCAATCCCGATTTTCGCGCCGAACGCGCCGCCGAACTGGCGCTGCACGGGGCGTGGCTCGGCATCGACATGGTGGAGCGGAAAATACTGGCGCAGACGCTGTTCACCAGCGCTGGCGGTTCAGGGCGGCTGTTCTCCGATGCGTCGCTGGACACGCGGATGAGCCTCGCCTGGCAATGGGGGTTAGCAATACGGCTGGCGCTGCGGCTATCGGGCGGCACGGCGGGCATTTTTGCCAGTAGTCGGTTATCGTGCGACGACCGCGAATTGACGCTCCGGTTCGATAGCGCATCCGCCGCGATGATGGGCGAACAGGTGCAACGTCGCCTCAATCAACTGGCATCGGGACTTGGTTTGACGGCGCGGGTAGAGGTGCATTAGCCGCAGCGCAATGTGACGACGACACCATCCTCGTCAAGCTCGGCATTGAGGCGGGTCGCGCTGAAATCTTGTGTCACCGCCATGCCCGGCTCGATCCAGCGGACGGTTGATGCGCCGCTGCGCCGTGTCACTTCTTCGCGCACCGTCTGGTTGGCGCGCAGGCCGACATAGGTTTGTACCAGTGTGGAACCGCATTCGTCGCCATCATCGCGCAGCGAAATGGGTTCGCGGATGCCGGTTTGATAGCGGTCCCGCTCGCCGCCAGCGCAGGCCGACAGGCTGGTCAGCAGTCCCATTCCGAGGATAAGTTTAGTCAACATTTCAATCCTCCACCGCCTGACGCGACATCGTTAGTTTTCCGCCGCGCACTGCAAAACCCAGTCGTCCTTCGACCAGTTCGAGCGCGTCGGTGCCAAAAATCTCGGCGCGCCAGCCCTTGAGAATCGCTAGGCCATCGCGCGCGCCAGCCGCCAATTGCTCCAGTTCATCCGAACGGGCGATTAACCGCGCGGCGACATTCATTTCTTTTGCGCGAATCTTGAGCAGGAGTTTCAGCAGATCGGCGACCAGAGCGCCATCTTTGCCAAGCCCGGGCGCACGCGGTGTCCCCGGCGGCAAATCATCGCGCGGCATCGGCACAGCGCCGCCAATCGCCTCGATCAACCGCGCGCCGATGTCGTTGCTTTTCCAGGTAGCGGACAGTCCGCGCACCTTGCCCAAATCGTCCTGCGCGCGCGGAGGGTGCGCCGCCAGCTCGGCCAAAGTCTCATCCTTGGCAATGCGGCCGCGCGGCAGATTTTTGCCCCGCGCTTCGCGTTCGCGCCATGCAGCCAACGCGCGAAGGCGGCCCAAAACCTCGGGCTTGCGCGACTGCACCTTGACCCGCATCCACGCATCTTCGGGGTCGAGGCAATAATTGCCGGGGTCGGCAAGCCGCTCCATTTCCTCGTCCAGCCAATGCCCGCGACCCGTCGCCTGTAATTTTTCCAGCATTTTCGGAAATATCACCGCCAGATGCGTGACATCGGCAATCGCATAGTCAATCTGCCGTTTGTCGAGCGGGCGGCGCGACCAGTCGGTAAAGCGTGCGCCCTTGTCGAGCGTGACGCCAAGCCAGGCATCGACCAGATTGGAATAGCCAAGCTGTTCGGCCTGCGCCAGCGCCATCGCGCCGATCTGCGTATCGAAAATCGGGTGCGGGGTCTTGCCTGTCAGGTTGAAAATTATCTCGACATCCTGCCCGCCGGCGTGAAAAACCTTGAGCACATCTTCGTTGTTGACCATGAGATCGAGCAGCGGCGCCATGTCGAGTCCGTTCGCCTTGGGATCGATCGCCGCTGCTTCGTTGCCATCGGCAATCTGGATCAGGCACAGATCGGGGTAAAAGGTGTTTTCGCGCATGAACTCGGTATCGACGGTGACGAACGGCGATGCCGCAAGCCGCGCACACAGCGCCGCGAGGTCGGCGGAATCGGTGATGAGCGGGTGGATTTTCATATGGCCTTGCTGCCTAGCGCTGCCAGCGCACTTGCGCTAGCCTGCTGTTTGCCGATACAACATGTGACAAACGCCAGCCCCGCGCCGATACACAATTGCCATGGGAAAGCGAGCAGCTTCATCGCTGGCGGCATCCCAAACATATCAACGACATAAGCCTGCTGGAGCATGATCGCGGCAAAGCCAACCAGCAGCGCCGCGATCACCGACGCCGACGATCCGCGCGCCGTAAACACGACCGTGGCATAGACACCAAGCAGCCCCGAATAAGCGAAAATCATCACGCCCAGCACAAACTCCAACAACGGGGTGTCGGTATAATGCTGCCAATAATAGCACAGCATCGCCATGCCGAGCAGCGCGCACGCCAGCACGATCACCATCATCCGCCCCGCCAGCACATAATGCGCCGGGGGCATGATATTGCGACGCTCACGAAGCGGGCGGTAAAAATCGTTAATCGCGACAGCCGACATCGAAATCAGGCCCGAATTGATCGCCGCCGCTGCGATCACGCCGACGGTGACGAGGCCGCGCAGTCCCGGCGGCACTTCGGACAAGATATAGGCCATGAAGATGGTGATTTTCTCGCCGGCAAAGGCCGCGCTTGCGGCACCTGCGCCGCCGCCCCACAAATCAGCGCGATCATAATGGAGGTGGAGCAGCGATCCAATGGCGAGAAATATCACCACCACCGGAATAGCGATCAGCGCCGATATATACAGCGCGCGGCGACCCTGCGCCGCGTTTTCGCAGGACAAAAAACGCTGCGTCGTGTCCTGATCCAATCCGGCATTGCCAATGTTGAGCAGCACGAGGCCGGTCAGGATCGCGATCAGCGAAAAGGGTTTTGAAAAGTCGAAACTGGTGTCGAGCAACCGCAATTTGTCAATACTCGCTGAGTTTGGGCCATCCGGTGCATGACGCAGTGCATCGATCATCTGTTCTGTCGAGAGCGGGATGCTTGACCACAGCAGATAGAGCGTGATGAGCGCCGCCCCGAGATAGAGCGTGACCTGCACCAGGTCGCTCCAGATCACCGCGTTCAGCCCGCCAAACAGCGTGAAGGCGAGACCGAATATCACCAGCACGACGCTGGCGATAAAAATATGCTGCGGTGTCACGTCGAGGAAGATCATCATCGAAACCGCGATCGCCGCCAGGTAGAGCCGCGCCCCGCTCGCCAGCACGCGGCCTACCATATACATAGCAGCTGCCGCGCGCCGCGCGCTCGCATCGTAGCGTTGCTCCAGCAGCTCGTAAACGGTGGTAACGCCGAGCGCGTAAAAACGCGGGATAAGAAAGCGCGCGACCAGTGCGGCCGCGATCAACGCCGCGACATTGGTGGTTAAATAGCTGTAATCGCCGCGATAGGCATTGTCGGGCGCACCCAGAAACGTCGCGGCGGATTGCGTGGTCGACAGCACCGATATCGCCACCAGCCAGGTTGGCGCATGGTGACTGGCGAGAAAATAATCATCGGCGTTGGTCAGTTGCTTGCGGCTCGATAAATAGCCCGCCACCGCCAGCGCGCCGACATAGGCCGCGACAATGGCCCAATCGAGCCCGGTAAAAGCCAGCGTCATTGTGTCGTCATGCTCCCCACCCCATTTGCGATTGAGCGTTTTATGCGGCCTTGGCAAGCATCCTCTTCCATCTTGGGCCATCAGGCTCTATGCGCGCCGCCATGCATATTTATCGCTCCCATAACTGCGGCGCATTGCGCGCGCACGACGTCGGCACCACGGCACGGATTTCGGGCTGGGTGCACCGCAAGCGCGATCACGGCAATTTGCTGTTCATCGATCTGCGCGATCATCATGGCATCACCCAGATTGTCGCCAATGCCGACGATGCGGACTTTGCCACGCTCGACGCCGTGCGGGTCGAATCGGTGCTGACCGTGACCGGTGATATCGTCGCGCGCTCACCCGAGACGGTCAATGCAGGCCTGCCGACCGGCGAGATAGAGTTGCGCGCGCACGAAGTGACCATTCAGTCGGTGGCTCAAGAGCTACCGATGCCGGTGTTCGGCGAACAGGAGTATCCCGAAGATATTCGCTTGAAATACAGGTTCTTAGATCTGCGCCGCGAGCGGTTGCGCCGCAATATCGCGCTGCGCAGCGCCGTTATCGCGTCCTTGCGCCAGCGGATGAGCGCGCAAGGCTTTACCGAATATCAAACCCCGATCCTGACCGCGTCGTCGCCCGAGGGTGCGCGCGATTTCCTGGTCCCCAGCCGCATGCATCCGGGCAAATTTTACGCGCTCCCCCAAGCCCCGCAGATGTTCAAACAGCTGTTGATGGTCGCAGGGTTCGACCGTTATTTCCAGATTGCGCCCTGTTTCCGCGACGAGGATGCGCGCGCCGACCGTTCACCAGGCGAGTTTTACCAGCTCGATTTCGAGATGAGTTTCGTGACGCAGGACGATGTGTTCGCCGCGATCGAACCAGTGTTGCACGGGGTGTTCGAGCAATTTGCGAACGGCAAATCGGTGACCCCACTGCCGTTTCCGCGCATCCCCTACGCCAGCTCGATGCTCAAATATGGCAACGACAAGCCCGACCTCAGGAATCCGATCATCATCAGCGATGTATCAGAGCATTTCGTCGGATCGGGCTTTGGCCGCTTTGCCGATATGGTGGCGGGCGGTGCGGTGGTGCGCGCCATCCCCGCGCCCGCCACGGCCGACAAGAGCCGCAAGTTTTTCGACGATATGAACGGCTGGGCACAAGGCGAAGGCTTCCCCGGCCTTGGCTATGTGACGCGCAAGGGCGGCGAGTTTGGCGGGCCGATTGCCAAGAACCACGGTGATACGGGGATGATCGCGCTCTACGATGCGCTCGGCCTTGGCCCCGATGACGGCTGTTTCTTTGCGGCGGGCAAGGAGGCACAGGCCGCGCGGCTCAGCGGTTTGGCCCGCACCCGCGTTGGCGAACAGCTCGGCCTGATCGACCCCAATCGCTTCGACTTTTGCTGGGTCGTCGATTTCCCGATGTTCGAGGCCGACGAGGAAACGGGTAAGATTGATTTTTCGCACAACCCGTTCTCGATGCCGCAGGGCGAGCTAGAAGCGCTCGAAACCATGGACCCGCTCGACATATTGGCGTGGCAATATGACATCGTCTGCAACGGTATCGAGCTGTCGTCGGGCGCGATCCGCAACCACCGCCCCGACATCATGTACAAGGCGTTCGCAATCGCCGGCTATGCCCAGGCCGATGTTGACCGCGATTTCGCGGGGATGATCAACGCGTTCAAATATGGCGCACCGCCACACGGCGGCTCGGCCCCCGGCGTTGACCGCATCGTCATGCTGCTCGCGGACGAACCTAACTTGCGCGAAGTGGTGCTGTTCCCGATGAATCAAAA
>JBEBHS010000025.1:0-36477 GCA_040080745.1 Sphingopyxis sp. | reverse complement strand
GCCTCCGCCTCCGCCACCTCCTCCGGTGTGCAATAGCGGGCCGTATATCGTGTTCTTCGATTGGGATAAGGATGCCATCACTGCTGATGCCGCCCAGACCCTCGATAACGCAGTCAGCGCTTATGCTAACTGCCGTAACACGTCGGTGATGATCGCTGGTCACGCTGACCGTTCTGGCCGTCCGACCTATAACGTTGGCCTGTCGCAACGCCGCGCGAACAACGTTCAGGGCTATATGGCGGCTCGCGGCATCCCAGGTGGCGCGATGAGCACCAGCGCGCTCGGCGAAAGCCAGAATCGCGTTCCGACCCCAGATGGCGTCCGCAACGACCAAAACCGTCGTGTGGAAATCAACTATGGTCCGGGTGCTGGCCGATAAACAATCTGCCCTCGGGTTTGATGGATGAAAGGGCGGTTCCGAAAGGAGCCGCCCTTTCTCTATGCGGCATGTCGCTATGTGGTGCGCTGTGCGTTCGACGACAAAATTGGCTCGCCAGCCGAAGCCAACGAGCCAATGTCAACACACAATAAAACCTGCTTTCGGACGGGCCTGTGGCGCGTCAGAATATCTCGAATAATCCGGCTGCGCCCTGCCCGCCACCGATGCACATGGTGACCACGGCATATTTCACGCCGCGCCGCTTGCCCTCGATCAGTGCATGGCCGGTGCAGCGCGCGCCGGTCATCCCGAACGGGTGGCCGATCGAGATCGACCCGCCATTGACGTTGAGCCGCTCGCTCGGAATGCCGAGCGTATCGCGGCAATAGAGCACCTGCACCGCAAACGCCTCATTCAATTCCCACAGGCCAATATCATCCATCTTCAGGCCAAAGCGGCTGAGTAATTTGGGAATGGCGAACACGGGGCCGATGCCCATTTCATCGGGTTCGGTGCCCGCAACCGCCATCCCGACATAGCGGCCGAGCGGATTGAGGCCGCGCTGCTCGGCGAGCTTCGCTTCCATCACCACGCACGCCGACGACCCATCGGACAGCTGGCTGGCATTGCCAGCGGTGATGCAATGTCCCTCACCCATCACGGGTTTGAGCGACGCCAGCCCTTCGAGCGTGGTGTCGGGGCGGTTGCAATCATCGCGCGTCGCGGTGACGGCCGACAAACTGACCTCGCCGGTTTCCTTGTTCATCACCGCCATTGTTGCGTCACAAGCGACAATCTCGTCATCAAACTTGCCCGCGACCTGCGCGGCGGCGGTGCGTTGCTGCGATTGCAGCGAATATTCGTCCTGTGCCTCGCGGCTGATGCCATAGCGTTTGGCGACGACCTCGGCGGTGCCGATCATCGGCATATAGACGAGCGGGTGCATCGCGATCAGCTCTGGATCGGGTTCGATGAATAATTTGTCGCCGCGGATTTTGGAGACCGACTCGACCCCGCCGGCGACGATAATGTCCATGCGGTCGATGACGATTTGCTTGGACGCGGTGGCAATGCTCATCAGCCCCGACGAACATTGACGATCAAGCGACATCGCGGGAACCGTGACTGGCAGGCCCGCACGCAGCGCAACGAGCCGCGCGACATTGGGTGCCTGGCTGCCCTGTTGCATCGCCGCGCCGATGATCACATCGTCAACTTCGCCGCCATCAATGCCGGCGCGCTCCACGGCCGCACGGACCGAATAGGCACCCAGCGTTGCCGATGGCGTGTTGTTGAAAGCGCCGCGTCCGGCTTTGCAAAGCGGGGTGCGCGCGGTGGAGACGATGACGGCGTCACGCATAATGATGGTCCTCTTTCTCGTTATGCCTAGTTCAAATCAGACGAAAAATTGCGTGATCCACTCGGCGATAAGGGCTGGTTTGTCCTCGCCCTCAATCTCGGCCGAAAACTCCAGCGTCTGTTGCCATTGGCCGGGGCGTTTTTCCGCTAGCTCAAGCAGTTTGAAATGGCCGCGCACGCGCTTGCCCGAACGGACGGGGGCAAGGAAGCGCACCTTGTTGCCACCATAATTGACCCCCATCTTGATGCCGTCGATGCGCGGGCAATCGCTCTTGGCCATCAGCATCGGGAACAGCGACAGGGTGAGAAACCCATGGGCGATGGTGCCGCCAAATGGCGTCATTTTCGCCATGTCGGGGTTGACGTGGATGAATTGATGGTCGCCGGTCGCGTCGGCGAACTTGTTGATCATCTCCTGATCGACCAGCACCCATTCGGATGAGCCGAGCGTCTGGCCGACCCGCGTGGCCATTTCCTGTGGGGTGAGTGCGGCCATCGATAAGTCTCCCTGCGTGCGGATATTTCTATGCTTACCTGCCTAAGCAGCGCGCTCGTCAAGCGCAAGTACCGATATGGCGCGATATGCGTGGGGAGAATGGTGGACGCAGTAGGGCTCGAACCTACGACCCGCTGATTAAGAGTTGGCCTTAAGCTCTTGGTATTACGTGGCAATTTGTTTCATTTTGTTGCTTAGGGAACGGGATTGCGCGACCTGAGGGTTTGCAGCGTGTTGCAGGCTCTCGCGATCCGTAGCAGCCAATTGTCAGCTTCTGATGCCCCGTTGATGCCCCGTTCGGAAAACTAACTCACGCTGCCCACCCGCATCCGCATACCGCTATTTTTTCTTCGTGATGGTTAGATTTCGACCTGAAGTCCCATATGTTGTGACATAAGATGACGATATGAGAAATTCTACGTAATCTTCGAATACCTCATTTCCGACTCCCCTAATTCCGAATGGCATAATTTGACGAAAAATTGCGGGTGAGCGTTCATGATCCCACTTATCTTGACTCTGGCGAACACCAGTTTGAATTTCAATGCCTTCAATCACTTTTGCTTCAAAGCTGCCTTCGCTTAGGCTATCCGATTCAGCAAATGTATGCGCGAGAATGCGATCAATCGTGCGTTGCCGCGTGAGGACCTTGTTCAACTCGATAGTGCGTTCCTCAACTCGTTTTGCAGCGTGAGACGATATGAAGGCCATAACTGCGAGATAGGCACTGGTCAGAAGCAGCGCGCTGCTCATCCAAGGTGAAATCGAAACTTGCAAAATCTCGGCGATATTTTCGCGTAGAAAACCTGCACCCCCTGCCAGGGCAGCTAAAATACCGGCGACGTCTCGATTTGTGTGAAGGCGATTGACTTTCCTCACCTTCGCAATTTCCATGCTTGCGGCAAGGTCATCTTTGGCGCTTCGTCGCGTGGAAGTGAGTTCCTGCTGAGTAGTGATCCTCACGAGTTCTCTTGTGAGGATGGGGGCAATCGCCCCCGCTGAATTCAGCTCCTCGGTGAGAGTGTCGCGTGCGACGTTCAAGGCTTGTTGTTTATCTTCAGTCTGCCCTCGCGTATGGGCAGCTTTAGTCTTTTTGAGATAGGCCGCTTTTAATTCTTCGCGGGTAAAAACCTCTTCCAGTCCGAGTACCCGCCGTGCTTCTTCGTTTTCCATAAGCTTGCTATACCCCCTTTCCTATGAATCATTGCCCACGTCGGGCCATGAAAGCATTGCGGAGGAGGCTTAGTAGAGACCAAATCTCTCATTTCCAAATAATACTCCTACCGATCTTAGCCACGCCAACAATCAAGTGATTGAGACCTGAAATTCTCCAACCTGTCGCGCGGCACTTGGTGCGTGGGAACCAGACGGAGTTTGGTTCTAAGCACCCCCCGGTCATCAGTGAACCTGTAGCAGCCCATAGTTTTCTGACGCATCCCGTCCGCGATCAGGAATTCCTTTGAGATTGCCGGAAATCCATGATTATTGATGTGCCGTTGAAAGGAACGGCACATGCGCAAGGCACTCAGCGTCAAGGCAATCGAGGCATTCAAGCCGAAGGTGAAGCGGTATGAGGTCCATGACCTCTTGTGCCCGGGTTTCAGCCTTCGCGTGTTCCCGACCGGTAGGAAGGTCTTCACGGTCAAGTATCGTTACGGCCTGACCCAACGCCGCTTGCCGCTCGGCGTTCACCCCCGCATTTCCCTTGCCGAAGCCCGTAACAAGGCGCTCGCCGCGTTGAGGTTGGTGGATGAGGGTATCGATCCCGCCGCACGCCGCCGTCAGCTCAGTATGAATGTTGAATCCGTCTGCGCTGACTTTGTTAGACAATATGCTCGTCCGAGAAACCGCTCATGGAAAGAAGCCGAACGCATTCTGCAACGTGAGTTCGTGTCCGTTTTCGGGCAACGCGATATTCGCGAGATCAAGCGTCATGACATCATCGAATTGATGGATGCGGCCATTGAGCGCGGGGCATCCTATCAGGCCAACCGCATTCACGCCCACCTGCGCAAGCTCTTCAACTGGTGCATGGAACGCGGCATCATCGAAGCATCGCCTGTTGCAGGGACCAAGCCGCCGACACGCGAACTGCCGCGCGACCGTGTCTTGACCGACGACGAAATCCGCGCCGTGCTGCGGGCTTGCGCGGAGGAACCCTATCCGTTTGGGCAGTTCGTGCCGCTATTGCTTTCCACAGCACAGAGACGCGGGGAGGTCTCTTCCATGCGATGGGAAGACGTGGACCTTGATGCCAAGCAATGGGTCATCCCGGCGGCAGTGTCCAAGAATGGCAAACCGCACGTTGTCTCGCTCAATGATTTCGCATTGCGCCTGCTGGCCGAGATTCCGCGCTTCCCGGATTGCGATTGGGTTTTCACCACGACACGGCGCGCGCCGATCAGCGGGTTCAGCAAGGCGTTGCGGCATATCCATGCGCAGTCCAACACGCTGGAATGGCGGTTCCATGACCTGCGGCGAACGGCGGCCTCGGGCATGGCGCGGGCAGGCGTAGCGCCCCATGTTGTCGAGAAGGTGCTGAACCATATTTCGGGGACGATTTCCGGCGTTGCGGCTGTATATAATCGCTATGGCTATGACGCCGAACGGCGCGATGCGTTGGACAAGTGGGGGGATTTCCTGGATGGCCTTGAACAAGGATAAACGCGGACCGAGTTCTTTCGGCGACTACCTTTGTCTCCACGATGCCTCATCATTGATCGGTGCCCGATTGGCCGATGATTGGTGCGACGCAGACCTGCTATGCCTCAGCGATAAACTCGAAAGCGATGCTAAAGATCGCGCTCAGAGGGTTCGTTCTATCCTGCTGGGACTACTGTTTGGGGGGCAAATTCCCGCATTTGGAATGGATGATGAGGGCGCCTATACAGAGCTTAGCCGCACCCGCCTTTCAAAGCCATTTTTCGACATTGATATTGCTCGCAGCTTGTTTCGATGGGCACCCGACGATTGGGCGGTGATTTACGTGAGCAGGACAGGGCTGAAGCACCATCTTGCTGAAATCTCTGACATGAAGCCGCGCAAGCCGATCACGTTCGACTGGCAGGAAATTACCAGCAAGGCTTGGAAGTTGGCGCTCGACGACCCGGATCTTCTAAAGCCAAGCCGCCTCATCGGTGCCGTGCAGGATTCATTTGTGGCGAAATACGATGGGAAGCCCGACGAAAAAGAACTTCGGGGGTTGGTCAACGAGGTCATCGGCCATTTGAGCTGTCGCACACTGTCAAGGGAGGATTTCTCGCCGGAAACTCCCCGTGAAGGCTCTCACGAATCGGAATAGTTGAACGGCTCTTCGGGGAATGGCCCCGATTTTGAGGAGCCGTTATGAATGACAAATCCAATCCTTATCGACCACGCCGATCTTCGTCGGCGCGGCGTAAAGCTTCATCGCTCGAGTCTGCTCAGGCTCGAGGCACGAGGCCTGTGGCCCGCGAGGGTGAAAATTGGTGCCAGCACCTACTGGTTAGCGGAGGAGGTCGATGCTTTCATTGCCAACCTGAAGGCGAAGGGGTGACCTGCTACGAATTCACCTTCGATGTCGACCACCCGCAAGATTCCAGCATTTGTCTTCGGCTGATTGTCGAGCTTCCGGTTCCGCCAGCTCGAAGCTTGCCGAAGGGATCATTGCTGGAAAGCCGCATCCGATTCCGGGGAGATCGTCATGACTGACACTATCCGGGTTCGCTTCAGCCAATCCGCAAGTGTCCTCGGCATGATGACGTGGTTCGCAGGGCAGGATATTCCTGTCCTGCCGATCCACGGCGTTGCTGACGGCTGCTGCGCCTGCGGTGATGGCGAATGCGCAAGCCCCGGTAAGCATCCAATCAGTTCGCTGGTTTCTCACGGCGTGAAGGATGCGACAACCGACTTGAAAACCATCCAGCGTTGGCATCGCAAGCACCCGGACATGAACTATGCCGTGGCGACCGAGGGGCTGGCGGTGATCGACTGTGACAGCAAGGAGGCCTTGCGGGAGTTCCGTTCCGGCTATCACCCACCGCCGACCTTCACCGTAAAAACGGCGCGTGGG
Source organism: Sphingopyxis sp. (assembly GCA_040080745.1). Lineage (GTDB taxonomy): Bacteria > Pseudomonadota > Alphaproteobacteria > Sphingomonadales > Sphingomonadaceae > Sphingopyxis. The sequence continues at coordinate 30,192 of JBEBHS010000025.1, read as the reverse complement.
TTCCACTTCTATTACCGAGGCGAAATGCCCGCCCGGAACGCCGCGCGGAGCAAGCTGGACGTAAAGAGCGGTCCCGGTTGCTATGTGGTCGGGCCGGGATCGGTTCACGCCTCGGGCGCGATTTATGCGCTCTGGGAAGATGAGCCGATGGTCGACTTGCCGCACAACATCGCGAGCATCACCGAACGCCGTGACGACCCGCCCGCATCTGGCGACGGCGGGCCGATACCAGTCGGACTGCGCAATTCCACCATGACGCAGTTCGCGGGATACATGCATGCCAAGGGGGTGCCGCAAGCGGCAGTGTTGGAAACACTGAAAACGCTGAACCGCACCATGTCCGAAAAGCCGTTGCCGGATCGCGAGGTCAGGCAAATCGCGCGAAGCGTGTCGCGGTATCCAGTCAAGGCCTTGCCTCAAATCATTCCGTTCTCGGAAATCCCGGAAGAGCGCCTTGAGTTCCTCTGGTATCCTTACATCTGCCTTGGCACGCTGGGGCTGCTGGACGGTGATCCCGGTGACGGCAAGAGTCAGCTTTGCGTTTGGCTCTGCGCGCGCCTGAGCCGTGGAGAAAAATTGCCCAATGGTGATAGGTTTGAACCGGCCAATTGCTTCCTGTTCAATTTCGAGGACCTGCCCGGTGCAGTCATCAAAAAGCGGTTGGAGGCGAACGGCGCGGACCTTTCGCGCGTGTTCATCCAATCGCGGCAATTCCAGCTCACGGCGGAAATGGTTGAGTGGATGGATGGTGAAATTGCCGAAAAGCGGCCTCGTCTCGTCATTCTCGACCCAATACAGGCCTTCATGTCCGGCGTGGACGGCAACAGCAATATCGATGTGCGCGAATTCATGTCGCGGCTGGGCGAGATTGCGATGAACCGAAAATGCGCGATTATCTGTGTCCGTCACTTCGGCAAGGGTGCCCATGACAAGGCCATGAAGAAGGGGCTGGGATCGACCGACTTCGTGGGCATCTCGCGCAACCAGTTTGGCCTTGCCCGCCGCAACGATGGTGTCCGGGGCTTCATCGTATTCCACATGAAGACGAACTTCGAGCGGGGGGAGTCCATGTTGTTCACGATGGGCGATGCCGATGGCCGGAAGGGGGAGCAGCCGAAGATCGGCTTCGACAAGTTCACTGACATCACCGCCGATGACTTCTTTTCGGGCGAGGTTTCCATGCGCGGCCCGGATCAGGATGAAAGGGAGGTAGCCAAGGAATATCTGCTTGAGGCGCTGGCCGGTGGCCCCAAGGCGGCTGCTGTGCTGAAGTCGCAGGGTGAGGCGCGGGCGATTAGCGCGTCCACCCTTGACCGGGCGCGAAAAGAGCTTGGTATCATCACCGCCAAGCAAGGGAAGATATGGAACTGGTCGCTACCGCCCGAGTGACCCAACTTTCCAAGTTTCCAAGTTTTCATCGCCGGGGATCGGTGGAAAGTTGCATCACGCGCTTTCGTGCCGCCCCGGCACTTTTCATGATGTGCCCGGCGTTGAAAACATGAAAACGTGAAAAGTTGGATAAAGATGGGCGGGGGGAGGCACCGGAAGGCCGATACCCCCGGATCATCAAACCGTTGGTGTGGTGGACAAAGCCTTGCGGGCCTCTTCCAGTGCCTTCGATCCCGGCGTCCACGACCACGGCTGACGCGTGACGTGCTCCTTGCCCAATGTCGGGTAGAGCTTGGTTTGTTTGGCCGCGAGGCGTAGCAACATGCGGGCATCACGCGGGGGCATCTTCATTTCGCGGGCGAGTTGGTCGAGCGTGACCATTTCCGCATTGGGCTTGGCTGGTGCCTTGATTCCCGATGCAGCTTTGGCGGCAGGATCGACTTTGTTCGCGGCGTTCGGGGCGGTGGTCGGCTTTGCGGGTTCGGTCGTCGTCATGTCGGTCATCTCCTTCGTTTGTGACCAACATATCCATTAAGATGGGTTAGGAAGGCGTGTCAGGAGAAATCCCAGATCACTTCAGATATTTTGAATCCCCCTCGTCGAACGGTTAAGGTCACGACAAATTGGTGCCTTGAGATTTCGAAGGCAGATTCGACCGTTACAGGTTGACCTAGCATCAATTAGGTGGAGGCCATGTGAAAGCCATCTTTGACCGATACAATGCCATTGGTTATGCGATGGCCGTTCTGTCACTGGCGTGGCTCATCGGCGAAGCGATAAACTTTGGCTGGACCGCGCCTATAACTCATATATTTGAAGCATATAACATTTTGAAGTATGCAATCCTTGGCCCGTTGGAGCCATACATTGAGGGTATTGCGCGAGAGATTTTTTATTGGCTTCCAGATGACTGGAGAATGCAAAGGCACTGGAATGATATTTTTGTTCTCATGTCCCTTTATTTTAGCGCAAGAGCCAGATCATATTTAAGGGCTGGTCTAAAAAGACGCGCATTGTTCCGGTATTTTTTTGGAATTCCACTAAGTCTTATGACTTCAATTATTGCGGGACTTGTTTTGGCATTTTCGGCATCGACCAACGCTGTATTGGCAGCTGTGCCGATATTGGGCATTCTTGTGTTTGAATTGGCTGACAGTGCCGTGAGCGCTACTGTTGCGCGCAAGGCGGGGCTGACATGGAGGCAAGACTGGATTCGCTACTTGAACTTCAGCCTCCCTATTTTGGCCATAGGGCTTTGTGGTATCATCGTCTCAGCATATTTTTTTCAGGATTCGAGACTTGCAGCTACCAACAGACTTGGTTTGATTTTTCTTTTGGTATTTACGTTAAGTTTGACGATCTATTGGGCTTTTCGTGCATTCTTATTTGCCCTGCCATCCGAGAATAGACAGGTTGGCGAGAGCGTATGGGGGAGATTTTGCCGTAGCAGCAATACAGATATAGCCTTGAGTATGGGGGCGACAATCGGCCTGGCGATGATAATTTTGCTGGGCAGCGCGGGCTTTGAAACAGCGGAGGCGCTTATGCCAAAATAAGCCTGTGGCCCTTTTATAGTTGCGGGATTTTGCTCCTCGTATCGAACTCTGCTGATGTAGCAGATTGCTGAAGACCGCAAACTGCCAAAGAAAGTATGGGTGAACGGACCCGCTGATATACAAACAGGCCGTCGGTGTGCACAAACTCGCGGAAATCGGACTCTCGGGCGGGTTATCGGCTGTCACCGGGCATCCAACGGGAACCAGACCGATCAGCAAGGGTGCGCAGGCGATCAAGGTATAACGTCTTCGCCTCATACTCCGCTTCCCGAAGGCTGCGCACGGTATCGATCCGGTTGCGACCTCGCGGGCGTGGTAGACCACCCGACCCGCACAGTCGGCTACGTAGCTTGGCGACTTTCCTGCGGGCACGTGAAGCCTCATCCATGCTCTGCACCGTATAGCTAAGCCGCTGTGCCTCGCGTGAGCCGAACCGGCCTCCGGCATAGTAGAGCACTTCGCATCGCCGTGCCGTGAACGGGCAAATGAAGTAGCAGCGATGGCCTCCGAAGGGTGACGGCACCATTTCGATAGCAACGGATTGGGTGATGGCACCATCGACCATATCGCCGGTGATCGCTATGACGCCGCCACGTTCAATGTCGCTGAGATCGACGCGAAGGCGCGCGCTGGATGCGCTGAGGCCGCCAATCGACCAGTGCACCGTGTCGCATGTGCATTCGCCGGCGCGAACGACGCCCAGCCGCCGCAATACTCGAATGTCGAGTGCCAGCATTTGCTCGACATTGCCGATATGCGTTGATCGCCGCGCGCCTGATCCAATGCCGCCCATGAAAGCCTCCTGCGTCTCGGACGGCATCATACATTGAGATCGGCCACGTCTCAGGCCCAACCTCCGGCTCTTCGGACGGCGGCCCTGTGCCTCTCAGGCTGGCTATTCAACGAAATACTGTGGCTTGGGGTAGGTGGCCCGTCAGTCGAGTAGCCGCCCCGGCGTAACACCCAAGGCAGCTGCAAGCTTGTCCACGACGCTAATCGTCGGGTTCCGCGCGCCACGCTCAAGGTCGCTGATGTAGGTCCGGTGCAAGCCCGCCTCATCGGCGAACGCTTCCTGCGACCACCCCTTTTTCTGCCTCAACTGGCGCAGATTCTTTGCAAGACGCTCCCGGATATCCATCGGAGCGACAGCACCGTGATGTCGTCAATTGGTCTACAGACGATCAGTGACATTTTCTTTGACCCCGGATTTCGTCCTCCTTATCGATGTCACTTATTGACTACATGGAAGGCGGTTGAAATGCGAAAGAACTTGGTCATTGCGGCGGCGCTATTGCTTGCGGGCTGCGTATCTATGGGGACGAACTACGACGTGGCGGCGGTCGATCGCCTACAGATCGGCATGACCAAGGCCGAGGTGATAAGACTGCTCGGACAACCCAATCAGGTCGTGACCAACGCCGATGGAAGTGAGCGCCTTGTTTGGGTGCATTCGACGGCATCGATGCTCGGCGCGAATGCTCGGACTGTGGGATTGCCATTCGGACCGGATGGGAGGCTGACCGACGTTCCCCAGCGGTCGCCCCAATAGGTTCGCCATGCAGCGCACGATCCTGATCCTAGCCGTGCTATGCGCCGGGTGCGATAGCGCTTCATCGCAGACCGCCGATGCAACCGTCCCCGGCTATACAGCCCGCGAACGGCAGCTTATTGAAATCTGCAACGAGATTGCCATTGAGCGCGAGATTCTAGCAGCGAAATACAATGCGCTGATCGAAGTCCACAATCTCGACTACCGCCAAGAGCCAATCACCGTGAGGAGATGCACCTAGTGCACCCTCGGCTATGCAGCTTTCAGAAATTCAGTCACTGCCGGATGCGATGGGGCCGGGGATGTATGACCGCTTGAGCGGTAGCAGCATTTGATAGCGCGGTTCGAACTGGTGATAATGCTCGTAGATCAGCTCGATTAGCGCGGAACCATCGATCAGGCGCAAATTGGGTTTGGTCTGTTCGAAGGTGCGCGCATCAGCACTGAATGACCCAAGCGTCACGAACAGGCCCTTTTCCTCACGCTCGATCGCTCCAAAGAGCTTCTGCACATCCGGGCGACCGATCGTCGATAGGATTTGCTTGCACTGAACCTTGATGATGGGTGGCTCGAAGCCGAGTTCGTCGCGGTGCGCAATAATGTCCACGCCGCCATCCGCCGAGGCCTGCGTAACGCGCGAATGGTAGCCCATGCATTTGAGCAAGTGGGCGATGAAATGCTCGAATTGATATGGCGTCTGCGAGGTTTTCAGCCGCTTGATGATAAAATCCTCGGTCGATTCCTCGACTTGCTCCGTCACCCGTTCCGCGCTTGCTTCGTCTATATCGGCGGGCTCAAAGGCTTCCCCTTCCAACGCAGCCATGAATTCGTCGGCGTTGGTGGCGACTTTGAACAGCGTCAATGCCGATCCAATCTCGTTCAAAGCCGCCTGCGAGAAATCGGCACGCGGAATATGCTTCAGCCATTTAACGGCGCGATGGTGCGGGCAATCGAAGGGCGCTTGCGGCAAATATGTGTAGCCGCCCTCGATCACGCCGATGTTGACCATGCGATCAGGCTTGGAGGGAAAGATCACGATGTCACCGGGCTTCATCTCAACAAGAAAGCGAAACGGCACGCCCGCCGATGTCCGAACCGTTCCCGGCCCAGCGTCGGGATAGCTCCGCTCATAGGCGGCTTTGAAGGCGTCCCGATTGGGCTTTATCGCAGATAGATCGCCCATTTCGCGCCATCCAATTGCGACATAGCTTTGTTCAATGGGGGCCAACCCATGAGTGCGGCGCATGTGTATGCCCCAGATGGTTTTGTCAGTCATATCGCCTCAATTCTAGCCCTACCTGCCAGCATCTAGTGTGCGCCAATTCGGTATGTGCATGGACATAGTCGCCTTGAAAAGCCGACTGTGCTGTGAGTAGCGCAGATGCAGCAATTCATGGGCGATCACGAAATCTCGGAACTCGGGTTCACGGTCAGCCAAGTCCATTGCCAGCGTAATTACGCCAGCCGACGAACATGATCCCCATTTGCGTCGCATGGGGTAGACCCGCACAATTCTCGGATTGACCTTCAACTTTACCGACCACCTAATAACGCGCATCTTGAGGTCGATTGCACCGCCTTCCTGCATCACGACAGCAACGACCGCATGATCAAGTCGACGATCCGCGTCCGGTCCTCGTCACTCAGGTCCAAAAGGGGCAGATAGAGCGCGCCGCGCAGTCGCCTGCGTTCATCGTCATTCAGCAGGGCGTTCGGGTAGCGCATCCGCAATTCATCAATCAGACCTGCAATTTCTCGGACATCGATATTGCCGCCAGTCAGCGCGGGATCGTCGCGAAGCGCGATGATGACGCCGAATGCATCGGCAGACAGGCCGCTTGCCTTGGCCTCCGCAAGCAACACCTCTTTCTCCGCTGCCAAGGCACCTAGCAGATCGATCGCGGCCAACCCGGTAACGTTCCGGCTCTCCATATCCTTTAGGATGCGTTCGGCGCGGTCCTTGAGTGGCTGGAGGATCGGCGCATTGGCCTGATCGTCGTCCACTTCCTTTTGCAAGCCGCGCACAAGGTTGAAAACCTTGCCTTCGTCACTGCCCTTGCTGTCGCGCAGGGCGTCGAGCGTTTTCACGTCGAATGTTACCGTCTTCGTGAGATTGCCCAGTCCTGACTGTTCGGCGTTGGCTTCGACAAGCCGGCGCGTCTTATAGGCGAGGTCGGCAACAAATCCGACCTGATCGGCATAGGCATTGCGCACCGTCGCGTAGAGCTGCGCCAGCCGCTTGAACGTCGTGATATGATCGACCAGTTCGGCGGACGGTGACAAGATTTCCCACAGGCTCTCGATGTCCTTGTAGGCTTCGAAGAACGCCTTGCGCGGCTCAGGATCGAGGAACTTGCCGTAAACCAATGCCTCCAGCCGCTCGTCGGCAGCACCGCCTTCGCCCGCGTCGAGATATTCCGCCTTTGCTGTCGCAATCTTTGTCAGGAAATCGGCTAGCAGCAGGTCGAGGTCCTCGATCACCCCGCTGACATCCTCAGAGTCGAATTTGAGCGCCTTCTTGAGATCGCGTAGCACGCTGACGAAATCGACAACCAGCCCGATCGGCTTGCGCACGCCTTCGCTATCGACGTAGGGCCGGTTCACGCGGGCGATTGCCTGCAACAACACATGGTCGCGCATCGGCTTGTCGAGATACATCGCGTAGAGGACCGGGGCATCGTATCCGGTCAGCAGCTTGTCAGTGACAATTAGGATTTTTGGCTCTTCGGCGGCCTTCTTGAACAGCAGCCTGACATCGGATTCCCGCTCATCGCTGAGTTGCAGAGCCGCCACCTCAGGCCGCTCGACCGCATCGTTGACGTTGCTGGTATAGATCGCCTCGGACCATTCCGGCGGCAGATGCTTGTCCAACTCGCGCTTGTACTTGGCGCAGGCTTCGCGATCGACCGCGACGACGAAGGCCTTATAGCCCAGCGGAAGCACGTTCTCGCGGAAATGGTCGGCGATGAATTTGGCGACATTCGCCACCCGCTCATCGGCCTTGAGAAAGGCTCGCAGGCCAACGGCCCGATCAAGAACGCGGTTCAGTTCCTCAATGTCGCTGATGCCCTCCGCCTCTGCCAAAGCGAAGAACTCGCGGTCGATCTGCTCCAGCGGCACGGTCATCGTGCTTGGGGCCATGACGTGTTTGATCGGCAGGGTGGTCTCGTCGTCGATCGATTCCCGGATCGAATATTTGTCGAGATAGCCGCGCTCGTCCTCCGCGCCGAAAATCTTGAATGTGCCTTTGCCGCGCTCGGTGTCGGCGATCGGCGTGCCAGTGAAGCCGATGATCGTCGCGTTCGGCACGGCACCCATTAGGTAGGAACCGAGATCCTTCGCCACCGACCTGTGGGCCTCGTCGATGAACACATGGATATTAGAGCGGTCGGCGCTGCCTTTGTTGATGCCCTCAAACTTGTGGATCATGGCGATCACCAGCCCGCGAAAATCGGCGTCAAGCAGGGCTTGCAGATCGTCCTTCGAGTTCGCGCGGCGGGTAGCGATGTCCTGCTTTTGCATTTCACCCAGCAGCCGCTCGACCCAGCCCTTCAACTGCCCTTCCAATTCGGTGCGGTCGACAACGAGGATCACCGTCGCATTGTCGAACCGTTCCTTATCCTCAAGGATCAGCTTGGCGGCGGTGAGCAAGGTGAAGGTCTTGCCCGATCCTTGAGTATGCCACACCAACCCGCGCCGCTTGTCGGGATCGGCGCAACGCGCAACCACCGCATCGATCGCGCGGCGCTGGTGCTGGCGCAGCACGGATTTCCGGGTCTCATTGTCCTCCACATAGAACAGCACCCAATGCTGGAGCGTGCGAAGGAAATCGGTGCGCTCGCAAAAGGCCTGCACCGCAAAGCGGTAGGTTTCCTCGCGTGCTTCCTTCCACCGCGCGATGAAGCGCCGGTTGGCGTTCCACGTCACGCCATACCAATAGTCGATCAGATGAGTGACGTTGAACAGTTGCGGCGCGCCGAGCAATTCTGGCGTTTCGGCCTCATAGCGGCGAAGCTGCACGATGGCCCGTTCCATCGCGTTGCCGTCCTTGGGGTTCTTGTGCTCGACGATGGCGACCGGCAGGCCGTTGATCAGGAACAGCACATCGGCACGGTTGCCTTTGCGGGCGGGCGGCTTGAGCGTCCATTCCCACGTGACATGAAAGGCGTTGGCGGCAACGTCGTCGAAGTCGATCAGCGTCACGCGGCGATGGCGCTTTTCGTTCTCGTCATACCAGCTCTGCTCGCCGCGCATCCACCCGAGCATCGTCCGGTTACCCTCAATGGTCGCGGGGATGGCGTCGAGCGTTTCGAAGATCGAACGCACGGCGTCCGTCGTCAGCCACGGATTGAACCGGGCAATCGCGCCTTCCAGTTCATCACGCAGGAACATCGCCGCTTCACTGCCCCGCTTGGTGCGCGCGTCATCGGGCGTCAGCGGCGTCCACCCGATTTCGGCGGCATGACGTACCATCGGGAATTGCACCGAACCGGCTTCGGAGATGGCAAGGTCGGTCACGCGGCCACCTCTTGCTTGGTTTCGAGCGCGGACAGGTCGAGTTCGGCGACACGGATTTCGCCGGTCATCAGCTTGTGCAGTAAGCCGCGGAACAGCTCTTCGAGGACAGCCCTCTTGCGCTTATGCAGTTCGATCTTGGCATCGATGGCGTCGAGAATCTCCGCAACTTCCTGCTGCTCTTCCAGCGTCGGCGGAAGCGGGATCGGCAACGAGTCAATAATACCGGTGTTTAGATTGTATTTCCCATCAGCCGCTGGCGTTGCTCGACCGGCGATGATTCGGGTTCCCACAGGTGACCCAAAGTAGTGGGCTGCAAACCCAGGATTTAGAGCCTCTAGATCGGGCTGCGCCCGAATGAGATATGATGCAAACAAGGCTCCCTCAGGCTGTCCTTCGAATACCGCGCAGCAACCAAGCCGCTCAATTACGCCGTTGGTCCGAATGAAAATCATGTCACCCTTTTCTAAGCGGTGATTTTCTGCATCCTTTTCATTAAAGTGCGCATACTTCAGGTCGTTAGCATCGACCTTTCCTTGGCCAATGTTTGGAATGCGCAGAACAGGAAAGGGAGTTGGCTTCGTGTCGCATCGGACCGATGTGCCGTATTGAAGGCGACGCCTAACCGAGCCGAACTCAACCACGTTCCACGATTCAGGCACAGGCCCAATTTCGCTGTCCTTTTGAGCCTCGCCCCGAACGCCGCGCGCGAACAGTTCGCGCATAGCCGCGCGCTTAAGCTCGTCGGCGACATGTATTCCGTCATCAGCTTTTTCCATCGCCGCGCGAACCCGCTTGAGCACCAACCGGATATCGCGCTGTTCGTCGAAATCAGGCTTAGGCACATCAAGCGCCGCCAAGTTGCTGCGCGATAGGTTGGGAATCGTCGTCTTGTTTCCGGCCCCTTCGTAAATCCCGAGCTGCGTGAAAGCTGATTGTAGGAAATAGGCGTAAAATCCGGGATCAATATCGTCATTCTTGCGGCGGAGCCGGTGGAGGTGGTTTTGAAAAGATATGCTTTCCGCTTGTCCTTCCCAGACGGCGGCGCGGCCAATTTCGCCGCCTTCGCAAACCAGAAGGTCCCCGGGTAGCAAGGACTTTTCCTCGCGCTCCCAAAGCAACATGGGCATTTCATCGACCTTGGACAGATCGATACGGTCCCAGAACACATTTGATGTCCGCAGGAATGGGGTTAGTTCCGCATCCGCGCGGACCTTGCTCGACATGGTTTTGCCAGAACCGATGTCAAAGATTTCACCAATGGTGGTGGAGGGCCAATCAGTCATCAGAGGCCTGCCAGCAGCTTCTTAAGCGATCGGTCGATTTCGACGGCCCGCTCGTCCAATTTCAGCAGTTCCGCCACAATGTCCTTGATCGGTCGGTATGTCGCTTCTGCGGCTTGTCCAACCCAACGGCTCGGGCTGAGATTGTAGTCTGCTTCTTCCGCTTGCGCTGAGTCGATCACGGCCACTTCGCCGTCCACTGGCTCGCCAGCGCCGAACAGCGCGGCAATGGCCTTCACGGCTTCATCCGGCAGATAGTTCTTCGGCTTGCCCTTCTTCACCCGCTTGCTGGCGTTGACGAGTGTGATCTTGCCCTTACGCGCCTCGGGCTTACGTTTGTTGAGCAATACGATGATGCCCGCTGCACTGGTGTTATAGAACAGGTTGTCAGGCAGCAGTATCACGCCGTCGATCAGGTCTCGGTCCACGAACCACTTGCGGATATTGCGCTCGCGGTCCTCGTTCTTCGAGCCCGATCCGCGCGTCACCGCGCCGGTATCCAGCACCACAGCCGCGCGCCCGTTCGGCTTCATGCAGGCCAGCGTATGCTGCAACCATGCCCAATCTCCCTTGCCGATCGTCACGCCGCCCGCCGTGCGGAAGCGGTCGAACGGGTCCGCCGCCAGCCGCTCCGGGTCAAATGGCTGGTTCCACATCGGATTGGCGACCACGATGTCAAAGGTGCGGATGTCGCCTTGCGCGGTCTTGAACTTGGGGTTGATCATCGTGTCGCCGCGCGCGATTTCGACTGCCATGTCGTGGATGATACCGTTCATCTTGGCGACGGCGAAGCTCTCCGCCTGCAACTCCTGTCCATAGAGCTTGAGCGGCACCTTGCTCAGCGGGTCCAACTCGCGGCACACGATCTGTTGCTTGATCAGCAAGCCCGCCGAACCGCAAGCATAGTCATGCACTTCCTCACCGGGACGGGGACGCAGCAGATAGGCCATAAGGAAGCCGACCTCGGTCGGTGTGAAGAACTCGCCCGCGCTCTGACCTGATCCTTCGGCGAACTTGCGCAGCAGATATTCGTAGGCGCGACCGAGGAAATCCGGCTCCACATCGGCAAGGCCAAGCCGGTAGCGCGGATCAGAGAAAGTCTCGACGACCTCACGCAGCTTGGCCGGGTTGATGTCGCGTTCGCCGTTCCGTTCGGCGGCAAAGTCCACGACGTTGATCGTGCCGTCGAGGTCGGGGTTCTGCTTCACGACCGCGCGGATCGCCTTGGTAAGATGCTCCCCGATATCGCGCGGGGCTTCATCCTTCGGCCACTCGAACAGCTCACGCCCGCTGATGATCGCCCAACGCGCCTCTGGCGGCATATAGAAGCGCACAACCGTATGATCGGCGGCGGCGATCTTCAGCGCCGTCTCGCGGCTCCCATAGTCTTCCGCCAGCCGCGCAATCTCATCATCGAACACGTCCGACAGGCGCTTGAGAAACACCATCGGCAGCAGGTAATCCTTGAACTTCGGCGCGTCCTTCTCCCCACGGATCGAACAGGCCGCATCCCAAAGCATCTGCTCCATCGACTTGGTGGACGGAGCCTGCCCAGCGACTCGACGCCCGCGACGACCGGGGGAGGCGATTACGGGGAGGGGGGCAGCGTCTTCCCCCACATCAAGCCCGGCTTCGATCGCCAGCGCCCGAATAGCTTCGCGCGCAGCCTTTTGCGGCTTATTCTGCTCATTCTCCCAGCGGTTTACGGTGGCGAAGGACACGCCGAGCTTCTCACCAAGCTGCTCTTGGGTGATCCCCATAGCATCCCGGATTGCGCGCAGCATTGCGGACGGACTTGATATATTTGTCATGTTTGTTATATGAGCGCCAAGATTGCCGTGGTCAAGCCGATCATGACAGTCGTCTTGAAATCCAACAATCGTTCCACATATGTTCGATTGTCAACCATGAGGGATGCGCAATGGCTTGGAGCAGGGAACGGGCGGAGGGGCGGATATCTCGGCTCATTGAATCAGTGCCATCGGTGCGAACAGTAGATTTGTCGTCCGAACTCTTTCCCCGACTTCTCGCGGAAGCTCGTTCTGGAATCCGCGCATCGGCTGATTTCAGACCAAGTTTGCGCAATATTCCTCGGACAGAGGCAATTCTCGTTGACGGTGTCCACGTTTATGCCCGGCTTGCCAACTACGATGAATTCCGTCTTGAGGGTAGGCAGGAGACCGAACAAGGGCACAAGCGAGGCCTAAATTTTCTGCACCTTCACTATGCCGCCAGCGACCGGATCATTGAGGATTTTGGCGCGGTACGGATCGACTATCACGGTGGCCGAATGCACTGCGTGGTTGCTGATCCGATCGATGATGAACACGCCCGAGTAGCGAAGGCAATAGAGCTTGCTCAGCGACTGATCGAGTTTGCAGCAATCGCAGATCGCGACATTGCAAACGGTGGCTATCAGGCAAGGCTCAAGATCGGAATCGACACTGGCAAATGTGTAGCGATCAATAGTGGATCGGGCCACGAGCAAGAGCCGCTGTTTCTGGGTAATGCTGCAAACTATGCGGCCAAGCTAGCCGAAGGCGATGGGGAGGGCATATTCCTTTCCAATCGCGCTCGTGCCGTGATTGGCTTGGGCACTTACACTTCGTTGGCCGAGGAACGTTTTTTTAGCATCGGGGTTGATGCTCGACTTCGCGCCTCGACAATCGCAACTGCACGTCACCCTGAGCTTGCGGCGGTGTTTGACACCGGAATCGGTACTTATGATCGGCTTATCAAAGAGTGGCGCGCGGATTTGAGGGAATTCCGCGAATACGCCGGGGGACAATCAGCGTTTGCATTTCATGAACATACTCCGCCTTTGAAAACCATTGATTTTGGGGCGCTCTCGCCCAGCAGGTCCATCAGGATGCCATTGGTTAGCATCTTCGGCGATGTGTCCGGCTACACAGCTTTCATCGAAAACGCGATGCAAACAGGACAAGTCGGACCGGCCGTGCGTGCCATCCACGTCATCCGAGGTGAGTTGCACAATGTCCTGAGGCATGATTTCGGATCGCGGAAAGTTCGATATATCGGCGATTGCATCCACGGACTGCTTGCAATCGGGCAGCCTGGGAACATTGATGTCCAGCGATCATCGATAGAAGCGGTGAAGTGCGGGGCCGCAATGCGATCCAGCTTCAATCTCATCAAGGAGACGCTTCGGACCATCCACTCCTTAGGTATTGCTATCGGGATTGAAGCAGGAGTTACACCCGTTAGCCGGATCGGTCGTCGTGGAGATGGAAGTGTGCGGGTGGCTAGCAGCTCTGCCACGATTACATCGGAAGCAGAACAGAGCGGCGCATCTGGCAGCCAATTGGCAATCGGAGAGGCCGCATTCCAAGCCCTGCCTCTCCACATCAAACGCGCTTTCACTGATCGCAAGATCGAGGGCCTTGACAGCGATGTCTACGATTTGATGTTCGGCGGCGCTCCAGCAGTGGGGGCGGATAATGGAGATCAAGCTCGGGCACATGGTGCGGCTTCAGCATCGATCGTCTCTGAACCGTCCCGAGCGCACTGTGACTTCAGATAGACAAATCTCTCACCTTGTTGAGTGCCTTCCTGAGTGGATCTTAATTGAGCGCAGCGGGAACACACTTTTTGGCGCTGCAACCATCAAACGACCGAATGGCGGATCGTGGCCAGCCATCCTACTTGAAATCAGCGTGTCCGTCGGTGGCAAACTTCAGGCAAGAGAACACCCGCAGAAGAGTTGGCCGAAGTTTTGTCCCCAACGGCATATCAATTTGGGGGGCTTTTTTTGCCTTGGCTTAGCCGAAGTTCCGAGGGTGCTAGATGCCACAGCCGCTCGGCGGTGGTGGGAGATTCTGTCAGAACATCTGCAGCTTCAATTTGTCGCAGATGCCACGAGAACATGGCCAAAAAATAGGGAATGGGACCACGGTGACGCTGGAATAACTCAACAACAAATGGAAACCCTTGTTGCCGATCATCCGGTCCTTCTTGCTGATGTCCGCTTGGCTCACCTTGACGGCATTGGCTGGCTAGCCGGACCGCTTCCAAGGCTTTCGAAGGACGGCAAACGCTTGGTGAATGGTCGGGCACCATGTCCAAAGGGGTGCCTGAAGCGAAAGCATCCGATCTTAAGGCGAGCCTGTCCCGATCGAGATATTGTGTTTCGGCTAGTCGCATTTGAGCGTTTGAAACGGAAGCAATCTTCCGAGTTCTGGGATGCTGTCAAAGGTCAAGCCTGCTGTGGCAGCATGACCGCCTGCCCATTGCAGCGAGGAGACTAGAAAATGACTGATCTGTTTGCTGAGGAATCCCACGATCTAAGAATCCAGCTCCTTAAGGAGCAAAGAGCAATCCAATGTGACTCTGAGCTAGCCGCTGCCCTAGAGTCGGCTGGTACCACGATCGAACTGGCACCATTTGAGCGATTTATCGAGCAAGGCACCTACGAGGACGATGTATATTTCATCATTCGTGGTTCGGCTTTCGTCGAAACCAGTGGGCATCGCCACGCGATTAGACCTCATGGCAGCCACGTTGGAGAGATGGCCTTGCTTGATCCGGGGTCTGGGCGCTCAGCGGACGTCATTGCTGGTGAACGGGGTGCAACGGTCGTTAAGGTTTCAGGACCGGATGTCCGATCCATTGGGGATAGATATCCGACGCTTTGGCGAGGCATGGCACGGGAGCTATCCGACAGGCTGCGCGGACGGGACAGCTTATTCGTCAAGCCAAATGAATGTCCTGTAGTCTTTGTCGCATCTTCGGGTGCCGCCAAGCCGATACTTGACCGCGTGTCAAAAGGGCTGAGATCAGACAATCGTATGGTCAACGCTTGGTCGGACCCTGATATCTTCGCCCCATCGGATTTTACACTGGATAGCTTGTTGGCTCAGGCTCAGGCTGTTGATTTTGCGGTCATAGTGGCGACCCCGGACGATCTGGTGCAGAAAAACTCAAAAAGCTGGTGGCGCGGCGGCAATGTGCAGCAAGCTGCGCGCGATAATGTGCTTTTGGAGTTTGGGTTGTTTGCGGGAGCGCTGGAACGCCAGCGCGTTGTCGTACTCGAGCAAAAGGGAGTGGGGCTACCAACAGATATGCAGGGGCTAACTACCTTGCGTTTTACTGATCAATCTGACCTTGATGGAAACATCGCGGAAATTGCACGATGCGTCGATAGGTTGGGGCCGCTCCAAAGATTGAGGAGAAAAGCTCCAGCCTGATCTGATGCCCCATTGGTGCCCCGCCGGGGGGCGTTGCTCGCAAATCACATCTAAGTCATTGAAAAATGGTGGACGCACTAGGGCTCGAACCTAGGACCCGCTGATTAAGAGTCAGCTGCTCTACCAACTGAGCTATGCGTCCATCCTGCCCGCAATCGGGCTTTGCGTTGCTTCTTGGTATGGCGGGCCTCCCGCGCCCCAGCAACGAAGCGCGCGGCTAGCATGACCAGGCATATGATGCAATGCCTTGGGCGCGCATTCAGGAGAATCTGCCGCTGCGCTTTGCCGCACGATCAATCGACATGATGATACCGATACACATCATCACCGTCAGCATCGATGATCCGCCATAACTGAGGAAAGGCAGGGGGATACCAACCACCGGTGCCAGACCCATGACCATCATCACATTGATGGCGGCGTAAAAGAATATCGTCATCGTCAATCCGCCTGCGGCCAACCGGCCAAATCGGCTGGGTGTGCGTTCGGCCACGCGCCATCCCCAGCGCAGCAACATGGTGTAGGCAAATAATAATCCTAGGCCGCCCATCAGGCCCCATTCTTCGGCCATAGTTGCGAACACGAAATCGGTATGGCCTTCGGGCAGGTAATCGAGGTGGCTTTGCGTGCCGTTCAAAAATCCTTTGCCGAATATCCCGCCCGATCCGATGGCGATTTTCGATTGGCTGATATGGTATCCAGCACCGAGCGGGTCGCTTTCAGGATCGAGAAAGATCAGGATACGTCGCTGTTGATAGCCATGGAGCATGCTGAACAATATCGGGATGGCGGCCGTCCCAGCCAGACCGGCGCCAACGAACAATCGCATCGGCAGGCCGGCGAGGAAGGCCACCGTCACCCCGCCAGCCACAATCGCAATCGCAGTGCCAAGGTCGGGCTGCAGCATCACCAGCGCCATTGGCACCGCGATAACCACGCCTGCGGGCCATATCGCTGACCAGCCACGAATATGGCCAGGCGGCAACATGCCGTAAAAATGCGCCAGCGCCAGCACCACCGCGGGCTTCATAAATTCCGATGGTTGCAGGTTCATAAAGCCGATATTGAGCCAACGCTGCCCGCCGCCCCTGATCGCGCCCAATATCTCCACACCCAGCAGGCCCAGCAAAACCGCGCCGAAAAATGGCAGCGCCAGCATCCGCCACATCTGTTCAGGAATGAAAGACAGGCTGAACGCGATTATCAAACTCATGGCGAAGCGAATCAGATGCGTCCCGGCCCACGGCGTGATGCTGCCTCCTGCTGCGGAATAAAGCACCAGCGCGCCAAAACACACCATCGCGGTCAGCAGTGCGGTAAGTTTCCATGGGAAAGCGCGGGCAATGGTGGCGGGAACAATCGAACGGTTCATCGCGCTGTTCCGTCATCAGTGATCGGGTTAGCCGGTGGCGTGGGAATAGACGCAACCCCGCTTACCGCCGCGCGCAGGCTGGCATAGCGCCGCTCCAGCCGATCGCGCATCGTGCCGCCCCAGCCTGCTTCCAACCCTGCAAGCGTGCCAAGCGCCTGTTCGCGGTCATAGAGAAAGGTGACGATATCCTTGGCCACTGGTGCGGCGGCGCGCGCGCCGCCCATACCATGTTCAATCACCACCGCGCCGGCATAGCGCGGCTCATCGAACGGCGCGTAAAACACAAACAGGCCATGATCGCGCGACCGCCAGCCGCCGCCGTGTCCATTGCCTGCGTCGAGGCCACGCACCTGCGCGGTGCCAGTCTTGCCGTTCATCTGGACATGGGCGAGGTTGAGTTTGCTCGCCCGGCCGCTGCCATTGGCGTTAACGACCAAGTTCATGCCGTCGCGCACAGCGTTGAAAAAAGCGGGGCTGATGGGCAGGGCTTCGGTCTGCGGGTGCGCTTGGTTTAACAACAGATGTGGTTGGACATTGCGCCCCGTCGCCAACCGCGCCGCCATCACCGCCAGTTGCAGCGGGCTGACCGAAACATAGCCCTGACCGATAGTGGCGTTCAGCGTATCCGCGCCCGACCAAGTCTGCCCATAGCGGCGGCGCTTCCATGCGCTGTCGGGAATGGTGCCATATCGCTGCGCTGTGCCGGGCAGGTCAAACTCCTGCCCCAGCCCCATCATTCGGGCGATTGGGGCAATGGCGTCGTAACCGATGCGATGCCCCATCGTGTAAAAATAGGTGTTGCAGCTTCTCTCGATGGCGTGGCGCATGTTGATGCTGCCGTGGTGGCCCAGGCAGTGGAAAAACCGCCCGCCTAGCCGGTATCCGCCCGGGCAAAAGGCGGTTTCTTCGGGGTCGACGCCGTGCGCCTGGAGCGCCAGTGCCACCATCGGCTTGACCGTTGATCCCGGCGGATAGAGTCCGCGCATCGCCTTGTTGAGCAACGGGATGTGATCGTCCTCGTTGAGCATTTTCCACTCAAGCCGGCCAATGCCATCGGTAAAACTGTTGGGATCGAAGGCAGGCATCGAACAGAGCGACAATATGCCGCCAGTGACGCAGTCTATCACCACCGCCGCGCCCGATTCCACGCCCAGTCGCCGCGCGGCATAATCCTGAAGGTCGGCATCGATGGTCAATTGGATTGCTTGGCCCGGTCTGTCGTTCTGGGTTTCAAGTTCGCGCACCAGCCGCCCTCTGGCGGTTACTTCGGCGCGGCGCGCACCCGGCTGCCCGCGCAAGCTCGCGTCAAAATCTTTTTCCAGCCCATCTTTGCCAACCTTGAATCCGGGGGTCAGCATCAACGGGTCATGCGACTTGGCATAATCTTCGGCGCTGGCGCTGCCGACATAACCAATCAGATGCGCGACCGATGGCCCGTCGGGATAATTGCGCACAAATCCGCGTGCCGGCACTACGCCGGGCAGATCGGGTAAATTGACCGACACGGCGGCAAAACGCTCTTCATCGAGATTTGCGGCGATCTCGATTGGCTGTGCGCCGCTGCCGGTATCGAGGTCGCGGTTGACGCGGTCGATGGTGTCCGCGTCGAGGCCCAGCAACTGTGTCAGTCGGCCAACGACCGCGCGCCGATTGCGCAGGCGATCGGGGATGATGTCGACGCGCAGCGCGACGCGATTATTGGCGAGCGCCTTGCCATAGCGGTCCACGATCCAGCCGCGGCGCGGCGGAATGAGTGTCAGATTGACTCGGTTGCTCTCTGCCAGCAATTTGTACTTCTGGCTGTCGATGATCGAAATATAGGCCATTCGCGCTGCCAGTGCGATGCCGACCACAGCCTGCGCTCCGCTGACGACCACCGTTCGGCGACTGAAAGTCATGCGCTGCAACCCTTCGGTCATCAACGGGTCTGGGGATGCCTTTGATTTGCGCCATTTCATGACCGCCGCCGCCACCCGTCGAGCAACGCGGCCAGCCGCATCAGCAGCGGGATCAGCATCGCCGACCACAAAAATTGCGGACCAACCAGGGCAATGATACGCGTCAAATCGCCTGTGCGTGCCAATACTGCCTCTGCGACGAGGAAAATGGCCAGACCAGCGGCGGCCAACCCCCAGTCAATCCAGAAATCGCGCCAGATGATCCGTCGATCGATCGCTTCCATCGCCAGCATCATGATGGTCCACAGCGCCACCGCGCTGCCAACGGGTTGGCCGCCCGCCAGGTCGTCAAACAACCCAAGCGGAATGCCAATCCATACCGGCCAGATATCGCTGCGCAACATTCGCCATGACAGCAGCATCATAAAACCAAGCGGCGGCAGCAACGGCGCATTGGCGCTGAATGGCAGGACTGTCAGTGCAGAGGCAATGAGGATGGAGCCGGTCGGAATCAGACGCATCTTGAGCGGTAGGGCAATCAATAATTCATCAGCAGGAAACAGGCGCGGCATGTCAGTTATCGCTCACTTGCACCGCATTCTCCTCGACTGAGGGCGGCGGCTCATCCAGATGGGCGTTGGCTGCTGGTTCAACGATTACTCCGACATCGGTGCCGGGATCGGCTAGCGGAGCGGCAAGGCCGCCATCGCTGGTCAGGCGGACGATGATGCCGATGGGGGTGCGCGATTGATAGAGGCCGCCGCTGCCCGAACTGTGCAGCACATCGCCAACCTTGAGCGGATTACCCGCTGCGTTGAGCGCTCGCACATCGAGCAATTCATCGCCGCGCCCACTGACAATCAGCGCCAGCCCGTCGCGCGCACGCCGTGCAGGCACGACGTTCCGCTGATCGGTGATGAGCAATATCCTCGACACATTGGGCCCCACTTCGAGCGTCCGTCCGATCAATCCGTCGGCCGAACGTACCGGTTGTCCGCTGCGCACCCCATCACCATAGCCAGCGTCGATGATGGCATAACGCCGCGTGCTGCTGGCACTGGTGGACAGGATTTGTGCGCTGGCTACCGGGCGGGCCGTGCCGCGTGTCAGGCCCAGCAATCGGCGCAGTTCGGCATTTTCCGCCTCCAGCCCATGCGCATGGATGATGGCGCGGCGCGCTTGCGCAAGCTCATCGCGCAACTCTTGGTTCTGCGATCCCGCGCGCCACCAAGCTGCGACGGCGTCGTCAACGCTCGACATGGCACCAGCCCCGACATTAGCGGTGCGTGCGACGGGGGCGGTTGCCTCTGCTACCAATATACGCAAGTTGGCAAACCCGACCGGGTCGACGACCCAGACGATTGCTGCCATCAAGCCGGCGATGACGCCCGTAATGGCAACGACATAAGAGGCAAAGGCGCCATATTGCGCACGTCGCGCATAGCCGTGCTTGGGTGACGCCATCGGCTATCCCCCCACACGCTTAGGCGGTGATAAGAACACCGCGATACACGGGGTCCTCCATCGCCCGACCGGTGCCAATGGCCACACAGGTCAGCGGGTTTTCCGCGACTGACACCGGCAAGCCGGTTTCGTTGCGCAACACAACGTCGAGGTCATGCACCAACGCGCCACCGCCCGTCAACACGATACCTTGCTCCACAATGTCGGCCGCTAGTTCGGGGGGGATATTTTCCAGCACATTGCGAACGCCCGCGATGATCTGGCTGATCGGTTCGTTCAGCGCGTCGGCAATTTGCTGCTGGTTGATCTCGATTTCCTTGGGCACGCCATTGACCAGGTCACGGCCCTTGATGTGGATTGCCTTGCCTTTGCCGTCTTCGGGCCGCCTGGCAACACCAAAATCCTTCTTGATCCGCTCTGCTGTGGATTCACCGATCAACAGATTGTGATGCCTGCGCACATAGGAAACGATCGCTTCGTCCATCTTGTCACCGCCAACGCGGACCGAGCTGGAATAAGCCAGGCCGCGTAAAGACAGCACCGCAACCTCGGTGGTGCCGCCGCCAATGTCGACCACCATCGAACCGACAGGTTCGGTAACCGGCATATTGGCACCGATTGCGGCGGCCATCGGCTCTTCGATCAGGAACACCTGGCGCGCCCCGGCATTGAGCGCGGCATCGCGGATGGCGCGGCGTTCGACACTGGTTGAGCCCGATGGTACACAAATGACGATTTCGGGATAACTCCATGGGCGCGGATTGCCGCCTGCGACCTTCCTTATGAATTCCTTGATCATCTGCTCCGCCACATCGATATCGGCAATAACACCATCGCGCAGCGGGCGGATAGCCTCGATATTGGCCGGGGTTTTTCCCATCATCATCTTGGCATCGTCGCCAACCGCCTTGGTTTTGCGGATACCGTTGATCGTTTCGACGGCGACAACCGAAGGTTCGTCGAGCACAATGCCCTTTCCGCGAACATAGACCAGCGTGTTGGCGGTGCCGAGGTCGATCGCCATATCGTTGGAAGAAAACTTAAACAGCTTGGAAAAAAACGACATCATAGGCTTTCCGAATCATGGTGATATGGTTGCAACGTGCCAGTCGCCCAATACGCAAAAATACAGGCAATGACGGGTCGCAGTGAGGGTCCGAGTGCGCTAGGATGGTGCCTATGTCAATACGCCGCCTCCCCGAAACACTCGTAAATCGTATCGCTGCGGGCGAGGTGGTCGAACGCCCCGCCAGCGCGATGAAAGAATTGGTCGAAAATGCCATCGATGCGGGGGCCAGCCGTATCACCATTGCTCTTGCTGGCGGGGGTATCGACCAGATCATGGTCACCGACGATGGTTGCGGTATTGCCCGCGATGAAATGGCGCTGGCGTTTGAACGGCATGCCACATCCAAGCTGCCCGATGAAGCTATCGAGCACGTGATGACGCTGGGTTTTCGTGGCGAGGCGCTGCCCTCGATTGGCTCGGTCGCGCGGGTGGTGATGGAAAGCAGGATTGCGGGCGCGGATGGCTGGAGCCTCAGCGTCGACAATGGTGTGATGTCACCGCTCACCCCAGCCGCTATTCCCGATGGCACACGGGTCAGCGTGACCGGCCTGTTCGAGCGCGTTCCGGCACGGCGCAAGTTTCTGCGCACACCGCGCAGCGAATTTGCCGCCTGCCTCGATCTGGCGAAGCGACTGGCGATGGCGCGGTGCGATGTTGGTTTCACCTTTGAACATGACGGGCGAGCCCAATTTTCTGTGCCGCCGGCGCAGGACAGGGTGTCGCGGGTGGCGGCGCTTACCGATCGAGCGCTCGTGGACAATTGCGTTTTGGTTGATCTGGAGCGGGGGCCTGTTCGGCTTCGCGGGATAGCGGGGCTGCCGACATTCCACCGCGGGGTTGCCGACCATCAATATCTGTTCGTCAACGGCCGGCCAGTCAAGGATCGCCTGCTGACGGGCGCGGTGCGCGGTGCCTATGCCGAGATGATGGCGCGTGATCGACATGCCGTGGTAGCGCTGTTCATCGACCTGCCGGGCGAGGAAGTGGACGTCAATGTCCACCCCGCCAAAACCGAGGTGCGTTTCCGCGAACCGCAATTGGTGCGTGCAATGATCGTCTCCGGCCTACGTCACGCCATTGATGCGGCGGGGTACAGGAGCACGCAAAGCGCGAACGCGTCCGCAATGGCGCGCTGGCAAAGCGAGGGCGCGCGCGCTCCAGCGGAGGCCGGAGTGCCCGCGAGCGAGAGATGGTTTTTGCAACCCGACGCTCCTGCCTACGCAGGAGCACAAGTCAGTGACGTCAGCCGCCGCTTCGATGGCTTTGTAACGATTGCACCTGTGGCGGGGTTGGCCGAAGTCGCGGCGATGCCAGTGCCCATTGATGCGCCGCTCGGCGTGGCGCGCGGCCAGGTGGCGGCGACCTATATCGTGGCGGAGGCGGCGGACGGGCTGGTGCTGGTCGATCAGCACGCGGCGCATGAACGGCTTGTGCTCGAACGATTGCGACGCGGGGCCGCTGCGGATGGAGTCGCGGCGCAACGCCTGTTGCTCCCCGACGTTATCGAGCTGGACGAGCCAGCGTGCGACAGGCTGGAGGCGGCAGCGGGCGAACTTGCAAACTTTGGCCTCGACATCGAACGTTTTGGTGCAGGCGCGATACTGGTGCGCGCGACGCCAGCGCCTCTCGGCAATGTCGATAGCACGCGCCTGCTGCGCGACCTCGCCGATGATTTGGCGGCGCACGATGCGCCTTTGTCGCTGCCTGAACGGATCGACCATGTCGCATCGACGATGGCATGCCATGGCAGCGTACGTGCGGGGCGCCTGCTCAATGTGGCGGAGATGAACGCGCTGCTGCGCGAAATGGAGGCGACACCACATAGCGGTCAATGCAACCATGGTCGCCCGACCTGGGTTAAACTGGGGCACGGCGACATCGAAAAACTGTTCGGGCGGCGCTAATCCTCGATCGGCGCTTGCGGGTCGCGCACGCTAATCATTCCGGCATTTTCCATCGTCATCACAAGCTCACCATGCTGGTTGAACACGCGGACCACGCCGTTCACCAGCCCCATTTCGGGGCGACTGGCGGATCGGCGTTTGCTGGTTGACTCAGTCTCACAGCTCAGCGTGTCGCCGGGGTGGACGGGCTTTATCCAGCGCAGTTTGTCGATACCCGGCGACCCCAGGCTGGCGCGGCGGTTGGCCGCCATATGATCGACCAGCATCCGCATCATCATCGCACCGGTGTGCCAGCCCGACACCGCGAGCCGCCCAAAATGCGTTTTTGCCGCCGCTTCGTCGCTCAGGTGAAACGGCTGAGGGTCATATTTGGTTGCAAACTCGACCGCTTCGTCATGGGTGACGGCATAGCTGCCGAACCGCGCGACTTCGCCCACGACGACATCTTCGTAAAATTGCACTGACATTGTTTCCTTGAAATTAGCTGATGACCATCCCCGGCGCGCCATGCGTCACGGTGGCGCTGGCGCGGCGGCTCAGCTGGTTGTTGCTGCTCGATACGCGGTCAACAACGTTAAAATGCGTCGCCCATGCCTCTGGTGTCACTTCGCAGGTCAGATAGCCGCGCTGGTCGTTGATGAACTTGACCTCTGGATTATTGGCCAGAAACACGCCGCTTCCGGTGCGCAAATCGGACCCATCGCCGCCGCTGGAGATCGAGGTGGCGACAAACTCCGCCCCGACAATCTGGTCGCGGTGGGTGAGCAATCCGGCAAAGTTTTGATGCTCGTCGCCGGTTAGCACCACGACATTACCCAGCCCGCGCATCCGCGCCAGCATCCTTTGCCGCGGCACTTCATAGCCCGCCCAGCTATCGAGGTTCATCACCCGCGCGGGTTCCTCTGGCCGCCGCCGACGGTCGAGGCTCATCATCATGATCTGCTGCGCCAAACAGTTCCACTGCGCCTGATTACGCGACAGATTGTGCGCCAGCCACGCCTCCTGCTCACTGCCCAGCACCTGGGCCTGCGCCTCATCGATACCACTGCAATGCGGCTTGAACCCGTCATCGCACGGCTGGTCGGTGCGGTATAGGCGCGTGTTAAGCACGTCGATTTCGGCCAATCGTCCATAGCGCAGGCCGCGGTAATGGCTGATCACGCCGCCGCGCGGCAGGCTCGATAGCCGCACCGGCATATGTTCATACCACGCCTGAAACGCGCCCGCGCGGCGCATGGCAAAAACGGCGGGGTCCGCGCCGCCGGGGTCGATATCCTGCACCCAATTATTGGCGATTTCATGGTCATCATAACTGGTGACAAATGTGTGCGCGGCGTGCGCGCGCTGTAAATCGACGTCGCTCTTGGCCTGAGCATAGCGCAGCCGATAATCACCGACATCCATGCAGACCTGGCCGATGACTTCGCGCACCGGAACGTTGAGGCCGCCAGACCACCACGACGCGCCCGTCGGGCTGCCGCGATATTCATAGATATAATCGCCATAATGATAGACGAAAGCGAGGTCGGCTTCGCGCGCCAGATGGCGATAGGCCCCGAAATAGCCGTCCTCGTAATTCTGGCACCCGGCAACGGCGAACTTGAGCCGTGTGACATCGGCTTCGGCGCGGGGCAGGGTGCGCGCGGCCCCGCGAAAGCTGCGCTCGCCGCCTGCGGTAAAGCGATACCAATAGGGGTGGTTCGCTTCTAGCCCCGCCACCTCGACATGGACGCTGTGCGCCAGTTCGGGCCGCGCTATAGCCTCGCCATGCGCAACGATAGTGGCAAAGCGGTCATCGCTCGCCACCTCCCACTGCACCGCCATCGGTGCCATCCCCATACCGCCGTGCGCTTCCAATGGGTCGGGAGCGATCCGCGTCCAGATGACAAAGCCATCATCGCTCGGTTCGCCCGACGCGATGCCGAGGCTGAACGGGAACTCGCGAAACATACTCTGCGCGCGGATGATCGACGGCGCGGCGAGCGCGGTGGTCGCGGCACCAGCGCCAGCAACTGACAGGAACAGGCGGCGGGAAAACATGGAGTGGCCTCCGTTGGTACGAGTCGCGACATCCTTCGCAGCGAAAGCATTTCCGTTCAATAGCCGTTCGTGCTGAGCCTGTCGAAGCACTGTCTTTTCTGGGCATGAGGGCTGTCAGGGCAACCCTTCGACAAGCTCAGGGTGAACGGAGGTGGGGGCAGATACTTCACCCCCTCAACTATGCAGGAAGTGCATGACGTCGCCGTCACAGACGACATAGGTTTTGCCCTCGGCGCGCAGCTTGCCCGCTTCACGCGCCCGCGCTTCGCCGCCTAGGGTGACATAATCGTCAAACGCGACAGTTTCGGCGCGGATGAACCCTTTTTGGAAATCTGAATGGATGACGCCAGCCGCTTCGGGCGCGGTCGCGCCCTGCTCGACCGTCCACGCGCGCGCTTCTTTTGGCCCGACGGTGAAGAAGGTGAGCAAATGGAGTAATTCATACCCCGCGCGGACAACGCGCGCGAGGCCGGTTTCGTGCAGCCCCATTTCCTCAAGGAACAGCATGCGCTCGTCCGCGTCCATGCCGGTCAGCTCGCTCTCGATGGCGGCGGAGACAACCACGGCCTGTGCTCCCTCTGCGGCAGCGCGCGCGAACACACGCGCCGATTGCTCGTTGCCATGCGCTGCGCTGTCCTCATCGACATTGCACACATAGAGCACGGGTTTGGAGGTCAGCAATTGCGCCTGCGCAAAAATCCGCGCCTGATCGTCATCGCCAGGCACCGTCAAGCGCGCGGGCTTTCCCTCGCGGAGTAACTCCAGTGTCTGGCCAAGCACTATGGCTGCCGCCTTGGCTTCCTTGTCGCCCTGCCCGGCTTTTTTCTGGAACGCTGGCACGCGTTTTTCGAGGCTTTCGAGGTCGGAGAGAAGCAGCTCTGTCTCGACAGTTTCGGCGTCGGCGATGGGGTCGATCTTGTTATCGACATGCTGGATGTCGTCATTGACGAAACAGCGCAGCACGTGGACGATCGCGTCGACTTCGCGGATATTGCCAAGGAACTGGTTGCCCAGCCCCTCGCCCTTTGATGCGCCGCGCACCAGCCCCGCAATATCGACAAAGCTCAATTGCGTTTCGATAATCTTATGCGATCCCGCGACCTTGGCCAATTGGTCGAGTCGCGCGTCGGGCACCGCGACCTGGCCGACATTCGGCTCGATCGTGCAGAATGGATAATTGGCCGCCTGCGCCGCCTGTGTTTCGGTCAGCGCGTTGAACAGCGTTGATTTGCCGACATTGGGCAGGCCGACGATACCGCATTTGAAACCCATTATGCTTGCCTTACTTAGCTATAATTAAAACTGATGCTGATGCGGTCACTTTTTGCGCCATTGGCCTCGACCTCGTGCCTGAGCCAGCTTTCCCACAGCAATATCGTGCCCGGGGCGGGCACGATTGTCACGAATGGGCGCAAATGTTCCGGCGCATCATGCGCCCGCGTTGGCGCGGCCATCATTGCGGAGAGGCGCGGATCTTCGAAGCGCAACCCGCCTGCGCCCGGGGGCACCGCGATATAGATGGTGCCCGAAACGACGCTGTGCGGGTGGATGTGGCCGCTGTGCATCCCGCCGGGTTTGAGGATGTTGACCCACAGGCTGTTGATCTTGAGGCGCTTGTCGAGGTCGAACGCACAGTCGCGCGCAAACGCCGCAACATGTTTATCGAGGATGCGGACCAGCGCCGCCGCGTCGGGGTCGCGCGTCGGCAAATCGTCGAGGCTGGCATAGCTGGTATAACCGCGATAGGCGTGATCGCGCGACCATTTACGCCCCGCGCCGTCATCGACCGCGAACGTTCGCGCCATATGGCTCAGCGCTGCGATCAGCACCGCATCGTCGCATTGGCCCTGATAAACGGGGGTGGTGAACAGGTTGCGGATGGTCATAGCGGCTGCGTCCTCATTGCCACATCGCTCATGAAGCGCACCTCATCGCGCTTGGCCAGCCATTCGGCTTCGGCCGCCATCGCGCCGAGCAGGTGCGTCAGCGGTTCCATTTCGGCCTTGGCATAATTGCCCAGAACATAGGGTGTCACCGCGTCCTTATGCCCCGGGTGGCCGATGCCGATGCGCACGCGGCGGAAATTCGCGCCGATATGCGCGATCATCGAGCGGATGCCATTATGCCCCGCCGCGCCGCCGCCCATCCGCACCTTGACGCGGCAGGGATCGAGGTCAAGCTCGTCGTAAAATGCGGTGACGCCCTCTGGCTCGCCTTTGTAAAAGCGCAGTGCCTCGCCGACGCTGCGGCCGCTTTCGTTCATGAAGGTCGAGGGTTTGAGGAGGAGGATACGCGCTGCGCCAATCCGCCCCTCAGTGACTTGGCCCTGAAAGCCGCGCTTCCATGGAGAAAAGCGCCACTGCTCGGCTATCACGTCCACAGCCATGAAGCCGACATTGTGACGGTTGAGCGCATATGCAGCGCCCACATTGCCAAGGCCGACCCATAGTTGCATGCGCGGCCTCCCCACCCCAACCCCTCCCCCAAAGAGGAGGGGTTAGCAGCATTAACCCTCGGCGTCGCCTTCGTCTTCGCCCTCAGCCTTGGTCGTGTCGCCGCCGCTCGATTTGAGCGCAGACGGCGCAACCACGGTGGCGATGGTGAAATCGCGGTCGGTGATCGTCGGCACCGCGCCTGCGGGTAGCGTGACCGCGCTGATGTGCACCGAATCGCCAACTTCATAACCGGTCATGTCAATTTCCAGCTGCTCGGGGATGTGTGATGCGTCGCACGCCAGCTCAACCTCGTGACGGACGACATTGAGCACGCCGCCTTTCTTGAGGCCGGGTGACAAGTCTTCATTGATAAAGACCACGGGCACTTCGACGGTCAGCTTGGTGTCCTTGCTGACGCGAAAGAAATCGACGTGCAGTGGACGGTCGTTGACCGGGTGGAACGCCACGTCCTTGGGCAGCGTGGTGTGGTGTTTGCCATCAATCGCCAGATCGACGACCGAGTTGAAAAAGTGACCGGTCATCAGCGCTTTGACCAGCGCCTTTTCTTCGACATGGATGATGGTGGGTTCGGCATTGCCGCCATAGATGACGGCGGGGACGCGGCCGTTGTTACGCAGCGCACGAGAGGCTCCCTTGCCAGCTCCGTTGCGTAGTTCGGCCGATAGCGTCAGCTGATCGCTCATGGGTTTTCTCCGATTGGATAATATTGTCTCACGGCACGCCTCCAGGGATGACCATGCCTATGAAGTGCGCGCGCTTAGCGCCTGTTCACGCAAAAGGCAAGGGTGCCGCCTAACGGATGGCGGTCACCCGAAACCCCGCCGCGCCGAGCAGTGACGGCAGTGATTGCTCGCCGACCAGATGCCCCGCCCCGACCGCGACCATCACGGTGCCTGGGCGGCGCGCCCGCGCCGTCAGCGCCGCCGCCCAGGCGCGGTTGCGCGCATAGACCAGCCGCTCGGCCAGCCCCGGTGTGCGGGCCACCTCTCCGGTGGCAATGGCGGCCAGTCGCGCCGTATCGCCGCGAGCCCATGCACGAAGCAAGTCACAGATTTGCCCGCGTGCCTGCCCCCGTTCGCGTATCGTGCGCGCCAACATCGCATCTTGTGTCGCGTCGGGCAGGGCGTCGAACAGCGCCAGTTGATCGGCGGCGCGTTCCAGCCCGCGCACCGGCTTATGCGCGGCTTGGAATGCGTGGGTCAGTGTGGCCTCCACCCCCGCATCGCTCGTCAACCCTGCATCGGCACTCCCCACGCTGCCCAGCGCCATCGCCAGCCCCCAACTTTCAATCGTCCGTGCTTGATAGGCGCTGATGCCCGCGCGGGCCGCCATATCGAACGCTGGTGCTGCCAAGCCTCTGCCGATCCGCCTATCGAGTGTCATCACTGGCTCGTCATAGGCCATGCGCGCGAACAACGCGGGGATTTGCGGCATTTCGGCGGGATCGATCTCGAGCAATAGTTCATCAGCTTGCCCCACCGCGCGGCGCACCCGCGCATCCTGCCAGTCGAGTTGTGGCGGCAACTGGTGCACCGACCCGATCAGGATGAAGCGCGTGTCGCCATCGTCCGCCAGCCACATCGGCGGGTGCGCGGGGCCGGAGACCAGCGGCGCGGGTGCCGAGCATGCGGCCAGCAGCAGCGTCAGAGTGGCAAGCGCGCAGGGGATGCGCGGACGCAGCATCAATATGCCACCCGCGTCGCTATGATACCGCGCTCGTTCAGGAAATGCTGGACGCTCATGTCACCCGCCAGATGCCCCGCACCAACCGCGACGAATAGCGTTCCCGGCTGCTCCATCCGCGCCGCCAGCGTTTCCGCCCAGCGGCGATTGCGATCGGTCAGCAATATGCGCATGGTTTCAGGCGCTTCGGCACTGGCTTCGTTGAAGATGGTGGCGGTTGCTTCTGGGTTGCCATCGGACCAGCTCGACAGCAGATTGGCAGTGTTTTGACGAATTTCGCGGGCATGGGTGAAAAATTGCAACAGCCCAGCAATCTGTTCGCTTTCGGGGGTGGACGACAGAAAACCGATCTGTTCTTCGGCCGTTTCAAAGGCAGTGATGGGCTTGTGTGCGGCATTGGCCGCCTCTGTCAACACATGTTCAGCGCCGTTATCTGGCGTAAATCCCATCGCTTGATATGCGCCCATCGTCAGCATCAGGCTGGCATACCATGGTTTGAGCGTATCAAATGCTTCAGGCTGCACCCCATATTGTTGCAATGCGGCCAGAAAGGTCGTGCGTTGTTCTTCAGTCAGACGGCTGATCAGCGTGATGCCATCCGAATAGATGGCCGTCCTCTGGATTAACGCGGCCATCGCACTTTGGTCTTGTGGCTGGATTAGCTCGATTTTCAATTCGTCCGACGCATTGAACGCATCGGCCACCGCTTCGTCAAACCACGACAGGCCGGGCCGCAGCACATGGATGGTGCCAAACAGATAGATGGTGGTGTCGGCGTCGCGCACCACCCACAAAGCGGGGTCGGCATCG
>JBEBHS010000024.1:0-36742 GCA_040080745.1 Sphingopyxis sp. | reverse complement strand
GGGCAGAAAAAGAACGCCCGCGCGCATCTTACCATGGCCGAATGCCTGTAGGAAAGCGGTGCTGAATGGTGGGAAGAAGCGGAGAGTTTAGGGGTTTACGCACCTGTCACCGTAATTCCCTGTCACCGTAATTCCGTAATTCTGTTGCGGGTGTCACCGGAATTGCCACCGGAATTGTGCATCGCGTTTGGGGCGAAGATGAACCTAATTCCAATGTTGTCGAACAAATGCTATGCCGTGCACCATGTCTCGCAGTCGCAAAAAGACACCGATCACGGGAATGTCCACTTCTGAGAGCGACAAGGCTTGGAAGCAGGCGGCGTCGCGCAAAGTCCGCCGCACTGTTCGACAGCGATTGCATGACACTGGCGACGGCAGTGTGGTTCCGTGGAAGCGCTATGAGTTGGTCAACCCTGCGTCGTCCGACAAGGATAGGAAACAGTGGTTGGGCGGTGCATTTCCGAAGCTGATGCGGAAGTGAGTTTAGGGGTTATTCGGCATTATGTAGCAACTGCACCAAGCGCACTATGGGATTTAGCGGGGTTATGCGGGATAAGGCGGGATGGCCGAACCGCATGTATTGACCGCGCTTTACGCAAAATATGCTACCGTCATGGGTGCGCTTCGCCAGTGCGAGGGGCAGGCGGATAAGCACCTTGCCGATCTGGCGCATATCGCGGCAACCATTCATCTATTCAATCCCGATTGGACCGGAGCGGGTATCAAACCACGTAGGGCGCACAAGCCCTCACGCTGGCCAAGGCGCGGCGCTGGGATGAAAACGGCGCTCACGGTGCTACGCCAAGCCACGGGGCCGCTATCAACACGCGAGATCGTTGTGCGGGTGCTGGCGCATCACAAGATGGCCGAGCCTGATTATGACGAACTCAAGCGGATATGCGCCAGCTTCAATAGCGCGCTCACTAATCGCGTCGGGCGCGGGGTGACGTTGGTTGATGGGCACCCCAAGCGGTGGGCGTTAGATAGGTGGTAAATACGCACGAAAACGAGCCTAGTGCGCACGCTGCGGGTGCAGCTTAATGTTGACACGTGGCAGACGTTTACCACATAGCAAGTTATAGCACATATAGTTGCATAGAAATTCGCATTTTTTCAATAAGTTGGGGTGCCTTAATGGCCGAAGCAGTCAAGAGCGTTCGAGTCGTCGCCTTTCAAGAGGACGGAGTTTGGGTCGCACATTGCGTCGAATATGATATTTGCGTTCAAGCAAACGACTTGGCGCAAGCGCGCCGTCGGATGACTGTTGCATTGACGCAAGAAGCGGCGATCACAACTACAAAGCATGGCACCGCTTTTGCTGGATTAGACCGCGCACCGGATTATTTTGAATCGATGTATCAAGAGGCGGAGGAGTCGCTTCAAACAAGCGACTTCGACTTTCGCATCGCAGCCTAATGTCCTACCCTTTCGGCGGCCACCCAACCCTGCTTGATTACATTGGATGGTGCAATCAGCAGGGGTGCACCACTAAAAGCGGTGTGATGTCTGTTGATGAAAAGATGGTGACGTTCCATACCCTTGAAGCTCCAAGCGGCAGACACGTGGTGGTCTCTGGTATAAATATGCGCGAATATCTTATGCCTCGGCATGTAGCATATTTAGACCGTCGGCTTGGCCTAGATTCACCGTTTGGCAAAGTTGGTGATGGGGCCGAGCCACCAGATAATTAAGCCGCCCGCTGCCAATAGCCAGCCCATGCCCGCGATTGGCGAGCGCCCATAGCGGCATGGCCAACCATTGTCGCTTGTCCGCCATTATCTGTGCGGCGGTTATCTTCGCGCCATGACGCTTCACCCGCATATTGGCCCAGATACGGCCCCGCGATATGGTGGTGGGTTCCGACTTCCATACGGCGAAGGCGGCTGAAAAAGCTTTCGGCTTGGTTGGTGCAAGCGCCTTCATCATAGAATTGGACCGAGTGATTGACGCGGTGCGTATCCCAACCAGCGTGAAGCGCATCCCAGCCCGTGCCTTCGTCGGCATGGATGGTGGCAAGGTTAGCAACATGATCGCGCACATACGGCACCGCATCGCCCTCATTGCGCACGATGAACGGGAGCGATTTGCCGCCGCGTTGGCGCATGATGACAACGCATTGGCGCTTGCCCGATTGGTTGATGGCAAGGCGGCGGTCCTTACGGTCTGCCTTGTGGTTTTCGGGCTTCACATAGCCGCCAAAATAGGCCCCATCTATTTCGACAATGCCGTCAAGCTGGCGGCCATCTTGTTCGCGCGCCATGGCTTCGCGTAGCTTGTGGGTTAGAACGAACGCCGTCTTATATTGGCAGTCGAGATCGCGCGACAGTTGCAGCGCGGCAACACCCTTCGCCCCGTTCACGAAAATGACGATTGCTGCCAGCAAATCGGTCAATGACATTTTGCGGCTGGCAAAGATTGTGCCGCTGGTGACGCTGAATTGATGGTGACAGGCCATGCACTTGAAACGGCGGCGGGTGGCAATGTCATATGTCTCAAGACAGCCACAGCGCGGGCAAACGGCTTGCCCATCGGTTTGCGGCCAGCGCATGGCGCAAAACGTCGCATAGGCTTCGTCGTCGCTCATGCGAAAGACGGCCTTAAGGCTTAATGTGCGAGCCTTTGCAGAGAGGAGAAAGTGGGAACCATGTGCCATTGTAATCATATCCGTTGCTAATGCATCGTATATAGTTACATATAAGCACTGTTGTCAATGGCAAATGTATCGCATATGATGGTTTTGTCATCATTGGAGATACATCATGGCCGATACGGAATGGGAGGCCCGCGTAAAGGGGTTGCTCAAGAGCGAATTGAAACGTCGCAATGTGTCCTATGCCCAGCTAGTCGATAGGCTGGCAGAGATCGGCGTGGTGGACTCCGAGCCGAATATCAGGAACAAGCTAAGCCGTGGTAAGTTTACAGCGGTTTTCTTGGTGCAGTGTCTCTCCGCGATTGGTTGCGCGTCGCTCCATCTGGGCTAACCATCTATTTTTGCTTGAATCGCGAACGTTCTGCCCTATCTTACAATCGAGTTGGCATCGACGAATCGTGAGATTTTTGAGGCAGTATGAGCGATGTGTGTATTTTATTAAGAGGCGCTAAAAAATATGGGTCGCCGCTATCTAAGTAGGGGTGTGAGCAATGGACATTAAACTTTACCGTGAGAAGGTTCGACTTCTTGCCGACCTCCGCAACGGCGGTGCCATTTTTAATGGGTCGTGCGACCATGCGGCTGTGATCGTAGAAAACCTTTTCAACGCAGCGAAGCGTCACGTGCGCATCCTGTCAGGAGACTTGGACGCTCGCGTGTATGGGAACCAGAGAGTAGTTCAACGCGCCGTTGAGTTTTTGGGCCATAGTGATCACATGCTAGATGTGATTATCGAGCGCAACAACTTAAGCCCGCAGCATCCATTCGTTTCGGCTGTTCGAGATTCGACGAATGTTTCGTTTTTTGAATTGAGGTCCGAAATCTCAAGTGAAACGCCTTATCATTTCATGACCTCCGATTCGGACTGCTACAGATTTGAGGAAGAGAAAGGCAGCCATAAGGCCATCGCGGTCTTTGGAGACCCGGCAACACAATCTCTTGTAAACATTCACGGCAGGCTAATTGATTTCTCTGCTCCCATCGCCTTGTCGAATCTAAATTAGAGCATTAGACCATCTAATATGGGGATGCTCGAAGTTGGATTATCAAGTATTGAGCCAGTAGCTGGAGCTGGTTTCGCTATGGCCCTGGCCTATCTGGCTCTGGATCGCTTTAGATATAGAGAGAAGATCGAAGGCGCTGCCAGACATGCCCTAGAAAAATACGATGCAGAAGGTGATGGCACACCTGACCTCCCGCCTTCACTGAAGGGTAATGAAACGGTAAATGAGCTCCAATGGCTTTGTCGAAAAGACTGCAATGGGTTCACTCCTAAAGGCTTACAAATCTGGCTATACCGCGCGATATTTCGCCGAAATTTCGATGTTTTTATAGTCGTTTTTTTGGGAGCGATGTCGGGTTTGGCCCTTTCAAGTGGCGTAGCCATTAGCATAGGGACATGGGGATGGCTGGGGTGTTTTAACACGCCATGGGGAACCTTTGTCATGTTTTATATTTGCTTGCTCTCACTGGCCGTTCCGCCTTTTTCTGTTTGGATAGGCCGTTATTTGGCGAAATGGGGTGGGGTCAGAGCAAACCAACTAGATGGCCAAATTGCAGAAATCATGAAACTACGTGCAGGCCAAACACAGCCCCCTGATCTTCCACAACAATAGCCTTGGTGCAGTTGCTACATAATGCCGGGGTTATTGCACCTGTCACCGTAATCCTCGTAATCCTTATAGGGGTGCTTTGGCACTGTGGTGTAAACTTAATACACCTCGCTCTATATTGTTCCCCTGCGTTGGGCTACGCCCGTCTGGCGACTCCGCAGGGGAACAGGAAAGATATTTTTCACAGACGCAAAGGCGCGGGACGAGAAGGCACGAAGACATCCTATTACCTCCCTCGTCATCGGCGAACTTGATTCAGGATCAAGGGTGAAGGCAATTTCTATCCCCATATCCCGAAACGAGTTCGGGATGACGAAGGGGTGCGCCGATGGCGGCATCCCAGGCGGTGGAAAAGCCGTCAGCGTGCGCAGAGCGGCGCAGCGCATAGGCCGCCTCTCGCGACATGTTGACCGCGCGCGCCGCCCTGGTGACCGACCCGGTGTCGGCGAGGGTGGCGATAAAGGCGCGCTGTTTTTCGGGTGACCAGCCGTCGGCGCGTGGTTTTTTTAGCACCGGCACCCAGTTATTATCGGCTGGGTCATGACCATAGGCGTCGAATATCTGAAGGTGGGTAGCGTCCGGCGTGAGTGCAAGGTCGCGGGCGGCGGAGCCACATGCGGAGGGGCCAGATGTGGTGAGGCCAGATGTGGCGAGGCCAGATGGGGTGGGGTGCGCAAGTGCAAGGTCGCGGGTGGCGGGGGCTGATGTGGCTGGGGCCTGATGCGGAGGGAGTGGGGATGTGTTTTCCATCCGCGAGAATGGAACATATTAAGAACATATAGGAAAGAGATTTTTGTGGTGAGGAGGGGGTTGTTGCGGGTGTCACCGTAATTCATGGCCGACTTGCGCGCCGGAATTGGCCAAAAAAACATGGACGACATCACCGGAGGCCCCGCACCCTTTGCCAAAGCCGACCGGTCAAGGTTTTTGCAGGCGCTTGATGAGGCGTTGGTGAGGTTGGGGTGAGGGGGGGCTCATTGATATTGTGTCCCCGGAATTCCGCGCATTACGGACAATCAGAACGTTGTAGTAGAGCCCGATGTCTATCAATTCGGTCAGGACTTGCGGAATTTTCTTTGTAGATTCTGCGCCGCGATCCAACGAGACCCGGATTCTTAAGGTCTTTTATTAAATTTTTGTCTCCCGTGACAACGATGTGGGCTTTTGACTCAATCGCCAAAGCCACCACATGCGGATCGTCTGAAACACAACGATCGCGAACAAGTGCCTCGCGTTGCGCAATTTTTTCCGTTGATACTTTTATCAGCTTGCCCGCCCTAGACCACTCAACGAGCAGGCCTTTCATGGCTTGAACTTTGTACAGCTCTACTTCTAATCGGCCACCACTGGCGACGCGTCCGCCTGAGTTAACCCATTGCAATAGCGTCTTGAGGTAGGGATGTTCTTGCTTACAAAAGTCAGCCGCCTTGTTGGCGTCGATCACGATGCACATCAGTTCGGTAAGCCTAATAGATTCATTTGTTCTTTGACAAAAAAGTTCCGATAACCACTAGGTACATTTTGAATATTGCCTTCCGCATCAATATTCATTTGATGAACAACTGCGCCTGTACCCAAAGTCTCAAAATACAAAATTGAAACATCACTCGGTCTAATTTTGCCTGACTGGACACATAATCTGACTCTATCAATCAGGTAGTCGCTATGTGTTTCTGCGACAATAGTCGAACCACTACTATTGCTGAGATAATCAACAAAGAATGATCCAAGTGCGGCCTGAGCTTGAGGATGCAAATGCACTTCAGGTTGTTGGAAAAGAAATCCGCTATGAGGTGGACTTTCAATCAAATCGGTCAATATGGGTAACGCTTGACTTACGCCATACCCAACATCCACAATGTTCGATTGCTTACCGTTCCTTGTCACGTTGATGTGAAACGGACTTGATCCCGATGAGCGATACCTAGCGACGTTGATAGCAGTGAACATACCTGAAAGGCGTCCAAATTCTTCAAGGCCAGCCTTAATCTTCAGCCACCTCTTCTCATCCGACTCCTTGATCTTGAAAAGAGTTTGCGGAGTATGCGTGCCGTCTGGCGAGCGGATCTGGTCCGTAGGTGTGTATACTCTGCTCGGGTTGGACCTTACTGGAGCGCTTGCAAATATTGCGTTGGGGAATGTGCGCGTAACCTGCTCAAGCGCCACAGAGGTAACGGCCAAACCATACTCTGTCTCGCTTGACAAGTTATCTTTTGAAGAAGCGCGATCACGGACAATATGCCTTAAGTAAAATAAAATGTCAGACATATCTAGCCGGTCAATTTTACCAATTCTTCTACTTAGCTGTAATTGCTCTTGACCGTCAGTTGAATCAAAATTCACGTCTCCGTTCTTCTTTACGATCACTCGTATTGTTTGGTCTATTGAAATTTGCAAAAGGTACTCGCTATATTCGAGCACTAGCTTACATATGATGGCATCGCCGACATTGTTTGAAAATGTCAGGCAAAGTTTTGCATGACCTGACGATTTTTCGATCATTCCTCTGGACATAAATAATGGCGACCTTCGGGGGTCGACGATAATGTTTTTTTCGAATTCCAAGGTGAACGACTCAGGCTTCGTCCGCCCCCGGACGCGGTGGACAATCTCGTCGAAAGTTCCGAGATCAAAGGGTGGAAGATTGAATGACGCCGAGAGCATACGCTCTTGAAAACGCCATATGTAGCTCAATGCGGCTAGGAAAGAGGTTTTCCCCGAGCTGTTCTCGCCAACTAAAAAAGTCAACGGTCGAATCTCAAGCGGGCCAGTGGTCGCAAAAGCCCTGAAGTCGGTAAGAGACAATTTCATATTTTTACCATACAGATTTTTCTTCGACCGAAAAGCTTGCTGCGTTTTTTAGCTCGGATAATTTCTGGTACGGGGGAGTTCCGGTAATGCGCCGCCCACCTCAAGCCGCAGTCAGTCATGGATTGCGGTGACACGTACAATATACCCCATCTAGGATCGGTGCTGTACCGCAATATATGTAAATATGCATGTGTCCCCGTAATCGTATTTGGTATAGTGTCCCCGGAATTTAATTACGGTGACAGGTGCGTAAACCCCCAAACTCAAGCCGCCTTGGCTGCGGGTGCGCCTCGCAGCAGCCCCTCTGTGCTCAAATCTTCATCAACATCGGGCCAATGAATGCCATAGCCGCCGCCGCATTTTTCCCAATGCGCGCGTTGTTCGTCGGTTGCCTTCGCAAGACGTGGGTACCAAGCGAGCGGCGCGGAGATGCTGCGCCCATCGTTCAGGTCAACGATGAGGCTGTGCGCGTCAAAGCGCACATCAAGAACGCGTTCATCGTTCATGTTGGCATCGGTGACTTTAGCCAAATATTCATGCCATCTCTCCAGAAACAGTGTCTGATGATCCGTGACCATATCAACTATGCCACCAATTTCGTGCGCGCGAAAGCCCCGGCTTTTGGCGACTTCAAAGCTGCCCAACCAGACCTTGATCGTCGCGTCGCCCCTATCCACGTGAATATGCGGCGGCTCGTCGGGTTCGTGGCTGTAAAAATAGAAGCGAAAGCCGTTCAAGCGCAAGATAGTTGGCATATTTGCTACTCCGCCGGGACGTAGAGGTCGCCGCCTGCGCGGTAGCGTTCACTCATTTCGCGCATGCCCGCTTCGGCGGCGGCTTTGGAGACTGCTGCCGCTTCTGCGCCGGTGACGCCGCTGGCGATGAAGCCATCGACGCCTTGGTTCTGCTTCGCGGCGAAGTCTCGCACTTCCTGGCTGATCTTCATCGAGCAGAATTTCGGCCCGCACATGCTGCAGAAATGCGCGGTTTTGGCGCCTTCGGCTGGCAGCGTCTGGTCGTGATATTGCTCCGCAGTGTCGGGGTCGAGCGACAGATTGAACTGATCGCGCCAGCGAAACTCGAAGCGCGCCTTGCTCAGCGCATCGTCGCGGACTTGTGCCGCCGGGTGGCCCTTGGCGAGGTCGGCTGCGTGGGCGGCGAGTTTATAGGTCACGACGCCGACCTTCACATCGTCGCGGTCGGGCAGGCCCAGATGCTCCTTGGGCGTGACGTAGCAGAGCATCGCGGTGCCGTACCAGCCGATCATCGCCGCGCCGATGCCGCTGGTGATATGGTCATAGCCCGGCGCGATGTCGGTGGTCAGCGGCCCCAATGTGTAGAAGGGCGCTTCGCCACACACCTCAAGCTGCTTGGTCATATTCTCGCGGATCTTGTGCATTGGGACGTGGCCCGGCCCTTCGATCATCACCTGCACGTCCTGCGCCCAGGCGCGGTGGGTGAGCTCGCCCAGCGTGTAAAGCTCGGCAAATTGCGCCTCGTCATTGGCGTCGGCGATCGAGCCGGGGCGCAGGCCATCGCCCAACGAATAGGCGATGTCATAGGCCTTCATAATCTCGGTGATGTCGTCGAAATGGTCGTACAGGAAACTTTCCTTGTGATGCGCGAGGCACCATTTGGCCATGATGCTCCCCCCGCGGCTGACGATGCCGGTCACGCGCTTGGCGGCGAGCGGGACATAGGGCAGGCGGACGCCCGCATGGATGGTGAAATAATCGACCCCCTGTTCGGCCTGCTCGATCAGCGTGTCGCGGAACCCCTCCCATGTCAGATCCTCGGCGACGCCGCCGACCTTTTCAAGCGCCTGATAGATGGGCACGGTGCCGATGGGGACGGGGCTGTTGCGGATGATCCATTCGCGGGTGTCGTGGATGTTGCGCCCGGTGGAAAGGTCCATGACGGTGTCCGCGCCCCAGCGGATCGACCACACCATCTTGTCAACTTCGGTTGCGACGTCGGAGGCGACCGCGCTGTTGCCGATGTTGGCGTTGATCTTGACGAGGAAATTGCGACCAATCGCCATCGGTTCACTCTCGGGGTGGTTGATGTTGTTGGGGATGATGGCGCGGCCACGCGCCACTTCATCGCGGACAAACTCTGGGGTGACATAGTCGGGGATGGCGGCACCGAAGCTTTCCCCGTCGCGGTTGTAGTGGCTCAGGCGTGCACGACCGAGGTTCTCGCGCTCCGCCACATATTCCATTTCGGGCGTGATGATGCCGCGCCTCGCATAGTGCATCTGGCTGACGTTCATGCCGAGTTTGGCGCGCAAGGGGCGTTTGATCGCCGCAGGGAATACAGGAACGCCGCCGCTCCTGTCGGGGCCAAGCTGGCCATTGTCTTCGGGGCGCAGTTCACGCGCGTCATAGCTTTCCACATCGCCGCGCGCGATGATCCAGTCACGGCGGAGCTGGGCAAGGCCTGCATTAATGTCGATGGTGACGGCGGGGTCGGTATAGGGGCCGGACGTGTCATAGACGCGCACGGGAGCGTCAGAGCAGCTGGGGTCGAGCGATATTTCGCGCATCGCCACGCGGTGGGGGCCAACATGGATCTTCCTCGAACCGCGAATGGCGCCAGTGGTCACGCCGATTGCGGCCCCTGGCTTTTCGGTGCGTGCTGCGATGTCGGCCATGGAAAAGTCCTTCGATGTGCGGGTGATCAGATGCGGATGATGCCGGAAAGGCAGAACGCCACGCCGAGCAGCAAGGTCAGAATCGCGATTCCACGGGCGCCGCGCGCCGCGATCAGGCGCGAGAACAGGGTCATGCGCTCGGGCATGGTCAGCACCGCAAAGCCTTCGATCAGCGCGATGCAGCCGATGGCGAAGAGCCACAGGTTGAGCCAGTCGCCGGTGCTTGGCGGCACCAGCGCGACGAGCAATGTCCCGATCGCCAGCGCGCCCGCGCCGCCGAGCATCTGGCCGAGCGGGGAAGCGGCAATTTCGTCCGCCAGTTTCAGCCAGCGGCCCGGCTGACGCAGCTCGCCGATCGCCGCACCGATATACCAGACCCCCAGAAACAGCGCCAAAAACGCAGGAATGTTGCCGGAATGGGCCAAGCTTCGCTCCTCGATCGGGGGCGGAACTGGCGGGTCTGCACGACAGCCCGGCCACTCCCTCCGCCCGTGCTAACGGGATCAGGTTCGACGGGTCGCGGGCTATTCCGCTCTCAACCTGTGATTACACAACAGGCTCCCCGGGGATGGGTGGACATTAGGCGCGGGCGCGATAAGTGTCCAGCGATGACACCAGTTGAGACAAGTAAAACAGAATGCGGACGCACCACAGGTAGCGAACCCCCGTGGATGGCGCGGGTGCAGCGCGCAGGGTGGGCGCTGTTGCTGCTATCGCTTGGCGCGATGGTTATAGCGCGGCTGGGGCCACAGGCGGTGCATGTGGTGGCGGTTGTTGTGGCGTTTGTGTCGGGGTCGCTGGGCCTGCTTGGCGTCGTCAATATCGCGCTGATCCGTATGCTATACAAACGCATTGATACGGCGCGCGTCCACGCGGACACCGAGGGCGGTTAGGTGCTCACTTGCCCCGCTTGCGCAATTTTGTCCCAAGCGAGACGGTTTGCACGATGAACACGCCAAGTAAAATTGCGGCAAATCCGCCTGCAAAAATGTCGAACCCCGAATAGGCGTGGCTGCCGATTTTATCTGGGCCAAAGTGGAGCATTGCCAGCGTCATGCCGATCAGGATGATCCGCATTTCGGTCGGTCCGCCCGCGAGGTAGGTGAGGTTAAACTCGTCCACCACTTTGGCCGAGAGGAAGGTGTGGATCGACAGCAAAAGGTAGGTGACAAGCGCGAACAGCGCAATGTCGAGCCGGACATAGGGGCTAAGCCCGATGCCACCGACAATTGCCAGATTGCCGAGTGCGTCGGCGCTGTGATCGACGAAATAGCCGTATGACGGACGCTCAATCTTGCGAAAGCGCGCGAGGCTGCCGTCCAAACTATCGCCGAACCAATTGACGAAGAAGGCGATAATCGAGAGCCACAGCCATGCGGGATTAAGGTGGCTGAGCGCGTAGCCCGCGCCGATAGCGAACGCCGCGACAAAGCCAAGGCTGGTCAGGCGGTCGGGCGTGACCCACAGCGGCAAACGCGCGGCCAGCCAGGTCAGCAATCGGCGCTCACCAGCGGCGAGCAGATTGCGCTGGATGCGCTCTGGCGGGGTCATCTTGGTCATATGATGCCCACGGCGCGACCAGCGCGTTCAAAACGGGCAAGGATTTCGGTGACCTGCGCGGTCGAATGTTCGGCGCACAGCGAACAGCGCAGCAGCGTCATATTAGCGGGCGTCGCGGGTGGGCGCGCGAGATTGACGTAGAGGCCGTTGTCGAGCAGCGCCTCCCACATCATCGCGCCGCGCGTGAGATCGGGCATGATGACCGCGATGATCGCGCTTTGCGGAGTTTGCGTGCCGAGCGTGAAGCCAAGTGCCTTGAGCCCGCCGTGCAGGCGCTTGCTATTCTCCCACAAATGAGCGCGCTTGTTGCTGCCATGCATCAGTTTGCGGATGGAAACGGCGGCGGTGGCGACAACGCTGGGCGGCAGCGACGCGGTGAACACATAGGGGCGACAGACGAGGCGCAGCACCTCGAACTTCGGGTGGTTCGAGACGCAAAATCCGCCAACGGTGCCGACCGATTTACTGAAGGTGCCGATGATGAAATCGACATCGTCGAGGACGCCCTGATCTTCGGCGACACCGCGGCCATGCTCGCCGATAAAGCCCATCGAATGCGCCTCATCGATCAGCACCATTGCACCAGCGGCCTTGGATACCGTGATCATTTCTTTGAGCGGGGCGACGTCGCCGAGCATCGAATAGACGCCTTCGAGCACCACGAGCTTGCCCGCATCGGCGGGCAGGCGTTTGAGGCGTTTGTCCAGTGCCTCGACATCATTGTGGCGAAAGGCGACGATTTCGGCATTGCCCATCGCGCAACCATCGTAGATCGAGGCATGGCTGTCGATGTCGAGGATGAC
Source organism: Sphingopyxis sp. (assembly GCA_040080745.1). GTDB lineage: Bacteria > Pseudomonadota > Alphaproteobacteria > Sphingomonadales > Sphingomonadaceae > Sphingopyxis. The sequence continues at coordinate 24,652 of JBEBHS010000024.1, read as the reverse complement.
ATAATCGCCCTTGCCGGCCATGGTTGATATGATGCCAAGATTGGCCTGATAGCCGGTGGAAAAGACCATCGCATGGTCCATGGCGTAAAACGCTTTGAGCGCCTCCTCGCAATCCTTGTGCGGCGAATAGGTGCCGTTGAGGACGCGGCTGCCGGTGGTGCCGCTGCCGAAATTGTCGAGCGCCGCGTGCCCCGCATCGAGCACATCGGGATCGAAGGTCATCCCCATATAATTATAGGTGCCAAGCAAGATGGTTTCGCGGCCGTTGCATATTGCAACGGTTGGCGATTTCACTTGTTCCATCACCAGATTGAACGGGTCAGTCACGCCGGTGGCGAGCAGGTCTTCGCGGGTTTTGATGATCGGATCGAACTTGGAAAACAGGTCGGTCATGCGTTCATCCCTGATCGGTCAGTTTTGCAACCGCATCGATCAACTGGCCGACCGTCTCAATCTCGGCCTGCATGTTCATGGTGATGATGATGTCGAACGCATCCTCAATCGCCGCGACAAAATCCATGACCGTCAAACTGTCCCACTCCAGGTCCCCCGCAAAAGTCGTCGCATCGCTCAGCGCGATACCCTTTTTATTGAACTCGGCGATGTGGCCGAGGATGGTTGAGGCAATTGTTTCGCGGTCTGTCATGAGTTCTGGCGGTCCCATAGTGTTTTGGAGTCGATAAGCGCCTAATGCGGCGACAATGGGACAGGTTTAACAGCCCGCTTGCCGTCGGCTCTGCTTCGTGGCACTTTTATGACAATATAAGCAAGGAAAATAGGGTATGAACCACAGCGCGAAGGTTGACGACACTCCAGCGGTGATCGAATATCCTCCCAACAGCATCCATCTGGTCCGTACCGCACAGCAGATTACGATGATGCTGTCGCAGATGGCCGATCAGAAGGCATCGATCCTGATGGGCGCAACCTTTGTGGTGTTCACTGTTTCCATCGGCCAGGCGTCGCACACCGCGATGCCGATATCGCTCGGCGTATTGGCGTTTTTCGCCTTTGTCTCGGCCGTGCTGGCGGTGACAGCCGTGCTGCCGCGCGTCGCCCCGCGCGGGCCACAGCCGGGCGGCAATATCCTGTTTTTCGGCAATTTCAGCCATATGGGCGAGCAAGATTTCATCGACGAGGTCAAGCTATTGCTGCGCAGCGACGATGATGTCCTTGGTGCCATGTTGCGCGATATTCACCAGAACGGGACGATGCTGGCGCAGCGTAAATATCGCTTTCTCAGTCTTGCTTATCGCACCTTCATTGTCGGGCTGACATTGACACTGATGACATTTCTCTATGAGCTCAGCCGCTCGATGATGTGAAATTTCAGTCAAGCCAGCCCTGCGTGCGGTACCATATCGCCGTATCGGCTAGCCCCTGCGCATGGGCGATAGCGGGGCTCCATAGTTCGGCTGGTGGTGCCAGCGCAGGGTCGGCTACCCAATCATCATGGCTTATGTAAGATGCGCGGTCCGGCGTCAGTTTGGCGCGATCCCCGCGTAAGCGCACATCGGCCTTTGCCGCAAGGTTGAGTAGAGCACGCGGTGCGGATACGCTGAGCAGGCTGGCTCTGCCAAGGGCGTCACCAATCGCGGCACCCAATTGCTTGTAACTTAGGCCGTTTGCTGTGCCATCGTCAGGCTCATAAATCTGCCGCGCCTCTTGATGTGTAGCAAGATCGACCAACAGCCGCGCCAGATCATCGACATGGATAATCGAAGTGCGCCCCTTTGGCGGCAACAGCATGAAACCGCGCCGTGCCATGCGGAACAGGTCGACCATGTCGCCATCGCGCGGGCCATAGACGGCCGGAGGGCGAACGATGGTCCAATCGAGTGCGCTTGCGGTGACGGCGTGCTCTGCTTCGGCTTTTGACCAGCCATAATTGCTAAGCTGCGGATGTCGCGCCGCGAGCGAGGAGGCGTGGATGAAGCGTTTGACGTCCGCTCGCGTTGCCGCATCGACGGTGGCCTGCGTTCCTACGATATTGGCGGCGGCAAAGGCCTCGCGCGTCGGCACGTTGACCGCACCAGCGATGTGGAGAACCGCGTCTGCGCCCTTCATCAATTGGCTCAGCGCGCTTGCATCGTCCAACGCCCCTTCGATCCATGTGACGCCATCGCGCACCGTTTGTGGGCGGCGGGTGAGGGCATTGACATGATGCCCCTCGGCGCGTGCGGCATCGACCACCGCCTGTCCGACAAAACCCGTCGCGCCGGTAACGGCAAGCGTCAACGAAGGCGCGCCGGTAATGGCGAGGGCAATGGTCACAGCATCGCCATATGATCGCGGTGAACCATCGCGCTACGCGGCGCATAGCCGAGTGCGTCGGCCACCGCGTCGCGGCCAAGGCCGATGATTTTAGTTGCGTCTGGTGCGCAATATTCGGCCAATCCACGCGCAACCGTCCGGCCGTCGGGGCCAATAATCGCCACGATGTCGCCGCGTTCGAACTGGCCATCAACCTTGCGAACGCCAACAGGTAGCAGGCTGGCACCCGATTGCAGCGCCGAGGCAGCTCCCGCGTCGATGGTCAGTGTCCCTGACACGGTAAGTCGCCCAGCCATCCATGCCTTGCGCGGGTCGTGCCCTGCTCCAGCGACGAACAATGTGCCACAATTGTCTTGTTCGAGCCGCGCTAGCGGGTGGAGATGCTTGCCCGACACAATCACCATGTCAGCGCCTGCTTGTGCTGCAATATCCGCAGCGACCAATTTGGTTGCCATGCCGCCAGCGCCAATGCCAGAGGCGCTGTTTGACGTGGCCATAGCGCGATGTGCGTCGGTTAATACGTCGACGGTTTCAAAGCGTTTCGCGTCGGGGCTGTTCGCGGGATCTGCGTTGTACAGGCCATCGACATCGGAAAACAGGATAAGACCGCCCGCGCCGGCGGCCTGTGCGACGCGTGCGGCCAGCCGGTCATTGTCGCCAAAGCGGATTTCTTCGGTCGCCACCGTGTCATTTTCATTGACCACCGGAATGGCACCCAGCGCCAGCAGCCGATCGAGCGTCGCAGCGGCGTTGAGGTAACGGCGGCGATCCTCTAAATCCCCCAGCGTCAACAGGATTTGTGCGGCGATAATGTCGTGCGCCGCCAGCGCGTCGCCCCAGCCCTGAGCCAGCGTGATTTGCCCCACGGCGGCGGCGGCCTGTGCATCTTCGAGCGTGGCGCGGCCGCGCTTTGGCAAGTGTAATTGCCGCGATCCAAGCGCGATGGCTCCCGAGGAAACGATGATGATCTGTTGCCCGGATTTCCGCCGATCCGCGATGTCAGCGGCGAGCGTGGCGAGCCATTCGCGGCGCACTGTGCCGTCCGTTTCGACCAATAATGACGAACCGATTTTGAGGACAATACGTTGGTGAGTTGCGGGGAGAAGCGCGCGCGTCACAGCGGTGACCAGCCCGGTGGTTCGGCGATAGCAGCGGCGTTTTGCGTGGTCAAATTGACTGCTGAGTTGGCAGGGAGTGCGATGATCGAATCGAGGATGTCGTCAACCCCGGAGCCAGTTGCACCCGACACCAGCATGACATTTTGCGCACCCGCTTTTTTCATATTCCTGACAATCAATGTCAGTGATTTTTCGCCGACCAGATCGACCTTGTTGAGCGCGACAATCTGTGGCTTGTCGGCAAGCCCACCGCCATAAGCATCGAGTTCGGCCACCACGGTGCGCCACGCACCAACCGGGTCGGCGAGCGACGCATCGACCAGATGGAGCAACACGCGGCAGCGTTCGATATGCCCCAAAAAGCGGTCGCCAATCCCCGCGCCCTCGCTCGCGCCTTCGATCAAGCCCGGAATGTCAGCGATCACAAAATCGGCGCCCTTGTGCCGCACCATGCCGAGCCTGGGCTGGAGCGTGGTGAAGGGGTAATCGCCGACTTTGGCCTTGGCATTGCTGACCGCGTTGATGAAGGTCGATTTGCCGGCGTTGGGCAGCCCGACCAGCCCGACATCGGCGAGCAGTTTGAGCCTGAGCCACACCCACATTTCGTCGCCCGGCCAGCCCATGCCGTGCTGGCGCGGCGCGCGGTTGGTCGCGGTCTTGTAGCTGGCATTGCCGCGCCCGCCATCGCCGCCGCGCAGCAAGGTGACGCGCTGGCCCACGCGCGTCAGATCGGCGATGAGCGTGCGGTCCTCATCGTCGGCCAAAACTTGCGTGCCGACCGGAACCTTGATGATGATGTCGTCGCCGCCCGCGCCGGTGCAGTTGCTCCCGCGCCCGCCAATCCCGCGCATCGCCTTGAAATGCTGGGTATAACGAAAATCGATCAGCGTGTTGAGCCCGGCCACCGCCTCGAACATGATGTCGCCGCCCTTGCCGCCATTACCGCCATCGGGGCCGCCATATTCTTCGTATTTTTCACGACGAAAGCTGACGGCGCCGACGCCGCCCGCACCAGAGCGGATGAATATTTTTGCAGAATCGAGGAAATGCATGATGCGCGCGCCATAGGCGGGTTCAAGGGGATTTGCTAGGGTAGAGCGCGGGAAGGATGCCCACCCCCGCGTTAAGAGTCACGCGCCTCTTAACGCCCTCCCGCATGCGGAGTGGGGAGCGAGGCTTGCGCGCTTGCTCGCTCGTCACAGCTTAGGCGGGGTCTCCCCTAGCTTTTCCCGTGTTCCGCCCAAAAGGCCTTGAGCCGTCCTTCGATCAGTTCGGTGGCGAGGATGCGCGACGTATCGCGCGGCAGGCCGAGCGCGCCGGCCATCGCGTCGCCCATCAACGCATCGCCCAGCGCCATCAGCACCAGCGCCAGCGTGTCTTCGTGCATGATCCGTTGTTCGTGCGCATCGGGGGTCAGATCGTCGATCAGATTGTGGATCGCGTCGATAATCGGGTCGAGCGCGCTTTCATTGCCGGTCATCAGCATCCAGGTGGCGAGCGCGCCCGCGCCGCCCTTGTCAAAGGCATCGAAGGTCATGTCGACAATTTCGCGGACGTTGCGGTCGCCATCGGGGCCGGGGGCGATTTTATCGGCAATCTCGTCGCACACGCTTTCGGTCAGATGCCGCGCCAGCGCCTGTTGCAGTTCGGCAGCGCTGCCGAAATGGTGGAGCAGGTTGGCGTGGGTGCGCCCGATCCGTCCCGATACGGCTTTCAGCGTCACCGCTTGCGGCCCCGCCTCGATCAACAGATCGCGCGCGGCATCGAGCGCCAATTGGCGCGAAGCGGTGTGCGAGAGGCGACGGCGGACTATTGACATGAATGTAAGTTTCCCCTATTCCCTAGAGCGGTATGACATCATGTGAAATCACGTCAATCAAAACGCTGTGCTCCGCACGTGTTGCGGAGCGTTGGCAACCGAAGCGCCAAGCCTCCAACGCTCCGGCCTTCGCCGGAGCACGCAGGTGATCCAATCAATGTCATCAGTCCCTAACTGCCGTTAGACGCACAAGGAACATAAATGTCCAGCCTTTCGCTCTCCCCCACGCCCGAAGACCTCGTCATCACCCCGCGCGACCGCCGTTTTGGCCGCAGCGGCGCGCAACCGCGCTGGTGGGCCGATGGCGATCCGATCGCTACCGCTTATTATAACGCGCTCTCAGTCACCTTTCCGCGTGGCGAAGCGATGTTCATCGAGGCGGTCAAGGCGCACCGCGATGGGGTTTCGCCTAAGCTTGCCGCCGAGATTCGCGCGTTCACGAGCCAGGAAGTGATGCACAGCCGCGAGCATGTGGCGTTCAACCGCAAGATCGAGGAGGCCGGATACGAGCTTGCCGAGCTGAATGCCGATGTCGAAGAGATATTGGCGATATTGGCGTCGCGCCCGCAAATCGTCAACCTGCTGGCGACCATCGCGCTCGAACATTATACCGCGATGATGGCGGCGGACATGCTCAGCCGCGATGATTTTCTGGCCAAAAGTGACCCCGCATGGGCCGATCTGTGGCGCTGGCACGCGATCGAAGAGATCGAGCATAAGGGCGTCGCCTATGACACATTCCTTCATGCGACGAAGGATTGGTCGCGCTCCAGGCGGTGGCGCGCGAAATCGCTGACGATGCTGCTGGTGACGATGCGGTTCTGGCCGCGACGGGTCAAGGGGATGAAGGCGTTGCTGCGGCAGGATGGCCTGTCCGGATGGCGGGTTGGCTTGCGGATCTGGTGGTTTTTGCTCGGCAAGCCCGGGGTGCTGCGGCGGTTGATCCCGGCGTGGATCGCCTATTTTCTGCCCGGTTTTCACCCGTGGAACCGCGATGACCGCGCGCTGATCGGCAAGGTTGATAGCGCTTTTGCCGAGGCTAATCGGGCGGGAGCGCTTGCCGCCTGAGGTCTGAGCCGTTAGCGTATCGGCATGATGATTGCCCCGACGATAGAGACGCCTACTATAGAGACTGGGCGCTTGCGGCTGCGCGCCGCCGAACTGCGCGACTTTGATGCATTTGCCGCGATGTGGGCCGACGAAGCGGTGGTGCGCCACATCGGCGGCCAGGTGCGCAACCGCTACGAGAGCTGGATGCGCTTCATCGGCCTGCCCGGCATGTGGCCGCTGATGGGCTATGGCTATTGGATATTCGCCGACCGGACGAGCGACCACTTTGTTGGCACCGGAGGCTTGAGCTGGTTCGAGCGCGGGCTGGGGATGCTGGAGGGCGCGCCTGAGGCTGGCTGGGCGTTCGTGGCCGATGCGTGGGGCAGGGGCTATGCCAGCGAGGCGATGGGCGCCGCGCTCAATTGGGCGGACAGCGTGCTGGGCGCGGCCGAGGTGCGGTGCATCATCAACCCCGGCCACGCGGCATCGGAGCGCGTCGCGGTCAAGCTGGGCTTTGCTCATGTGGGGAGCGAGATGCTCCACGACGAGCCGATCAACGTCTATGCGCGGGCGCGGGGCTAAGTGTTTTCAAGTTTGATGGAACATCAAACGGCTCGGAAAACACGGCAATCAAAGATTAGGCGGCGAGCTTTAGGCCGCCATCGGCATCGGAGCGCGAAGACCGGCGGCGTCGGCGTCGACGTCTGTGCCTTCCTCATACCCTGCGCACATGGCCGCACCGCCGCGCGCCGCACTGCTGCGTTGTTCGCTCCGCCCGGTCGCGCTGAAGCCCAATTTGCGCAGCACCGCGCCCGACGCGGGATTGTCGGTGAAATGCCTTGCGGTGAGGCGGGGCAGGCGGTTGGCGCGCGCAATATCCATCACCGCACGGCCAGCCTCGGTGGCAAAGCCGCGCCCCCAATGCGCGCGCGCAATCCAATAGCCGAGTTCGAGCGCGCCGCCGTCGCCTTCACCCTCGCGCGGATGGATGCCGATGCCGCCGATGAGACGCGGTGCGATGTCGGTGCGCAGCACGATGAGCAGGCGCGGCAACAACGGCGCGTCGGGCAAGCCGATGAACGCTGCGGCCTGTGCGACACCATAGGGCCAGGGCAGGGCGGACAGGTTGCGCGCGACCGCTTCATCGCCAATCGCGGCGGCGAGTGCGGGCGCGTCTTCGGGAAATCCGGGCCGTAAATACAGCCGCTCTGTGCGGGCAAACATGGGCATTCTCCTCAGTCTTGGTTCGCCCCGTGCCAGCGGTGTGTGACAGCGAGACGACAATGGCCAGAAGGAGACTTTGATCCGTGTTCCAACTGCGGTGAGGCGTGAAAATTAGCCCCACAACGCGAACAGGGAAACGGATGGATGACCCGTCTCCCTCTTTATCCAGTCTGTTTTGCCTGTCGGCGATCATCAGTCTGGTGGCCAAAATCTGGCCGGGGGGTCATCCGGTGCCGGACAACCCCAAAGATTGCCCGGTTATTCGGCGGCGCACATCATAGCATCAACCGACACATATTTGCGCCCAAGCTTGCCATCGTGAAAGCGCACGCGGCCATCGGCGGTGGCGAACAATGTGTGGTCGCGGCCAAGCCCGACATTGGTGCCCGGGTAGAATTTGGTGCCGCGCTGGCGCACGAGGATGTTGCCGCCGATCACTTCCTGGCCGCCGAACTTTTTCACGCCGAGGCGCTTGCCAGCTGAATCGCGGCCATTGCGCGATGATCCGCCCGCTTTTTTATGTGCCATGATCTGTCTCCTGAAACTCTATGCTGTCAAAGGCGGGCTATTCAGCCGCTGCTTTCTTTGGGGCCGTTTTTTTCGCTGCGGGCTTTTTGGCGGGGGCTGCCTCTGCTTCAACAGCCGGTGCAGCGGCTTCGGCCTTGGCGGGCTTTGCCTTCTTGGTCTCGGCACCAATAGCAACAATCTTGAGCAAGGTCAGCGACTGGCGATGCCCCTGTTTGCGGCGATAATTGTGGCGGCGCTTTTTCTTGAAAACGATGATTTTTTCGCCGCGCCCCTGCGCCACGATTTCCGCCGCGACCGTCAGGCCAGCGGTCGAGGTCAATTCGCCGCCATCACCCGCGAGCAGCACGTCGGCCAACTCAACCTTGTCGCCAATCGCGCCAACGATTTTTTCAACGGTGATTTTGTCTCCAGCGGCAACGCGATATTGTTTGCCGCCAGTGCGCACGATAGCGAACATGGTCATTTACCTTCAAACGAAACATAGCGACCCGGCATTAGGCAACAGCACGACAAAGCAAAACGCCCCAATGCCAATGCCGCCATGCGGGAAAGAGTGCGCCCCTAACGCTGCTGGTCGCCGCTGTCAACGCAAAAGCGGGCTGATTTGCAGCGTTATTCGGCGGCGCAAGCGCTGCGGATCTGCGCGCGCGCTTGCGCCAATCGCACGAGCGCCATAAAGCGAAATCATGATGAAAATATACCGCTTTTTGCGCTTCCTCACCCCTGTGTTTCTGCTTGGCGGATGCGCGAGCACGGACATGAGCACCTATCCCTCGCTGGCCCGCCGCCCGATCGAGCAGCGGACCGAGGTGGTGGCGCCTATCCCCGCAATCGCCGTGCCAGAGCCGATAAGCGCGACCTTAAGCGAGGCGATAACGGCGCTGGGGGTCGATGCCAATGCTGGCGAAACGGCATTTCGCGCCGAGTTGAACACGGGCCGGGCCGCGATTATCGCCGGAGCGGGCGCGGCGGAGGGCAGCGAGCGGTGGGCGGCAGCCGAAATGGCACGATCGCGGCTGGAGGCGGCGCGCGGGCCGAGCGTGTTCGCGCTGGCCGAGCTGGACCAGCTGGCGATTGCCGAGACCGAGACAGGGCACGATGATGCGGTTGCGCTGATCGCGGGAGAACAGGCGCGGGTCGCGGCGCTGGTGCGCGCGCAGACCGAGGTGATGGCTGCGCTGTTGCCGTAACGCTCGGGCAAGTGGGGCGGATTATTCGGAGCGGACTTCGGCGCGCCACTGCCGGAGCAGCGCATCATCGGGCGCAAGCTGGACCGCTTTATCAAGCAGGTCGCGCGCATCTGCGACCGACCCGCCGCCGCGTGACAGCGTGATGCCGTATATCCCGCTAACCGTCGCATTGCCCGGCATCAGCCGATAGCCGCGCCGTGCCAGTGGCACAGCCGCGCCGACATTGCCCAGTTCAAGCTCGCATCGCGCCAATTGTCCGAGCAACAACGCATCGTTGGTGCCCACACGGTCGAGCGCGGCGGCGAGCGCGGAACGCGCCCCGGCCCAATCGCCCTGTTCGGCGCGAAAAGCCCCGGCAACGCGCATCGCCGCGATATTTTCCGGCCAGCGCGCCATATAGTTCGCCAACACCTGCCCCGCGCCCGCACGGTCCCCCGTTCGGTTGAGCGCATCGACCAGCCGCAGTGCCACCGCCTCGTCAAAACGCAATTCGGCAGCGCGGCGGAAATGGGCGATTGCGCTCTCGGTGTTGCCAGCGGCAAGCGTCGCATCACCAAGCAGCAACCAGGCCTGAGCGACGCCGGGATTGGCCTGCGCGAGCGCGAGCGCGAGCTGAACCGCCTCGCCAGTGGCCCCCGCCGCGATGCGCGCGCGGATAGCGGGTACCGCGAGTGACGGATCGAGCGACGCCGCGCCAGCCGCACTTGCAAGCAACACCCCGGCACCCCCACGCTCCAGCCGCGCCGCGCGGTCGAGCGGCTGCGCCGCATCGACCTGCCAGCCCACCGCGCCGAAGGACCGGCTGAGCAGCAGCAACGACCAGCTATCGGCGTCGCTTTGCGTGGTGATGGCGTCGATCGCCTCGATTGCCCCGCGCGGATTTTGCTGCGCCGCCAGCGCCAGCGCGAACAAGCGTCGCGCCATGCGATTGTCCGGCTGCAACGCCACCAGCCGCGCCGCATGCTCTGCCGCCGCAACTGGCGTGCCTAACGATAATTCCACCGCCGCGCGCAGTTGCAGCACGGCGGGCAGGTCGGCATCGCGGCCACCAATTCTGCCCAGCAATGTCCGCGCCAGCGCCGGTTCGCCGCCGCGCGCAGCCAGCGCCGCCTGAAGGAACAGCGCGCGCGAGTTGCGTGGTTCGAGGTCGGCGGCACGGCGCAGCGGCTCCAGCATTGCGGTGTAACGGCCGCTTGTCCCCAGCGCCGCCGCATATTCGAGCATGACCGCCACATTATCGGGATCGCGCGCCAGCGCCGCCTGATACCAGGGAAGCGAGACAACCGGCCCGCCGCGCGCGCGCACCACATCGGCCTTGATAGCCAGTGCAGCGGCGGATAGCGGTGCACGGGCGCGTGCTTCGTCGGCGGCGCGGTCGGCACCCTGCACATCTTGTTCGGCCAGGCGGAAGCGCGCGTAGGCGATCCAGATATCGGCGTCATCGGGGCTGGCCTGCAACGCCCGGGCAAAATTATCGCGCGCCGCAGCGATATTGCCGAGTTGGTAATGGGCCTGCGCCGCAATCCGCAGTGCCGGAGCAGCGGCACCGCGCGGCATTGGCTGAGACAGCGTGGCCAGCGCCTGCGCCGGGTTGCCCCCGGCCATTTGCGCCTCGGCACGTTCAAGGCGCAATTGACCCGCATTGGCCCCTAATTCGGCGGCCTTGTCGAGTTGACGCTCAGCTTCAACTCCGCGCCCCAAAGCATTATATGCACGCGCTAAATCAATCCGGATGGCGGGGTCGTCAGGCCGCTCCATCGCCGCTGCCGTCAGGTCAATCCGCGCCGCACGGTAATTGCCCGCCGCATAAGACGCGCGCCCGCGCTCGAGCGGATCGACCAGCCACGCGCGCACCGCAGTGATCGCCGCGACGAGCAGCAGCACCGCCGCCAGCCCCCCGCCAATCAGCACAATCGGCGCAGGCCAGCCGCCGCGCGCCGCGCGCGCATCACGCGCTGCAGCCATGGCCGTAGCGCGCGCCGCATCGCGCCGCTGTTTACGGACGCTAGGCGCCGAAACCATGATGCTTCATCAGGTCGTAGAGCGTCGGGCGGCTGATGCCGAGCAGCCGCGCTGCAGCCGATATATTGCCATCGCCATGCGCCAGTGCGCGGACAATCGCGCGGTGTTCGGCGGCATCACGCACGCTGCGCAGGTTGAGCGCGTCCGGTCCGTTATCGCCCTCAACAGGCGCAAGGTCGAGATCGGCTGGCGTCACTATTTTCCCTTCGGCCATGATGCTGGCACGCTTCAGACGGTTTTCGAGTTCGCGGACATTACCCGGCCAGCCCCAATGGTCAATCGCCACCGCTGCTTGCGGCGAAAGGTCGCGCGCTGCACCGCCATTTTCCGCCGCATAGCGTTGCAGAAAATGCCGCGCCAGCAACACCGCGTCGCCGGGGCGCTGTGCCAGAGACGGGATCGGCACGGTGATTTCTGCGAGGCGGTAGTAGAGGTCTTCGCGGAAACTGCCCTCTGCAACCATCGCCGCAAGGTCGTGGTGGGTGGCGCAGACGATGCGGGTATCGACGGGGATAGCCTTGCGCCCGCCGATCCGTTCGATCACCCGTTCCTGGATGAAGCGGAGCAATTTGACCTGAAGCGGCAAGGGAATATCGCCGATTTCATCGAGGAACAGCGTCCCGCCATCGGCGGTTTCAATCTTGCCAAGGGTGGTCTTGATCGCGCCGGTGAAGGCGCCCTTTTCGTGCCCGAACAGCTCGCTTTCGAGCAGGGTATCGGGGATAGCGGCACAGTTGATCGCGACAAAATTGCCCCCCCGCCGCGCGCTGGCATCGTGCAGTCCGCGCGCCAGCAATTCCTTGCCGGTCCCGCTCGCCCCCAGCAGCATCACCGAGACATTGGCGGGGGCGACCTTTTCGATCATCCGCGTTACCTTGAGCATTTCCGGCGCGGCGGTAATCAACCCGCCCAGCGTGGTTATGGCGGTGGGGATGGCGGCCATCAGGCGGCGGTTCTCCGCCTCTATCGCATGGACGTGGAACGCACGTTTGACGATGGCGCCCAGCTCATCAATATCGACGGGCTTTTGATAAAAATCCCACGCCCCGCCAGCAATCGCGGTCAGCGCGCTTTCGCGGTCATTGTGCCCCGATGCGATCACCACCTTGGTCGTGGGCGATAGTTTGAGGATGTCGGCGAGCGTGCGGAACCCCTCGCTCACCCCGTCGGGATCGGGCGGCAGGCCGAGGTCGAGCGTCACCACCGCTGGTTCGATGGCGCGCAGCGCGATAAGCGCTTCCTCGCGCGAACCAACCACGGTTACGTCATAATCCTCATAGGCCCAGCGCAATTGTCGTTGCAGGCCCGGATCATCCTCGACGATCAGCAATTTTTGTTTGGTGATGGTGTCGATCCGGCTCATGCGGCCTCGCTATCGGATAAGATGTGCTGTGCTTGCTTTTGCTCGGGCAGCGACAGGGTAAAGCTTGTTCCCTCGCCGATCCGGCTTTCGACGCTGAGCGTGCCGCCCATCGCCTCGGCCAGTTGCCGCGCCTGATAAGCGCCGATGCCAAAGCCGCCTTCCTTGGTCGAATGAAACGGACGGAACAACATGCTGCGGAGGAACTCCGGGCTCATGCCCTTACCTTGATCCTCGATGCGCAGGGTTGCACATCCGTCTTTATGGCCGACCCTGATGCGTACCACGGAATCGGGGGTGCTGGCCTCGATCGCATTCTGCACCAAATGTGTGAGCAGTTGATCGATGGTTTCGCGGTCGCCCCATGCCGTTGCGCTGGTCAGCCCGACGACCTCGAGAGGATGCTGGCTGCGCCGCGCCTCGGCAATCCGCCGGGCGATCATCGCAACGTCAACGCGGGTCAGCCTGCTGATGCTGACCTTTTCCTGCTGGCTGAGCCGCTGCATCAACTGGCTGAGCCGGTCGGCGCACAATTTGAGCGTCACCACCATATCTTCGCGGAACTCGGGCTTTTCACCGTGCCGCGCCGCATTGCGCGACAACAGCGCCATCTGGCTGGCGAGATTTTTGACATCGTGCATCATGAAGGCAAAGCGGCTGTGAAACTCCTCGAACCGCGTCGATTCGGCGAGAGCCTCAGCGCCGCGCGCCTCGGCGATGTGGCTCGCTGCTTGGCGCCCGGCAACGCGCAGCAGGTCGAAATCCTCCCAATCGAGCGCACGGTCGAGCGGTGGCCGCGCCAGCACTACCAGCGCCTCGATATGGTCGAGATGAACCAGCGGCACCGCAATCCAAAAGCGCGGATCGGCGATCAGCCAGGACGGGATGGCGGCAACCTCCTCGCTGGGCGCGTTGCCGCTGCGCACCTCGTCGAGCTGGATGATCCGCGATGCGTCGCCCATATAGTCGACCATCGCCGCCCAGCCGTCGCTCACCGCTTGCACAGCGCCGCTGGGCCAGATTGCCGCAAGGTTTGCTGTGCCGCCGGTCGAGGTCACCAACAGTCCGGCCGGGCTTTCGACAATATCGGCGAGCGCCTTGACGACCCGGGCGTCGATCGACAGGGCGACGGTTTCGCCACGGTTGAGCGTCGCGGTGAAGCGCAGCCATTCGGCGCGGTAATCATAGCGATGTTCGTAAAAATGCTTGGCGGTCCACACCCGCAAATGCGCGCGCATCCGCGGGCTGAGCAGCATCAGCGCCGCGCCGACGACCGTACCGAGCAGCACCGCCCCCTGCGCCAGCTTGCCAAAGGCGAGACCGACCCCCGGAACCAGCAACGCCAGCAGCGACAATATCCCCAGCCAGCCGCCAATGCCGGCCAGCGCGAGGCTGCGGAAGGCGGCGGGCCGCGACAGATGCACACCTTGAGCCCCGGGGCGCAGCGATGCCACCACCAGCATAGCCATCATCATGAACAGGGCAACGGGGCGCAGCATGACCATCAACCCCGCCGGTTCGCCCGACAGATAGGATATGGCATAAAGGTTGAGGTCATAGGCCCACAGCAGACCAAGCGCCGCCAGCGGCATCGTCAAGGCATGGCGTTTGTCGGTGCGGGTTGCTTCGAATAGATTATGGAGCAGCACCAGCGCGCCCGCCGCGACCAGCATCTGCACCGTGGCAAAGCCACCCACCGCCGCGCCCACCGATACGCCGAACAGCATCGCCCGGATAATCGCCGCCAGCACGAGCGCCTGGCTGGCAAACAGGCCGATATAGACCCAGCCGACCGCGCTGATCCGCCTCGTCTGCGGATCGCTGCTATAGAGCGAGGCCATGAACCACAGCCAGCCCAGGTTGCGCGCCGCCTCTGAGCACAGCGCAAGGGCGCTTCCCGGCCCCGACCACGCCGCCGCGCCCAGCCAGGCGGCAGTCAGGATCAGGCTGAGGAAGAAGGATGGGTGGCTGAACGGCCGGGCGCGCACCAAGCTCACCAGAGCCAGGCCGGCAAAGCCGAGCGCCGCCGACAGGGTGACTGCCGCCCACAGGCTGGCCATGATGTCGCTCATCATCTCGCGCCCTCCGGCCACAAAACGACACGGATCGTTTGCAGCAGGATCAGCAGATCGAGGAACGGCGTGTAATTTTTGGCGTAATAAAGGTCATATTCCAACTTGGCCTGCGCATCTTCTATCGACGCGCCATAGGGGTAATTGACCTGCGCCCAGCCAGTCAGCCCGGGCTTCACCATATGGCGTTCGGCATAATAAGGGATTTGCGCTTCGAGATCGCTGACGAACTCCGGCCGTTCGGGGCGCGGGCCGACAAAGCTCATCTCGCCTTTCAGCACGTTCCATGCCTGCGGGATTTCGTCGATCCGGCTCTGGCGCAGGACATGGCCGACGCGGGTGATGCGCGGGTCGTGCGCGCTCGCCCACACCGCCTTGCCACCGACCTCGGCGTCCACGCGCATAGAACGGAACTTGATGATGCGATACGGCTCGCCATAATGGCCGACGCGGGTCTGGCGATAGAATATCGGCCCCTTGCTACCCATCCGCACCGCCAGCGCCGCAGCAATGGCGATCGGCAGCGTCAGCGTGAGCACCGCGATGCTGGCGACGATGTCGAACAACCGCTTGGCGACCTTGGACAGCCGTTGCCCCGCGGTAAATCCGTCGGAGAAGATGAACCAGCTGGGGTTGACCGTGGCGAGGTCAACGCGGCCGGTCTCGCGCTCCAGAAAGCTCGAAATCTCGTTGACATAGACGCCGGTGGTCTTGACCCGCACGAGGTCTGACAGCGGCAACGAGCCGCGCCGCTCCTCGAGCGCCAGCACCACTTCGCCCGCGTTCAGCCGTTCGACATGATCGGACAGGCTGGCGATGCTGTCGCGGTGCACCGCGCCCGGCACTACTGCGCGATTGTCGGTCATCGCGATATAGCCGACGACGGTGAAGCCGCTGCCTTTTTCGTCGCCCAGCGCGCCAATCCGCGCCGCGCGCTCGCCTGCACCCAGCACCAGGATGCGGCGCTGAAACGCCTGACCATCGAGCCGCGCAATCAGCAAGGACCGCACCAGCATCGGCAGGATGATCGCCAGCGGCATCGCAAAGGCGAGGTTGGAACGCCACAACGCCACCGCCGGAAACAGGAAATAGAGCGTGGCGAGCAGAATGACCGCGAGCGACACCGCCGCCAGCAGCCGCATGAAGGTGAAGCGCAGCGATTGCAGCGCCTGCGGGCCGTACACCCCGACCGCGATCATCCCCAATTGCACTACGCAGGCAAAGATGACGATCGGTGCCCAGCGGGCTGTCACAGGCGCAACCGCCATGCCGATCTGCCACGCGCGTGCCACCCAAGCGAGTTCGGCCGCCGCCATCAGCATCAGCGCATCGAGCGCGGCGAGCAGCAGCACCGCATGCGGGATATAATGTTTGAACAGGCGAACCATGCGTGCACCCTAGCACGCGCTCCTTGCCTGTCGGTTAATTTTACACCCGACCGATTTTCTCAGAAACC
The DNA here is from genome assembly GCA_040080745.1 of Sphingopyxis sp. GTDB lineage: Bacteria > Pseudomonadota > Alphaproteobacteria > Sphingomonadales > Sphingomonadaceae > Sphingopyxis. The sequence continues at coordinate 8,539 of JBEBHS010000024.1, read as the reverse complement.
GCAGGCGCGGCGAATCAAGTAACCGGTTTCTTTGCGGCGCGATTTGCCGTAAAGTGCGCAGCACTATCTGAGCAGGATGCGATTTGACCAAGTCAAATCCCTCACTCTGATCATTTGATTCACCGCGTTTTGCGAGGCGTCACATGTCACCATGTGACTTCAAAACGCTCTAGGCAGGGGGACGAATATGACCGCGAATCACGGCGCACAGGCAGACACCGGCCGCACCATCAAGACCATCACGATTGTCGGTGGCGGCACCGCGGGCTGGATGACCGCCGCACTGCTCGCGCGGCTGTTCACCAGCGGGTACCGTATCCGGCTGATCGAATCGGATGCGATCGGCGCGATCGGGGTCGGCGAAGCGACCATCCCGGCGATCCGCACCTATTTGCAACTGGCCGGCATCGACGAGGCCGAGATGATCCGCGAGACCAAGGCGACGTTCAAGCTCGGGATCGACTTTGTCGATTGGCGCAAGCCGGGCAGCCGCTATTTCCACGGCTTTGGCAATATCGGCCGCGATCTGTTGTGGCTGCACACCCACCAGATGTGGCTCAAGGCCGCCGCTATGGGCAAGGCGCACGACTTTGATGACTATTCGATCAACGCCGTTGCCGCGCGCCGGGGCCGCTTTGCCCAGGGTGACAAGAGCAACCCGCAATCGCCGATGGCCGACCTCGATTATGCCTATCATTTCGATGCCTCGCTGCTCGCCGCTTTCTTGAGCAAACGCGCGCAGGCCGCCGGGGTTGAGCGGATCGAAGGGACGATTGTCGATGTGAAGCTTCGCGGCGAGGATGGCTTTGTCGATCATGTCGTGCTCGGCGATGGCCGCACCGTTGGCGGCGATCTGTTCGTCGATTGTTCGGGGATGCGCGCGCTGCTGATCGGCGATGCAATGGGCGTGGGCTATGAGGGGTGGGAACGCTGGCTGTTGTGCAACCGCGCGCTGGCGGTGCCGTGCGAAAATGCGCCTGCGCTGACGCCCTATACCCGTTCGACCGCGCACAGCTTTGGCTGGCAATGGCGGATCCCGCTGCAACACCGCATCGGCAACGGCATGGTCTATTCGAGCGAGCATGTGTCCGATGACGAGGCGGCGGCGCTGTTACTGTCGCGGCTCGACGGTGCGCCGCTCAAAGACCCGATGCCGGTGCGTTTTGCGCCGGGCAAGCGGATACGCGCGTGGGAGCGCAATGTCGTCGCCATCGGCCTGTCGAGCGGATTCCTCGAACCCTTGGAATCGACGAGCATCCACCTGATCCAGACCGGGATATTCCGCTTGATCGCGCTGTTCCCGGGGGCCGATTTCAATGCGGCGGACACGGCGGAATATAATCGCCAGACCGATTTTGAATATTGCGATGTCCGCGACTTCATCATCGCGCATTACAAAGTGACCGAGCGCGACGATTCACCGTTCTGGTGCTATCTGCGCGACATGGCGGTGCCCGACAGCCTGGCCGAACGGCTGGCGCTGTTCGCATCGTCCGCGCGCTTTTTCATGCACGCCAAGGCCGAACTGTTCCGCGAGGAAAGCTGGGTGCAGGTGCTGATCGGTCAGGGGATGGCGGCGCGGGCAGACCCGATGGTCGACATCATCCCCGATGCGCAGCTGACGCAGCATCTGGACGATGTCCGCGACGTGATTGCCGACAATGCCGATAAAATGATGGACCACGCCGATTTCATCGCGCGCATCCGTGGCGGGGTAGGGGCGGAGCTTATGACCTCATAAGCCTCGGCAAGAGACACTCTGCGGCCCTGAAACGAGGATGAAAAGCGCAGTCACTCCGACTGCGCGTCGGCATATTGCCACAAAGCGACATAGGCACCCGCAAGGACTATGGCACCAATGCCTATGGCACCCCAGGTGCTGAGGTTTCTGCGGTTGTCGCTCACCCCTCGGACTGCGCGGCCATTGACCATGACACGGCTTTGCCGTTCAATCGACAGGCCAAGCCGCAGCGGCTGTGGCGCGCCGATGCGCAGGCTCTGGCGTTCGCCGTTCGCCGAAATGTGATCGCGCGCTATCGCCAATTCAACGCGCGGGGCTTGCCGTGTGCGTTCGCTTCCGCCCAGCGGCACGGTGAGACCAACCCCGAGCCGCACATCGCGCGCGCCATAGCTGGTCTCGCTGAAACGTTGAGCAGAGGCGCTGGTCGCTGAAAGGCAGAGCGCGGTGATGACGGCTATGTGGGCGATGGATTCCATGCGCATGGCCTTCTCCTTGAAGTTGCCTAAGCAACGAAGAAGGCGAAGCTACTGCGGCGTCAGGCCCGCTTGATGGCGGGATCGTGGCCGCATTGCGGCGGTGTCTTTCGCGCTGGTCGCCTGGGGTTTTCGTGGATATGTAAATCAGGAAGTCGTAAAACGACAGGGAGCCCCTCCGCTTTGCTACGGGAGTTATGAAACTCGCCATGCCCCAGCATGGCGTTTGCAATACTGGTCGGGACGACAGGATTCGAACCTGCGACCCCCACACCCCCAGTGTGATGCGCTACCAGGCTGCGCTACGTCCCGACCGGCCCCGTGGGGCAGGAGCGCCTCTAGCCTCGCTGCTCTGGTGATGCAAGCACTCGTGGCTGTTGCGCCGCAATAACCTTGGTGATAGGCGCGGCGGGTTGTTTGCGGCAAAGCGCTCGCCATATAGCGCCTTAATCATCGCGTTTCGGGAAAGTATATCCATGTCCTCCGCACTTATCTTTGCTCAAGCCGCCTCCGCATCGGGCGGCGGCGCGGCCATTTTCATGCAGATGGCACCGCTGCTGCTGATCTTCGTGGTATTTTATTTCCTGCTGATCCGCCCGCAGCAGCAAAGGGTGAAGGCGCATCAGGCCAAGGTTGCGGGTGCCAAACGCGGCGACACGGTGGTCACCGGCGGCGGGATCATCGGCAAAGTGACCAAGGTCGATGATGCTGAGGTCGAGGTCGAGATCGCGAGCGGGGTCAAGGTGCGCCTGATGCGCGCGACGCTGGCCGATGTGGTCAACCCGACCGGCACACCCGCCAACGATTGAAGCGCGGAAACGGACCATCATGCTAGACTTCCCTCGCTGGAAAAGCGCCGCGATATGGCTGACGATCATCGTCGGTGCGATGCTGTCGATCCCGACCTTTGTGCCGCCAAGCGCGCTGTCGTTCATCCCTGAAAACCTGCGGCCGCGCGTCAATCTGGGGCTCGACCTGGCGGGGGGCAGCCACATTTTGCTCGAGGCCGACATCAACGATGTGCGCGCCGAGCGGCTGTCGGCGATGGAGCGCTCGATCCGCGAAGCGATGCGCGGCGAACCGGGCAGCGGCGACGATATTGCGATTGGCGAGTTGTCGAGTTCGGCGAATGCCGTAACCTTCTTGGTGCGCGACGCGGCCAAGGTCGACGAAGTGCGCGAGCGGCTGAACGGATTGACCACCGGGGTTGCGCTAACCGGACAGCGCAGCTGGGACATTGAGTTACGCGATACCAACCGCGTGGTGATGACGCAGACGGCGGCGGGACTGGCCAATTTTGTCGAGGAGGCGATGCTGGGTGCGCGCGACATCGTTGAACGGCGCGTCAACGCGCTGGGCACGCGCGAACCGACGATCATATTGCAAGGCAACGACCGCATCGTGGTGCAGGTGCCAGGCCTGCAAGACCCCAAGGAGCTGAAGGATCTGCTGGGCCAGACCGCGCGGCTGGAGTTTCGGATGGTCACCGAAACGAGCGACCTGCCGCCCGAACAACAGGCCGAGGCGGCGCAGGGCCGCGCGCCGGTGGGGATGGAAGTGGTGCCCTATGCCAGCCAGCCCGGGTTCGAGGTGGTCAGCCGCCAGGTGATGATCTCGGGCGACCAGCTCGATCAGGCGAACGGGGGCTTCGACCCCGATAACGGGCAACCGGTGGTCAACATCCGCTTCAATGGGCAGGGCGCGACGATATTTTCGCGCGTCACCCGCCAGAATGTCGGCAAACGCTTTGCGATGCTGATCGACGGCAAGGTGCTCTCCGCCCCGTCGATCAACGAACCGATCGATGGCGGGCAGGCGCAGATTTCTGGGCAATTCACCACCGAAAGTGCGAGCACGCTGGCGATTGCGCTGCGCTCTGGCGCGCTGCCGGTCAAGCTGAGCGTGGTCGAGGAGCGCACCGTGGGACCGGACCTGGGCGCTGAGTCGATCCGCAAAGGCGCGATAGCCGGCGCGGTGGCAACGTTTCTGACGCTGACTTTCATGTTGATCGTTTATGGCCGATTTGGCGTTTATGCCAACGTTGCGCTGACGTTCAACATCTTGATGATCATTGGCGCGATGGCGCTGTTCGGGGCGACGTTGACGCTGCCGGGGATTGCTGGATTCGTTCTCACTATCGGTGCGGCGGTCGATGCCAATGTGCTGATTAACGAGCGTATCCGCGAGGAGTTGCGCCGCGGGCGGCGGGTCTATGCGGCGGTCGAGACGGGGTATAAGGAAGCGAGCCGCGCCATTTTCGATGCCAATTTCACCAATGTCATCGCTGCAACGCTGATGTTTGTATTTGGGTCAGGCCCGATCAAGGGTTTTGCCGTGGTGCTGACCATCGGCATCGTCACATCGGTGTTCACCGGCGTCACCGTTACCCGCATGTTTGTCGCCCATTGGTTGCGCAAGACGCGGCCATCGTCGATCACGATATAGAGGCGTTGGACCCATGAAACTGCTCAAGCTCGTCCCCGATAACACCAACATTCATTTCTTGAAGTGGCGCAATGTCGCGATGGCGATCAGCCTCGCCATGATCGTCGGGTCGATTGTGCTGGTGATGGTGCGCGGACTCAATTTCGGCGTCGATTTCGTCGGCGGACAGACGGTGCGCGTTTCCTTTGCCCAGGCCCCCGACCTCGACCGGCTGCGCAGCGAGCTTGGCGCGCTCTCCGAGGGCGATGTCACGGTGCAATTGTTCGGCAACCCCCACGACATTTCGATCCGGACCCCGCTTCCAGATGGCGATCAGGCATCGGCAGACGCGGCTGCAGAACGGCTGAAATCGGCAATTCGTTCGCGCTATCCAGGAGCCACCATCAGCTCGGTTGATACCGTGTCGGGCAAGGTTTCGGGCGAATTGCTACTCACCGGTGCCTGGTCGCTGTTTCTGGCGACGATCGCGATTTCGATTTACATCTGGTGGCGGTTCGAGTGGCAGTTCGGGGTCGGCGCGCTGTTTTCGCTGTTTCACGATGTGGCGCTGACGTTTGGCTTTTTTGCGCTGACCCAGCTCGAGTTCAACCTCAACATCGTTGCGGCACTGCTGACGATCATCGGCTACTCGCTCAACGACACAATCGTCGTTTATGACCGCATCCGCGAGAATTTGCGGAAATATCGCAAGATGGGGATTGTCGAACTGCTCGATCTCAGCGTCAACGAAACGCTGTCGCGCACCGTGATGACGTCGGGCTTCATGCTGATCGCGCTGTTGGTGCTGCTCATCCTTGGTCCCGATGTCATCTTTGGCTTTACCGCCGCGATGCTGCTCGGGATATTCATCGGCACCTATTCGTCGATCTATATGGCTGCGCCGATCCTGATCTGGCTGAAGGTCGGGCCCGACAGCTTTGTGCCACTGGCTGGCAGCGAGGGCGGAACGGTGGCAACGCCCGAGGATAAGAATAAGGGCGCGGTGGTGTGATTGCGGTCGTTTAAGCGACGCGCGTTCCGCCCTTCCACACGCCGCGCACGCGGCCCTGAACCGGCAAGCCGTCGAACGGGGTATTGCCCGCACGCGCCGCCATCGCCTGCGCGTTGATCTGCCACGGTGTTTCGGGATCGATCAGGATCAGGTCGGCTTCGCGGCCCGTTTCCAGCGTCCCTGCGTTGACGCCCAGCAGCTTGGCGGGGTTAGCGCTGAGCAGCGCAAACAGCCGCGTCATGCTGATCGTGCCATCCTGCACCAGTCCGAGGCCGAGCGTGAGCAGCGTGCCCGCACCCGCCATCCCGGGCGCAGCATCGGCAAAGGGCAGGCGCTTATCCTCTGGCCCGCGTGGGTCGTGCCCAGAACACAATATGTCGATCGTGCCATCGCTGAGTGCGATGAGCGCGGCCTGTCGGTCGTCCTCGCTGCGCAGCGGCGGGGACAGGTGCGCAAAGGTGCGCCATTCACCCAGCGCCACGTCGGACAGCAGCAGATGCGCGGGCGTGATGCCGCAGGTTACGTGCAACCCCTTGGCCTTGGCGGCACGGATCAGATCGAAGGCGGCGGCGGTGGTGAGCTGGCGGAAATGGAGCGGCGCGGCGGTGACCTCGGCCAGCGCGATGTCGCGCGCCACCGCAATCGCTTCGGCTTGTGCTGGAGCGGCGGGCAGGCCAAGCCGCATCGCCATTTCTCCGCAAGTCGCAACGGCGCCGCGCGTCAACCCTTCGTCCTCGGCATGGGTGATCGTGACCAGGCCCAGCCCGCCCGCATAGGCGAGCAGCCGCATCATCACCCCGGCGTCGGCAATGCGCGTGCGGCCCGTTGCCACGGCGCGCGCGCCGGCCATTTGCATCAGGCCAATTTCGGCGAGTTCGTGCCCGTCGAGCGCACGGGTGGCGGCGGCGAGCGGGTGAACCCACAGGTCAGGCTTGCCCGCCTTGGCCGCGCGTTCGATCAGGCCTGGATCGTCGAGCGGCGGCGGGCCGTCGGGCATCAGCGCAGCGCGGGTGATGCCGCCGAAATGGAACGCCGCGCGGTCGGTGGCGAACACGCCGATGTCGATGATGCCAGGCGCAAGCAGCGCCCCGCCCGCGTCGAAGCACTCGCAATCCGACGGCGGATCAATCGCGCCAATGTCGGCGATGACACCATCTTTGATGAGCACGCTGCCCAGCATCGGTTCACTGTCGCCACTGACAATGCGCGCGTCGGTGATGGCTAGCATGGTCATGGGCATTATATCTCGCCTTTCCCACTTGGCTGCGAGCGCGGCGGTTCCCACCCCTCGACGCCGCGCCGCGCGCGGGTCAGCACATCGAGGCAGGCCATCCGCACTGCGACCCCCATTTCGACTTGCTCGGTAATCGCGGAACGCACCGGATCGTCGGCGATGCTGCTGTCAATTTCGACCCCGCGGTTCATCGGGCCGGGGTGCATCACCAGCGCGTCGGGTTTGGCGAGCGTGAGCCGCGCCTCGCTCAAGCCGTAGAGCGCATGAAACTCGCGTGCCGAGGGGATGAAGCCACCCGCCATCCGTTCATTCTGGAGCCGCAGCATCATCACGACATCGGCACCGTCAATCGCGTCCTCGATCCGCGTGTGGCGGGTGGCGTTGTAGAGCGCGACCTCTTGTGGAACTAAAGTGGCTGGGCCAGCGACGTGCACCTCGGCACCCATGGTGGTCAGCGCTATCATGTTCGATCGCGCGACCCGGCTGTGAAGAATATCGCCGCAGATCGCAACCTTGAGCCCGTCGATCCGCCCCTTGCGGCGGCGGATGGTCAGCGCGTCGAGCAATCCTTGCGTCGGGTGCTCGTGCCAGCCATCACCCGCGTTGAGCACGGGGCAATCGACCTTGTCGGCGATCAGCGCCACCGCGCCGCTCGATTGATGACGGATGACGATGGCATCGGCGCGCATCGCGTTCAATGTCACCGCCGTGTCGATCAGCGTTTCGCCTTTTTTGACGCTCGATTGCGCGACCGCCATGTTGACCACGTCCGCACCCAGCCGTTTCCCTGCGATTTCGAACGACAGTAAGGTCCGCGTCGAGTTTTCGAAAAAAGCGTTGATGAGCGTGAGGCCGCTGAGCAGGTCCGATTTTTTGACGGGCGCGCTGCGGCCCAATTCGACCCAGCGTTCGGCTTCGTCGATCAGGAAGGCGATTTCCCACGGTTGCAGCCCGCCCAACCCCAACAGGTGCTTGTGCGGGAACGCCGCAGATCCGGCGGGATAGCGGCTGGGGGTGTGCGGTGATGTCATTAAAGGCGAGCCTCTACGCCGCGCGCGCAATAAACTCAACCCTCGCTTTCATCCCCGCGTCATGGCATCTATCGCACCCTGGAGGATGTAGGCGGCGGCAGCGTTGTCGATACGGCTCGCGCGGCGTGCGCGGCTGACATCGGCGGCGACCATCGCGCGTTCGACCGCGACCGTCGACCAGCGTTCATCCCACAGCAGGATGGGCATTGCAGAGTTCTCCATATTGCGGGCAAAGGCGCGGGTCGACTGGGTGCGCGGGCTGTCGCTGCCGTCCATGCTGAGCGGCAGGCCGATGACGATGCCGACCACCCTCTCGCGCGCCATCAGCGCATTGAGCGCGGCGCGGTCTATCGCAAACTTGGTGCGGCGGATGAGATCAGCCGGACTGGCGAAACTCCAAAGCGCATCGCACAGCGCGGTGCCGATGGTCTTGGTCCCGACATCGAGCCCGATCAGGCGGCCAGCGTCGGGCAGGGCAGCGGAGAATAGGGTTGGTCGTTCAGTAATCACTGCGGGTCAGATCGCGTTGACACGCAGCGCAGACCACCCGCCCCGCCTCTCCACCCGACCACCATAGCCTGATGGTATCTTTGGTGGCCGGGCGGGGAGGCGGGGCGGGTGGTG
>JBEBHS010000023.1:0-38583 GCA_040080745.1 Sphingopyxis sp. | reverse complement strand
TGCGACATAAACCTTGGGTTCTGCCGTTGGTTTTTGTCATCATTATCGCCGCAGCGGTTGCATTCGCGATAGCGACAGCGCCGACCGGAGTGCCCCCCTCCTCACCTGCTGCTCGCCCGCCCGCCATTGAACCCGTAGCGCTGATGGCCCTGTCCCCGCACGATGCACGCACCGCCAATGAAGCGCAGCCATTCGTCGGCGGCACTTTCCCCGCTGCCGCCCCCTATCGCTTTACCGGCGATGCCACCAACGCCGCGCGCGCCGCCGATTGTCTCGCTGCAGCAGCGCTTTATGAGGCAGGCGATGACGCGGTGGGCCAGCGCGCGGTGGCGCAGGTCATCATCAACCGATCACGCCACCCGGCCTTTCCCAAGAGCATCTGCGGCGTCGTGTTTCAGGGCAGCGAACGCCGCAGCGGATGCCAATTCACCTTCACCTGCGACGGGGCGCTGCGCCGCCGCTATAGCGACGCGGCGTGGAGCCGTGCGCGCGGTATCGCCATCGATGCGCTGGGCGGTGCTGTCTATCGCCCGGTCGGTCTGGCCACGCACTACCACACCGATTGGGTCCGGCCTTATTGGAGCCCGCGCCTCGAAAAACTGGCGCAGGTCGGGACGCACCTGTTTTTCCGCTGGCCAGGCTATTGGGGGACACCAGCCGCCTATCGCGGCAGTGGTAATGGTCAGGAGCCGATGCAGGCGCGGCTCGCGCATTTGTCGAGCGCGCACGAAGGCGCGGGCGTTCTGCCAGAATATGCCGCTGCCCCCATCGTGGTGAGCGACACCGCCGTCGCTGCCGCCATCGCAGCGGTGGTGCCGCGCGCAAGCCACATGCTCGGTGATACCATCATCCTTAACCTGGAGCGCGGGGCAACCCCCGAGACATTCCCCGCGCTGGCCGAGGCGGCGTGCGGGTCGCGGCCCTATTGCAAGGTCATGGGGTGGACCAACCCGCAGCTTAGACCCACTGCCGAGGATATGAGCGCGATGGCACGTGCCTCGATGAGCTTTAGCTACCTTCGAGACGAAGCGCATGGACTCGAACGCGCGCTATGGAATTGCGACGAGTTTGCGCGCGCTCAAACCACACAATGCATGCGGCGATAGGCAGGCTCACGCCACCATGAACATCGCCGGATCGAGCGCCATGATCGCGTCGGGTCCGGCCTCGATCTTGCGGCGCAGCGAACCCGCATCGGGCATGATCCGCTCGGCGAAATAGCGCGCGGTCACCAGCTTGGCCTGATAGAAAGCCGTGTTGCCGCCGCCCGCATCGAGCCTGGCCTGCGCCGCCACCGCCATCCTGAGCCACATCAGCCCGAGCGCGACAATCCCCATGATGTGCATATAATGGTGCGCGCCCGCGCCGATGGCATTGGGGTTGGTCATGCCGTTTTGCATGAACCACATCGTTGCGGCCTTCAGCTCGCCGTTCGCCTTCTCAAGCCGCGTGGCGAAATCGACCAATCGTTCATCGCCCATGGCCGCCGCGCATTCGCTATCGATCAGCGCGAACAATGCCTGCACCGCGCGCCCGCCATTTTGCGCGAGCTTGCGCCCGACCAGATCCATCGCCTGAACGCCGTTCGCGCCCTCGTAAATCATGGTGATACGGGCATCGCGGACATATTGTTCCATCCCCGATTCGCCGACATAGCCGTGCCCGCCAAACACCTGCTGCGCATTGGTGGCGACGTCATAACCCTTGTCGGTGCCATAGCCCTTGATGACCGGCGTGAGCAGCGAGAGGAGATCGTCGGCCATCACCCGCTCTTCCTCGGTTTGCGCTTTGTGGATCAAATCCGCCTGTAACGCCCCCCATAGGCACAGCGCGCGCAGCCCCTCGGTCAGCGCCTTGGCATCGATCAGCATCCGCCGCACATCGGGGTGGACGAACAGCGTGTCGGCCTTTTCCGAGAGGTCCTGCGGGCCGGTTAGTGCCCGGCCCTGGCGGCGATCATGCGCATAAGCGGCGGCGTTTTGATAGGCGACCTCGGCGACGCCCAGCCCCTGCTGGCCCACGCCAAGCCGCGCGATATTCATCATGATGAACATCGCCGCCAGCCCCTTATTTTCCTCGCCGACCAGATATCCGGTCGCGCCGTCATAGTTCATGACACAGGTTGAATTACCATGGATGCCCATCTTATGTTCGAGCGACCCACAGCCCAGCGGGTTGCGCGCACCCAGCGACCCGTCGGCATTGACCAGAAATTTTGGCACCACGAACAGCGATATCCCCTTGACGCTGTCCGGCGCGTCGGGGGTTTTGGCCAGCACCAGATGGATGATATTTTCGGCCAGATCATGCTCGCCCGACGAGATGAAAATCTTGGTTCCGCTAATGGCGTAGCTGCCATCGCCGTTCGGCACCGCCTTGGTACGGATCAGCCCAAGGTCGGTGCCGCAATGCGGCTCGGTCAGGTTCATCGTCCCGGTCCATTTGCCCGAAATCATATTGGGGGCATAAATGGCTTTAAGCGCGTCGCTACCCTTGACCAATATCGCGGAGACCGCGCCGTGAGTAAGCCCCGGATACATGGCAAAGGCCATGTTCGAACTCGCCATATATTCTTCGAATGCCATCGACAGAACGTGCGGCATCCCCTGTCCGCCATATTCCTCTGGTGCCGACAATGTCCCCCAACCCGCCGCGCAATAGGCGTCATAGGCCGCCTTGAACCCCGCAGGTGTCGTGACACTGCCATCGGCTGCGCGCGTGCAGCCCTGTTTGTCGCCGACCGCATTGAGCGGGAACAGCTCGTTCTCGACGAACTTGGCGCCTTCGCCCAAAATCGCTTCGATCATATCTGCGCTGGCCTGTTCGAACCCCGGCAGGTTGGCGTATCGCTCGACACCCAGCACATCATTCAGAACGAACAAAGTGTCGGTGACGGGGGCTTTATAGGCTGGCATGATAGTCTCCTGATCCGCGCGGGTGCTATTCTATATAGCCGAAGCGGCCGATTCCACTCTAATGATAAAATGTTCGAGCTCGTCAATCGAACTATCGATGTCGCGGCGCTGCTGTTTGAGGAAGGCGATGCGCGTCCGGCACATCTCTATCGTCACCTCGCGCTGGGTGCGCCGGCCATCGCCCAGGTCATAGAGATCGATCATCTCGCGGATTTGCGATAGGCTGAACCCCACCCGCTTGGCGCGCAGGATCCACGCCAGCCGCGCGCGGTCGCGCCGCGAATAGATACGCGAAATGCCGCGCCGCGACGGCTCGATCAACCCTTCATCCTCGTAAAAGCGTAGCGCGCGCGCGGTCACTCCGAACTCGCTAGACAGATCGGTAATCGAAAAGCTGTCGCGCCCGCTTTCGTCGTGCGTATCAATATGTGATTGGCCATATTCACTATGCATGATCGGTGAATTACGTAACGTTCACGTCAACGTCAATGGCTCACATACACAATGCGCGCGGCACTCGCTGCTGCAAGGCGTCGCGGCGCGAGCGCAGTCGCTGCGCATCGCCATCGGTCCAGCCAACGCGGTTCATCGCCCCGCCGGCCAGCGATGCGCGTTCTCCGCAAAGCGCCTTGCACCCATCGGGCACCGTGCCGGGAAAGCGGAGGACACGGCCGTCATAGACCAGGTCAATGGCGCAATCGGCATCGTCAAAATCGAGCGCAAGCGTGTCCCCATCATGCTCCGCGCTGCCCGCCCCCTCGCATATCAGAGTCGACCCGAAATGCATCACCACGCCAAAGCGCAGCTCATCCTCGTCCTCGCCAGCGACGCACAGCCCATCGCTCCCCGCCGCGCCTCCGCGCTCATAAAGGCCAACCGCCGAGGTCGCCCCCGGGTCATCAATCAGGTGCGCATCACGTGCTGCCACATCGAGCGGGTTATCATTATCGATGGCATTGGCGCTGGGTGGGCGCGCATCGCACCCCATCACAAATAACGCCATGAGCATCAGAACCGGCCTCACGATATCCGTACCAGGCTGCCATCATCATGCACCAGGCGGTAAAAGCAACTGGTTGCGCCAGTATGGCACGCCGGGCCAGCGCGATCGACGATCAGCCACACCGCATCCTGATCGCAGTCAACACGCAGCTCGCGCACGTGCATTTCGTTCCCCGAGGTTTCACCCTTGCGCCACAGCTTCGCGCGGCTGCGCGACCAGAAATGCGCGACGCCCGTGGCCTGCGTCGCCGCCAAGGCTTCGGCGTTCATATGCGCAACCATCAACACCGCGCCGCTGGCATGGTCGGTCACAACGGCGGTGATCAGACCGCTATCATCATATTTGGGCTGTAAAGTGCGGCTGGTTTCGTGTGGGTCCGGCATAATGTTAGCGATAAGGTGACAATGCCATCGCTTGTCAACAATTTGCTGCAATCGGGGGGCGACAAGCGGGGGCACTATGCCTATAGGCCGCCCATAGTTCGCGACGATATGGCAGAAATATGCTGACCACCAATCCATTCTATGACGATAAACCCCGCGAGGAATGCGGAATTTTCGGTATTATCGGTGACGCGTCCGCCGCCGCCATCACCGCACTCGGCCTCCATGCGCTCCAGCACCGCGGGCAAGAAGCCGTTGGCATCACCAGCTTCGACGGGGCGGAGTTTTATTCGCGGCGCGGGCTTGGCCATGTATCGGATAATTTCTCCAGCGCCGCCGCGCTCGCCGAACTGCCCGGCGAAATGGCGCTCGGCCACGTGCGCTATTCAACAACCGGCGGAGCTGGCTTGCGCAATGTCCAGCCGCTGTTCGCCGATCTGGCGCGCGGCGGCTTTGCCATTGCCCACAACGGTAACATCTCGAACGCGATACACCTGAAAACCGAACTGGTGAACAAGGGCGCAATTTTTCAATCCACATCCGACACCGAAGTCATCATCCACCTGATCGCCACCAGCCGCTACCCGACCTTGCTCGATCGCTTCATCGATGCGTTGCGGATGGTTGAGGGGGCTTACTCGCTGATCTGCATGACGCCCAAGCGCCTGATCGCGTGCCGCGATCCGCTCGGCATTCGGCCCCTGGTTATGGGGACATTGGGCGGTGCAACCATCTTTGCCAGCGAAACCGTAGCGCTCGATGTGGTGGGTGCCGATTTTATCCGCGAAGTTGAGCCGGGCGAGATCATCGAAATCCGCGCCGATGGCCGCATCACCAGCCACCGTCCCTTTGGCCCCATCGCCCCGCGCCCGTGCATATTCGAACATGTCTATTTCAGCCGCCCCGATTCGGTGATGGGCGGCAAATCGGTTTACGCGGTGCGCAAGCAAATCGGCATAGAATTGGCCAAAGAGGCGGCGGTTGATGCCGATCTGATCGTGCCCGTGCCCGACAGCGGGGTTCCGGCGGCGATCGGCTTTGCCCAGCAATCGGGGATCCCGTTCGAACTTGGCATCATCCGCTCGCACTATGTTGGCCGCACCTTCATCCAGCCGTCCGATGGCGCACGCTATGCCGGGGTCAAGCGCAAGCACAACGCCAACCGCGCGATTGTGGCTGGTAAACGGGTCGTGCTGATCGACGATTCGATTGTGCGGGGCACCACCAGTCTGCAAATCGTGCAGATGATGCGCGATGCCGGGGCGCGGGAGGTGCATATGCGCATCGCCAGCCCACCCTATGAATATAGCTGTTTTTATGGGGTCGATACGCCCGAGCGCAGCCAGTTGCTCGCCGCGCAGATGGACGTTGCGGCGATGGCAAAGCATATCGAGGCCGACAGTCTCGCCTTCCTGTCGATTGACGGACTCTACCGCGCGGTGGGCGAAACGGCGCGTAACAATGCCTGCCCGCAGCATTGCGATGCCTGCTTTACCGGAGAATATCCAACCGCGCTGACCGACCATGATGGCGCTGCCACACCCAGTCAGTTTGCGCTGTTTGCCGGGGGTAAAGGCTGATGGACGCTCTTGCCGGACAGGTTGCACTGGTCACCGGGGCGAGTCGCGGCATCGGCGCAGCGACGGCAGAGGCGCTGGCGGCCATGGGCGCGCATGTCGTGCTGGTGGCGCGCGGCGCAGCAGCGCTCGAAGCGGTCGAGGAACGCATCCACGAAGGCGGCGGCAGCGCGACCATCGCCCCGCTCGACATGGCCGAGGGCGAGAATATCGCGCGGCTATCGGGCGCGATTGCGCAGCGCTGGCAAAAGCTCGACATCCTGGTCCTCAACGCCGCGATGCTGGGCACGCTCTCGCCGGTTGCGGCGGTGGACGGCACGGAACTCAACCGCCTGTTCACGCTCAACGTGCTGGCGCAGCAGGCGATGATCGCCGCGTGCGAACCGTTGCTGCGCCGCGCCGATGCCGGCAAGCTGATCGCCCTGACATCAAGCGTCGCGCACGCACCGCGCGCCTATTGGGGGGCGTATGGCGCGAGCAAGGCCGCGCTGGAAAACCTCGTCACCAGCTTTGGCGAGGAAATGCGCAACATTTCAAATGTGCGCACCGCGATTGTTGACCCGGGTGCCACGCGTACCGACATGCGCGCGCGCGCTTATCCCGGCGAAGACGCCAGCACGCTCAAAGACCCGGCGACGGTGGCGGCGGCGATTGCCGATCTGGTCGTTTCCGGCTTCGACTCGACCGCCTTTGTCGCGTTACCGCGCATGGTTGAACCCGACCGCCCTAGCCGTTAGGGCAGGTCCATGACCCTCACCCCCGCCTGGCTAGATGAACTGCGCGCGCGCACAGCGCTATCGACGCTGATCGGCAAGACGATCAAGGTTACGCGCGCGGGCCGCGAGTGGAAAGCGTGCTGCCCGTTCCACGATGAGAAAACGGCGAGCTTCACGATCAACGACGACAAGGGCTTCTACCATTGTTTCGGCTGCGGGGCGCATGGCGATGCCATCCGCTGGATGACCGAGCAGCGCGGTCTGGCGTTCATGGATGCGGTCAAGGAACTGGCGGCCAGCGCAGGGATGGAGGTGCCAGCGGCTGACCCGCGCGCCGCGCGCCGCGCGCAGCAGGCGGTGTCTTTACGCGACGTCACCGAAACATCGGCGCGCTGGTTCGCCGAACGGCTGGCCAGCGATGAGGGTGCACGCGTTCGCGATTACCTCAAGGCACGCGCGCTGTCCCCCGCCACCATCGCCGCCTTTGCCCTGGGCTATGCACCCGATGCGCGCACCCGGCTGCGCGAAGTGCTGGGCCAGTTCGGCGACGCGCTCAACGTCGAGGCGGGGATGCTGATCGCGGTCGATGACAAACAGCCCTATGATCGGTTTCGCGGACGGTTGATGATCCCGATCCGCGATCCGCGCGGCCGCGTCATTGCCTTTGGCGGGCGGATTCTTGGGAGCGGCGAGCCCAAATATCTCAACTCCCCTGACACCCCGCTGTTCGACAAGGGGCGGGTGCTGTTCAACCTCGACCGCGCCGCTGGCCCGGCGCGCAAGGCCGAGCGCTTGATCATCGTCGAAGGCTATATGGATGTCATCGCGCTGGCTGAGGTCGGGATCGACGAGGCGGTCGCTCCGCTCGGCACTGCATTGACCGAGGCACAGATCGAACTGGCCTGGCGGCAGGTCAATGTGCCGATCCTGGCGTTCGATGGCGATGCGGCGGGAACGCGGGCGGCAATGCGCGCGGCCTTGCGGGTGCTGCCGATGCTGCGGCCCGGATACAGCCTGTCGTTCCTCCAGCTACCTGCGGGGCAAGACCCCGACGATGTGGTGCGCGGAGCATCCACTGCTGCCAACCCGCAGCAGCGGGCGGCAGAGGGACGTGCAGCGTTCGACGCGCTGACCGCCAGCCCTGCGCCGCTGGTCGATCTATTGTGGCAAAGCGCGATGGCGGCGCGCAAGGATGACACGCCCGAAGCCCGTGCCGCCGTGCGCGCGCAGCTGATGGACTGGACGGCAACCATATCCGACCGCGAGGTCGCGGCGCATTATCGCCAGGCGTATCGGACGCGGCTCGACGCCGCCTTTTTTGCGCAGACCCCGCGCACCGCGCAGGGATTTCACGGTGGCAAGGCGACGCGGCGCTATGTACCGGCCGAACGCGCGCCCACCCCCGCTTTGCGCCGGGTTGGTGCGGTGATCGATGCGTCGCTGTGCGATGCTATATTGGCCGGGCTGCTGCGCTACCCGATGCGCATTGCCCCGCATATCGAGCTGCTTTCGCACCTCGCCATCGCCGAACGCGAAGGCGCTGCGTTGTTGAATGAGATGATTGATGCGGCTTTGACCCACGAGGGGCTTGATAATCATGCCCTGTTGGCCATATTGGAAGGCACATCAGTGTATAATAAGGCACAGCAGCTGCTTCGCGCCGATGGCATGTCCTTTTCCTTCACGCGGTCGCTCGATAGGGCGGCAGACCAGAATGGAGCGAAAGCACAGGCATTGCGCGATCTGGATGAGGTGATCGCTACAGCGGTGGCATGGCCCCAGGTCAATGCCGCGCTGGCGGCGGCAACCGACGCGATGCGCGACGCCATGGATGTGGCGAGTTTTGCGGAGCAGCAGCGTTTGCTTCGGGTAAAGGCGGAATTGGCGGGAAGGCTGGCTGGGTTGGCCGAAACGCCGGAGAGTATTTGATATTTGTGACCGGTGCGATGCACTGGTTTGGGCAACGGGAATTGGCATGAGCGAAGATGAGACTGAAGTTGTCGGTGGCGATGAGCCGCTGATTGATTTGAACGATGCCAAGGTCAAAAAGCTGATCGTTCGCGCCAAAAAGCGCGGGTACATCACCTATGACGAGCTGAACGAGGCGCTGCCGCAGGACCAGCTGTCGTCCGAACAGATTGAGGATGTGATGTCCGCCATTTCCGAAATGGGGGTCAACATCGTCGAGAAGGACGAGGATGCCGAGGAAGAGGACGCAGACGAGCAGGTCGATGACGAGATCGATCCGGTAGGGCTGAACTCGCCGTCAATCACGGTTCCCGAAAAGAAAAAAGAAACCATCGACCGCACCGACGACCCGGTGCGGATGTACTTGCGCGAAATGGGGGCGGTCGAACTGCTCAGCCGCGAGGGTGAAATCGCGATCGCCAAGCGGATCGAAGCGGGCCGCGACACGATGATCATCGGCCTGTGCGAAAGCCCGATCACCTTCAACGCCATCACCGAATGGGCCAAGGCGCTGACCGACGGCGAGATGCAGCTGCGCGAAATCCTCGATCTCGAAGCGATGCTCCACAAGGATCCGGTTCCCGAAAACCTCGACGAACAAGAGGATGAAAACGCCGAGGTCGAAATTTCGGAAAAGGTGGCCGGCCCGTCGTTCAAGGACGAGGACGAGGTCGAGGAAGCCCCGGCCGATGGGGAGGATGAGGAAAGCGAACTGACCGAGCGCCGCCAGCGCCAGATCGCCGAGGAAGAGGAAGAGGATAATACGTTGAGCCTGGCGGCGATGGAGGAATTGCTGACCCCCGAAGCGATCGAGCGCTTTGCCAGCATCACCAAGCTGTACCGCGATTTTTCCAAGCTCCAGAACGCGCGGCTCACCGCATTGACGCTGGGCAATGATTTTCCGGTCGCACAGGAAAGGAAATATCAGCGGATCGGCGACGAGCTGACCGCCGAGGTCGAAAGCGTCCAGTTCCACTCGAGCAAGATCGAATATCTGGTCGATCAGCTCTATAGCTATAACCGCCGTCTGACCGCGCTTGGCGGGCAGATGCTGCGGCTTGCCGAACGGCACAAAGTGCCGCGCCGCGACTTTCTCGACACTTATGTCGGGTCCGAGCTTGATGAAAGCTGGCTGGAGCGGGTTGCGTCGAAGGACAAGAAATGGGCGGCTTTTGCGGAACGCGAAGCCGATGCGGTCGATCGTATCCGCAGCGAAATCAGCGAAATCGCACAATCGACCGGCATGGCGCTGGGCGAGTTTCGCCGCGTCGTCAACATGGTGCAAAAGGCCGAGCGCGAGGCACGCATCGCCAAGAAGGAAATGGTCGAGGCGAACTTGCGCCTCGTCATCTCGATCGCCAAAAAATATACCAACCGCGGGCTGCAATTTCTCGACCTGATCCAGGAGGGGAACATCGGCCTGATGAAGGCGGTCGACAAGTTCGAATATCGCCGCGGCTACAAGTTCAGCACATACGCGACCTGGTGGATCCGCCAGGCGATAACGCGCAGCATCGCCGATCAGGCGCGCACCATCCGCATTCCGGTGCACATGATCGAAACGATCAACAAACTGGTCCGCTGTTCGCGCCAGTTTCTGCACGAAAGCGGGCGCGAACCAACGCCGGAGGAAATGGCCGAGCGCCTCTCCATGCCGCTCGAAAAGGTCCGCAAGGTGATGAAAATCGCCAAGGAGCCGATCAGCCTCGAAACCCCGATCGGCGACGAGGAGGACAGCCATCTGGGCGATTTCATCGAGGACAAGAATGCGATCATCCCGGTCGATGCAGCGGTGCAATCGAACCTCAAGGAAACCGTGACCCGCGTGCTCGCTTCGCTCACCCCGCGCGAGGAACGCGTGCTCAGGATGCGCTTCGGCATCGGCATGAACACCGATCATACGCTCGAGGAAGTCGGGCAACAGTTCAGCGTCACCCGCGAACGCATCCGCCAGATCGAGGCCAAGGCGCTCAGGAAACTCAAACACCCGAGCCGCAGTCGCAAAATGCGGAGCTTCCTCGATCAATAGGGTGCGCCGCCCCGCATGACCGACCCCGCGATGATCGAGCCGTGGCTCTATGGCGCGCTGACTGCTGTTGCGGTGCTGACCGGCTTTATCGACGCGATTGCGGGGGGTGGCGGCCTGATCATGCTGCCAGCCTTGCTTTACGCAGGGCTGCCGCCGCACATCGTGCTCGGCACCAACAAGCTGCAATCCACGTTCGGCACGTCGATGGCGGCCTATCGCTATCACCGTGCTGGACTGTTCACGATAAAACCCAACATTGTGGCGATGGCGCTGGTGTTTGTCGGAGCCTGTGCGGGTGCACTGCTGGTTCAGCGCTTTGCCGCCGACGCGCTGCGGCTGATCGTGCCGCTGTTGCTGATTGCGGTTGCGCTCTACACTCTGCTGTCGCCGCAGATGAACGATGATGACCGCCATGCCCGCCTGTCGCGACGCGGCTATGCCCCGGTTGCGGGCGGCATCGGCTTTTACGACGGCTTTTTCGGCCCCGGCGCCGGGCAGTTTTTTGCGGTCAGTCTAGTAGCCTTGCGCGGGCTTGGACTGACCCGCGCGACCGGCCTCACCAAATTATTCAACCTCACCAGCAACGTCGCCAGCGTGATGATCTTTGCACTGGGCGGACAGATAATGTGGCTGCTTGGCCTGTGCATGGCGGCGGGCGCGATGGCGGGCGCGTGGATGGGATCGCACAGCGCCACGCGTTTTGGCGCAAAGCTGATTCGCCCGCTGTTCCTGACCATCAGCCTCGCGCTGACGGTGCGGCTGGTGTGGGGGTGGTTCGCCGATTGATAGGCGCGGCCGCGATGTCCCCCCGAAATGGCGGGTTTTTGAAACCACCTCTTAACACCGTTAACCATATGAAATTGCACATGTCCTGTTTCGGGGCAGGGGTTATAAACCGCGCCTTTACGGGTTATGCGCTACACCCCCTGTTCGACGGAGTGGGATGGCCTGTGCCCCCTGCCCCACCGATTGGCCCATTTTGGACTGGACGAACAGGCATGGTGCAACCGCTTCGCATTGCAGAGACAAGCGATCTAACGCGCGCAATCGATGCGCTGGTGACAAACGACGGCAGCGGCGCGCACGCCTATGTCCAGTCGCGCAAGCTGATCGAGGGGCGCTGGGCAACGCGTAATCTGGCCGATGCGGTGCATTTTTTCACCATGCTCCATGGTCGCAATCCCGGCCTGGTTGATCATGCTGCCGCGCGCGTCACATCGCCGAAAGAGCGCGCGTGGTTTGCGCAGGCGGTGTCCGCATTCGGACGCGAGCGCGCCTATCTCTCGACCTTGAGCGTCGCCGCCGGACCAATGCCGAGCACGCCGGGGCAGCAGCAATGCGAATCGACCGCGCTGGCACAAAGTCACGCGATCGAGATGCTCGGCCGCTCCGAACGGATCGGCTGCGCGCTTGGGGCATCGCTGGCGCTGGCGCTCGATTGGCGCCAGCTGCGCGCGGTGCTCGACGCCGCAGCGGCGCGGCTCGATGTTGCGGCGCGCCCGGCGGCGCTGCCCGACCTGCACGAAACCATCGCGTTGATCGCCAGCTACGCCGGCTCAGCTTCGGTCGAGCGCGCCATATTGTTCGGTGCACAGCAATTGCTGGCACAGCACAAGGGCATGTGGGACCTGCTCTCTACCCGCGAAATCGTCCGCCCGGATTATTGATGGGCGCCGCATAGCACAGCCAAGCCAAGCGGGCGGATCGCGTGTCAGCCGCGTCTCTTCAGATCGGCATCACCACCTGCACCCTGCTCCGCGACGAGGGGGAAAAGCGCCACACGCGCAAGCTCCGCGCGGGCAACGAACCGCCTTTCCTACACGCTGCGCGGTGCGGTATAAGGCATTTTCAGGTGCCCTCCGCCATGGCATGATGTTCGCTTCTTCCGTTTGTCCTGAGCGAACGCGCTTTCCTGTGCCCCTGCGCAGGCAGGGGTCCATCTGATAAGGCCGGAGATAGGCTCCTGCCTGCGCAGGGGCACACGAAAGGAGAGCTGTATTAAGCTTACACCACAGAGCGCGGTGGGGGATGTGCTCCGGCGAAGGCCGGAGCGGCGAGCTTGGCCGCATCGGGGCTTAACTTGACACATTGCGTTTTTCACCACTGTCGTAAAATATGGCTAGTGTTTGAATTAAAAGGGTAAATCACCGCTGCTTCACTTGACACACAGTCAAGTCAGGCGCCCCACCCTTTCACAATGCGCGGTGGGAAGGGGGCGCGGTGGGGGATGTGCTCCGGCGTAGGCCGGAGCGCTGGCAATCAGACGCGCTGCTTGTTGGCCAACGCTCCGGCCTGCGCCGGAGCACGCGAGGGGAGGCAAAAAGAGGTCAAGCAACACAGGTGGAATGAGCAAAACTTTGGAGGAAAAACGCAAAAATCACATGCTCACCAGCCGCAATCCCGCCCGCGGTTTTGCTCGGCCAGCCAGGTCATCAGCGGCTGGAAATAGGCGATCATCGCGCGGCCCGACATTTCGCGGGTGCCGGTGAACGCCTCGAGCGCATCTGGCCACGGGCGCGATGCGCCCATTTCGAGCATCGCGTTCAATCGCGCGCCGACCTCGCGGTTGTTATAGAATGAACAGCGGTGGAGCGGCCCCTGCCAGCCGGCCTGACGGCACGCCGCCTCGTAAAACTGGAACTGCAGGATGCGCGCGAGGAAATAGCGGGTGTAAGGGACGCTGGCGGGGATGTGATATTTCGCGCCCGCGTCAAAGCCATTGGCAGGCCGTTCGCCCGGCGGGACGATCCCCTGATATTGCAGGCGCAGCGCGTTCCACGCCGCGTTATAGCCATCGGGGCGGATATTGCCGGAGAAGATACCCCAACGATAGCGGTCCATGAGCAAGCCGAACGGCAGGAACGCCACCTTGTCCATCGCCTGGCGCAAGAGCAGGCCGATGTCGCGGTCCGGCCCCGGCACGGCTGACGCGTCGAGCAAGCCGATTTGCACCAGATAGTCGGGGGTCATGCTAAGCGCCACGGTATCGCCGATCGCCTCGTGGAACCCGTCGTTCGCACCATTCAGGTAAAGGAAGTTCTGGCGATTATAGGCGCGCTGGTAAAAATTATGCCCCAGCTCGTGATGGATGGTCACAAAATCATCGGCGTTGGGGCGGATGCACATTTTGATCCTGAGGTCATCGACATTGTCGAGATCCCAGGCCGATGCGTGGCACACCACTTCGCGGTCGGCGGGGCGTGTGAACAGGCTGCGTGTCCAGAATGTTTCGGGCAGCGGCGCAAAGCCGAGCGAGGTGAAGAAACCCTCGCCCGCGCGCACCATCCGCTGCGCATCGTAATTTTGCGCGGTCAGTAATGCGGTCAGATCATAAACGATGTCGCCAGACCCGGCAGGGGCAACGACATCATAGATGCCGCCCCATTCCTGTGCCCACATATTGCCGAGCAGATCGGCGCGGATCGGCCCGGTCGCGGCCTGCACATCATCGCCATAGCGTGTGTTGAGGCCGGCGCGGACATAGCAGTGCAGCGCGTCGTAGAGCGGCTTGACCTCCTGCCACAGCCGTTCGGTCAACGCCGAAAACTGCTCGGGCGTCATGTCGTAGTTCGACCGCCACAGCGCCCCGACATCGGCATAGCCCAGCTCGCGTGCGCCGCGATTGGCGATAGTCACCATCTGCGCATAATCATCGTGCATCGGGGTGCCGACAGCATTGTGCCAGCTGGTCCACATCTCCTCCAGCTCGGCCGGATTGCGGTTGGTCCCCATCTCGGCCTCGATGTCCGAGCCGTTGATCGGCTCGCCGCGCAGCGTGCCGCGCCCCGCGCCATAGGCCGACGACATCCGCGCGCTGATCGCCGCCAGTTGATCGGCCGCGCCCGCTGTGGTCGGCGCGGGCAGCGTAATGCCCGACCGCAGCATGACGAGCTTGCGGCGCACCTCATCAGAAAGGCCCGCAACATCGGCATAGCGCGCCGCCTCGAGTGCGAGGCGTACCGACACCACGGTCGCCTCTGCACCAGCATCGGCGGTGGCGGCTTCGGTGTCCGATGTGATGAAATTCTCGTAAATCCACTCGGCGCGCTGCGCCTTGTCGCCTGCTTCGCGCAGCTCGGCCTCGGCGCGTGCCAGGAACGTATCGACATCGGCGGGCGTCGGGTTAGCGGGCGGCGTCGCTGCGGCCTCTGTCGTCGTGGTTGCGGCGGCGGGCGCGGCGAGCGCCAGCGGCGATGCGGCAAGCGCAAGCGCGATCAGCGTGCGCGAAAAACGGGGGGTGAGCATGAGTCTCTCCTCGAAAGAATGTTGCGCGAGAGTGGAGCGGTGCGACGCGTGCGTCAAGCCTTTAGGAAGGCCGCCATCGCCTCGCCCATCGCAGCAAAGGTAACGCTCGACATATGCGTGCCGGGCACGCTCATGTGCCGCGCATCGCTGAGCGCCGCGCTGAGTGCCGCCGCCGAGCCGTTATCGCTATCCTCGGCTCCGCACACCACCAGCGTCGGCATTGTGAGCGCGGCGAGGTCGGCAGGCAAGGTCGCCACCAGCGATTGCAACAGCAAATCAGCCGCTATGCGGTCAATCTTCATCGTTTTCATGAACTGCACCGCCATCCACACATCATCACCGCGCTTTGCCGTGTCATGCGCGGCGATGGCGCGGCGGAAAAAGCTGCCGCGTTCCGCCATGCCCGCCAACCCCTCAAGCCCCATTCCGCCCAGGATCAGGCGGCGCGGGCGCATTCCGCGAACAACGCAGCGCACTGCGGTGCGCGCTCCCAACGAAAATCCGCCAAGGTCATAGTCGGCAAGGCCAAGGTGCGCGATCAACTCCTCAACGTCGCGCGCCAATATATCGGGCGGATAGCAGGCGGGGTCGTGCGGGGCGTCGCTTTGCCCATGCGCGCGCAGATCGGGCATGATGACGCGAAAACCCGCCGCCGCAATGGTGGCGGCATGGCCATATTTGATCCAGTTGACCTCTGCGTTAGAAAACAGGCCGTGGAGCAGGATGACGGGGGGGCCTGACCCCATTTCGCGCCACACAAGGTGCGTTCCGTCGGATGTGGTGAAATTATCGTAGTGCATCGGTGGACCGTTTATCTATCATGCTGCTTTCCTACAACCACGCATCGGTGGTATTTGGGTCATGACCTAAGCCGTGTTCTCATAAATGCGCTCACGGCGTAACTGCATTGCTCTTTGATATTGTCGACCCCGCCCCCTTCCCCTCCATTGCGAGCGGAACGAAGCATCAATGTGCATGAGTAATGTGCGGTCATTCATACATTGCCTATGATAAGCAATGCTATTATAACGCAGCCTATGTCTGACCCGATAGCGTTCATCATTGCCGATGCGACGCGGCTGTTTCGCGCCCGGTTTGACGCGCGGATCAAATCGCTGGGCGTCACCGGCCCGCAGTGGCGGGTGCTGTTGATCGCCGCGCGATTTCCCGGCATCACCCAGCGCGAGGCCGCGATGCGGCTTGAGGTCGAGCCGATCACGCTATCGCGCAAGGTTGATTTGCTCGAACAGGCAGGGTTGATCGAACGCCGCGCGGTGGCAAACGACAGACGCGCGCGCGCGCTTTACCTGACGCCGCAAGCCGCGCCGCTGATGGAGGAGCTGCGCGCACAAGCGATAGCGCTGATGGGTGAGGCACTGGACGGGTTGAGCACGACAGAACAGGCGCAATTCCTCGACTATGCTGAGCGGTTCCGCACCAATTTGTCGCGCCGGAACACCAAGTCATGACCGACCAGGCCGCCCCCGCACCGCGCCGCTGGCCGCGCATCGCGGTGATGCTGTCGGTGCCGCTCGCGCTCGTCTGCCTTGGCGCCACTCTGTGGCTGACCAGCGGGCACAGCGTGTCCACCGACAATGCCTATGTCCAGCAGAATATTGTCGCGATCTCCGCCGAAGTTGGCGGCCGCGTGACCGAGGTTGCGGTGCACGAAAACCAGCGCGTGCGCGCGGGCGATTTGCTGTTCCGCATCGATGGCGCGCCCTATCGTATCGCACTGGCGCAGGCCGATGCCGAGATTGCCGCCGCCGAAGCGCGCGTCACGACGATGGAAATCACCGCAAGCTCGATGAACGCCGACATCGCCACCGCGCGCCAGGCGGTGCGCTATGCCGAGGCCAATCTGGGGCGAGAACGCGCGTTGATGAACCGCGGTTTCAACACCCGTGCACGGCTCGATGCCGCCGAACTGGGGCTTAGCCAGGCGCGCGGCGGGCTGGCCGATGCGCAGATGGCAGAGGTGCGCGCGCGCGCGCAACTGGCCACGGGGCGGAGCAACCCCGGCGTCAACCCCGCGTTGCTGGCCGCGCAAGCAAAGCGCGAAGCGGCACTGCTGAACCTCGCGCGCACCGAAGTGCGGGCACCATCGGCAGGCACCATCACCCAGTCGAGCCGCCTGCAAATTGGCCAGATGATCGTCAGCGGCCTGCCACTGGTCAGCATCGTCGGCGATGGCGGCAGCTGGATCGAGGCCAATTTCAAGGAAACCGACCTCAACCGGATGCGCGTTGGCCAGCGCGCGAGCATGGACATTGACGCCTATGACGATTTGCGCCTGAGCGGCCATGTGGTGAGCATCGGCGCGGGCACGGGCGCAGAGTTTTCGGTACTGCCCGCACAAAATGCCACCGGAAACTGGGTCAAGATAACCCAGCGTGTGCCGGTGCGGATCGCGATTGATGGCACGCCGCCGCGAGCGATGATCGCCGGCCTGTCCGTGCATGTGCGCGTCCATTTTGACGATGAGGAATAGCGGCTGTGGCCTCTGCCGCAGCGCCTGACCACGATCAGCCGCTGCTCAGCGTCCGCCATCGCGGGCTGTTGATGGTCGCGGTGATGGGCGCGTCGGTGGTGCAATTCCTCGACGCCACCATCGCCAACGTCGCCTTGCCCCACATGCAGACCAGCCTTGGCGCGAGCATCGACAGCGTGACCTGGGTGCTGACCAGTTTCATCATCGCCAGCGCGGTGGCGACGCCGATCGTCGGCTGGCTGGCCGATCGGGTGGGGACGCGCGCCCTGTTCCTGATCGCGGTGGCGGGCTTCACGGCGATGTCGATGCTGTGCGGTGCGGCGATGAATCTATCATCGATGGTCGCATTCCGCATCGGCCAGGGGGTGTTTGCGGCGATGATCGGCCCATTGTCGCAAAGCATCATGCTCGATATTTCCAAGCCCAGCGAAGCCGCCAAGACGATGGCGATCTGGGGCATGGGGGTGATGATCGCGCCGATTACCGGGCCGATGCTCGGCGGCTGGCTGACCGAAAGCTATAGCTGGCGCTGGGTATTCTACGTCAATCTGCCGGTCGGCATACCGACGCTGGCGCTATTGTGGTGGCTGCTACCCAGCCGTCCGGTGGTGCGGCGCAGGCTCGATTACTGGGGCTATGCGCTGTTCGCGCTCGGCCTTGGTGCGTTGCAACTGATGCTCGATCGCGGTGGGGGCGAGGACTGGTTCCAGTCATCCGAAATCATTGTCGAGGCGGGGGTGGCGGCGGCGTGCCTGTGGATGTTCGGCGTCCATATGATGACCGCAAAGGCACCGCTGTTCCCCGCCGCGCTGATCCGCAATACCAATTTCATGACCAGCCTGATCTTCATGCTGATGATGGGGGTGGTGCTGATCGCGCTGTCCGCACTGCTCCCCCCGATGTTGCAAAACCTGTTTGGCTACAGCGTGCTCGACACCGGGCTGATGATGGCCCCGCGCGGGGCCGGTGTGCTTATCTCGATGGTGATTGCGACGCGGATGATCAGCGTCGTCGGCCCACGTATCCTGATCGCCGGCGGCTTTGCGATTGCCGCCGCGTCGCTGTGGCTGATGAGCGGCTGGTCGCTCGACGTCGATTGGCGCATGGTGGTGTGGACGGGCCTGTTTCAGGGGATGGGGATGGGCCTGTGCTTCATGCCGCTCAATGTCCTCGCTTTTTCAACCATCCCAACGGCACATCGCACCGATGGATCGGGGCTGATGAACCTGATGCGCTCGCTGGGCGCGAGCATCGGCATATCGCTGATGACAACAATGCTGGCGCGCAATATCCAGACCAGCCACGCCGACCTCGCCGCGCATGTCACACCGGGCAGCGTCCCCGGTGTCGACCTGTCGTCGGCCGGGCGATTGGGCGAATATGGCGACGCGGTGCTGCTCATGCTCGACGGCCTGATCAATAAACAGGCGGCGATGATCGCCTATATCGACGATTTCTGGATGATGGCGCTGGTGGTTGGTGCGTGCGTGCCGCTGGTGTTTCTCGCGCGTGAACCAAAGCGGGCGGCGGGATAGACGCGATGCGCTAAATGCTACCCGACCGGTTCCATCGGCAGCGCATCGAAGGCGATGGTCAGGCGCTCTTTCTCGTCCACGAACGGCGTGGTGCCGTGCCACAAATAGGAGGGGAACAGCACCAGAAGCCCCTCGTGCGGGTGGACTATGCGGCGCGGCGGAAGGTCGAGGCCGAGCGCGGCATCGGGTACGCCAAATGCCAGCGCGCCCGCTCCTGTTCCTGCGCTCACGCATCCCGGCAGGCTGACGTAAAGCGCCGAGCTGAGCCAGCCTTCGGGGTGGATGTGGCTGATGTGGAACCCTTCGCTCTTGAGCCGCACCGACCAGGCCCCGGCGAACATCATCCGCCCATGGTTGCGCGCCAGAAACGGGTGCGTGGGATCGGCGGGCAGCGTCGCCAGCCGCGTTTCGACCGCCCCGGCAATGTCGCGTGCGAGCGACTGGATCGCCGGATCGGCGCTGTGGAACAAATTGCCCCGGGTCTGGGTGCCGCCGCGCAGCGACTGGTCGGCGGGGTGCGCCTGCGCGTGGTGGCGCGCCTCGAGCGCGGCCTTCAGCCCGGCATCAAGGCGCATCTCGATCGGGATGACCAGCGCTTCGTAATCGCAAAGCCAGTGCTCGCGCTCGTCCTCAAGCAGGCGGAAGATCGTGCCGAGCAGCGCCCAGCCCGATTGGTCAGCGGGGCGGATCTGGGTCGCGGTCCCTGCGGCTTGCGCGGCCTGGCGATATTCACCGAGCCGGATCAGCACATGCGCCATGGTGGTGTGGCCGGGGGCATAATTGGGTTCGGCGC
This sequence comes from Sphingopyxis sp., assembly GCA_040080745.1. GTDB lineage: Bacteria > Pseudomonadota > Alphaproteobacteria > Sphingomonadales > Sphingomonadaceae > Sphingopyxis. The sequence goes on along the minus strand of JBEBHS010000023.1, from coordinate 18,928 downwards.
GCAACGCCGGGCTAAGTCGGTCGAACGCCTCACCATCACGGCCAAGCGCCGAGAGCGCATGGGCAGCGAATACCGCGATCATCGTATCCGCCCCGAACCGCGCCTGCGCCGCATCGGCCCAGACGAGCAGTTGCCCCCATTCGCGCTGTGCCTTCGCCGCCTCCAGCGCCGCGACCCACAGCGCGCCGGTGCCAGGAGAGCGGGCCAGCGCGTGACGATAACCGTCGAGTGCTTCGGCGCTCCTGCCCACTTGCGGGAGGAGTTCGGCCAGCGCCGCCTGCGCCTCGAGCAGATCGGGCCGATCCGCGATCGCCCTGCGATACGAGCGTATCGCCTCGTCATAGCGGCCAAGATCGGCGTGCACATGGCCGCGCATCGTCGCGGTTTCGGGTCGGCGCAGCCCCCCGCCCCAGGCTTTGGTCAATGCCGCGAGCGCCTCCTCGCTGCGGTCGAGCTTGCGCAGCTCGACCCCAAGATTGTGCCACGAAACCTTGTCCCCCGGATCCAGTTTCAACTGCTGTTCGAGCGTGGCGGCGTTTTGCGGCGAGCCTTGCGGGCCGATCCCCTGTCGCATCATCGGGCCACCAGCCCGGCCGCGTCCATCCGCCAGCGCGCCATATCGATACGGTCCTGCCCGAAAAACGGCTCGCCATCAAACACGAGGCAAGGCACGCCCCAGTGCCCAGCCGCCTCCAGTGTGGCCTGATTGGCCGCGATCTCGGCGTCGAGCGCGTCGGCATCGCGCGCCGCCTCGGCATCAAGCTCCGCAAGGTCAAGGCCCGCGCGCGCCGCCGCTTGCACCAAATGCGCGCCCTCGTGCCAATTTTCCGCTCCGCCCCAGATCAGCCGCGATACCTCATCGCAAAAGGGCAGCGCTTTGCCCGCCCGTGCCGCTGCCTGGCCCAGTCGCGTCAGCCGATAGATATAGGGTTGGTCGTCAGCGATTTTGCGCGTCATCATGTCCTGAACAATCGGGTCGGGGCGCGGCGGGCCGAACGGGATGCCGTGAAACTGCGCGGTGCGAAACATGTCGATCAGCGTATAGCGCAGCCAATTGGGGTGGTTGCGCTCGAAAAAACCAGGCTCGCGGATCGCAAGCGGATAGACGGGTCGCAGAGTGATCGTCAGGTCATATTGATCGGTCAGCGCGCGGTATCGCCGCGTCGCCAGATAGCTGTAGGGCGAGCGGAACGACCAGAACAGATCGGCGGACAGGGTCATGCTAGTTTCTCCCATCGCCACACCACGCCCTCATCGGGGTCCGTCGCCTCGCCCACCCGCACAAAACCGTTGCGCCGCAACACCGTGGTCGAGGCGTTTTCTTCTGGTAGAGTATGTGCGCAGACTTGGTCCACACCCGCGCACCGCGCAATTTCAACCATGGCCGCTGCGACGCGCGTGGCGACGCCCATCCCCTCATTCCCGGGAAAGGTGAGATAGCCGATCTCGACCCAACCGCTGTCGCCATCAGGGGTGCCCTTGAAACCACCAAAGCCGACCGCCACGCCGCCGCGCCGCGCAACATAGCCGCACCACGGCGCGACCTGCTCGGCGTTCGCCATCTCGGCCATCGGTTCGGCAAATGGCCCGGTGATCGCGGGGTCGAACAATTCCGCCTCACCCGCGCATGGTTTCAAGATGATGGACAGGCCCACCCTCACCCCTTTTTCAAATGCCGCCGCCCCAACAATTCGGCGATCTGCACCGCGTTCAGCGCCGCGCCTTTGCGGAGGTTGTCGGACACCACCCACAGCGACAAGCCATTTTCAACCGTCGGATCTTCGCGCAGGCGCGAAACAAAGGTCGCATCGTCGCCCGCGCATTCGACCGGGGTGGCATAGCCGCCATCCTCGCGCGCGTCGATCAGCATCACGCCCGGTGCCTCGCGCAAGATGTGCTGCGCTGCCTCGGCTGACAGCTCGCGCTCCAGCTCGATATTGACCGCCTCGCTATGCCCGACGAACACCGGCACGCGCACGCAGGTGGCGTGGACCTTGATCTTGGACCCGAGGATCTTCTTGGTCTCGACCACCATCTTCCATTCTTCCTTGGTCGACCCATCGTCGAGGAAGCTGTCGATGTGCGGGATGACGTTGAACGCGATCTGCTTGGTGAACTTTTGGATGCGTTTTTCATCGTTGACGAAGATCGCGCGCGTTTGCTCGAACAGTTCGTCCATCCCCGCCTTGCCCGCGCCCGACACCGATTGGTAGGTGGCGATGACCACGCGCTTGATCGTCGCGGCGTCGTGCAGCGGTTTGAGCGCCACCACCAGCTGCGCGGTCGAGCAATTGGGGTTGGCGATGATATTTTTGCGCGTGTAACCGTCGATCGCCTCGGCGTTCACTTCGGGCACGATCAGCGGCACATCGGGGTCCATGCGATAGAGCGAGCTGTTGTCGATCACCACGCACCCCGCCGCCGCCGCTATCGGCGCATAGATCGCGGTCGCTTCCGACCCGATGGCGAACAGCGCAATGTCCCACCCGGCCCAGTCGAAATGCTCGATATTCTGGACGGTGACGGTCTTGCCGCTCTCGCCAAGATCGCACGTCTCACCGACCGAGCGCGAAGAGGCGAGCGCCGCCAGTTCGTCGATCGGAAAGGCGCGTTCGGCGAGGATATTGATCATTTCGCGGCCGACACTGCCCGTCGCACCCGCAACCACCACCCGATAACCCATCATCAAACTCCAATCGTCCCGCGCATGGGGACGCGCGGGCCTGTCCCAACTTTAGCGGTGACATGCAAATGTTTTTTGTGAAACCAGTTGAATGGGGCCGCCCGCGATTGACGAATTGTTAACCATGCCAGCGCAAAGGGTGGCCCCACTCCCTTTGGTGAAGGACCGCCCCATGCCCATGCTCAGCGACATCGCACAGGCCAAAAAGATCGACTATTTCCTGCGGCCGCTTCCCAAAGATGCCGCGATCCTCGAAATCGGCTGCGGCGCGCGCTGGGTCGGCGACTATTTACGCGAGGCGGGTTACACCTCCTATGTCGGCAATGACCTGGTCCCGCCCGCCGATATTGTCGGTGATATCAGGGAATGGGCAGCGCTGGGGCTGAAGGCCGAGAGTTTTGACGCGATCATCGCGTTCGAAGTGGTCGAACATGTCGACCTGTTCCGCGAGGCCTATGACCTATTGAAACCCGGCGGCCAGTTGCTGCTGACATCCCCCGTCCCCGAGATGGACTGGGCGATGAAAGCGCTCGAAGCGGTTGGCCTCAACCAGAAACGCACCAGCCCGCACGATCATCTGATCGATTTCCGCGCCATCCCGCTGTTCGAGCGCATCGCGATCCGCCGCGTTGCAGGCCTCTCGCAATGGGGGGTTTTCCGCAAGCCGCAGGGCAACGTTGAGCAACGCGCGGCCTAAACAGTCACGCACGTAACGAAAAAGGCCGGAATTACCCCCGGCCTTTTATATCATTGTGATACGCGCTTATTCGCCGCCGGCAGCGTCCCCGCGGGTGTCGCGACGCTCGGCGATCCGCGCCGATTTACCGCGGCGACCGCGCAGATAATAGAGTTTGGCGCGCCGCACCGCGCCCTTGCGGACCACGGTGATGCTTTCAACGTTGGGCGAATAGAGCGGGAAGACGCGCTCCACGCCTTCGCCAAAGCTGATCTTGCGGACGGTGAAGTTCGAACCGATGCTCTTGTTTGAGCGCGCGATACACACGCCTTCATAGGCCTGAACGCGGGTGCGCTCACCCTCGACCACGCGCACGCCAATGCGCAGCGTATCGCCAGGGCGAAAATCGGGAATAGTCTTGCCTTCCATCGCGCGGGCGACTTCTTCGGCCTCAATCGTCTGTAGGAGGTTCATGCCTCGTCCTCTGTCTCATGTTGCGCGCCAGAGGCAGGATGGGCCCGAGCGCCGATATAACGCTCCCAAAGGTCCGGCCTGCGTAACCGTGTATCGACCTCTGCTTGGTGTTTCCGCCAAGCCGCGATCTTCGCATGATCCCCCGATCGCAACACTTCGGGGATCATACGCCCTTCCCAATTTGCGGGCCGGGTATAGTGCGGATATTCGAGGAGACCGTTCTCGAACGACTCCTCATCCCCACTCGAAGCCGCGCCCATTACGCCGGGAAGCAGGCGAATGCAAGCGTCGAGCAGCATCAGCGCGCCCATCTCGCCGCCAGAAAGCACGATGTCCGCCATGCTGACCTGTTCGATCTCGGGCCGCGCCTCGAACAAACGCTCGTCAAACCCCTCGAACCGCCCGCACAGGATGATGACGCCCGGGCCGGAAGCGAGGCTGCGGACGCGCGCCTGCGTGATCGGAGCGCCGCGCGGGGTCATGGCAAGGATGGGGACTACTTGATCCTCTCCGAGCTTGTCTCGGGGAGGTGGCGCGCGCGAAGCGCGTGACGGAGGGGTTATGGCGCTGCAAGCGCCGCTGCGCGGCCCGGCCCCTCCGTCAGTTCCTGCGGAACTGCCACCTCCCCGAGCAAGCTCGGAGAGGATTTTGTCGTGCACCCCCGCAACTGCAAAATCCACCGCCGCTGCCAGCACATCGGCGCGCAGCACCATCCCCGCGCCGCCGCCAGCGGGCGTATCATCGACGGTGCGGTGCTTGTCGGTCGCAAAATCGCGGATATTGGTGGCCTGGCACGACCAGCGCCCTTCCTCCAGCGCCCGGCCAGCCATCGACATGCCCAGCGGCCCCGGAAACATCTCTGGGTAGAGGGTCAGGATGTGCGCGTTCCAACTCGCACTTTTCTCTAGGCCATTTTCCAAATTTTCTTCAGCATGGTGCTCATACACATTCGGAAACTTTTCGCAAAAATCCTTCAAGCTGTGGTGAATTTCCTCGTCTGGGCCAACCACAAAAAAGACACGCGGGGAAAAAGGTCTGGCCCTAACGGCGCTGACTTCCCCCAAATTCAATTGCCTTAGGCGTTCACAAATCGTCGTAATTTCAACAGAGTGGCCGCCTTTAGCTCGGGTTTGATGGTGATAGATGATCATTGTGCGCCCGCCGTGGGCAAGCATTGAAATTTCCGATAGCGTAATATGCTTTGCTGATTTGCGACTGTCTGCATCTGCACGTAAATCGATTCCGTTGTCAGGATCGACAAACAGCACGTCTACAAATTCTACGATCGGAATCAGGCCTGAAAACCATGGTTCCCGTTCCTGAAAGCGGGCGCTTTTAACGGGGATGGTTTTATCATGAACAATTACCGGCCTGCCTAAAATTCCCTCCAGTCCAGCAATTGAACGATTGCCACGTTGCACCAAATGCGCGAGGCCGTCGAACAAAACAGGATCGATTTCGCGCCACTGCTCCGGCTTGGCCAGATAAGTGACGTGCTTACCATCGTCATTATGATTTTCATCAGGATGCAACCACCAGCATACACCCAGCCGCTTGGACGACGGCACGACCCTTAGCAATGCTAGCTTGAGGTAATCTCCGATGTCGCCTGAATACCTTTGCTGCACTTAAACCGTCCAATTCTCTAGCCTTAACCCCGGCACATCGGCGAAATCCTTTTCATTACCTGTGACTACAATCAAGTCGTGCGAAACTGCGTGGGCAGCAATCAAACGATCAAAGCTCGCTCGTTTGAATGGCAATTGCGCGTATGCCAAAGCAGCCTTGTAATCGAAATCGAGCACAGGAACTTCCTCCACAAATGCCCGAAGCAACTCCACCGTCGGCGGATCACCACGTTCGGTGCCGAAAGCCACTTCCGCGAGCGCAATAGATGATGTAACCATATCGCCAGCGTCACATTCCGCAGCGCGTGAAACGACTTTTGCATCTGCGCTTTCAGTTAGCGCGACGATAATATTGGTATCGAGAAGATATTTCATTTGCGGTTTGGCTGTTTATCGATTGACGATGGGCGGGGTTCGAAAGAGCGGTCGGCATGTTGAACATAGTTAAGGCCCTTCGCCGATCCAGCAACTTTGGCAATGTTGAACTTACGCTTGGGTTGATCAACTGGCTCGTAAGACAAAAATTGTCCATGCTCCACAACCAACTCCATCTCCATACCGGCAACCAAAGCAGTACCCGCCGGAATACGCACCGCAAGCGAGTTGCCTGATTTGAAGATTTTAGTTTTATAACTCTTTTTGTCGACAGCCTTCATCCAAGGTGCGGAGCCAAAGATGCGTTCAAGCGTGAAAGCGCGCCTTTCCTCAAGAAATTGGTTGTTTTTGGCCATCACATTTCTCCGTATATACGCTATGTATATACTACACGGCATACACCGTGTCAATCACCACGCCATCATCGCCCCATTCGGGCACGGCCTGCTCATTCATCGGCACCATGAAGCGTTTGGGTTTTTCGCCCGCCACCGCAGGGCGTTCAATCTCAAGCACGTCGCCCGCGCCGAAATTATCAACCGTAACGACAGCCCCCAACGCCTCACCCGTCGTTGAAACGGCGGGCAGGTCGATCAGGTCGTGGTGATAATATTCGCCCTCGCCCAATTCGGGCAGCGCGCTGCGCGGCACTATGAGCGCGGTGCCACGCGCCCGCTCGGCGGCGGCGCGGTCGGCTATTTCGGCAAAGCGCGCAATAGCCCCGCCCTTGATCGGCTTGATGCTGATCAGCGTCAGCGTGCCCGCGTTGAAGGCTTTGTAGCGCTTCAATGCATCGACGCTCTCGCCGAACAGTTTCAGCCGCACGTCGCCGCCCAGTCCATGCGCGCCGGATATGGCGGCTAGGGTGACTGGGCGGTCGGGGTTACGCATGGCTGAGGTTAACCCTCAGCTTTTTCTTCGCTAGCTTCTTCAGCAGGCATTTCTTCAGCGGCTGGAGCAGCCTCCTCAGCAGCAGGTGCTGCTTCTTCGGCGACGGCCTCTTCCGCTGGGGCGGTTTCTTCAGCAGCAGGCGCGGCTTCCTCGGCGGACGCTTCTTCGGCTACTTCTTCAACCCGAGCGGCCTCATCAACCACTGGCGTTTCTTCAACTGCCACGACGTCTTCAACGACAGGTTCTGGCGCTGGCGCAGCGGCGGCCTCAGCGGCTTCGGCGGCCTTGGTGGCGCGCTCCTCCGCGCGTTCCTTGGCATTGGTGCCTGGCTCGCCCTTTTGCGGGTTGTTGCGCGCCACACGTTCCTTGACGCCAGCGGCATCGAGGAAGCGGGCGACGCGGTCGCTCGGCTGCGCGCCGACGCTGACCCAATGCGCGGCGCGCTCGGTGTCGAGTTTGACGCGATCGGGGTTATCCTTGGCGAGCAGCGGATTATAGCTGCCGATCCGCTCGATGAAGCGGCCATCGCGCGGGCTGCGCGCGTCTGCGACGACGATCTTGTAATAGGGGCGCTTTTTAGAGCCGCCACGCGACAAGCGAATTGAAGTTGCCATATAGTCTTCCTTTTTCGATATAAAATGTTGAAGTTAAAGTTATTTCTTTTTGAGCAGATTCTGCAATTCGGGTGGAAGTCCGCCCATTCCACCGCCAAGGCCTGGCAAACCGCCGCCCATACCCCCGGGCATCTGACCACCGCCGCCACCCAGCAGGCCGCCGAGGCCACCACCCAAAGCGCCTTTGCCCCCGAGCATCGCGCCAAGCGCGCCCAGCCCGCCCATTTTCTTGAGCCGCTTCATCGCGCCTTCCATTTCCTGATGCATCTTGAGCAGTTTGTTGACGTCCTGCACCTGCGTGCCCGACCCCTTGGCGATGCGGATCTTGCGCTTGGCGTTGATGATCGCGGGGCGCGTGCGCTCGACCTTGGTCATCGAGGTGATGATCGCGTCCATGCGGAGCAGCACCCGCTCGTCCATCGCGCCGCCCGCCATCGCGGCCTGCGCTTTTTTGAGGCCGGGGATCATCCCGGCAATCGCGCCAAGCCCGCCCATCCGCCGCATCTGGCCGAGCTGCGCGCGCAGATCGTTGAGGTCGAACTGTCCCTTGGCGACGCGCGACGCCATCCGCTCGGCTTCTTCGACCTCGATTGTCTCCGCCGCCTTTTCAACGAGGCTGACGACATCGCCCATGCCCAGGATGCGTTGCGCCACGCGGGCTGGATGAAATGGTTCGATCGCATCGAGTTTTTCGCCCGTCCCTGCGAACTTGATCGGTTTTCCGGTGACGGCGCGCATCGACAGCGCCGCACCGCCGCGCGCATCGCCGTCCATCCGCGTCAGCACGACGCCGCTGAGCGTGATGTCGTCGGAGAAACGCTGCGCCACCTGCACCGCATCCTGTCCGGTCAGCGCATCGACGACCAGCAGCGTTTCGGTCGGATTGGCCTCCGCCTCGACGCTGCGCATTTCGTCCATCAGCTGTGCATCGACGTGGAGCCGCCCTGCGGTGTCGAGCATCAGCACGTCAAAGCCTTGGAGCCTGGCGGCCTGGAGCGCGCGCCGCGCAATATCGACCGGCTGCTGCCCCGCGACAATCGGTAGCGTCGCTACGCCGATCTGCGTGCCGAGCACCGCCAGCTGCTCCTGCGCCGCCGGGCGGTTGACGTCGAGCGAGGCCATCAGCACTTTCTTGCGGTCTTTTTCGCTCAACCGCTTGGCGAGTTTGGCGGTGGTCGTGGTCTTGCCCGACCCCTGCAAACCCACCATCATGATGACCGCGGGTGGCACGACATCGAGCAGCAGATCGCTGGTGGTCGCGCCGAGCATTTCGGTAAGCGCGTCGGAGACGATCTTAACGACTTGCTGCCCCGGGGTGATCGATTTCAGGACATTTTGGCCAATGGCAAGCTCGGTGACCTGATCGACAAAGCTGCGCACCACGGGCAGCGCGACATCGGCTTCGAGCAGCGCCACGCGGATTTCGCGCATCGCCTCGCGCACGTCGCCTTCATTCAGCGCGCCGCGCCCGCGTAGCCGCGCAAAGACATCGCCAAGCCGTTCGCTCAAGCTGTCGAACATCATTTTGTCCTTAACCTTAGCGAACCGGGCATAGCCCCGTCCGGCAAAACGCGAAAAACGCCGGCGGACGAAATATCGTCGGCCAGCGCGGCTATACCCCCCGCCAAAACGTTGGGTCGCACCCCTAATAGCCGCAAGGCCGCGCTTTGGCAAGCGCATCACGCGTTAACGATGATGATAGGTTTTAGCACTATGGTATTAACCGCAAAGCATGAGGACCACTATGCCGCAACGCGCCCAGAGTGCAGATAGTCAAGCTATCACGCCGCCAGCTGATCCTGTGATTCAGCAGGATTTTGTCATCGGCGGGATTACGCTGTCGGCGATATTGCTGCTGGTCGGCACCGGAACGTCGTGGCTCAGCTCGCTGACCGGTATCGCTGATATGATCGGCAGCAGCCGCGGCGCTATCACCGCCACCCTGCTGCTCAACATCGCGCTGATCCTGTTCGGATGGCGCCGTTTTCGCGATTTGCGCGCCGAAGTGACGCTCCGTGCCGACGCCGAAACCAAGGCGCACTTTCTGGCGATGCACGACCCGATGACGGGATTTCTCAATCGCCGCGCCTTTTCGCTGGCAGCAAACGAAAACATGAAACTATGGCGCGAACGTGGGCTGATCCCCGCCGCGCTGGTGATCGACATCGATGCGTTCAAAAGCATCAACGACCTGTTCGGCCATGCCAGCGGCGATCATGTCATACTGGCCACCGCCGGCCGTATCGTCGAATGCTGTCCGCCTGATGCGATAGTGGCGCGGCTGGGCGGTGATGAGTTTGCGGTGCTGATGGCGCAGCGGCAGGGCGAAACATTATTGGGTGATGTCGGCGATATGCTGACCCACGCCTTGTCCGAACCGATCGCCATCGACGGCAATATTGTCGCCACCAGTTCATCGATCGGCGGCGCGGTGGCCGAGGATGAGCAGCACTCGCTCGACACTTTGCTGCGCCATGCCGATTCGGCGATGTACCGCGCCAAAAAATTGGGTCGATGCCGCTATGAACGGTTCGACGAGGCGATGGGCGCGGCGCTGAACCAGCGCGACATGGTCGAACGTGAACTGCGCTCGGCCATCGCCAAGGACGATATATATCCGATGTACGAACCGCTGGTTGACCTGGCGAGCGGGCAGACGGTGGGCTATGAGATGCTCGCGCGCTGGGACAGCGAGGCGCTGGGCTCGGTCCAGCCAACAGAGTTTATTGCGGTGGCCGAAGCAGCGGGGCTTGTTTCGGCACTGTCCGATCAGTTGTTCCGCAAGGCGATGGCCGACGCGGCGCAATGGCCGGGCGATCTGGCGCTTTCGGTCAATGTGTCGCCGGTGCAACTACGCGACCCGTGGTTTGCCCAGAAAATGCTGCGGCTGCTGGCCGAAACCGGCTTTCCTGCATCGCGGCTGATCATCGAACTTACCGAAAGTGCGATCGTCGACAATATCCCGCTGGCACAGGCGGTGTTCACCAGCCTGCGTAATCAGGGCATCCGCATCGCGCTCGACGATTTCGGCACCGGCTATTCGTCGGTCGCCAACCTGCGCGCGCTGCCGTTTGACAGCCTCAAGCTCGATCAGGAGTTTGTCACCAAGATGGGCAGCGACCCCGAGCGCGCGAGCATCGCCGAGGCCGTGTTGCAGCTTGGTCAGTCACTCGGCCTGCCCGTCATCGCCGAAGGTATCGAAAGTCTCGACATTGCCGAGCGGCTCGGCGGGCTGCACTGCCATATCGGGCAGGGCCATTATTTCAGCAAAGCGATGAGCCAGGAGGCGGTGATGGACATCCATGACAACAGGTCAGAAAGTCAGGCCAGATCAGCCTGACGCCTGGCTGTGCAGGTGGACATCGCCGCCACCCCGCCCTACATCGCCCGCATGAGCGGCGCTTTCATCAAGATGCACGGCCTTGGCAATGATTTTGTCGTGATCGACGCGCGCGACCAAGCCGTAGCCATGACCAGCGCCCGCGTCCGCGCGATTGCCGACCGCTATACCGGCATTGGTTGCGATCAGCTGATCCTGGTCGAACCCTCCGCCATCGCCGATGTCAGGATGCGGATATGGAATGCTGACGGCGGCGAAGTGGCATCGTGCGGCAACGCCACCCGCTGCGTCGCGCAACTGGTCGGTGGCGCGGCCAGCATCGAAACGGCGGGCGGTGTGCTGAGCGCGGCCAGCAACGGCGCGCTGGTGTCGATCACCTTTCCCGAACCACGGTTCGACGCCGCAGACATCCCGCTCGCCTACGCGATGGATACCGCCGCGATGCCCGTTGCGTGGGAAGACTTAACCGAACCGATGGCGGTCAATGTCGGCAATCCGCACATCGTGTTTTTCGTCGCGGACGTGGAGGCGGTTGACCTCGAACGGCTGGGACCATTGATCGAGCATGACGCGCTGTTTCCAGAGCGTATCAATGTCAATATCGCCAGCGTGACGGGCGGCGCGTCGCTGCGCCTGCGGGTGTGGGAACGCGGAAGCGGAGAGACACGCGCGTGCGGCACCGGCGCGGTGGCGAGCGCGGTGTGCGCCATTCGCTCGCGCCGCTGTATCGGCCCGCTCACCGTCACCCTGCCGGGCGGCGATTTGCTGATCGATTGGGCGGGCAGCGGCGGCGTGACCATGCACGGCCCGGCAACCGAGGTTTATCGTGGGCAGGCCGACTGGGCTGATTTTGGATGATGCAAGCGGTGAAAAGGCTGGACGGCGCGTCCTTGTTCAGCAACAGGGCCACATGAACGAAGACACGTCCACTGCATCAACGCCAAGCTGGTCCGAACGGTTGGTCGGCGGGTTCAAACGCACGTCCGACCGACTGAGCGCCAACCTCGTCGGCCTGCTATCGGGCGGCAAGCTCGACGACGCGACGCTCGATGCCATCGAGGATGCGCTGATCGTTTCCGACCTGGGGCCACGCATGGCCGCGCGCATCCGGCAGCGGCTGTCGGGCGCGCGTGCCGAGGACGGCAGCGAAGCGGCGCTGCGCGCACTGATTGCCGACGAGATTGCCGCATCGCTTGGCCCGGTTGCCAAACCGCTCGAGGTCACCGCCTTTCCGCGCCCGCACATCATCCTGGTGGTCGGGGTCAATGGTTCGGGCAAAACCACCACCATCGCCAAGCTCGCGCATCTGTTCGTCGAGCAGGATTATGGCGTGATGCTGGCGGCGGGCGATACATTCCGCGCCGCCGCGATTGGCCAGCTCAAAATATGGGCAGAGCGCGTTGGCGTGCCGATCATCACCGGGCCAGAGGGCGGCGATGCGGCGGGTCTGGTGTTCGACGCGGTCCGCCAAGCAACCGCGCAGGGGATCGACGTGCTGATCGTCGATACCGCCGGGCGCCTTCATAACAAGCGTGAATTGATGGACGAACTGGCCAAGATCAAGCGCGTGCTCGGCCGCATCAACCCGGCCGCGCCGCACGACGTGGTGCTGGTGCTCGACGCGACCACCGGGCAAAATGCGCTGACGCAGATCGAGACGTTCCGCGAGCTGGCCGGGGTCACCGGCCTCGTCATGACCAAGCTCGACGGCACCGCGCGCGGCGGGGTGCTGGTCGCGGCGGCGGAAAGCTTCGGCCTGCCCGTCCACGCCATCGGGGTTGGCGAAAAGATCGACGATTTGCGTCCCTTTGATGCGCGGCAACTGGCCGACGCGATAGCAGGAAGGCTGAAATGAGCGAGGAATTGCCACAAGATATGCTGGAAGTTGCAGGTGTCAAAGACGCCGCCGCGCCCGCGCACCCGGCGTGGCTGCCCTTTGCCATCGATTTCGGACCGCTGCTGGTGTTTTTCCTCACCTTTCGCCTGACCAAAAGCGACGGTGCCTTTGGCGCGACCACCGGCGCGATCAAGGCGACGGGTGCGTTCATGGTCGCGATCATCATCGCGATGGCACTGTCGCAGTGGAAGCTCAGGAAAATCCCGCCGATGCTGTGGATGTCGGCCATCCTCGTGCTCGGGTTCGGTGCGCTGACCATCTATTTTCACGACGCGCGCTTCATCCAGATCAAGCCGACGATCATTTACGCTGGCTTCGCGGTGCTGCTGCTCGGCGGGTGGATGCGCGGCAAGCCGCTCATCAAATATCTCATGCAGGCCGCCTTTGACGGGCTGAGCGATGAAGGATGGCTCAAACTGTCGCGCAACTGGGGGCTGTTTTTCGTCGCCATGGCGGCGATTAACGAGGGGCTGCGCGCTATGGTGAGTTTTGACACATGGCTGAGCGTCAAGGTGTGGGGGCTGACCATCTTCTCCGTCGTGTTTGCGATCAGCCAGATGCCGCTGATGCTGCGCCACGGGCTGGGCGTGGATGAAAACAACGATGGTTGAGCGGCTTGCCCGTAACGGGCTGGCGTGTCATAAACGGTTCAAACAAAACAGGCTTTGAGGGGAAACGCGATGGCGAAGTTTTTTGGAAATCTACATGCGGTGCTGGTCGTTGGGCTGCTGGCGGCGATTGCGCTGATATGGTGCGTCGGGCCGAACGGCGACATGGTGCAGAGCGTGCTGCGCTGGCTGCACCTGTTTTTCGGCGTGACGTGGATCGGCCTGCTTTATTATTTCAACTTCGTCCAAATCCCGACCATGCCGTCGATCCCCGCCGAGTTGAAACCCGCGATCGGCAAGCATATCGCCCCCAAAGCGCTGTTCTTTTTCCGCTGGGGTGCGGCGTTCACCGTGCTGACCGGCCTCGTCATCGCGCATCTGGCGGGCTATGGCCATCAGGCGCTGATGCTCGCCCAGCCTTACCGCCTGATCGGGATCGGCATGTGGATGGCGCTGATTATGGCATTCAACGTGTGGTTCATCATCTGGCCCGCCCAGAAAAAGGCGCTGGGAATTGTCGAGGCGGACGATGCGACCAAGGCGGCGGCGGGAGCCCGCGCGATGATGTTCTCGCGGCTCAACACGCTGCTGTCGCTGCCGATGTTCTACGCGATGGTCGCCGCCAATCACGGCTAGCGTGATTTCGAGCCAGATAGAATCATCAGGCGACTCGGAAATCACGGAAAGACAAGAGTCTAGAGCGTTTTGAAGCGAGGTGGTGACACCGAGCGGCTCGCAAAACGCGGCAAGACAAAGAGTTTGGCCGGGGTGGGCGATGCAATCTACGCCGCGATGCCGTGCTTCTTCATCGTGTGGCGTAGCTGATCGTAACTGAGGCCGAGCGCGGTCGCGGTCGCGCGCTGGTTGTAACGGCACCGCGCGAACGCCGCCTCGACCAGCCGTTTTTCATAGCCATCGACGGTGGCGCGCAGGTCGGCGCACACATCGCTGGTCGGCGGTGCGGGCAGCGCGGCTTGCGCATCGAAGCCGCCCGCCTGCGCATCGAAACCGTGTGGCGAATGCGCAGCGACAGCGCCCTGCCCGCTCGGGCGCCACGGGCTGGCGAACGGGTCAAAGGTGAGCATATTGACGGGCTTTTTCGGCTCTTGCCAACGGTAAACCGCGCGTTCCACCACATTGCGCAGTTCGCGGACATTGCCCGGCCAGTCATGCTGCTCAAGCAACGCGCTGGCCTGTGCGCCCCAGCCCGGCCAGCTTTCCCAGCCGATCTCGGCCGCCATCCGCCGCGCGAAATAATCCGCCAGCACCAAAATGTCGCCCTCGCGCGCGCGCAAGGGGGGCAGCGTGATGACCTCGAACGACAGCCTATCGAGCAAATCGGCGCGGAACCGCCCCTGGTCGACCAGGTCGGGCAAATGTTCGTTGGTCGCCGCGACGATCCGGCAATCGACCTGCACCGGCTTTGACGCGCCGATCCGCGTCACCTCGCCATATTCGACCGCGCGCAACAGCCGCTCCTGCGCCGCCATCGACAGCGTGCCCAGTTCGTCGAGGAACAGCGTGCCGCCGTCGGCCTCCTCGAACCGCCCGGCCCGCGCGCGCGCCGCACCGGTAAACGCCCCCGCCTCGTGCCCGAACAGTTCGGCCTCGATCAGCGTTTCGGGCAATGCCGCGCAGTTCATGATGACCAGCGGCCCGTCCCAGCGCGCCGAGTGGCTGTGCAGCCGTTCGGCAATCAGCTCCTTACCCGTCCCGCGTTCGCCGACCACCAGCACCGGGCGGCCCACCATCGCCGCCGCCGTGGCGCGCTCGACGCTGTCGAGAAAGGCACCAGATTGGCCGATAAAGCGCGTTTCGCGTTCCATGCCAATAGTTGGCGTATTTCCCCATATAAAGGCAAGTGATTTTTACTAACTCGGCGTCACCCGTCGCGTTAAAGCGCATATTTGCGCCATTTTCTCAAATTGGCACGGCCTCTGCATTACACTCGGCATGTTCGATAGACCCACAGGAATGGAACAGCATGATGCCTTCGACGCTCTCCCCCACCCGCCGCTTGGCGATGGCGACCTGCCTGCTGGTGCCGTTGATTGTCGCCAGTCTGGCGGCGGCCTCCCCGTCCTTTACACCTCTTCCCACTCCGGTGACGACGCAAGTCGCGGCCGGGGTCTCCGCCGGTCAGATGGTTTGACCCACCTGACCCATGACGGCGCCGGGGCACTTTCCCCCCCTTGCCCAGCCCCGGCGTCGTCTTTTTTTCACCACGCACATCGTTCAACAGGACAAAATCCCATGGGCATATTTTCCCGCACAGCCGATATTATCGCGGCGAACGTGACCGACCTTCTCGATCGCTCCGAAGATCCGGCAAAGATGGTCCGCATGATCATTTTCGAGATGAATGAAACTTTGGTCGAAGTGCGCGCATCGGCGGCGCGCACCATTGCCGATCAAAAGGAAATGCGCCGCCACATCACCAAGCTGAATGGCTTGCAGGAAAGCTGGCACGAGAAAGCCGAGCTGGCGCTGTCGAAGGACCGCGAAGATCTGGCCAAGGCCGCGCTGATCGAAAAGCAAAAGGCCGGCGACATGGCCGCGCGTCTGGCCAGCGAACTGGTGGTGCTCGACGATACGCTCAAGGGCTATGAGATCGACATCAACAAGCTTCAGGCCAAGCTGCGCGAAGCACGTAACCGCCAGTCGAGCATCAACACGCGGCTCGAAACCGCCGAAAACAAGTTCCGCCTGCGCGAAATGACGCACGGTGAACGCACCAAGGAGGCGTTCTCGCGCTTCGACGAGATGGAGCGCCGCGTTGATCTCGCCGAAGGGCGCGCCGACGCGATGAACATGGGCGCAGGTGCCCCGCGCACGCTCGACGATGAGTTTGCCGACCTCGCTTCGTCGGACTCGGTTGATGCCGAACTCGCCGCGATGAAAGCCGCAGCAAAGAAGAAGGGGAGCTAAGCCATGGAAGATATTTTGGTCCCGATCATCCTGTTCGCCACGCTGTTCATCGGCTTGCCGTGGCTCATTCTTCACCATGTGACCAAATGGCGGACCTCAGCCTCCTTGCCCGTAGAGGATGAACGGCTGCTCGATGACCTTTACGAATTTGCGCGCAGGCTCGAGGACCGGATGCACACGGTCGAACGGATTATCGCCGCCGACAATCCCGATTTCCGTCCCGCAATCCGTTCTGAGCGCGAAAGCGACCCGCGCATTGGCTATTCAGACGAAAGGGGTATGTAAGATGGAACCGCGCCGCACCAAATATTATCTCGACAAACAAAATGCCAAGCTCCTCGGCGTTTGTGCGGGAATCGCTGATTACACGGGCGTCGATACGCTGTGGGTTCGGCTGGGCATGGTCATTCTGACGCTAAGCCTCGGCTGGCCGTTTTTCGTCTATTTCATCGTCGCCTGGATGGCGCAGGCACGCCCCGTCGGCTTGTATGACAGCCCCGAAGAAGCGCGTTTCTGGCAGGGCGTTCGCGCCAACCCGGCACGCTCTACCCGCGATGTCCGCGCCAGCTTTCGCGATCTTGACCGCCGCCTTGCCGATGTCGAGCTGTTCTACACCAGCCGCAACACCAGTTTGGCCGATGAGATTGAAAGCCTGCGGTAACGCGAGAGCACAAAACACAGGAGTTAGATATATGGACTTTGGAGGCCCGGGTTTCATACTCACAATCATCGCGATCAGCACCAGCGGCTGGCTCGTCAATAACTGGATCCGCGCGCGTCACGGCTATGCGCTCGAAGACGAATGGAGCGGCAAGACCCAACCGGGCAATATCGACGCCGATCGACAGGTGACGCTGCTCAGCAATGAAAATGCTGACTTGAAGGGCAAGCTGTTGCGGATCGAGGAGCGCGTCGCGGTGCTCGAGCGGATCGTCACCGACGCTCCGGCACGCCTCTCCGACGAAATCGACGCACTGCACCGTATCGCAAATTAGGGACAAGCTCATGTCAATCAACCCACTACTGATCCCACTTCTCGCATTGATGATCCCGATTGCCGGCATTGGCTTTGCCGCGTTCAAACGCTGGCTCGATATGAAGGAACGGCTGCTCGAACAGCAATCGTCGCTGACCGCCGAAAAAGCCGCGCAATATGCCGCGCACACCGAACGGCTCGAACAGCGGGTGCGGGTGCTCGAACGCGTGATTACCGACCGCGGCACCGCGCTTGCCAGCGAAATAGACGATTTGCGCGAACGCGCTGACCATTAAAACCAATCACCAAAAGGACATCACCATGTCGAGCAACCTTGTTTTCATGATCGTCGCCATCGTCGCGATCACCACCTTTGGCCGCATTTACCGCGACAAGCACGGTCTCAGCCGCCGCCAACGCGCTGGTCATATCGGGCGCGAACTCGGCGCTCTGGCTCCGCACGACAATGCCGAAGCGCGCGCGCTGCGCGAAGAGGTCCGCACGCTCAAGGAACGGATCGCCGTGTTAGAGCGGATCGCCACCGACAACCACAGCGCCGTGCGGCTTGACCAGGAAATCGAGCTTTTGCGCGACCGCTAATCGCCACCTCCACATCCCCCAATGGAAGGCAACCAGCCATGACTGATCTTTCTCTCTCTTTGATGTCCAGTGCCATCGCCCTTGTTGCGCTCACGATCATCAGCCTTGCAGCGCTTCGCGGATGGAGCCAGCTTATGGCGCTGCGTCGTCACGAAATTGATACGCGGCCCGCGACGCCGAGTTCCGATACGTCAATCCATCATGACGACGCGCTGCCTTCGCACACCGGCAGCCGGATCGAGCTGGCCGACCTGCGCGAACGCGTGCGCAAGCTGGAGGCGATTGCGGCGGGGGTGGATTTGTAGATCTGAGTGGTATTGCTTTGGCCGTCACCCGCGAGCGGCCGCAGGTCACGCGGCAACCCAGTGCCTGCTTAACCGCCCTGGGTTGCTTCCCCCGGCCTTCGCCGGGGTCGTAATGACGAAGATAGGCATGTTATACCCCTCCTAACATTGCTTGCTGTGCACCAAGCGCCGTATTAGGGCACACCCATGACCATCCCCCCCCTCACCGCCATCGCCGATGATTATGCCATGCTCGATGCCGATGATCGTTACCGTCTGTTGATAGACCTGGGCCGCGCGCTCGAAGTGATGCCCGATGCCTTGAAAACCGACGCGACGCGGGTAGCGGGCTGTTCGGCGTCGGTATGGCTTTACCCGACACAGTTGGATGGCGGCGCTCTCCACTATCTGGCGGACAGCAACGCCGCGATCACCAAGGGGATCGTCGCATTGGTGCTGAGCGTCGTGCAGGGCAAAATGCCGATGGCGGTGGTCGAAACCGACATCACGGCCGCGCTCGCGCCGTTTGATCTCGCCAATCAGCTCTCATCCAACCGCACGCAGGGCATCCCCAATATGATTGCGTTGATCCAGGCCAGCGCGGGGCGTTACGCCGACGCTGCGCATTAGGGTGACTTCGAGTGGAATGGGACATTTCACGACTCGTAAAATCACGGAAAAATAAAGAAAAACGGACTCTAGCGCTTTCCTACACGCGACGCGCCATGGTAATATGCGCGCGGACGGAGCTATGGTCACGCGGCGGCAGGTGACGGTATGCATCGGTCCGCATCGGGGCTTAACTTGACACATTGCGTTTTTCACTACTGTCGTAAAATATGGCTAGTGGTTGAATTGAAAGGATAAAACACCGCTGTTTCACTTGACACACTGTCAAGCAAAGCGCGCCACCCTTTCACAATGCGCGGTGGGAAGGGGGCGCGGTGGGAAGGG
>JBEBHS010000003.1:0-147763 GCA_040080745.1 Sphingopyxis sp. | reverse complement strand
CCTCCCAACCCTCCCCCCTGAAGGGGAGAGGGCTTTATGACCTCCCGCCTCGCCGCTGCCTTCTCAAAACCCCACCCAGCCCTCGTCACCTTCATCACCGCTGGCGATGGCGATACCGCCGCCAATCTCGACGCGCTGGCCCTGGGCGGGGCCGATGTGATCGAACTCGGCATGCCATTCACCGACCCGATGGCCGATGGCCCGGCGATCCAGGCCGCGAACCTGCGCAGTCTTGGCGCGGGCACCACCACAGCGGACATCTTTGCCATCGCCGCCGCGTTTCGCGCGCGTCACCCTGCCATCCCGCTGGTGCTGATGGGCTATGCCAACCCGATGACGGTGCGCGGGCCGGAATGGTTTGCTGACCAATGCGTCAGCGCGGGCGTCGATGGCGTCATCTGCGTCGATATTCCGCCAGAGGAGGACGCCGCACTCGGCCCGGCGCTGCGTAGTGCGGGCATCGCGCTCATCCGCCTTGCCACCCCGACCAGCGATGCCGCGCGCCTGCCCGCCATCCTCGATGGCGCGTCGGGTTTCCTCTACTACGTCTCGGTCGCGGGGATTACCGGCCAGCAACAGGCGAGCGAGGACAGTATCGAGCAGGCAGTGACGCGGCTCAAGGCCGCAACCACCCTGCCCGTCGCGGTTGGATTTGGCGTCCGCACACCGCAGCAAGCCGCACAGATTGCGCGCGTTGCGGATGGCGTGGTGGTTGGCTCGGCGATTGTCGAATTGATCGGGGCGCATGGTGCAAATGCCGCCGATACGGTATGCACCTTTGTCGCATCGCTCAAATCTGCCATGCTGGAGGCTCGCACATGAACTGGCTCAACCGGGTTCGCAACGCCATCCCGTTCATCGCCAAGCGCGAGAGCGAGGATAATCTGTGGCACAAATGCAAAGGCTGCCACAGCCTCGTCTTCCTCAAGGAGTGGGAAGATAATCTGTGCGTTTGCCCGCGCTGCGACCATCATGACCGTATCGGCGCTGAGCAGCGCTTTGCGCAATTGTTTGATGAGGGCAGTGTCACCGCATTGCCCATGCCCAAGGTCCCCGAAGATCCGCTCAAGTTTCGTGATTCCAAAAAATATGCCGAGCGCCTGAAAATCGCGCGCGCGACAACGGGGGATAACGATGCGCTGCAAGCCGCCTTTGGCCGCATCGACGGACAGCCCGCCGTGGTCGCGGTGCAGGATTTTGCCTTCATGGGCGGGTCGATGGGCCTCGCGGTTGGCGAGGCGTTCGTCGCGGCCGCCGCCGAAGCGCTCCGTCGCAAATGCGCGTTCATCGCCTTCACCGCTGCGGGCGGTGCACGAATGCAGGAGGGGATATTATCGCTGATGCAGATGCCACGCTCCACCGTCGCGATCCAACGACTGCGGCGCGCACATTTGCCCTATATCGTCGTGCTGACCGATCCGACGACCGGCGGCGTCACCGCCAGCTATGCGATGCTGGGCGATGTGCATATCGCCGAACCCGGCGCGTTGATCGGCTTTGCCGGACAGCGGGTGATTGAGCAAACCATCCGCGAAAAATTACCCGACGGGTTTCAGCGCGCCGAATATCTGCTCGATCACGGGATGGTTGATATGGTGGTAGCACGAAATGATTTGCGCGACCGATTGGCGCAGATCATCGGCTATCTGGCGCCTGCCAAGGCGGCCTGAAACACGCGAGGTGTAACGATCATGGCCGACCACGCCCGATCAGATGACCCCGCCGTTCAGGCGCAGCTCGACCGTTTGAGTCAGCTGTCGCCGGGGCGCGATACGCTGGGGCTGGAGCGAATTTCTGCACTGCTCGACGCGCTCGGAAATCCCGAACGCCGCTTGCCGAGCGTGTTTCATGTTGCCGGCACCAATGGCAAGGGGTCGACCTGCGCAGTGCTACGCGCTGCGCTCGAAGCCGACGGCAAGCGCGTCCACTGCTACACCAGCCCGCATCTGGTGCGGTTCAACGAACGCATCCGCATCGCAGGTCATTTAATCAGCGACGATCTGCTCGCCGACACTTTGCGCCGCGTGCTCGACGTTGCCGAACCGATCGCCCCCAGTTTTTTCGAAGCAACCACCGCCGCCGCATTTCTCGCCATGGTCGAACACAGCGCCGATGCCTGCGTCATCGAGGTGGGCCTTGGCGGACGGCTCGACGCCACCAACGTCATCCCGATCCCCGCCGTTTGTGGTATTGCAGGGCTGGGCGTCGATCATGAGGCGTTTCTGGGTGATGATGGAGTCCAGATCGCACGCGAAAAGGCCGGTATCGCCAAGCCTGGTCGCCCGCTGGTGACGATGGCCTACCCGCTCCCCCTGCGCGCGGCGGTGGCCGAAGTGGCCGGGGCAAGAGACGCAACGGTCAAGCGCGAGGGCTATGACTGGCACTATGCGCGGATGGAAAATCATTTGCGCATCGTGTTCGAGGACAAGTCGGTTGAGGCGCAGCTGCCCGCGCTTGCCGGTCCGCATCAACAAGCCAACGCTGCGCTCGCCATCGCTATGCTATTGGCGCAAAACCAGCTCGCTGTCCGCCTCGAATCGATGGAAATCGCGCCCGCCAAGGCGATTTGGCCCGCGCGGTTACAGCGGCTCACCCCCGGTCCGCTGACCGCCCGGCTCGGCGCGCGCAATGTGCTCCTGGATGGTGGGCATAATGTTGCGGCGGCACAAGCACTGGCGAGTCATTTGTCGGGCCACATGCGCTATCTGCTGATTCTCGGAATGATGGCGAACAAGGACGCGGCGGGCTGGCTTGAAGCGATGGCGCCGTGCATCGCGGGGATCATCGCGGTGCCAATAGCGGACCATGCCCACCACACACCAGAAGCCTTGGCGGCACTGGCCGAAGCGCATGGTATTCCGTCCGCCACCGCGAGCGACATCCGCAGTGCGCTCGCTATGGCTGCACAGATGCCCGATGAATTGGGCGCTGTGCCCGTGTTGATCGCCGGGTCGCTCTATCTGGCTGGCGAGGTGCTCCGTGCCAATGGGCAGGTGGTGGATTAATCAACCACCAAGCTCGCCAAGCGTTGCGCGTGCCCAGCCATACATCGCCTCATGCTCGGCTATCACCGATTTTGGCGTGTGGCGGCGGCGATGTTCAATCTCTCGCAATATCGTTGCGGCACCAATTTTATCACCCATCCTTAAGCGTATGGCGGCGGTGCGGCACCGCACCTCATCACCGGTCGATCGGTCGAGAATCTCTTCAAACAAGCGCAAAGCCTCCCGGTCATCGCCGCGCTGTTCGAGCAGGCGTGCGCGCAATATCTGTCGCTTGTCGCGGTCGGATTGCGTGCCGCCTTCGGGGATACGGTCGAGCGCCGTCAGCGCTGCATCTGTCCGCCCCAGTTCAAGGTTGGCATCGGCGAGCCGCATCAGCACCGCCGGATCATCGAATGCCGTGCGTGTCTCTGCGGCGCAGTAATGGGCCAGCGCCTCCTCGTGGCGCGCGCGTTGGCATAGCGCATCGCCCATCGCCAGCCGATTGGCGACGCTGTCGGCAAGGTCGAGCGCCTGTGTTGCGGCGCGAACATTGCGTTCGGGGTCGATGCAGTCGGCCAATTGACCCTGCGCCGCGCGGATACGGCGATTCCCCATCAAATCCGGAAATATTTCGACGATGAAATAGGCCAGACATCCAATCAATGAGCCGATGATGATCCCAATTATCCAGACATTATTATTGCGGTTGCGAAGGCAATGGACGATGCACAGCAGTTGTAGAGCGAGCGAGAGGATGAGATATGGCATAGGGAGTCCTCGTTAGCTGGCAGCGGTTCGGGGCTTGCCGCCAATCCACGCGATCAGGCCGCCGACGACGAGCACGGCGGCACAGGTTGCGGTGATATGGTTGGCGAGTTCCAGCGGCTGCGACAACAACAGCCCGACGAGGCCAGCCACCGCGATGACCATGCCGGCAATCCGCACCGCGCTGATCGGTTCCTTGAGCGCCGCCTGCTCGCCGGTGCCGGTCTGGCGGATGCCCTCGACGACATAGCCCTTGCTCCACAATAGCCACAGCAACAGCATCCCCGGGATCGCCGCAACCACGGTAAAGCCCCAGAACGTGACCCAGCCGACCTTGGCGGCAATCAGCCCCGCTGGCCCAGCCATGAAGGTGCGCCCGACCCCGGCGAACGAGGACAGCAGCGCAAATTGCGTCGCGGTATAGGCGATGCTCGACAGGCCCGACAAATAAGTGGCGAATACCGTGAGGCCGATGCCGCTGGTGACATTTTCGGTACAAATCGCGGCAACCATCATCCAGTAATTGTTACCGGTCGCGGCGAGGATCATGAACATGACGTTCGACAGCATCATCGCCAGGCCAGAGATGAGCAGTGCGCGCCCCATGCCGAGCCACAGCAGAAACGGCGCGCCGATCGCCGAACCGATAATCAGCGCGGCATAGCCCCACAGCTTGTTCGCCGAGATATAATCCAAGTCGGCAAAACCCAGATCGACGATCATCGGGGCCAGCATTACCTGACCCATCGCGTCGCCGACTTTATACAGCAGGACAAAGCCGAGGATCAGGAACGCACCGTGCCGCGACAGGAACTCGCGGAACGGATTGACCACGGTTTCACGCAGCCATTGCCGCGCGCTCATCCCCTGTGCATCGGCATAACGATCGACGAACGTGCCCGGTCCGATGATGAACGCGCCGATGATCGCGGGTATGACACACAGCCCGGTCAGGCCATAAGCCATCGCCCAGCCCAGCCCCAGCCCCTCCTGCGACGCCAGATAGATCGTCCCCGCGCCCGCAATCAAATTGCCGGTGCGATAGCCAAACTGGTTCGACGCGGTGCCGTGAGCGAACTCTTCATCCGCCAATATCTCGATACGATAGGCATCGATGACGATGTCTTGGCTCGCCGAGAGGAAGGCGGTAATCAGCGCCCAGACAAAGAATGGTCCCAGATGGCCCGGCTGCGGGTTGCTCGCCCCCAATTGCCAGATGGCGATGACCATCAGCGCCTGGATGACGAACAACCAGCCGCGCCGCTGCCCCAGCCGCGCGGTCAGGAACGGCAGTGGCAGTTTATCGAGCAGCGGCGCCCACAGAAACTTGATCGTATAAGGGATGCCGACCATCACCGCGAGGCCGATGGTCGCGGTGTCTATCCCGACCTTGGCCAGCCAGAATGTCATCGTTGCGACCAATAACGTCAACGGGAATCCGCTCGACACACCGAGCAGAAACGCGACCAGCGGCGCTTTGAGGATATAGGGACGGAACGGCTTGAATGTCAGCGCGGCAAACACCAGCGCGCCTAGCACGCCTGCAAAAATGATGAACCTGATCAGATCAACCGACATGCGAAACCCCTCCCAACCCATGCGTTTGCTGAGTGGTAACGGATTTTGCGCGAAAGGCTAGACCATGATGACATAGCATCAAACCGTCATTGCGAGGAGCCCAGCGACGAAGCAATCCAGATGACAAACTAAGCGATACTGGATTGCTTCGTCGCGCTCGCAATGACGCGGCGGATCAATATGACATCATACAGGCAACCACCGCACGGCAAGCACCACCCCGCCACCGCGTTGTTGCAACACCACTGCAAAGCGATCAGCGCCAGCAGTCACGCGCAAAGCTGCGGGCATAGCGGCGTTGCACGGCGCATCCGCCCCGCACGCCGCGCTTTGCTCCGCCAGCACAACATTGTGATAGACGATCCGCCGCCCGCCATTTTCGCCCGCGCCGATGCGAACATCGCGGCGACTGGCCAGCGCGATGAACCGCAGCTCTGCGCCCGGTGCGGCGCGTGATGCCAAAACCCGGCCCGCAGTCACGCTCAGGATTGCGGGGTTCGCGCTCCGCGCCGCGACAATCGCCTCACCCAGCGCCGCGGCGTGCGACCCGACCAATCCGACGCGGCCATTGACCACGGCTTGCGGCGTATAAACCTCGCCGCCCGCCACCCCGCGCGCGGCATAGGCGCGTTGCAAGGCGGTGTTGACCTCGCTGCCCAACGTGTCGCGCCAGCCGAGCCTGTCCCAATAGGTGACGTGGCGGCTGATCGCGACGACATCGGACCTGTTCGCCAGTCCGGCCAGCACCGCATCGGCGGGCGGGCAGGACGAGCAGCCTTGGCTGGTAAATAGTTCGACGAGGACGGGCGCGTTTGCATGAGCTGGCAGCCGCAATGGAGGCTGTCGCACCTGTCCGTTGGTGCTGCTGAACGCGAACAGTAACACCAACAGCGTCGTAGCGACGGCGAGGGAACAGGCAAGCAGGAACAGCGATCGCTTCATATTATGTTGTTCGCTCTGCCGTTGACCATGGTTACACCCCTACCATGTCGGCACGCTTTAGGGCATAGGCCGCGCACACAGCATATTTAGGACCAATATATTGACACAGCGCCGCCCATCTTCGGGCCCGAAAGGGCCGCCAAGCGGAGCCAATCGTGCGGCGCGGCGCGCTGGACTGCGCCGGGACGTGGCAAAGCCAGAGGGAAGCGCTCCTGCGCCTGTGAAGGCGGAGCGCCCAGCGCCGCGTGCTTCGCGCGCCGAACGCGTAGGGGACCGCAAAGTCGTCCGCAAAGAAGCGCCGCGCGCTACCCCAAAACCGCCGCCCGTCGTCATTGCCAGCGCGCGCGAGGACGGCCTGCACCGCATCGCCAAGCTGCTCGCCCGCGCGGGAACCGCGTCGCGCCGCGAGATTGAACGGATGATCGCCGATGGCCGGATCAAACTGAACGGAGAGGTCATTACCACGCCCGCGACGCTGCTCGCCAACCTTGACGGCGTTAGCGTTGATGACAAGGAAGTGGCCGCGACCGATGCGGCGCGGATATTTCTGTTTCATAAACCCACAGGCGTTTTGACCGCAGAGCGTGACTTCACCGGCCGCAAGACGATTTACGACGTGTTGCCCGTCGGACTACCACGCCTGATGCCGGTTGGAAGGCTCGACCTCAATACCGAGGGGCTGCTGCTGCTGACCAACGACGGCGCATTGAAACGCGCGCTCGAACTACCCACCAACGGGGTCGAGCGCAGCTACCGCGCGCGCACTTTCGGCGACATCACACAGGCGCAGCTTGAGGAACTGATCGAGGGCGTGACGATAGAGGGGGTGCGTTACGGCCGGATCGACGCCAACCTTGAACGCAGTACCGGGCACAACAAGTGGATCGAGATGACATTGCGCGAGGGCAAAAACCGCGAAGTGCGCCGCGTGCTCGAACATTTCGGCCTGCAAGTCTCGCGCCTCATCCGCACCCGCTACGGCCCGTTCACGCTAGGCGATGCGCCCGCCTGTGCCATTGAGGAGGCGCGCGCCCACGAAATGGAACAGTTGCTCGCCAGCATCGGTCATAAAGGCTGAGCTAGAACCGTGCGGATCATTGCTGGACAATATCGCGGACGACAGATTATCGCGCCAACGGGTCAGCAAACCCGCCCCACCGCCGATCGTGCGCGCGAAACGCTGTTCTCTATGCTGACCAGCAGACTGGGTGGCTTCACCGATCTGGCGGTGGCGGACCTTTATGCAGGCAGCGGCGCGCTGGGGCTGGAGGCCTTGTCACGTGGGGCCGCAATCTGCCTGTTCGTCGAGAATGACCGCGCTGCGTTGGATGCCATCCGCGTCAATATCGCGGCGCTCGGCGCATCGGGGACCACGGTGCGCGCAGGCGATGCAAGCCATCCTGTACCCGCCGCCACCCCGTTCGACCTCATCTTCCTCGACCCGCCCTATGGCAGCGTCGATTGCGGCGCGCTGATCGACCAACTGATCGAACAGGGCTGGGCGCATGACGCTACGATCATCAGCGTCGAGACCGGACACGGCGAGAAGCCGCAATCGCGCTCGGCAAACCTCCTCGGCAACCGTAAAGTCGGTAAGGCGATGCTGCACCTTTTTGCGATTGAGTGATCCTGAACCTAGTTGAAATGTATACGTTACGCGCGCGCCGCGCTCACAGCCCCTGCATATTATTGACATCGCGCGGAATGCGCACCGTCAACCCATCGGGCGCATCGCCAAGCCGGATCTGGCACGCGAGGCGGCTGGTGCGCCGCGCCCCGGCGGCCAGGTCGAGCATATCTTCCTCGCCCTCGCTTGGCGCACGCAATTTGGCGAAGTCATCGTCCGCGACAATCACATGGCAGGTCGAACAGGCCATCTGCCCCTCGCATGTCCCCTCGAGCGGCATGCCCAGCGTCTGCGCGAGGTCGAGCAGACTGGTGTCGCCCTCGCCCTCGCCCTCGCTGCGCCCCAAGCCATCGGCATGGATGAAAATAACGTGCGTCATGCCATCTCCTGCGCTGCGGCTGCCGCCTTTATCGCAGCCAATCCCGCGCGCAAATCCTCTTCGCGCGTGTATCGCCCCCAGCCCAGCCTTATCGACGCGCGCGCCTGCTCCTCGCTCATCCCGCAAGCCCGCAGCACATGGCTGGTCCGGCCCGAACCGCTGGCACACGCGCTGCCCAGGCTGAACGCCACATCGCGCACGTCGGACAGCAACCGCGCGGTGTTGACACCATCACGGCGGATGTTGAAATTACCCTTATAGCGCCGCGTCAGCGAACCGTTGATCGTCCAGTCGGCCATTTCGGCGCGCGCGACATCCCACAGCCGCGCGACGTGCGCCGCATCCTCGGCCATCCGCATCTTGGCCACGCGCGCCGCCGCGCCGAACCCGGCGCACAGCGCGGGCGCAACGGTTCCACCGCGCAAGCCCCCCTCCTGTGCACCGCCAAGAATCAACGGCGGCAGCGTCAATCCATCTCGGATCCACAGCGCGCCGATCCCCTTTGGTCCGTGGATTTTGTGCGCGGCGATGGCGATCAGGTCCGGCCCATCGGGGATGACCATCCGGCCAAAACCCTGCACCGCGTCGCACAGCAAAATACTCCCGCGCGCGTGCGTCACCTCGGCTATGGCCGCGACTGGCTGGATTGTCCCGACCTCGTTATTGACCAGCATCGCCGCGACAATCCCGCGTGTCGGCAGGTTCGCCGGATCGGGAAGCAGCGCCACGGCGTCGCTGCCCACGTCCAGCGCCACGCCGCCCAGCGCATCGAGGCACGCGAGTGTTGCGGCATGCTCGATGGTCAGCCCCGCGCAGCCCCCCGGATAGAGGTCGCGCCCGCGAAACAACGCCCAGTTGATCGCCTCGGTCGCGCCCGAGGTGAACACCACCCGTCCGCCAGCGGGCAACAGCGCCGCCACCGCATCGCGCGCCATCTCGACCGCGACCGCCGCCGCACGTCCGGCGCGATACTGGCTCGCGGGGTTGGCAAAACCATCGCCATTATCCGCCGCGCTGCCCAGCCACGGCAGCATCGCTTCTTTGGCTTCGGGGGCCAGCGGCGTCGTCGCCTGATAGTCGAGGTAAATCATCATATTTCCACATCAGTCCGCAATTATTGAGAGTGATTCGCAAAAGTTGCACTTTGCAACGCCCCCCTCTATAGCGCGCTCATCGACGCGTCGCACTGATTTCGTGGGCCGCCAGCAACATGGGAAGCCCGCTCAATGCCAGACGTTATTTTCGCCGGACCCGAAGGCCGCCTTGAGGGGCGGTTCAGCCCGCCGCCGCGCCCGCGCGCACCGGTGGCGATGATCCTGCATCCGCACCCGCAGGGCGGCGGGACGATGAACGACCGCATCACCCAGGCGCTGTATAAAACCTTTGTCGCGCGCGGTTTTGCGACCTTGCGGTTCAATTTTCGCGGGGTGGGCCGCAGCCAGGGCGTGTTCGACAATGGCATCGGCGAGCTGAGCGATGCGGCATCGGCGCTCGACTGGGTGCAGTCGATCCACCCCGAAGCACAAACCACATGGGTTGCGGGGTTCAGCTTTGGCGCGTGGATCGGCATGCAATTGCTGATGCGCCGTCCGGAAATCCGCGGTTTCATCTCGGTGGCGCCGCCCGCCAACATGTATGATTTCACCTTCCTCGCGCCCTGCCCGTCATCGGGGATCATCGTCAACGGCACTGGGGACGAGATTGTGACGACGACATCGGTGGTCAAGCTGGTCGAAAAATTGCGCACGCAGCGCGGCATCACCGTCCACCACGACGAAATCCCGCGTGCCAACCATTTTTTCGAGCATGAATTGCCGAGCCTGATGAAGTCGGTCGATAATTATCTCGACATGCGGCTCGCGCCCGACTCGCCGATCAAATAACCACTCCAATCGGAGCGCAGCACTTCACGGCTGGCAGGGATTTCCTTCATATTGATGGTGATCGATGGCATAGGCCTGATCGTTCCAGCGATAGACCGGGTAGCATTCCCCCGGCCCGCTAACCTCGATATCGGGCAGGCCAATGATCCCGCGACCCGACAGCGGGGTCGCATAGCCCGTGGCGCGCAGCAACAACCGCCACGTGCCGCCCGACCTCTTGCTGACCAGCGCAAAGGCGGTGCCCGCCGCGCCATAACATAGCGCGCTGCCTTCGGTGATGAACACCTCGGGCTTGCCATCGCCGTCGAGGTCGTCGACCATGTCGATCGCGCCGGGGGTGTAAGCGGCGCTGCTATCCGTGCAGTCGCTGCGCCACTGCCCGCCCGCTTGGGTAAAGCCGGCGGCGGCAAAGGCGTGTGCCTGATCCTGCGCCGAAAGCTCGCCCGCCTGCGCGGTTAGCATTGTCATGGCGAATAGGGTGGAAAGCATTGTCGTCCCTCCTGTGATAGAGGCATGTCATCGCATTACAGAATAGCGCAAATCGGCGCATTGTTCCAGATCAATATATCAATATGATGCGATCAGGCCGCGCAATGCGCCGCAATGGCAATGCATAGTGGCACGATGGCACTGCACATGTTATGAAGAATCGCTGTCATCGCCGGACAATGCGCGCACAGCCTTGCCAAATCGTAAATATCGTATCCAAAGCGGTTTTTGGCACAAGATGCTGGAAAAGCGCGGCACACCCTCCTAATATGCGGCCATGCCTATCGCCATCGCCTCTGACCATGCCGCTTTCGCGCTCAAGGATGCGCTTGCGGCGTGGCTGCGCGCGTGTGGGCACGAGGTGATCGACCTTGGCCCCAGCGATGAAACCAGCGTCGACTACCCCGACTATGGCTCCGCGCTCGCTGCGCACATCGCCGCAGGAAAAGCGGCGCGCGGCATCGCGCTGTGCGGATCGGGGATCGGCATATCGATCGCGGTCAACCGCAACCCCGCCTGCCGCTGTGCGCTGGTTAGCGAACCATTGTCGGCCAGCTTAGCGCGCGAACATAATGACGCCAACGTCATCGCGATGGGCGCGCGGCTGATCGGCACAGACATGGCCAAGGCGTGCATCACCGCGTTTCTTGACACACCATTCGGCGGCGGGCGCCATGGCCCGCGCGTCGATAAGCTCTCCTCCCCCAGCTAGGACCCTTCGCATGACCACCACCGAACTTGACCGCCCCGCGATCCGCTCCGCCGGATTTTTTACCGATAGCGTCGCCGATGTCGATAGCGCGGTGGCCGACGCTATTGCCGCTGAGATGGACCGCGAGCAAAGCCAGATCGAGCTGATTGCATCGGAAAATATCGTGTCGAAAGCGGTGCTGGAGGCGCAAGGATCGGTGCTGACCAACAAATATGCCGAAGGCTATCCGGGTCGCCGCTATTATCAGGGGTGCGCACCATCCGACGTCGTCGAAACTTTGGCGATTGAACGCGCCAAGGCCCTGTTCGACTGTGGTTTTGCCAATGTCCAGCCGCACAGCGGCGCGCAGGCGAACGGCGCGGTGATGCTGGCGCTGAGCAAGCCGGGCGCGACCATCCTCGGCATGAGCCTCGACGCGGGCGGGCACCTCACCCACGGTGCGGCTCCGGCGATGTCGGGCAAATGGTTCAACGCCGTGCAATATGGCGTGCGCGCCGACGATCACACCGTCGATTTCGACCAGGTCGAGGCGCTGGCGCGCGAACACCGCCCACAGCTCATCATCGCCGGCGGGTCGGCTTACCCGCGTATCCTCGATTTTGCGCGCTTTCGTGCGATTGCCGATGATGTCGGGTCACTGTTGATGGTCGATATGGCGCATTTTGCCGGACTGGTCGCGGCAGGCGTGCACCCGTCGCCGCTGCCACACGCGCACATTGTCACCACAACCACGCACAAGACGCTGCGCGGCCCACGCGGCGGCATGATTTTGACCAACGACGAAGCACTGGCCAAGCGGATCAACTCGGCGGTATTCCCCGGCCTGCAGGGCGGGCCGCTGATGCACGTCATCGCCGCCAAGGCGGTGGCGTTCGGCGAGGCGCTGCGCCCCGAGTTCCGCGATTATGCCAAGGCGGTCGTCACCAATGCGCAGGCGCTGGCAACACGGCTACAGGCGCGTGGCAGCAATCTGGTCGCAGGCGGCACCGACACCCATCTTGCGCTGGTCGATCTGACCCCACTCGGCGTCACCGGGCGCGACGCCGACGAAGCGCTCGAACGCGCCGGTATCACCTGTAACAAAAACGGCATTCCGAACGACCCCCTGCCCCCGGTCAAGACCAGCGGCATCCGTGTCGGGTCGCCAGCGGGAACGACGCGCGGGTTCGGTGTGGCCGAGTTCGAGACGATCGGCGATATGGTTGCCGATGTTCTCGATGCGCTGTCGGCCAAGGGCGAACATGGTGATGCGGCTGTCGAGGCCGATGTGCGGGCGCGGGTGCGCGCGCTGTGCGCGCGTTTTCCCATTTACACTAGCCAATAGCCTTGGTGTATGGTATAAGTAATACGGCAAGGGCTTTTGGAGAGTATCATGTCTAAGAAAACCAGTGAAAAAGCACATAACGAAGGCTCTGAGTTCACCCGTGAGGGCAGCGCGCCCGGCAGCGATGCTTCGCCGATCAGCCAGTTCGTCGAGTTTGCCGACAAGACGGTTGAAGAAGTGACACGGATCAGCAAAACCGCCTTCACCAGCGACAACGCGTCCAAACTGGCTGCGGGTGCGGCCGTGGGCGGAGTGGCGGCGGTATTCCTGCCGTTCATCACCATCCCGCTCGGTGCATTGGCGGGGCTGGGCTATGTCGCATACCGAGAGGCGAACAAAAGCGAATGAGACACGCCCGATGAGTGACGCATGAAGTGCCCCAGCTGCGGCTTTGATGTTAGTCAGGTCAAGGATAGCCGCCCTACCGAGGATGGGGCGGCTATTCGTAGACGGCGGCAATGCGAGGGGTGCGGCGCGCGCTTCACGACATTCGAGCGTATTCAGCTGCGCGAAGTAACAGTCGTCAAATCAGGCGGCGGGCGCGAACCGTTCGACCGCGACAAATTGCTCCGCTCGGTCACCATCGCCTGCCGCAAACGCCCGATTGATTCGGCTGGCATCGACCGGCTGGTTTCCACCATCCAGCGTCAGCTTGAAACGGAGGGCGATACCGAGGTCGCTACCGGAGAAATTGGCGCTAAGGTCATGGCCGCACTCAAAGCGATTGATAGCGTCGCTTATATCCGTTTCGCCAGCGTCTATAAGGATTTCGACGAGGCCCGCGATTTCGAGGAGTTTGCCGCAACCTTGCGCGAATTTGGCGAGGAATGAGGGCTCCGCCCCCCGTCATTGTACTTGTGCGCCCGCAACTGGGCGAAAATATCGGCAAGGCGGCGCGCGCCATGCTCAATTTCGGGCTGAGCGAACTCAGGCTGGTGCACCCGCGCGATGGCTGGCCCAACCCCAGCGCTGGTCCAGCAGCATCAGGCGCAGATGTTGTACTCGCCAACGCGCAAGTGTTTGACACGCTGGCCGAGGCGGTCGCTGATTGCACCCAAGTGATTGCAACCACGGTGCGGCGGCGCGGCCTTGTCAAACCCGTTGTCGGCCCCGATGGCGCGGCAGCGCTGATCCGCGCCGAGGCGGGGCGCACCGCGCTGCTATTCGGCCCAGAACGATCGGGGTTGGACAGCGACGATGCCGCGATCGCCAGCGCAATCATGACGGTACCTATCAACGCGGAGTTCGGTTCGCTCAACCTCGCGCAGGCGGTCATCATCGCGGCCTATGAATGGTCGAAGGGTGAAAATCTCGTTCAGCCGTCGGTGGTCGATCTGGACCCACCCGCGCCACAAGGCGATCTGGACAGCCTGATCGACACGGTGAACGTGGTGCTGGATGAGGCCGATTATTTTCGCCCGCCAGAGCGCAAGCAGGTGACGCTGCGCGCACTACGTACTTTGTTCACCAAGCCGCGCTGGAGCGCCAAGGAAGTGCAGATGATGCGCGGGGTATTGCGCGCCGTCAAAGGCGGGCGGCGGAAAACCTAATCGTGCCCTAATCCCGCGCCGCATCCCAAATATCGAACTCATAGGAGATAGACTGTTCGACCAGCGCGTCCCACACCGCCGCGAACCGCTCTGGCGGCAGCCCAGCCGCCACCGCGTGGGCGGCGACATTGGCGAGCACCTGTGCCTTGCGAACTTCATCGCGCACCACATCGCGCGACGGTTTGATCCGTGCGGCGGCGCGCATATAGCCAAATCGGCGCGCCAACAGCGCCACAAGCTCGCGGTCAGTGGCATCGACGCCTTGCCGAACCTCGATCATAGTCGCGCAGTCATCGGGCGGAAGGATAGTATCACTCATAGCCGCGCTCCATAGCGGCTTGGTAAGAATAGTCGAGTGCCATCGATCCGCCTTGACTTTGCACCCTCCCCCCTCTAACCGCGCGCACTTCCACATGGACTCCGCACTCCGGTGAAGCGGCGGTCGTGGCAGGCGTTCTTGGCTTGTCAGGTGGTTTCCGGACTTGGCTGCGGGCAATCATGCCCCAGCACACACGATGGAGTGACACGATGTCTAAGCGCCACAGCGCCAAGCACAAACTTGACCGCCGCATGGGCGAAAATATCTGGGGCCGCCCCAAATCCCCGGTTAACCGCCGCGAATATGGCCCCGGCCAGCACGGCCAGCGCCGCAAGAGCAAGGTTTCCGACTTCGGTATTCAGCTGCGCGCCAAGCAAAAGCTCAAGGGCTATTATGGCGATGTCACCGAAAAGCAGTTCAAACGCGCCTATTTCGAAGCCGCGCGGCAAAAGGGCGACACATCGCAGAACCTGATCGGCCTGCTCGAACGCCGCCTCGACGCGCTGGTTTACCGCGCCAAATTCACCCCGACCATCTTTGCCGCCCGCCAGCTGGTCAGCCACGGCCATGTCCTCGTCAACGGCGTGCGCTGCAACGTCGCGTCGCGCCAGATCAAACCCGGCGATGTCGTGACACTTGGCAAAAAAGCGCAGGAAATGGCGCTGGTTGCCGAAGCACAGGCGCTGCCCGAACGCGATCTGCCCGATTATATCGCGGTCGAGGGGACCAAGGTCACCTTCACCCGCGTCCCGACGCTCGACGAAGTGCCCTATCCGGTCAAGATGGAGCCCAATCTGGTTGTCGAGTTCTACTCGCGCTAAAACTCGCGCTAATTGGTTACACGTTTCGCGCTGAACGACCTTCGGGCCGCTTGGCGAGATGAGAGGGCTGGATCCGACGGGGTCCGGCCCTTTTGCTTGTGCTCCCTCTCCTACAAGGTTGACCCGAAAACGGGGGGTAAACAACGGCCGCCTGCGGGCTTAACTTGACAGTGTGTCAAGTGAAGCAGCGGTGTTTTATCGCTATATTTCAAATACTAACCTTAGTTAACGACAGTGGTGGGATTCGCAATGTGTCAAGTTAAGCCCGCTTTCCTTTTCTTTCTCCCCTCTCCCGCAAAGGGAGGTTCAGCGCGCATTATGCCATGGCGCTATCGCTGTAGGAAAGCCGTTATTCGCCGCAGCATGTCGGTGGTGCCCCGGCCTTCAGACTTTGCCTGAAGTTTATCCTAAGCCCGCCCTGCGGGCAGTCGAAGGGCCGGGATGACAAGGCGTGCGGCAAGGACTTCACCCCCTGCTCAGCAGTCAGCGGCCATTAGCCTCGTGCTACGGCGCGAAGAATTCACTGCGTCGCGCACGCCCAAGATCACTATGTCATAGGCAGCGTTAATTCTCAAATTGAGGCGCTGGCGGATGCGGTCATAGCAAAGTCCCCT
The DNA here is from genome assembly GCA_040080745.1 of Sphingopyxis sp. Taxonomy (GTDB): domain Bacteria; phylum Pseudomonadota; class Alphaproteobacteria; order Sphingomonadales; family Sphingomonadaceae; genus Sphingopyxis. The sequence goes on along the minus strand of JBEBHS010000003.1, from coordinate 131,776 downwards.
GATGGCTGGTGTCCTCGCGCTTGGCGCTTTTCAGCACCGATGCGTCGACCCATGGAATGTCCGGGCGCTTGTTCTGGAACAGTTCGGCCAGGGTGATGATTTGCAGGCGTGGGTGCTTGCGGCCGGTATATTCGTTTTCCCAGACGCCGACCGCCGCCGCATCGCTTTCCATCGCGCGGGTCGGGGCGCGGGCAGTGATATAGACGCCAAACGGGGCGCGCTCGCGTTCCATCACCTGCGCCAGCCGCCCGATGTCTTTCACGCCGATGGCCCCGCCTTTCACCTCGACAATCGCCTTTTCGGTGCGTTTGCCGTCGGGCTTGAAATAGATGATCCCGTCGATCCCGGTATCGGCACCCTTGCGCCCGCCCTTCCACGGCTGCGCTTCGACCACGGACAGCGCCCACAGCTCAAACTGGTGCTTGTCGCGTTCGGCCAGATCGAGCGCGGAGGGCAAGTCCTGCGGGCGGCCTTCGACGGTAAAGGCCAGGCCGGGGAAGGCATCCTTCATCCGTTTTTCGATCAGGCTGACCGCCAGATGGGTAACATCAATCCCCAGCCACTGCCGCCCCAGCTTTTGCGCGGCATGAACCGCCGTGCCGCACCCGCAGAACGGATCGAGCACCACATCGCCGGGATTGGATGAGGCGGCGATGATCCTCTCGAGCAGCGCGAGCGGCTTCTGGGTGGGGTAGCCGAGGCGTTCGGCAGCGGCTGCGTGAATTGGCGGCAAATCATCCCACATGTCTGTCGCCGGAACCCCAAGACTTTCGTCCAAGTATATCTTCTTACGAAGCCGTGCCTCCTCCTTCCTTGGGAAGAAAAGGCGTCCTTCTCGATCCAGCTGCTCCATAACTTCACGCGAAACAGCCCACCCATTCGGATGGGGCTTGTAAGTTATTCCGTTGCTGGCGGTGTAGTCGTAACGAAGGTTGGGTCTTACACCCGGATTTCGCATGTCGCTTCGCCGGAACAGTCGTCCGTCCGGATCAGAATGCACGAAATGCTCCGCAATGTATGCAGCCGAATATGGAGTGTAAGCTTCGTTGTGAGTGTACTTATTTGATTTTGAATAGCTGAGTATAACGTCGTGAATACCTGCAAAATTCTTCTTTGAATTGGAATGTGCAGAAGTTCTTTTCCAGATGATTTCGCTTCGGAAGCCTGTCGCCCCAAACACCCCGTCCAGCAGTAGCTTGAGATAATGGCTCGCGGTCGGATCGCAGTGCAGGTACAGCGACCCGGTCGGCTTCAGCACGCGGTGCAGTTCGATCAGCCGCACCGCCATCATCGCCAGATAGGCCATCATGTCATTATCGCCCAGAAACCCGCGCATCGCCCGCAGCAGTTCAAAGGCGGCCATGTTGCCGCTGCGCATGACCTCGTCAAAGGCGGCTTCGGCGCTGGCGTTCCAGTGCCAGGTGTCCTCGAACGCCTCGATCTGTGCGTCGCTGCTGTGCCCTTCGGGACTGCGGAACAGCACGTTGTAGTTGGCGTTGCTGTTGAACGGCGGATCAAGATAGATCAGGTCAACGCTGTCGTCCTTCACATGTTCGCGCAGGACGTGCAAATTATCGCCGTAATAAAGCGTGTTGGTCATGGCGGTGGTTTTGGCGTCTGCGGGCCTGCACTGCAAGCGCTATTCATCCCCCCTTTGCGTTGCTTATCGAGGCGCGCTACGGTGGCAACAATCATCCGCTGGAGCACTCACCCCCATGCACACCCCCCTATCCCTTCGTCTGTTCACATTGGCCGCAGCAGCCACGCTCGCTTCGTGCGTGAGTGTTTCCACGCGCCCCGCAGCTGCGCCGCAAATCAGCGAGGAGACAATCCGCCGCGTCACGACCATGCTGTCGTCCGATGCGTTTGAGGGGCGATCCCCCGGCACCGCAGGCGAAGAACGTTCGGTCAATTATCTGATCGAACAGATGCGCGCGGCGGGGCTTCAGCCGGGTAACCATGGCAGCTGGGTTCAGGACGTGCCGCTGGTCGAAATGACCGCCAATAACGTCTCGCCGCTCAGGTTCGACACGCCTGCTGGCGTCCAATCGCTCAGCTATGGCGATGATTTTGTGGCGGGTTCATACCGCATCACGCCGCGCACCGACATAGCGAACAGCGAGGTCGTGTTCGTCGGTTACGGCATCAACGCCCCCGAACGCGGCTGGAACGATTATGAAGGGATCGACGTGCACGGCAAAACCGTCGTCATCCTCGTCAACGATCCCGACTGGCAGGTGCCGGCGGTCGGCGGCACGTTCAACGGGCGGGCGATGACCTATTACGGCCGCTGGACCTATAAATATGAAGAGGCGGCGCGTCAGGGCGCGGCTGCCGCGATCATCGTCCACGACACCGAACCCGCCGCTTATGGTTGGGGCGTGGTGCGGTCCAGCTGGACCGGCGCGCAATATCTGGCCGATGCCGCCGACAATCATATGACCGAGACACAGGCCAATGGCTGGATGCAGTTGCACCGCGCGACCGCCTTGTTTCGCGCCGCTGGCCTCGATTTTGATCGGCTGAGGGCGCAGGCGGGCCGAGCGGGGTTCCGCGCCATCGCGCTGCCAAGTGTCACCGCTTCGCTGTCATTCGACAATGCGGTGCGGCGCACGGCGTCGCGCAATGTGATCGGCATATTGCCTGGGCGCACGCGCCCGGGCGACTATATACTCTACACCGCGCATTGGGACCATCTGGGCCGGTGCGAGGCCGATGCGGCGGGCGATGACATTTGCAATGGCGCGATCGACAATGCCACCGGCGTGGGCGGACTGGTCGCGCTGGCCGAGGCGCATGCGCGCGCGGGCGCGGCCGAACGCACGCTGGTGTTTCTCGCGGTAACGGCAGAGGAATCGGGGCTGCTCGGCTCGCATTATTACGCGGAAAATCCAGTGTTTCCGTTGGCACAAACGGTCGGCGGTATCAACATGGATGCGCTGAATGGCAACGGACCGGCACGCGATGTCGTGGTGGTTGGGCGCGGCAAGAGCGACCTTGACACCTACCTCGACCGCGCGCTGACCGCTGCGGGACGTTATGCCTCCGACGAGCCGACGCCCGAACGCGGCTTTTACTATCGCTCAGACCATTTCAGCCTCGCCAAGCTGGGGGTGCCGATGATCTATTTTGATGGCGGTGAGGATTTGATCGAGGGCGGGCGCGCGGCGGGGCGCGCGGCGGCCGAGGATTACACCGCCAACCGCTATCACAAGCCATCGGACGAGTTAGAGGCGATTGCGCGCTGGGACGGGATGACCGCCGATGTCGCGCTTTATTATGCAGTGGGCCGGGCGCTGGCGATGAGTGCCGAGTGGCCCAACTGGGTCGAGGGCGACGAGTTTCGCGCGATCCGCGACCGCAGCCGCGCGGGGCGGTAAAACCATGCTCCTTCCCGAATGGGCACCGCATGAACGGACGTGGGTCGGCTTTCCAACGATCCGCGATGAGTGGGGCGATGCGTTTGACCGTGCCCGTGAGCAGATCGCCGCCTTTGCCTCCGCGATTGCTGATGGCGGCGCTGGTGAGGCGGTCACGCTGGTGTGCAACAGCGACGGCGACGCGGCGGTGGCGCGGGGGCTAGTCGAAGCCGCTGTCGAAGTGACCGTCGAGCCGCTGGGTGATGTGTGGTTGCGCGATACCGCGCCGATCATCACGGGCACGGGGGCGCAGCGCAAAGACACTAGACGCGCGATGGACTTTGCTTTCAACGGCTGGGGCGGCAAATATATCATGCCCGGCGACGGTGACATCGGCGCGCGGCTGGCGGCGCGATATGGTTTTGCGCGCGATGCGCAGACGATGGTGCTGGAGGGCGGCGCGATCGACTGGGATGGCGCGGGGCTCGCCGTCACCACCAACCAATGCCTGCTCAACCCCAATCGCAACCCCGGGCTGATGCCCGAACAGATTGCGGCAGTGCTGAAGGATGCGCTTGGCGTTGAGCGCATCTTGTGGCTCGGCAATGGCCTTGGCGGCGATCATACCGACGGCCATGTCGATAATCTGGCGCGCTGGGTGGAGCCGGCCACGCTGCTGCTCCCCACCGCGAGCGGCTCCAACGACCCCAACACCGCCGTTTATGCCGACGCGATGGCGCGCGCGCAGAGCTTTGCCAAAGATCAGCACCCCATCACCATCAAAACCATCCCCTCGCCCGGTAAAGTGGCGGTTGGCGGCGTGGCCCTGCCCGCCAGCTATATGAACTTTTTCATCGGCAATAGCGTTGTCGCCATGCCGGCTTATGGCACGCGTTACGACGAGGAAGCCGTGGCGGTGCTCGCCGATTGCTTCCCTGACCGGCGTGTCGTTGCCCTGCCCTCCGACGCCATATTGTCGGGCGGCGGCAGCTTCCATTGCGCCAGCCAACAGGTGCCGCTTTGATAACCGCCGCATTCATCATCCGCGCCGCACTGTCGGGTATCATTGTCGCGATCATCGCGCTGGTGTCGCGGCGTTACCCCGGGCTGGGCGGGCTCATCGCCTCTTTGCCGCTCATCTCGGTGCTCGGCATGGTGTGGCTGTGGCACGATACGGGCGACCGCGAAGCCGTTGCCACTTATCTGCAATCGGCCTTCTGGTATTTCCTGCCAACCATCCCGATGTTCATCTTCATGCCGATGATGCTGCGCCATGGGGTTAGTTTTTGGGCCACTTTGGCGGTGGGGGTTATCATCACGATGCTGCTTTACGCTTTGATGAATCGTGCGCTCGCGGCCTATGGTATCACGCTATAATCAAAAGGAAATATGCAGATGGCCAATTGGTGGGACCGCACCATCGCCCCTCGCCTTATCCGCTGTTGCTGCGGCCAGCCACAAATCATGAAGGCGCGCAGCCGGATTGTGCCGCTGGCCAGCGGCGACGTGTTTGAACTCGGCTGTGGTGGCGGTATCAACCTGCCCTTTTACGATCCGGCCAAGGTGACCAGCCTGTCGGGATGCGACCCGACGCCTGCCTTGCTCGCCGATACGCAGCGGCTGGTCGCACAGCGCGGGATAAAGGCGGATATTCGCAGCGGTGTGGGCGAGGATATTCCCTTCGCCAGCGCGCAATTCGACACGGTGGTGACGACCTTTACGCTGTGTTCGGTGCAGGATAGCGCGCAGGTGCTGCGCGAAATCCGCCGCGTCCTCAAACCCGGCGGCACCGCGCTGTTCCTCGAACATGGCCGCGCGCCCGACGAAGGCGTGCGCAAATGGCAGCGGCGGATCGAGCCGGTGTGGAAACATATCGGCGGCGGCTGTCACCTGACCCGCCCGATTGCCGACGCCTACGCCGAAGCGGGCTTTGCAACGGAGCGGATGGGCAGCGGCTATATGCCCAAAACCCCGCGCCCGTTTGGCTGGCTCGAATGGGGCGCGGCGCGGGTTTAGCTCCGCTCCGCCTCACCGCACCGCATCATCGCCGAGGTGCGCCAGGCCGCGCGTCTTGGCGAGCTGCATCTGTTTATGCCGCTCGGCAAAGCGGGTGCGGTCAGCGTCGGTGCGGGTCGCGGCGCAATGCGGGCACTGCACGCCCTCAACATAGTCGCTCGATTGTCGATCATCGGGGGTCATCGGCATCCGGCAGGCGCGGCACAGGCTGTGCGGGCCAACCGCCAGGCCATGACCAACGCTGACCCGTTCATCGAAAACAAAGCATTCTCCATGCCATAGGCTCTGTTCTTGCGGCACTTTCTCAAGATAATTGAGGATCCCCCCTTTGAGGTGCGCGACATCCTCTATCCCCTCGGCGCGCAGGAACGCAGTCGATTTTTCGCAGCGGATCCCGCCGGTGCAGAACATGGCGACGCGTGGATTGTTGCCAAACTCTGCGCGGTGCGTGCGGAACCACGCCGGAAACGCGCCAAAGCTGCTGGTTTTGGGGTCGATGGCGCGGGCAAAGCTGCCAATCGCAACCTCATAATCGTTGCGCGTGTCGATGACGATGGTGTCGGGGTCGGCGATCAGCGCGTTCCATTCATCGGGTTCGACATAACGCCCGACATCGCGCGATTGGTCAACGCCCGGCACGCCCAACGTCACAATCTCGCGCTTCAATCGCACCTTCATCCGTCGGAATGGTGGACCTTCGGCATGGCTATATTTGACGTCGAGGTCCGCGCAGCCGGGAAGCGTGCGGATATGCGCGAGCACGGCGGCGATGCCCTCCGCGCTGCCCGCAATCGTGCCATTTATCCCTTCGCCCGCCAGCAACAGCGTGCCGCGAACGCGCTGCGCGGTGCACAGCTCGAACAGCGGGGTGCGCAACGCACCAGGGTCGTCAAACGGAGCGAATTGATAGAGCGCAGCGATGGTGGTGGTCATGCGCCGCGCCATAGCGCCACATGTGGCGGCGCGCTACCCCGCCTTCCTTTCCAGCCTGAACGCATGCAGCAACGGTTCGGTATAGCCCGATGGCTGCGCCGCGCCCTCAAAAATCAACGCGCGCGCCGCGCGAAACGCGACGCCATCGGGGCTGAGCGGCGTATAAAGCGGGTCGGAGGCATTCTGCGCATCAACCTTTGCCGCCATCCGCGCCAGCGCCGCATCGATTTGTGCAGCCGTGCACACACCGTGCAGCAGCCAGTTGGCGAGCGCCTGACTGGCGATACGTAGCGTCGCGCGGTCCTCCATCAGCCCCACATCGTGGATGTCGGGCACCTTGGAACAGCCGACCCCCTGATCGATCCAGCGTGACACATAGCCGAGGATACCCTGACAATTATTATCAAGCTCGCGGCGTACCTCGTCGTCGGACCAGTTGCGCCCCTGCGCAACCGGAATGGTGAGCAGGCGGTCGAGATCGGGCACCGCTTCGTGCGCAATAACCCCTTGCCGCGCGAACACATCGACAGCGTGATAATGGAGCGCGTGGAGCGTCGCAGCAGTTGGGCTGGGCACCCAGGCGGTGTTGGCACCGCTCATCGGGTGTGCGATTTTCTGTTCGACCATCGCCGCCATCAGGTCGGGCATCGCCCACATCCCCTTGCCGATCTGTGCACGGCCCGACAGCCCGCAAGCCAGCCCGATGCGGACGTTGCGATCCTCGTAAGCCGCAATCCACTCGCTCGCCTTCATCTCGCCCTTGGGGATCATCGGTCCGGCGTGCATCGATGTGTGAATCTCGTCACCCGTACGATCGAGAAAGCCGGTGTTGATGAAGGCAATGCGGCCGCGTACCGCGCGGATGCAGGCGGCAAGATTGGCCGACGTGCGGCGCTCCTCGTCCATCACTCCGACCTTGATCGTATGACGATCCAGGCCGAGCATATCCTCGACCGCGTCGAACAGATCATTGGTAAAGGCGCATTCGGCGGGGCCGTGCATCTTGGGCTTGACGATAGTGATGCTGCCGGTGCGACTGTTGCGGAAGCGGCCGCCACGCTCGCCTGCGAGTGGGAAAGACGAAGAAGAAACGCCTCGGAGATCGTGGAGCGCGATGGTGGCGGTCATCACCGCATCGAGCAGCCCTTCGTGCGCCTCATCGCCATTGGCAAGCAGCACGGCGGGGTTGGTCATGAGGTGACCAACGTTGCGGACAAACATCAATGCGCGGCCCGGCAATGTGAAGGACGTGCCGTCGGGCGATGCCCATTCACGGTCGGGGTTGAGCGCGCGGATGACGCGGTGCCCGCCCTTATCAAACGTGTCACACAGCGTGCCGTTCATCAGGCCGAGCCAGTTACGCCACGCCGCCACCTTGTCCGCTGCATCGACCGCAGCGACGCTATCCTCCAGATCGATGATCGTCGTCAGCGCGCTTTCCAGAATGACATCAGCGATGTGCGCGGGGTCATCGCGGCCCACCGGATGCTGAGCATCTATGACAAGTTCGATATGTAATCCATTGTTTTTTAACAATAGCCCGCCGGGTTTTTGTCCGACGAATTGGGCAGGATTGGCAAGGTGCAATGCCCCGCCCGCATGATCGGCCCACGAACCACTGGCGAGCGGCACGGCAGCGTCGAGGAACGCTTTGGCCGCCGCCACCACCTGTGCGCCGCGCGCGGCGTCGTAACCGCCTGCCTTGGCCGTTCCTGGCAGAGCATCGGTGCCGTAATAAGCGTCATAGAGGCTGCCCCAGCGGGCATTGGCGGCGTTGAGCGCAAAGCGCGCGTTGAGCGACGGCACCACCAACTGCGGCCCGGCTAGGCAAGCGATTTCGGGGTCGACATTGGTGGTAGAGATGGTGAACGGCGCCGGTTCGGGCACCAGATAGCCAATCTCATGCAGAAATGCCTGATAGGCCGCAGCGTCGTGCGGCGCACCGCCCTGCGCGCTGTGCCAATCGTCGATGTCGGCCTGCATCCGGTGGCGGATCGCCAGCAGTGCGGTGTTATCCGGCTCAAAACGTGCGAGAATATCGGCCAGGCCCGCCCAGAAATGGTCGGCGGTGAGCGCGATCCCCGGCAGCACCTCATCCTCGACAAAGGCGATCAGCCCCCGATCAACCCGCAATCCGGCGCGCGTAATATAGTCGGACATCATTGCTCCCTCTCGCCCGCAAACCACTTGCGGAGCATAGCTTATGTGCCACTGGGGAGGAAGCGATGCCGCTATGCCGAGCGGCGCAGTGCTTTGCAAGGGGCATGGAAGCTGGGGCCACACTGGGGGTGGAGTGCGGCGCAAAGTCCGGCTATCATCGCACCATGACCAGCCTGACCAAGTTTGAACGCACCATCATTGAACGCCCCGATCAGGCGCATATGCTGAGCCAGGTGATGGCGTGGGCGGCGGTCAACAGCGGCTCGCGCAACATGGATGGGCTGGCGAAAATGGCGGCGCTGCTGGCCGATGCGTTCGCGGTTTTGCCGGGCACTGTGACCTATGTCTGCCCGATGCCGATAGAAGCAGTGCGCGCCGATGGCAGCGTCGCCGAAGTCGCGCACGGCCAGCATTTACTGGTGCAGGTCAGGCCCGAAGCAGCGCGGCGGTTACTGTTCACCGGGCATATGGATACGGTGTTCGGAATTGACCATCCGTTCCAATCGCTGACATCAAATGTCAGTGATATTTTGAACGGCCCCGGCGTTGCGGACATGAAGGGCGGGATCGCGGTGATGCTGGCCGCGCTGCAAGCGGTTGAAGCGGTCGGCGCACCCGATTTCGGCTACGACATCATCATCAACAGCGACGAAGAGGTCGGTTCGCTGTCCTCCGCCGCGCTGATCGCCAAACACGCTCATGGCAAAATCGCCGCGCTGACCTATGAACCCTCCGCTCTGCCCGATGGCACACTGGCAGGGGCGCGGCCGGGCAGCGGCAATTTTTCGATCACCATCCACGGCCGCGCGGCGCACGCCGGCCGCAACCCCGAGGACGGGCGCAACGCGCTGGTCGCCGCAGCAGACCTTGCGGTGCGGCTCAAGGCGGCGGTGCGCCCCGGCCTTGCCATCAACCCCGCCAAAATCGACGGCGGCAGCGCCAATAATGTCGTGCCCGACTGCGCGGTGCTGCGCGTCAATCTGCGCCCGCTTACCCATGAGGATGAGGCGGCGGCGAAGATATTGCTCCGCGATGTGACCCACGCCATCGCCATCGCGCATGACGTCCACGTCCATCTGCACGGCCATTTTGCCCGCCCGCCCAAGCTGATCGACGCCGCCGCTGCGCGGCTCTATGCGCTGGTCGAGCAAGCGGGGACCGACCTTGGCCTCACGCTCACGCATCAGGATACCGGCGGGGTGTGCGACGGCAATAATATCGCGGCGTGCGGGGTCCCGGTGGTCGATACGATGGGGGTGCGCGGCGGCTCCATCCATTCGGCCGACGAATATCTGATCGTCGATAGTCTGGCGGAGCGCGCTGCGCTCTCCGCACTCGCCATCATGCGCATTGCCGAGCGAGTTATCCTATGAGTTTCGTTATCCGCCCCGCAACGCTCGCCGACCTGCAAGCGCTATACGACATGGCCAAGCTGACCGGCGGCGGGTTCACCAACCTGCCGCCCGATAAGGCCGCGCTACGCACCAAGCTGGAGCGGACGGCGGCCGCCTTTGCGGGCGAGCAGCCAGAAGCGCGCGGCCAGATATTCGTGCTGATGTTGGAGAACCGCGCGACCGGCGAGATTCGCGGCACCTGCCAGGTGTTTACCGAGGTTGGGGTGACGTGGCCGTTCTACAGCTATCGCATCGGCAGCATCAGCCAGCATAGCAAAGAATTGGACCGCACATTCCGCGCCGATACCTTAAGCCTTTCGACCGACCTTGAGGGATCGAGCGAGGTCGGCGGGCTGTTCCTCCACCCGCACGAACGCGCAGGCGGGCTGGGGCTGTTGCTTGCACGGTCGCGCTATCTGTTCATCCGCGCCAACCGCGCGCGGTTCGGGACGCGGATATTGGCCGAATTGCGCGGGGTGATCGACGAGGCGGGCGGATCGCCGTTCTGGGACGGGGTGGCGGGCAAGTTTTTCGGGATGGGCTTTGCCGAAGCCGACCAGTTCAACGCGCTCCACGGCAACCAGTTCATCGCCGATCTGATGCCCAGCCATCCGGTCTATATCGCGATGCTGACCGACGCAGCGCGCGGCGTCATCGGCGTGCCGCACCCGTCGGGCCGCGCGGCGATGCGGATGCTGGAAAATGAGGGCTTTGCCTTTGACAATTACATCGACATTTTCGACGGCGGGCCAACGATGACCGCGCACACCGACGCGGTGAAGACGATCCGCGATGCGAAAAACGCGGCGCTGGTGGCGATTGGCCATGGCGGCACCCGCTCGCTGGTGGCCACCGGCACATGCGCCGATTTCCGCTGCTGCTTTGCGCATGTGGCGCAAGCCGACGGCGGCATCATGATCGAACCCGAAGCCGCCGAGGCGCTGGGGGTTGAGGTTGGCGATACGCTCGACTGGATCGGGTGTTGAATGGAATCCGTCACATTCGTCATTGCGACACAAACCCGTCTGTCCTGAGCCTGTCGAAGGACTGGTTTTTCTTCAGCACGGGAAGAAGCAAAGGACGACCCTTCGACAGGCTCAGGGTGAACGGGGTGGCGGCGGCACACGGAGTGGAAAATCACTGACATGCTAACCGAAATCAACTTTGACGGCATTATCGGCCCGAGCCACAATTATGCAGGCCTGTCGCCGGGTAATATCGCGTCGGCCAAGCATGCGGGCGCGGTGTCGCAGCCGCGTGCCGCTGCGCTTCAAGGGCTAACCAAGATGCGCGGCAATGTCGACCTGGGGCTGGCGCAAGGGTGGCTGATGCCGCTGGATCGCCCCAATCAGGCTTGGCTGGCGTCGCTCGGAACGACGCTGAACGAGGCCGATCCGCACATCCGTGCCGCCGCATTTTCAGCCTCGTCGATGTGGGCAGCGAATGCCGCGACGGTCAGCCCCGCCGCCGATTGCGCCGATGGCCGCACGCACCTGACCGTCGCCAATTTGATGACGATGCCGCACCGCAGCCACGAATGGACGGGGACATTGGCGCAGTTGCGTCTCGCCTTTGCCAACTCGGCCTTTGCGGTGCACGCGCCGGTGCCCGCCCCGTTCGGCGATGAAGGCGCGGCCAACCATATGCGACTTGCGCCCAGCCATGACGCGGCTGGGATCGAGATTTTCATCTATGGCAGGAACGGCGGTGCCTTCCCCGCGCGCCAGCATAGCGAGGCGTCAAAGACGGTGGCGCGGCTGCACGGGCTGGACGGTGCGGCGACGCTGTTCATCGAGCAAAACCCGGCGGCGATTGCCGCTGGCGCGTTTCACAACGATGTGGTGGCGGTGGCGAACGAGCGGGTTCTACTGGTGCACGAGCGTGCCTTTGCCGACCATGGTGCGGCGCTTGCCGCGATCCGCCATGCTGCGCCGTGGGCCGAAATCATCGAGGTCGCCGAGGCCGCAGTGCCGTTGGCCGATGCGATCACCAGCTATCTGTTCAACGCGCAGCTGGTGAGCCTGCCGTCGGGTGATATGGCACTGATTGTGCCGACCGAGGCGGTGGCATGTCAAAGCGTCGCGCGCTGGCTGGACGCGGCCATCGCGGGCAATGGCCCGATTGCCCAAGCCATTCCGGTCGATGTCCGCCAGTCGATGGCCAATGGCGGCGGACCGGCGTGCCTCAGGTTGCGCGTGGTCGCCGATCCATCTAGTGTGGACCCGCGTTTCCTCTGCGATGCAGCGAAGATTGACCGCGCATGCGAAGTGGTGGCGCGGTGGTGGCCCGAAGCGATTGCGCCCGCAGACCTTGCCTCGCCCACATTGCGCGATGATGTTTGCGCGGCGCGGGCGATGCTGCTGGGTGCGCTGGGGCTGTCGGAGCTTGGCTGAATCGTCATTGCGAGCGGAGCGAAGCAATGACGACTGTGCCAACAACCCTAGTGTCGGATTAACTTACAGTTTACCATATCTGCGGGTGCACGAGTCGCGCTTTTGCGGGGCTGGCACAATGTTTGCGAAGCAACGCTAAACAGGAAAAGCTGCACTATGTGGAAAAAGTTCAAACGGCTGTTCATCATCAAGACCAAGCTGGAGGCGTGCCTGATCATCTATGCGCTCGGCCTTGGCGCGATCGAACGCGGGTTGCATTACCTCGATAGCTACCCCGGGGTCGGCGGATGGTTGCTGCTCAGCGCATGCACCGGTTCGGTGTTTCTTGGCGGGGCGAAGATTTTCGACAGTTTGCGGCTGGAACGCGAATTAGCTGCGTTGACGATTGACAATGGCACAGGGGCCGCCACAACGGCGGCGTGAAGGGCGGCCAGCAGAGCCGCCTTCTGACTGGGAGAGCGCTGGTGGCAAAAAAACCTAAGCTGGAATTGACGGGCGAGCCCGAAGGCGGCGCGGCGATGAGCCCGCTGATCGGCCTGGCGCGCGAGGATTTGATCGGCGCGGTCGGGATGTTGCTGCGCGAAACCGCGACCAAACCCGACAAGGTCATGCGCCACATGCAGGATTTTGGCGCCGATGTGATGAAGATCGTCACCGGCAAGAGCGAGCTTGCCCCCGATGCCAAGGACAAACGGTTCAAGGATGTGGCGTGGACGTTCAACCCATTTTACCGCGCGGGGGTGCAATATTATCTGGCGGTGCAAGCGGGGACGCAGCGCTGGATAGATGATCTTGAGCTGGACGAGCTGGAGCGTAACCGCGCGCGCTTTGTCTCGGGCATGATCCTCGACGCGCTGTCGCCGACCAACACCCTCGCGGGCAACCCGTCGGCGATCAAACGCGCGATCGACAGCGGCGGATTGTCGCTGATGAAGGGGCTGCAAAACGCCTATACCGACATCGTCCATAATAACGCCATCGTCAGCCAAGTCGACAAGCGCCCGTTCACAATCGGCGAAAATATCGCGATTACGCCGGGCCAGGTGGTGTGGCGGACCGAGATGATGGAGCTGATCCACTATGCGCCGACCACCGAGCAGGTGCATAGCATTCCGCAGCTCACGGTGCCGCCACAAATCAACAAGGCGTATCTGAATGACCTGACCCCGACCAAATCGGTGGTGCAGTTGCAATTGGCGGCAGGCATTCAGCCGTTCCTGATCAGCTGGCGTAACCCGCAGGTCGAGCAGGGCCACTGGGGGCTTGGCGATTATGTCGATGCGGTGATCGAGGCGATTGGCGTCATTTGCGCGATTACGGGGTCGGACAAGGTCAATTTGTCGGGCGGCTGTTCGGGCGGGATCACGCTCGCCACGGTCCTGTCCAAAATGGCGGCGAGCGGCGACAAACGCGCCAATGCCGCGACGCTGATGGTGTGCGTGCTCGCCCCCGAAGCGACCGATAGCGAGGTCGGCGCGCTGGTTTCATCGCACGGGATCGAACTGGCGCGGCAGAGGAGCGCGAAGAAAGGCATCCTCGATGGCACGTCGCTGTCCCGCGCCTTCGCGTGGCTGCGCCCCAACGATCTGGTGTGGAATTATGTCGTCAACAATTATCTGCACGGCGAAGACCCGCCGGCGTTCGACATCTTGTTCTGGAACAATGACGCGACCAACCTGCCCGCCAAACTGCACAGCGATTATCTCGATTTTTACGAGACACAGCCGTTCGCGGTGCCCGGGCAAGCCGAGCTGGCGGGGCACATCGTCGATCTGACCAAGGTGAGCAACGATCTGTTCCTGCTCGCCGGGGTGACCGACCATATCACCCCGTGGAAGGCGTGTTACCGTTCAACGCAGCTGTTCGGGTCAAAGAATATCGAGTTTGTCCTGTCGCAATCGGGGCATATTCAGGCGATTTTGAACCCGCCCGGCAACCCCAAGGCCAAATATTTCCGCTCATCGAAAAAACCACCCGCTACGCCCGAAAAATGGCTGGGTCAGGCCGAGGAGATCGCGGGCAGCTGGTGGCCGCATTGGGCCGAATGGGTCAAAAAGCGTGCGGGGCCGATGAAAGACGCCCCCAAAGTGCTTGGCAGCAAGCAATATCCGCCGATCACACCCGCGCCGGGCGATTATGCCTTTGGTTGAGGACAATTTGATGAGCAAACAGGACCAGCCCCTTGCCGATGCCGAGGTGATGATGATGCAAGCGGGCGGGCGCACATTGCGCGTTGCGCGCTGGAAAGCGTGGGGAAAGGCCAAACGCAAAACATCCGCCCCGCCTTTGCTGTTTTTCAACGGCGTTGGCGCGAATATCGAACTGGTCGCGCCGTTTGCCCGCATGGTCGGGCAGCGCGATTTCATCATATTCGACATGCCTGGGGTCGGCGAAAGCCCCGATCCGCTGATCCCCTATAACCCGATCACCATGTCGCAGACGGCGTCGCAAATCATGTCCGACCTCGGCTATGACAGCATGGACGTGATGGGGGTGAGCTGGGGCGGCGCGATGGCGCAGCATTTTGCGATGCAATACCCCGCGCGCGTCGAACGGCTCATCCTCGCCGCGACCACCGCAGGCTGGATGATGGTGCCTGGCAAACTCTCGGCGCTCAGCAAGATGGCCAACCCGCGCCGCTATATCGACCCCGATTATATGGCAAAAAACTTCGCCACGCTCTACGGCGGCAAAACCGACGGGGCCGACGGCCATGTCGGCCGTGTCCGCCCGCCGAGCGGGGTCGGCTATTTCTATCAACTGCTCGCCATGGTCGGGTGGACCAGCGCGCCGCTGCTCCCGTTCCTGCTCAAGGCCGAAACGCTGGTCATCATGGGTGAGGATGACAATATCGTCCCCGTCGCCAACGGGCGGTTCCTCGCCAGCCTGATCCCGGGTGCCGAGCTGCACATCGTGAAGGATGGCGGGCATCTGTTCCTCGTCGCTCAGGCCGAGGAATCGCTGGCCATAGTCAATGATTTCCTCAGCCGACCACGCGAGGCAAAGCAAGACAAATCGCGCAAGGCGGCGTGAGGTAAGAGGCTTCTCGCACCCGTTAGAGGGATAAGGCTAGCCCTTCTTGAGGCTCAGCCCGCCAAAACGCTTGTTGAACTTGGCCACCTGACCACCGGCATCGAGCATGGTGCCCTTGCCGCCGGTCCACGCCGGGTGCGCGGTCGGATCGATGTCGAGCGTCATCGTATCGCCTTCCTTGCCCCAGGTCGAACGCGTCTGATAGGTCGTGCCGTCGGTCATCTGCACCGTGATCATGTGATAATCGGGGTGAATATTCTGTTTCATGTCATATGCTCCATGCGCGACTGGTTTCCGACCAGCCGCAAGAGGTGATTCCTGTTAAGGAGAAAGCGAAGCCGCGCGTTAGCGGCCTTGGTGCAATAAATCAAGCAGGCGGGTCGGCGATCATCGCGGTAAAGCTGCATTCGGCAGCGAGCGCATCATCGAGCATCGCGCGGCCGACAAATTTGCAGATCGTCCGCTTGGTTTGCACGATCTCGGCATGCAAGTGCAACAAACATCCCGGTTCGACCGGCTTGCGAAACTTCACCCCATCGATCGCCATGAAATAGACGAGCTTTGCGCTGCCCGCCAGCCCCATCGATTCGATCGCGAGTATCCCTGCGGCCTGCGCAATCGCTTCGACAATCAGCACGCCGGGCATGATCGGCCGTCCGGGGAAATGTCCCTGAAAAAACGGCTCGTTCATCGTCACCGCCTTGATCGCGTGGATGGACACGTCAGGAACAAGCTCGACCACGCGGTCAACCAGCAGCATCGGGTAGCGATGCGGCAACAGCGATAATATCCGTCGAATATCAAACGCCTGCGCCGCATCACTCATCGGACCTACCCCCCGTTCAGCCCCGACGTTAGCGCGTTTGCGGCGCAGCCGGAGCAGGCGCGGTGGCGGCGTTCGCCTGTTGTGCACGCAGCAACATGCCGGGCTGATAGCCTTCTGGCGGCACAATCGCGACATTGGGGACCAGACGGTTGAGTTCGGCGACGATCGCCGGAGTCAGGTCGACGGTTTCCGCGCGCCAGACAACCGCCTCGTTATTGAGCAGCACATCAACGCGCCGCGCAGTGGTGGCGGCGCGAACCGCATCGGAGAGTTTGAGCGTGATCTGTTCGCGGACATAAGTGACGGCGAGGTCGATCGGCTGCGACAGCGTTTGCAATTCCTGCTCTGCCGCTTGCTGGCGCGTCGTGAACGCAGCGATCGCCGCTTGCAACGCCGCAGCATTTTGCGGGGTGCGGCCCTGTTCGGTCACCGCTGCGGTGCGCAGCGCCGTCAGTTCGGCCTGCAAAGCCTGTGCCCGCACGGTGCGGTTGGCAAGCTGCGCGGCATAGGTGGTTTGGATCTGCGTTGCGGCGGTGGTAAAAGCCGCCGATTGCTGCACTGCGCCGTCGACATCGGCGGTGGCAACGACCGGAGCGGTAACCGCAGCGGCGCGCTGTGCCAGCGCCGGGGGGGCGACGGCGGTGGAAAGGGCCAGTGCGCTGGCCAGCATGAGCGTTGTCTTTGTCATCAGAATTGGGTTCCTACGTTAAATGTGAAGCGTTTGGTATCGTCGCCTTCCTCGCGGAGCAGCGCATGGGCAAAATCGATGCGGAAGGGCCCGAATGGCGAGTTCCAGTTGACCCCGACGCCGACCGAAAGACGCGGCGCGACGGTATCGCCAAAGAAACGCTCGTCGAACGGGCGAATGCCAGAAAAGCCGGTGGGGCACACGCTAAACTCGCCGGTCGGGACATTGTTGACCGACGCCTGCGTGCCAAATTGGGTCGTTCCTGTGGTCTGGTTGCGGCACAATGTCTTATAATTGCCGTCGGTATCGCGGAAACTGGTCAGGCTGGTCAGCGTCGGGCGGCGCACGCGGAACACCGAGCCGACATCCATGAACACCGACGGGCGCAGGCCCAGTTCGCGCGCACCCGAACCCAGCGGCAGATTGACCTCTAGCCGACCCTGATAATAAGCGCGCCCGCCCAGCGCATCGTCGATGGTCGCACGGCGTGTTTCGTCGACCACCGGAGCCATATTGTTGGTCAGATCGACGCTGGTATAGCGGATGACGCGCGGGCCGACGCCGCGAATGTCGAACCCGCGCATCTGCGGTTCGCCCAGAAAGAAGCGATCGGTCAGACGAATCCGGTCCGACCCGGCTACGTTGCTGTTGTTGCCGAACGGAATGATGTAGCCACCCTCGGCATAGATATCGAGGACGAAATTGCCCGTCATCCGGATATGCTTGCTGAGGTTGATGCGGGTGCGCGCATAGCGGACGCTGCCGCCCAGCCCGGCGAAATCCTGGCTGATCGCAATCGTCTGTCCGCGCGTCGGGCGCAGGCGGTTATCGGTATTGTCGAACGCCAGCGTATAGCCGAGCAGCGATGTCGTCCGCTGGCCAATCGCGTCGCACAAATAACGGCCGGCGATCAGCGGGTCGCACTGCCCGCGAAAAAAGAACTGCGTCGGATCGAGCGTCACATCATCATAATTGAGCGAATACCGCAGCAACAGCGTCGAAAACTCGTTGAGCGGCACACCCGCCTGTAATGATAATCCAGTCGTCACCTGCTGGAAAGTCGTGTTGCGGTTATTGTTGATGAAGTTGAACGAGTTCAGATCGCGACGAAAGAGGCTGCCCGCAACCGAAACGTTACGGTCAAACAGGTTTGGCTCGGTAAAACCGAGTTCGACCGATTTTGAATAAGTCGAATAATTGATCGAGGCCGATAAAGTTTGCCCCAGTCCGCGAAAATTGCGTTGCCGGATAGACCCTTGCAGCAGAAAGTTCTCAATCGATGAGAAGCCCGCAGACAGCGACAGTTCACCGGTCGGATGCTCCTCGACATTCGCGGCGAGCAAAATGCGATCGGGCGTCGAGCCCGGTGTCTGCTCGATTTCCAGATCTTCCTGGAAATACCCCAGAGAGTTGATCCGATCCTGCGAACGGCGCAGCAGAAAAGAGTTGAACGCATCACCTTCGTTCAACCGGAACTCGCGTCGCACCACCTTGTCGGCGGTCAGCGTGTTGCCGTTGACGTCGATCCGCTCGACATAAACGCGAGGGGACTCGGCAATCTGGAACACGATCCCCATCGTGTGGGTTTCGGGGTTGCGGGTGAAACGCGGACGCACATCGGCAAAGGCATAGCCGAGCAGCCCGGCCGTTTCCTCCAAACTCTCAACCGTGTCCTCAACCTTTTTCGCGTCGTAAAAATCGCCCTCGTGCATTGGCAACAGGCTTTGCAGCCCTTCAGGTGTAAAATCGCGCAGGCTGCTCTCCACCGTCACCGGGCCGAAGTGGTAGCGTTCGCCCTCCTCCACCACATAAGTGATGATGAAATCCTGACGGTCGCTGGTCAGTTCCGCCACCGCCGAAACCACGCGGAAATCGGCATAGCCGTTGGTCAGGTAAAATTGCCGCATCTTTTGCTGGTCATAGGCCAGTCGATCGGGGTCATAAGTGGTGTTCGACGACAATATCGTGGTCAGGCGCCGTTCCTTGGTTGCCATTTCGCCGCGCAAATCACCATCGGAAAAGGCCTCGTTACCGATGATGTTGATCTGGCGAACGCGGCTGCGGTCGCCCTCGGTGATTTCATAGACAATATCGACGCGGTTCTGATCGAGCCGCACCAGCTGCGGTTCTACCGTCGCGGCGTAGCGGCCCTGCCGACGATACAGTTCCAATATGCGCGACACATCGGCGCGCACGCGGCTGCGCGTGTATATCTGGCGCGGGGCAAGCCGCAGTTCGGGTTCGATCTTGTCATTCTTGATCCGGTGATTGCCCTCCAATATCACGCGGTTGATGACCGGATTTTCGGTGATCTGGATGACCAGAGACCCGTCGTTATCGGTAATCTGAAACGCCGAAAAAAGCTCGGTCAGCGACAGCGCGCGCAGCGCGGCATCGAGCGTGGCGCGCGTGTAGCTCTGCCCGACGCGAAGTTGGGCGTAAGCACGCACCGTGTCCGGCTCCAGCCGCTGATTGCCGACCACGCTGATCGCGCGGATGGTCTGGGCCACAGGTTGTGCAAGAGCCGCAGGCGCTACCGGGGGGGCGGCAGGCGCACTTTGTGCATGAACAATAGCGGTCTGGCTGGCGAGAAACGATCCTGCCAACAGCGTCGAAACGCACGAACGAAAGACCCGGCGGGTTGCTGTCACGAAGCTTTATCCTTCCCAATCATATTCTGCCCCATTGACGACCGAAACAGGGATCCCGCCTGTTGATGTGCTTTGGCTCCGCGCCCCTCTGCCCGATGCGGCTCATCCAATCAAGTCAGCGAGCCGTGCCCAGAGCCCAAAAGACGATAAATCGTTAAATGTCACGACAATCATCAGCGTAATCATCGCCGCAAAGCCAAATCGGAACGCCATTTGCTGCGAGGCAATACTCACCGGACGGCGGCGCACCGCCTCGATCGCGTTGAACAGCAAATGCCCGCCGTCGAGCATCGGCATGGGCAACAGGTTCACAAAACCGAGGTTGAGCGAAATCAGCGCCGCAAAATAAAGGAAGGCCGCAGCACCCAGCGACGCCTGCTGCCCAGAGACTTGCGCAATTTTGAGCGGCCCGCCCATATCCTTGATCGAGCGACGGCCGGTTACAAGTTGCCCGATCACTTCGGCCATCTGGCGGGTGATGCTCCACGCCATCCTGGTCGCCACTACGGGTGCCTGAAACAGCGCGACAGGCTCAAAATCCAGACGGCCAGGGCCAATGCCAATGATCGCGCGTTCCTGTCTATGACCGAAATGATCGGGTTCGCTGATGGTAACGGGTGCAATGCGCAGCGTCATCCGCCGCCCGCCGCGCTCCACAACGAAATCCATCGACTCGCCAGGGCGGTGCATCACCGCCATCGGGATATCCTGATACGTCGTCATCGCGCGGCCATCGACCGAAACGATACGGTCGCCCGGCAATATGCCTGCCGCAGCCGCTGGTGAGCGCGGCTGAACGATGTTGGCGACGGGCGGGGTCACCATCTGGCCATAGACGCTCGCGAATCCAGTCAAAATCGCGATCGCCAGCAGGAAATTGGCCAGCGGCCCCGCCGCGACCGTCGCCGCGCGTTTCCACAACGCAGCGGCGGCAAAGCTGCCCTGCGGTTCATCGCGGTCGACCGCGTGCGGCGTCGATACCGCATCCTCATCGCCAACGAACTGGACATAGCCGCCCAGTGGCATCCAGCCGATTTTCCACCGCGTCCCGCGCTTGTCGGTCCAGCCGAATATCTCGCGGCCAAAGCCGATCGAAAACACCTCGGCACCAATACCGCACCAGCGAGCGACCCAATAATGGCCTAGCTCGTGAAAAAACACGAGCGGGCCAAGCACCGCGATGAACGCCAATATGGTCCACCACAGCGACGGTTCAGCAAGCATGGGCAATTTCTAACATCTCCTCGGCGCGCCTGCGACTTTCACGATCGAGCGTGAACACGTCATGAAGCGATTGTGGCGATGGTGGGGCAAAGCCGTCCATCGCGCGTTCGACCAGCGCCGCTATATCACAAAATCCGATCCGGCCAGCTAAAAACGCCGCCACCGCCACCTCGTTCACGGCGTTGAGCTGTGCAGGTCGCCCGCCGCCTGCCGCCACTGCATCGCGACATAGCTTAGTCGCGGGAAAGCGCTCCTCGTCGATCGCTTCGAACGTCAATGCGCCGATGGCCGCGAGGTCGAGCGGCGCGCACGGCGTCGCCATCCGCTCCGGCCACGCCAGCGCGGATGCGATCGGCACCCGCATATCGGGCGGACCCATCTGCGCAATCGTCGATCCATCAACATATTCGACCATCGAGTGGACCAGCGATTGCGGGTGGATGAGGATGCTCAGCCGCTCCAACCCGACGGGGAACAGGTGATACGCTTCGATCAGTTCCAGCCCCTTGTTAAACATCGTCGCGCTATCGATGCTGATCTTGGCCCCCATGTCCCAATTGGGGTGCGCCACTGCTTGCGCCGGGGTCGCGGCGCGCATTTGCTCAGCCGACCAGTCCCGAAACGGCCCGCCGCTCGCGGTCAGTGTGATCTTCGCCACCGCCTCCAGTGGCCCGGCAGACAGGCACTGGAATATCGCATTATGCTCGCTATCGACGGGCAGCAGCGTCGCGCCCGATGCGCGCACCGCCGCCATCATCAGCGCGCCCGCCGAAACCAGCGCCTCCTTGTTCGCCAGCGCCACCGTGTGCCCGCGCGCAATCGCCGCCATGGTGGGCGCAAGGCCAGCGCAGCCGACAATCGCCGCCATCGTCACGTCTGCGCCCATCGCCGCCGCATCAATCAACACCCCTGCCCCCGCAGCGACGTCTATCCCCTCGCCCGCCAGGGCGGCGCTGAGCGCACCCTCGCAGGCGGGGTCTGCACACACCACAATGCGCGGGCGAAATTCACGCGCCAGCGCGGCGAGGTCGACGACATTGGCGTTGGCGGTCAGCGCGATAACCTCCCACTGCTCACGGTTCCTGCGCACCAGATCGAGCGTCGATGCGCCCACCGATCCCGTTGCGCCAAGGATGGAAATGCTGCGGGTCATGTCATGACCCCACCCACATCATGACGCCCATCACAAAACATACCGCCAGCAAGCCATCGACACGGTCGAACAGCCCGCCGTGCCCGGGGATGAGGGTGCCGCTGTCCTTGACCTCCGCACGCCGCTTCATCCAGCTTTCGAAAAAGTCGCCAGTTTGCGCGATGATGGCCACAGGGATTCCATAATAGGCGGCATACCCAAGAATATCACACAATCGAAAGCTACTCCATGCCGTTTGCCCGGGCTCAGCCATGCCCATTTCTACGAAGGCATCATAATTAATGAAATGCTCGAAGGCGCTCAATCCGATCACAACGCAACCAGCGCCAATCGCCCCACCAATCAGGCCAGCCCACGTCTTGCTTGGACTGATCCTTGGCGCAATTTTCGGTCCGCCAAATGTTCGACCAGCGAAGTAGGCCCCGACATCGACGGCAACCACCATGGTTATCCAAATCATCACCGAATATGGGTCCGGCCCATCATGCCCAACAAAATTACGTTGGGAAACCAGAGCCCAGCATGCCACCCCGATATAGGGCATCCCCGCCAATAGAAACGGCACCCTATACCACCAACTTTCCGTTATCCTCCGCACCAACCCCCACCATTCCCACAGCACGCCAAGCCCGACCGCGCCGACAAACGCCGCCCACACCCAGCCGCCCAGCCACAGCGCACCCCCCGCACCTGCGACCATGACGATCGCCGACGCGGTGCGAACCCCCAGATCGCTCTTCTTTGGCTGAGGCTCAGGCATTCGCAAATCCTCCCCCTCTGGGGGAGGTGCCGAGCGAAGTGAGGCGGTGGGGGCATTGCAAGCACACAGCCCCCACCGTCAGCCCAGCGGGCTGCCACCTCCCCCAGCGGGGGAGGATTTGCGTACGCTCACCGTCCGCCATAGCGCCGCTCCCTACTGTCAAAATCGGCCAGCGCCTCGGCCAGATGCGCAGGCGTAAAATCGGGCCACAGGACATCGGTGAACCAAAATTCGGCATAGGCGGCCTGCCACAGCATGAAGTTGGACAGGCGCTGCTCCCCCGACGTGCGGATAATCATATCGAGCGGCGGCATGTCGGCACTGTCGAGGTGCGCCTCAATCGCCTCCGCGGTAATCTCACCCTCCTGCGCCGCAGCCTTGGCCGCACGGACAATCTCGTCCTGCGAGCCGTAATTGAGCGCCACCGCCAGCATTACCCCGCTGTTGTGCGCCGTCCGTGCAATCGCATCCTCGACCATAGCCCGTACATCGGGCGCAAAGCGCGACAGGTCACCAAGGATTTTCAGCCGCACATCATTGGCGACAAATTCGTCAATGTCCGACGCGATGAACCGTTTCATCAGCCCCATCAGGTCGCTGACTTCCTCGTCCGATCGCCGCCAATTTTCGGATGAAAAGGCATAGAGCGTCAGGCATTCGAGGCCAAGATCGCCCGCCGCACGCACAATCTTGCGCACCGCATCGACCCCGGCCTTGTGCCCCATCGCGCGCGGTAACAGGCGCTTTTTCGCCCAGCGGCCATTGCCGTCCATGATGATGGCGACGTGCTTTGCTTGATTGAGATGGGCGGTAGGACTATCGACCATTTAGATTATCCAAACCCGTTCGGGCTGAGCTTGTCGAAGCCCCGTCCTGCTTTTTGAAACCAAAGGCAGCCCTTCGACAGGCTCAGGGCGAGCGGAGGAAAAGAGGTAGAGGGCATAGGCCTCACTGCCCCAATATTTCCTGTTCCTTGGCGTGCGCCGCCGCGTCGATGTCGGCAATCGCCTTGTCGGTCAGCTTTTGCACTTCACTCTCCAGCTTCTTGCGCTCATCCTCGCTGATTTCGTGCTTTTTCTCGTCGATCTTGAGCATTTCATTGGCATCGCGCCGGACATTGCGCACCGCGATCCGCCCTTTCTCGGCATATTGTCCCGCCAGTTTGGACAATTCCTTGCGCCGCTCCTGCGTCATGTCGGGGATGGGGAGCCGCAGCGTCTGGCCATCCATGATCGGATTGAGGCCAAGCCCCGCAGAGCGGATCGCCTTGTCGACCGCGCCGACATTGGCCTTGTCCCACACCTGCACCGACAGCATCCGCGGTTCGGGCACCGTCACCGATGCGAGCTGGTTGATCGGCATGTGCGCGCCATACACCTCGACCGTTACCGGGTCGAGCATCCCGGCATTGGCGCGGCCCGTGCGCAGGCCCGCCAGGTCGTGCTTGAGCGCCTCGACGCCGCCAGTCATACGACGTTCGACGTCGGCCTTGTCATATTTAGCCATGGGTTGCCCTTCTTTCTATGCCGCGCTCACCAGTGTTGAAACGCCGGTTCCCGCCAATACCCGCGCCAGATTGCCCGGTTCGCGGATATTGAACACGATGATCGGGATGTTGCTGTCGCGGCACAGCGCAATCGCACTGGCGTCCATCACTTTAAGATTTTCTGCCAACACTGTGTCGTAACTGACACTATCATATCGCTTGGCATCAGCATGTTTTTTGGGATCCTTGTCATAGATCCCGTCCACCGATGTCCCCTTGAACAGCGCATCGCAGTCCATCTCGGCCGCGCGCAGCGCCGCCCCGCTGTCGGTGGTGAAATAGGGGCTGCCGACCCCGGCGGCGAATATCACGACGCGTCCCTTCTCGAGGTGGCGTTCGGCGCGGCGGCGGATGACCGGCTCGCACACCGCGTCCATCTGGATCGCCGATTGCACCCGCGTGTGCACGCCCAGTTGCTCGAGCGCATTTTGCATGGCGAGCGCGTTCATCACCGTCGCCAGCATCCCCATATAGTCGGCCTGCGCGCGGTCCATCCCCTTGGCCGCGCCCGCAACCCCGCGAAAGATATTGCCGCCGCCGATGACCAGGCACACCTCCAGCCCGCTGTCACGCGCGGCCTTGACCTCGGCGGCCATGCTGGCGACGGTCGCGGGGTCGATGCCGAACCCCTGATCGCCCATCAGCACTTCGCCCGACAGTTTGAGCAAGATACGGCGATAGGGTTTTGCGGACATGGTTTTCCTGACGAACTCAAGTGGATTTCTGCGACACTAGCGGCGCACGCACGCAAAGAAAAGGGGGCCACAGCCCCCCTTCCCTCAACTCTGGAATAGCAGGCTCAAACCCCGGCTGCGGCGGCGACTTCGGCGGCGAAATCGCTTTCCTTTTTCTCGATGCCTTCGCCCAGCTGCATCCGCACAAAGCTGGAAAGCGTGATCGTCGCGCCCGCATCCTTGCCCGCCGCCGCAATCACCTCGGCGACCGGCGTCTTGCCGTCCATCACAAAGGGTTGCGAGAGCAGCGCATTGTCCTTGCGGAACTTGGCCATGCCGCCGTCGATCATCTTGGCGATGATGTCGGCTGGCTTGCCGCTGTCGGCGGCCTTTTCCTCGGCGATGGCGCGTTCGCGTGCCATCAATGCGGGGTCGAGCGCATCGCCCGAGAGCGCCAGCGGGTTGGCGGCGGCGACGTGCATCGCCAATTGCTTGCCCAGCGCGATCAGCGCATCCTCGCCAGCGGTGCTTTCCAGACCAATCAGCACACCAATCTTGCCCATGCCGGGCGCCGCAGCGTTATGAACATAGGATATAACCGCGCCCTGCTTGACCTCGACAATCGCGGCGCGGCGCAGCGCCTGATTCTCGCCGATGGTCGCGATATTGTTGGTCAGCACCGCGTCAATCGTGCCGCCGTCGATGCTTGCGCCTTTCAGCACCTCGACATCGGCTACGCCCTTGGCCAGCGCGACGTCGGTGGCCGCGCGAACGAAATCCTGGAACTGCTCGTTCTTGGCGACAAAGTCGGTTTCCGAATTGACCTCGACCAACGCGCCGCGCGTGCCGCGTGTTGCCACGCCAACCAGCCCTTCGGCAGCAACGCGGTCGGCTTTCTTCGCGGCGGCGGCAAGGCCCTTGGTGCGCAGCCAATCGACCGCCGCCTCGGTGTCGCCGTTCGTTTCATTCAATGCTTTTTTGCAATCCATCATGCCAGCGCCGGTGCGATCGCGCAGATCCTTGACAAGTGCGGCGGTAATTTCAGCCATTTTGACTTCCTCAAACTTGCGGCCCAGACATTCTTGACCAGCACAAAATCCGTTTGTGCTGAGCTTGTCGAAGCGCCGTCCTTATTTTCAAAAAACAACCCTTCGACTTCGCTCGGGGTAAGCGGGTGTGAATTAAGCGTCCGCAGCAGGTGCCTCAGCGGGTGCAACGTCATCAGCCGTGTCCTCGGTCGGAGCTTCCGCGACGACCTCAGCAACAGCTTCCTCAGCAACTACGGCTTCGACAGCAGGGGCTTCCTCGGTGGCTGTGGGGGCTTCCTCAGCCGCAACTTCCACAACCTCTTCCGCCGCAACCACAGCTGTAAACTCTTCGGCTGCAACCACAGCTGCCGGAGCCTCCTCGGCCTCGGCCATCGCTTCGACCCCAGCCTCAACCACCGCGATCTCTTCGATCAGCGTTTCTTCGAGAGGAGCCTCTTCCATAGCGCCCAGATCAACGCCGCGCGCCGCCGCAGCGCCCTGTTCGCCCTTGGTCGCGGCCTGGGCAATCGCTTCGCAATAGAGGCGGATAGCGCGGCTCGCATCATCATTGGCGGGGACCGGAAAGGCGATGCCATCGGGCGAAACGTTCGAATCGAGAATCGCGATCACCGGAATGCCCAGCGTATTGGCTTCCTTGATCGCCAACACTTCCTTGCCAGCATCAATCACGAACATGACATCGGGGATGCCGCCCATGTCGCGGATACCGCCGAGGCTGGCCTCAAGCTTGTCGCGTTCGCGGGTGAGTTGCAGCACCTCCTTCTTGGTGATGCCGCTCGCGCCATCGGCCAGCTTTTCTTCCAAAGCCTTCATCCGCTTGATCGAATTGGCGATGGTTTTCCAGTTGGTCAGCATCCCGCCGAGCCAGCGGTGGTTGACGAAATGCTGGCCCGATGCGCGGGCAAAATCAGCGATCGGCTGTTGCGCCTGGCGCTTAGTGCCGACGAACAGCACCTTGCCGCCCGCCTGAACGGTCGCGTGGACAAACTCGAGCGCGCGCGCGAACAACGGCACGGTCTGCGACAAATCGAGAATGTGGATGCCGTTGCGCTCGCCGAAAATATACGGCTTCATCCGCGGGTTCCAACGGTGGGTCTGGTGACCGAAATGCGCGCCGGCCTCGATCAAATGCTGCAACGTAACGACAGGTGCCGCCATAGGGTAGTTCCTTTCCGGTTGATCCTCTGGCGGGCAAGAACCGGATTGGGGTCGAAACCCCCGTCCGGCACCGGGATGTGCGCCCGCCATGTGGAATGAAGGCGCGCCTTTAGCGGGCGCGGGCGCGGGATGCAAGGGGGAAGGCGGATGGTGATGCCATGCAACTGGCGCCGCTCCGCAGCCTACCTCCGCCACGCCCTTCGCACATCGTGCTTGACTAATGTCGGGATAAAGAACATATAGTGAACATTAAATTGGAAATGATGCAATTCAGGTATTTTTGGAAAGGGAAAGATCATGGCACACCTCCTCGTTTCAGCAGGGTTTTTGACACTGAGCGTAATGGCAATGGCGTCGATTATCCGCGACCTGACCCGCCCGATTGCGGGGTGAAGATATTGAGGTGTATTAAGTTTACACCACACCTCCGCAAACCCGCAAACGGCCGTGTTTTTCGCTATACCCGTGTATCAACCGCCGCCCGCCAGACTCGCCTGGGAGAAGCGCAAAAAGAGGCCGGGTAATACACCGAAATCAGGTAATCTAGGCCGCTGAACGCACATGCTTCATCAGGGCTTGCCGCGCGCGTTTGACCTTATATCATTGGGTCACCCGCGCCGCGCGCGTTTGACCTTATATCATTGGGTCACCCGCGCCGCGCGCGTTTGACCTTATATCATTGGGTCACCCGCGCCGCGCGCGTTTGACCTTATATCATTGGGTCACCCGCGCCGCGCGCGTTTGACCTTGCGATACGATAATATACTGAGCGGGATCGAGCCCAGATAGGCGGCGGTAATGCCAAGCAGCGTCGGCCACGGCGCGGTGATCAGCGCGGCACTGGTCAGCCCGACAAAGGCTATCGCGGGGATCCGCCATTCGCGGCGCAGGCGGACACTGCTCCAATTATAGGTAGCGATGCTGGCGATCATCAAAAACGCGACAAATATCACCCACGGCATCACCAGCCACCATTCGCGCCACAGCGGCATATCGGTGACGAACCACAGATAGACGGGAGCGAAGGCAAGGCCCGCACCAGCGGGCGCGGGAACCCCGGTATTATACCCCGCCGACTTGTGCGGTTGATCGGCCACGTCGATATTGGCGTTGAACCGCGCGAGGCGCAGCGCGCAGCAGACGGTCAGCGACAGCGCCGCGGTCCAGCCGAACTTCGGCGCGGCGGCGAGGCTCCACAGATAGATGATAACGGCGGGCGCAACCCCGAACGCAATCACATCGGACAGCGAATCGAGCTCGGCGCCGAACCGGCTATTGGCCCTGAGAAGCCGC
Organism: Sphingopyxis sp.; assembly: GCA_040080745.1. Taxonomy (GTDB): domain Bacteria; phylum Pseudomonadota; class Alphaproteobacteria; order Sphingomonadales; family Sphingomonadaceae; genus Sphingopyxis. The sequence goes on along the minus strand of JBEBHS010000003.1, from coordinate 103,466 downwards.
GCGATCCGCCCGTCTATCCCGTCGAGGCACCCGGCAAAGACGATCGATCCCAGTGCCAACTCCCATTCGCCGCTCAGGCCAAAGCGCACCCCTGACAAGCCAAAGCACAGCGCCATCGCGGTGATCGCATTGGGGACAAAGGCGCGCAGCGGGATGCCGCCAACGCGGCGAACGGGCCGCGCATCGCCTTGTTCGCCGCCCTGCCCTTCGCTCTCCATGTCCTTATTGTCCAAAGCCGATCCGCCTCACCATGTCGCCGACCTCGGCAATCACCGTCTCGCCCGCAACAGTACGCTGACCGCTCAGCACGCGCGGCAATGTTCCGCTCGGCAGATAGACATCGACGCGGCTGCCAAAACGGATCAGGCCGATCCGCTGTCCCGCCGCCACCACATCGCCGGGTTTGACGTGCGCGACAATCCGCCGCGCCACCAGCCCCGCAATCTGGGTGAACCCAATCTTCAGGCCATCAGCGCGTTCGATCAGGAAATGCTGCCGCTCATTATCCTCGCTCGCTTTATCGAGGTCGGCGTTGATGAAGGCACCTGCAATATAGTGGCGGTGCGTCACCGTGCCCGCTATCGGCGCGCGGTTGATATGGACATCGAACACATTCATGAAAATCGACACCCGCGTCACCAGCGCAGCGCCCAGCGCCTCGGGCATCGCCAGCTCGGCTGGCGGCGGCACTTCGGCAATTTGCGTAATCAGGCCGTCGGCGGGCGCGATGATCAACGTCTCGTCCTGCGGCGTGACGCGCACCGGATCGCGGAAAAAGGCAGCGACCCACACGGTGATGCCCAGCATCGGCCACGCCAGCGTTTCCCACGCCATCCACGCGCAGATCAGCGTGGCCGCGGCGGAAATCAGGATGAACGGGCGCCCTTCGGCGTGGACGGCGGGCCAGTGCCATTTGGCCAGCGCGCCGGGGGTATTAGCATGGGTGGGCGGCGGGGTGGGTAAAGTCATGATGGCTTTCGTGCGACCGAAGGATAGATGCCTCCCTAGCCCGCTTGCCGCGCAGACACAACGCCCTGAATATGCGCGCTGATATTGCGCCCCCCGCCCGCATTGCCTAAGGCAGCACCAGCATCCAGCATGATACAGGGAAAAGGTCCGCGAGTATGGCCAAGATCAAGGTAAAAAACCCCGTCGTCGAAATTGATGGCGATGAAATGACGCGGATCATCTGGGAGTGGATCCGTGAACGGCTGATCAAACCCTATCTCGACATCGACCTCCATTATTACGACCTTGGCGTCGAACACCGCGACGCCACCGCCGACAAGGTCACCGTCGATTCGGCCAATGCCATCAAACAGCACGGCGTCGGCATCAAATGCGCGACCATCACCCCAGACGAAGCGCGGGTCGAGGAGTTCAAGCTCAAACGGATGTGGAAATCGCCGAACGGCACGATCCGCAACATCCTTGGCGGCGTCGTGTTCCGCGAGCCGATTGTGATCAAGAACGTGCCGCGCCTCATCCCCGGCTGGACAGACCCGATTGTCGTTGGCCGCCACGCCTTTGGCGACCAGTATAAGGCGACCGACTATCTGGTGCCCGGCCCCGGCAAGCTGCGGCTGGTGTTTGAGGGCGACGATGGCACCGTGATCGACGAAGAAGTGTTCCGTTTCCCCTCTGCTGGCATCGCACAGGCGATGTATAACCTCGACGATTCGATCCGCGACTTTGCCCGCGCCTCGCTCAATTACGGCCTTAATCGCCAATGGCCGGTCTATCTGTCGACCAAGAACACGATCCTCAAGGCCTATGACGGCCGCTTCAAGGACCTGTTCGCCGAGGTGTTCGAGGCCGAGTTCAAGGCGCAATTCGACGCGGTCGGCATCACCTACGAACACCGTTTGATCGACGATATGGTCGCATCCGCGCTCAAATGGTCGGGCAAGTTCGTGTGGGCGTGCAAGAATTACGACGGCGATGTCCAGTCGGATCAGGTCGCGCAAGGCTTTGGCTCGCTCGGCCTGATGACCTCGATCCTGATGACCCCCGACGGCAGGACGGTCGAGGCCGAGGCGGCGCACGGCACCGTCACCCGCCATTTCCGCATGCACCAGGCGGGCAAGGCAACCTCGACCAACCCGATCGCGTCGATCTTTGCCTGGACCGGCGGGCTCAAGTTTCGCGGCAAGTTCGACGAAACCCCCGATGTCATCCGCTTTGCTGAAACGCTCGAACGCGTGTGCATCGCAACGGTCGAACAGGGCAGTATGACCAAGGATCTCGCGATCCTGATCGGCCCCGAACAACCATGGCAGACCACCGAGCAATTTTTCGAAAGCGTCCGCGTGAACCTCGAAACCGCGATGGGGGCGTGGGGGTAAGCACCCACCAATCCCTCCCACCGATTGCGCCCGGAGCGCTGGCCTGATTACACCCCTTTTTCCTGTATTACTCGTATAGGGTGGTTGATACACGGGTATAGGATAAAACACGGCGGCCTGCGGGCTTCAGAAGGTGTGGTGTAAACTTAATACACCTACTCCTTGTGCTCCGGATTTAGCCCGGAGCGTTGGCCGAAAGCACCGCCCTTTCCACTCCCACCGCTCCGGCCTTCGCCGGAGCACGCAGTCCCATCCGCATCGCAACTGTGGTGTAAACTTAATACAGTCAGTCATTTCCGTACACATTCCTCTATCCCCGCTTACCCTGAGCCTGTCGAAGGGCTGTTCTTGCTTGCAGCGTACGAAAAGCAGGTCGACCCTTCGACAGGCTCAGGGTGAGCGGTTTTCTATTGCTACTCTGCGCCTCTGCGCGAACTCTTTTCTGCCCTTTCTCATGCGCACACTATACCATGGTGCGGGGGCAGTAGGAAAGCGGCGCACGTGCGGCATCGCCTTCACCATAGATTGAAACACGGCTTGCCAATGGCGGCGCGATGCTGCCATGTGGCACGGTCGATCAGGGGACAAAATATGACAGACGACGCGCGCAGCCAGCCAGCCAGCCAGCCAGCCAGCCAGCCAGCCAGCCAGCCAGCCAGCCAGCCAGCCAGCCAGCCAAAATAAACCATCCGCGCCCGCGAACCAGCTTTATTATGGCGATAATCTCGATATTTTACGCCGCAAGATCGCCAGCGAGAGCGTCGATCTGTGCTACATTGACCCGCCGTTCAATTCGAAGCGCAACTATTTTCAGATCTATAATAACCAGGGCAGCGAGGACCGCGCACAGGCGCAGGCGTTCGTCGATACATGGGAATGGGGCGACGAGGCGATTGAGGGCCTCGCGTGGATCATCGACATTGCGCAGTTGCAGAATGGCAAACTGACCGAACAGACGGTTGAGCTGATCCGTGGCTTAGAAAAGGTGCTCAAGCGCGGCAGCCTGCTCGCTTACCTGATCCACATGACGCTGCGGATCGTCGAAATCCACCGCGTCCTCAAACCCACGGGCAGTTTCTACCTCCACTGCGACCCGACCGCCTCGCACTATCTCAAGCTGCTACTCGACGCGGTTTTTGTTGCCGATGGTCGCGATGGTGAGTTCGTGAATGAAGTAATATGGTCGTACAATTCGGGTGGCGGGTCCAAGAAGCACTTTGGCAGAAAGCACGATGTTATCTTTCTTTATGCGAAATCCAAGAAAGAATGGACATTCAATGCCAACGCTGTGCGGGTGCCCTATTCTGCTGTCATCGCCAAGAAGCGAGAGGCCCTATTCCATGCTGACGGCAAAGTGTCTGGTGACGTCTGGGACGTTTCTCGGCCACCCAATCACAGCAAAGAACTGTTAGGCTACCCCACCCAGAAACCCGAGGCGCTGCTCGAACGCATCATCAAGGCGTCGTCGAACGAGGGCGATGTCGTGCTCGATGCCTATTGCGGCTGCGGGACCACGGTGGCGGTGGCACAGCGGCTGGGGCGGCGGTGGATCGGCATCGACATCACTTACCAGTCGATCTCGCTCATCCTCAAGCGGCTGGAGGATAAATACCCCGATACATACGGCGACATCGAGGCGAATATATTGCTCGACGGGGTGCCGCGCGATCTGGCCTCGGCGGTCGCGCTCGCCAACCGCAAGGATGACCGGACCCGCAAGGAGTTTGAGAAGTGGGCGGTGCTGACCTATTCGCGCAATCAGGCGCGGATCAACGAGAAAAAGGGTGCCGACGGCGGCATCGACGGCATCGCCTATTTCCTGATCGACAAAGGCGAGAACGGCAAGGCGATATTCCAGGTCAAATCGGGTGGGTCGAACCGCGCGACGCTGGCCACGCTCAATTCGGACCGAATGCGCGAGAAAGCCGAGTTCGGCTTCCTCATCACCATGGACATGCCGACAAAGGCGATGCTGGGCGAGATAGCGGCGGCGGGCAAATATAGACACGCGCTGCTCAACCGCGAGGATGACCGGTTACAGGTAATTACGGTTGCGGAGATATTGCGCGGCAACCGCCTCGACCTGCCGATGGCACGCGACGATGCGGTCAAATCCGCCGCCGCACTGGGCGATGCGGACAAGCAGGCAAAACTGCTTTAGGGTGCAATGACCCACCCCCAACCCCTCCCGCCTGCGGGAGGGGAGCGAGGCTTACCAAGTCCTGGGCGAGCCGAAGGACGAGGGTAGTCGCAGCGGGGTGGGTTTCAATCATCGGGATTTGGTATAAACCCCCGCCATGGAAGCGGGATTTGCCAATACCAGCATCAAAGACGCGCTGATCATCCTTGGCGCGGCGGGGGTCATCATCCCGGCGTTCACGCGGCTGCGGATCACCCCCGTCATCGGGTTCATTCTGGTCGGCATCGCGGTTGGCCCGTTCGGCCTCGCAAAGCTCGCGGGCGATTACCCGTGGTTGGCGCGCATCACCATATCGCGGCCCGAAGCCATCGCCCCGTTCGCCGAGTTCGGCATCATCCTCTTGCTGTTCTCCATCGGGCTTGAGCTGTCGTTCAAGCGACTGTGGGCGATGCGCCGCCGCGTGTTCGGCATCGGTGCGGGCGAGCTGTTCGGTGGCGGGATCGCGCTCGCACTTGCGCTGATCTTATCGGGAGAGGGGTGGGGCGCGGCGCTGGGGCTTGGCTTTGCGCTCACTTTATCCTCGACCGCGCTGGTGCTCCCGATCGCGGGGATGAGGAGCCGTGTCGGGCAAAGCGCTTTTGCCATGCTGTTGTTCGAAGATCTGGCGCTGGTGCCGATCATCTTTGTGTTGGGTGCGCTCGCCCCTAGTGTAGGCGGAAACGCCGCTGTATCGCTGTTCACGATTGCGTGGCAGGGAACCGCGATGGTCGCTGGCCTTGCGTTAATTGGTTGGTTCCTGCTGCCGTCGCTATTTGCACAGGCCGCGCGCGCCAAAAACCCCGAACTGTTCCTCGCCGCCAGCCTGCTCGTGGTCATTACCGCCGCGTTCGCCACCACCAGCGTCGGCCTGTCGCCGATCGTCGGCGCGCTGCTCGCGGGGTTGATGATCGCCGAGACCGATTATCACGCCGAGGTTGACACCATCATCGCCCCGTTCAAAGGGCTGGCGCTCGGTGTGTTCCTGCTCACAGTCGGGATGCAGGTCGATGTTGCCGCTGTGCTGGCCAACTGGCAAACACTCGCGCTCGCGGTGGTCGGCGTGGTGACGATCAAGGCGCTGGTCACCGCCTATCTGTTGACATGGGCGGGGGCGCGGCGCGGCACAGCGGCAGAGGTCGGGGTGCTGATGGGCAGCCCGTCAGAAACCACGCTGATCGTGCTCGGCACGGCGGTGCAGGCGGGCGTGGTTGCGGCGGATACGGCAGCATTCTGGCAGGTGGTCACCGCCATCGGCCTTACCATCACGCCTTTGCTTGCCAAATTGGGGCACAGCATCGCGCGGCGGATCGACATGGCGGCGATGGCCGAACCCGCCGTCGAAACAGAAACGCCACGCGTGCTCATCATCGGTTTTGGCCGCGTCGGGCAAATTATCGCCGACATGCTCACCCGGCATGATCGGCCCTATCTGGCGGTCGATGCCGATGTCGATGCGGTCGCACGGCACCGTGCCCATGGCTATAATGTCAAATTCGGCGACGCGGCGCGCGCGCGCTTTCTCGACCGTTTTACCAATATGGCAATGTCTGCGGTGGTGTTGACGATGGACGATCCGGCACAGCAGATGCGCCTGGTGCGCAAGCTCCGCGCCCGTTACGCGGACCTCCCGATTATCACCCGCGCACATGACAGCACAGAGGCCGCCGCGCTCTATCGTGCAGGCGCAACCGACGCGGTACCCGAAGCGCTCGAAGGGTCGCTGCAAATGGCCGAAGCGGTGCTGGTCGATATCGGTGTCGCAGTCGGCCCGGTGATTGCGTCGGTGCACGATCACCGCGCCGAGGTGCGCCGCGCGATTGTCGAGCAAGGCGAGTTGGGTGCACCGCCACGCCCACGCCACGCCAAGCGGCATGGCTTACCGGACAGCAGTCACGCCACCAGTCAGTGACGGCACGGGCACATCGCGTGGCAGGATGAGGATCGGGATGGCGCGTTCGGGCGTCAGATAGGTCCGCGCCAGCGCCTGCAAATCTGTCGCCGTGACACTGTTCAAATCGGTGAGGTAGCTTCGCAATGCCGCAAAGCGGCGCGGGTCGCGCGTTGCCCCTTCGGTGTTGTACATCCAGAACACATTGCCCGACGATGCCCGCACCACCTGTTCGGTGGCGGGGCCAATCGCGCGTTGCAATTCATCGTTCGATACCGGTGCGGCAATCAATTGTGCTGCGATCTCGCGCGCCGCCGCGGCCATCAAATGGCTGTCTTGTGGCCGGACCATTCCGCCGACGAACAGATAGCTGCCATGCGCAAAATCCTCTGACCAATGGCTGGACACCGCCTGACTATAACTGGCCCCCGCTTGATCGCGTAGCCGTTCATAAAGGCGGTCGTTGAAAATCGCCGCCAATATGTCGAGCTGCCGCGATGCGCGGACCGAATCCGCACCGCCAATCGTAGGGTAAGCCAGCACAAGCGCCGCCTGCGTGTCGCCGCCACTATGCCGCGCGATAATCGGTGCACTGGGAACCGCAGTCAGCCGCACGTCGCCGCCGCCCGATGGTGTCGGCGCAGCACGGCGAGGACTGAGCGAACCAAAGCTATCGAGCAGCACAGCGTCCAGATTGACATGCGATAAATCGCCGAAAACCTGTACCTCTATCGGCCCTTGACGCAGCAGCGGTTCCCAAAATGCCCGAAATGCCTGTGGGGTCAACGCCTCTACTTCACCGCGCGTCGGCGGAGCAAAGCGGCGGTCGCCCGAATATATGAGTGAATCCAACTCGCTCTCCACCACCGCCATCGGTGAATTGCGGATCAGGTCATAGCTTGACAACCGACCAGCACGAATGCGTTGGACGGGTGAGGACTGCCACCCCGGTGACGACAATTTGGCAGCGAGAAGGCGCATTTGATCGGCGAAATCTTCGGGCCGCGTTTCGGCGCTAAACTCGAACGCGTCGTCATCCACCTCAAAACCCATGCCTATCTGTCGCCCATTGACGAGGCGGTCGAGCGCGCTTTGGTCGAACGGACCAACCCCGCTTTCAACCAAGGCGCCTTCACCGGTCCACAGCAAATTGGGTCTGGCAGGGGACAGCGCGCGGCGCCCGCCACCCCAGCGCACCAGCACTCGAATCTTGTTCGGTTCGATGTCGATGTTGCGCACCAATGCCGTGACGCCGTTCGACAGTTCGATCCGGTCCATGCCAAACCGCTCAACAGGTGCGCGCGACACAATTGTCCCGCGTGGCCCCAGCGGCGGCAGATCGGCAAAGCTCAACTGTTGCGCAGCATTATCATTGGCCGCGATCAGAGTTGCCGGACGCGCAGCCGCTGCAACCAGCCGCCCGTCGCCATTGGGGATTGCCGTCGGACTGATCAGCAGGAAACGGTGCGTATCCCCTTCAAACAGCGCCCGAATACGCCGCTGCATCTCGCTCGGCGTGGCCAACGGCTGGATGGATTGCCAGATGCTGAGCGCATGATCGGGCGACGTGGTCGTCTCGCCAATATCGACCGCATGCAACAAATCGTCCGCCTGTTTGGTGCCCGGCTCATTTTGCGCATTGGCCAGTTCGCGCGTCAGAAACGTCACCACCTCAGCATATTCGCGCGCAATTGCCGCCGCGCTCGGCGCATTGGCCATCGCAGTTGCGACAACCGACCTGGCATCGGCGAGACCGCCTTCCCAATCATCGCCCAGCGGAACGACTGACAACCCGGTCATATCCGCTGACCTGCTGGGTTTGTCGCTGCTGACCTGCGCAGCAAGATAGTGCCCGCCGCTGCGCGCGCGTTCCTCCAGCTGGCGATTGACGATCTGCGCAGCCAGCGAATTGAGCATCAGCCCCTGCGTGTAAGCGATACTGTCGGTCACGCGCTGCCATGGCCGTAATGTCAACATCTGCGCGACCATCGGCTGCGATGGTTCGATGATAACCCGTGTTGCGGTTTGGCTCGGATCTGGACGCCCTAGGTCAGGTTCTGCGGGCGCCGGCCCGACGCTACGCCAATCGGCGAAATTGGCGACGATGGCTTGTTCGAGTATCGCTGGGTCAATGTCCCCCGCAATCGCGATGACCACGCGTTCTGGGCGATACCAACGGTGATGAAACGCACTGATACCAGCGCCATTGGCGTCCGCAAGCGAGCTTTCGGTGCCGATAGTGGATCGTTCCCCCATCAATTGCCCTGCAAAAACATGCCTCCGCGCGGCCTCTGCAATGCGAAACTCTGGCCCGTCATGTTCGCGACGCTCGGCGATGACAATCGGCCGTTCGGCATCGACGGTCGCATCGCTAAGCACGGGTTCGCGGATCATCCCCGAAAGGTAGCGGATGCTTTCTTGAAGCGACTGCGGAGTCGCGGCGGGTATGTCCAATTGATAGATGGTTGCAGTTTGACCAGTTGAGGCATTGGAATCGCTGCCAAAACTCACCCCCAACCGCTGCCATTGACGACGCGCCTCGCCATTTGCCAGATAGCGCGATTCGCGGAACGACAGATGCTCGATCAAATGCGCCCACCCCCCTTCGTGCGGCTGTTCCATCATCGACCCAGCATCGACACGAAGCCGGATGCTGACCTGCCCTGGCGGCACCCCGTTACGCCGCACCGCAAAACGCAGTCCGTTGCGGAGCGTACCAAATTGCCAGCCAATATCGTGGGGGATGTCGCTACCCGTATAGAGCCAGGCGCTGTGCTCGACTGTAGCAGCGGATGTTGCGGCGGCCGGCTCCGCACGCCGCGCCTGCTGCGCCGCAGCGAATGGCGTGGAGAACAGCACCGCGCCAAGACACAGCGCCGCAATAGGGCGGGCCACGCCCACGCGATCAAAAAGGGAAGTTTTCATGACCTTGTTCATAAGTACGCAATCTTTCGCTTCGCTGAATGAACGGGCTTACGCTATGGTTTAGCCATTGGAAACGGGGAGTATTCACAATGCGCATCGCACTAGCGCAAATGTCCAGTGGGATCGACCCGCTGGCGAATAGCGCGGCCTTGACGCGCGCCGCGCTCGATGCAGCGGAACAGGGCGCGACCATGCTGTTTGCTCCGGAAATGGCGGGCCTGATCGATCGTGATCGCGTGCGCGCTGCCGCGCACATTGTTGCCGAAACGGATAGCCCGTTCGTCGTCGCTGCCGCCAGAGCCGCTCGTGACGCGGAGATGTGGATCCATCTTGGTTCGATACCGGTCCTCGACGAGACCGGTGACAAATGGCGCAATCGCAGTCTGGTGATCGACGACAAAGGCGAAATTCGCGCCCGCTATGACAAAATCCACCTGTTCGATATTGACCTGCCCAGCGGCGAAAGCTGGCGCGAATCCGCAGCTTATGCGCCGGGAACAGAGGCGGTCGTTGCGGACACCCCGCTCGGGTTGATGGGCCTCACGATCTGCTATGATCTGCGCTTTGATGCGCTGTTCGATGCACTGACCATGGCCGGAGCGACTGTTGTTGCCGTTCCCTCGGCCTTCACCGTACCAACCGGCCATGCACATTGGCACACATTGCTCCGCGCACGCGCTATCGACCACGGTTGCTTCATCATCGCAGCGGCGCAATGCGGCACCCACGCCGACGGGCGACAAACATACGGCCACAGCCTGGTGGTCGACCCGTGGGGGAATATCCTGTCCGATGCGGGCGATGAAGCCGGCTTGACGGTGGTCGACATCGACCCGGCGCAAGTCGATGAGATCCGCGCGCGATTGCCGATTTTACAGCACCGAAGGCCATTTGCCTCACCCAAAACCGTGAGGCGCGATCGAAGTCTATGAAGCTGATGCCAAGCGACGAAAGGCCCCCCTGCAGTTCGCAGAGAGGCCAATCATAAACTCGCTGTCAATCAGCCAAAGGCTGACCAAATTAGGGGCTGGTAGGAGCGTTGCTCGACCCACTGGCCGCAATCGCAATACCCGCGATAATCGCAAGGCCAGCAAGCAGCAAGAGTATCCACGAACCACCATCCTCTTCACCGAAAGCCATGCCGTCATCCACTTGCGTGTCAGCACGGACGCCGTCGAATTGAGCAGGGGCCGCCGATGCGATAACTGGAGCAGTCACCATCGACAGGGCGGAAGCAGCAACAACCGCATTCTTCAGGAACTTCATATCATTCTCCACTGGCAACTACGTATAAATAGACGTCACAAGGTTTGCGAAACATGCGCGCCCCTCGCTCTGTGTCTGCCTTGCTCAACCCCTCTATTCACTAGCCACACAAAACGCAAGGGGCATTGCCAATTTTCTCTATAAATTGTTGGTCCGCTGCGTCCGGCCGAATGGGAAGGTCGAACACTATAGAGCGTATGCCCCTAAGTAGAAAAGGTTAGCATAGTCCTAATCCCGCATCGCCTTGTCCAGAAGTTCACTTGTAATGGGGTAGCCACAGTCATCGCGGATGCACAGATGTGGCTGGCCATCGCGTTTAACAATGAACGGGGTGATTCGCCGAGGGGGATAGCGACGCGTTGATTCGCGCGTTTCGTCAAAGGTGCGATATTGCGCCACCCTCTCCAGGTTGCGGCGGGTCGGGAATATCATATGCAGCGCCCCGGCCTGCGCCTGTGCAACCGCATCGGCTGCGTTGATCCAGAATAATTCGCTATTTTCGGACGTGACCACATCGTGAGGAGGTAATGGCCCCGTCATTCGCGTGATATAGAAACGCGTATCAAAAACGCGGGCGTGCGCGAAATTGGGCCGCCAGCGACTGAACGGCACCAGCGTATCAAGAATGAGTCGCGCGCCATGTTCGGCGAGCACTGCGGAAAATGGCGTATCGGCGAGCAGTGCCTGGCGCATTGCAGCCAATCCCCCATCACCACCGCCATGCTCCAACCCGGGGGCAAGTCCCGTTTCCTCGAGCGTTTCGCGAATCGCCGCCACACGCGCCGCGGCATCGGCCGGCGCGATCTCCGCGCCCAAGGCCAACGGCTTCGCCACTTCATGATCGTCCGCATCGACCTTGCCGCCAGGAAAAACCGCTGCCCCGGCTGCGAATGCCATCGTCCTGGCGCGCATCACCATTAACAGACGTGGCGGGGCTTCACTGCCATCATCCTCGTGGAAGATCAGCAATGTCGCGGCGGGCTGTGCGGGGGTCAATCCCGTCTCATCATCATCGTCAGCATGCGTCATCATCGCCATTCCTTGCCCCGAAGCGGTTTTTGAGGCAAGCGGCACCAAGCACCATTGAAGGGTTCGTCAATGTCCGCCGTCGAAATCGTCGCGCTCGCCGCCAGTTTCAGCCTGTTGTCCGGGTGGCGCCTGTATTTCACGCTACTGGTCGCAGGGGTAGCGATGAAACTGGGCGTTATCGCCCTGCCCACCCAGCTCGCCAGTCTCGACATTCTTGCCAATCCGTGGGTGCTCGGGGTCGCGGGCACCGGCTTTGTCGCCGAGTTTTTCGCTGACAAGATCGCCTGGCTCGACAGCGCGTGGGACTGGTTGCACAGCATCATCCGGCCGCTCGGCGGCGCATTGCTGGCGCTCGCCATCGTCGACCCGGGCGACCCCGGGGTGCAGGTCGTGACCTTCCTGCTCGGCGGCGGCGCAGCCCTGCTCAGCCACGGGGTCAAGGCGAGCACGCGCACCATGGTCAATGCCAGCCCCGAACCGTTGAGTAATGCCGTCGTTTCGGCGGGCGAGGATGTGGCGACCGCAGGGGTCGCTGCACTGGCGCTGTCCAACCCCCTCGTCGCGGTAGTGATTGCTATCGTCATGCTGATCGCGTCGGTCATCGCGCTGCTTGCTCTTCGCAAAATCACTCGCCGAATCGGCGCGAACATGAAAAAAGGCCCCGCGCATATGCTCGGGCTTGGCGATGCCGAGGAGGCCTCTGCTCCCGAGTGAGGTGGCCTGGCTCTGTGCGCCAGTTTACACGAAACCATAGGAGAAACAACGGCGGCCTGCGGGTTTGAGAGCTGTGGTGTAAACTTAATACACCTTGGCATTTTCGTGCTCCGGCGAAGGCCGAAGTGGCGGCCGTTCTGCGCAGTGCAGGCCACCACCGCGCCGGACTGAATCCGGAGCACGACTGCGCACATCATGCCATGGCGGGCAAGCTGTAGGAAAGCCACGCGTGCGGCCCCGAGAATATCGTGCTCGGATTGCCCCAAGTCAGCTTCTGCACCTGCAGCGCTTGTTGCTAAATCATGCCCGCACGTCGACACGCACCGCCTCCCGCGTCTGCGGCTTGGGAGTTTCCTGCTCGACAGCGCCCCGCGCTGGCTGTGCGTGGGAGTGGTGGAGCCTAGCGGGTTCGAACCGCTGACCTCCTGCATGCCATGCAGGCGCTCTACCAACTGAGCTAAGGCCCCATCTTGCCGTCCTGATTTGTGGCGGCATTTGGCAGCGCGCCCCTTAACCCAGCGACGCGCCATGATGCAAGGGGGCGATTGGCCGTCGCCCATAATATCGTTTAGACGTCTTGGGTGTTGCCTTCGCCCGTTTCGACGCCCAGGTCGCTGTCATCGCCCAAATCGACATCATTGTCGGGCGAAACATTGTCATCATCGACATCGGCATCAAGGCCCAGATCCGCACCAGGTTCGCCATCAGGCTCGGCCACTTCGCTTGCGCCCGGCTTGAGCTGTTCGAACGGCATCACCTGTTTTGACTTGAGCACCGATTCCGGCACCCAAGCATAGCCACAGGCAATACAGGTCGCGGGATTATCTTCGCCCAGGTCGTAAAAACGGGTCGCACATTTGGGACAGCTACGCTTTGTGCCCCATTCAGCCTTGATCATGATGATAGTAACTCACTGAAAAATAATCATATTTCATCGAAGCGCCCGTGATGCACGGTCTCCTCAATCCGAATCGCGTGCGCCTTGCCAGAAAGGCTTGGCCCTGTCAAAAGCCGCGCCATCCATGAGCCATCACCATGCCCCCGTAACGCCGCGCACCATCGCGCAATCCGGTCCGCTTCGTGGCGCCGTGCGCGTGCCCGGCGACAAATCGATCAGCCACCGCGCGCTGATATTCTCGGCGCTTTGCGTCGGGGCAAGCCGCGTCACCGGATTGCTGGAGGGCGAGGATGTGCTGGCCACCGCCGCCGCGATGCGCAGCATGGGCGCTGTGATTGAGCGCGACGATGGCGGAGCGTGGACCATCCACGGCGTTGGCGTCGGTGGCTTGCTGCAACCCCAGCAGGCGCTCGACATGGGCAATAGCGGCACATCGACGCGGCTGTTGATGGGCCTCGTCGCCAGCCATCCGATAACCGCGACGCTGATTGGCGATGCCAGCCTGTCGCGCCGCCCGATGGGTCGCGTCATCGAACCGCTTGGGCTGATGGGGGCGCAGTTTACATCGACCGATGGCCGTCTGCCGCTGACAATGCGCGGGACATGCCCCGCTGTGCCGCTGTCCTACCGCCTGCCGGTCGCATCGGCGCAGGTCAAATCGGCGGTGCTGCTGGCGGGTCTCAACACGCCAGGGCTGACCGAGGTGATCGAGCCGGTGCCGACCCGCGACCATAGCGAACGGATGTTGCGCGGGTTCGGTGCGGATATCGCGGTCGAGCATATCGGCGGCGTCCGCCATATCCGCCTGATGGGCGAGGCGGAGCTGCACCCGCAGAACATCGTGGTGCCGGGCGACCCTTCGTCGGCCGCTTTTTTTGCGGTCGCGGCGAGCATCGTTCCAGGCAGCGAAGTGCTCATCACCAATGTCGGCCTCAACCCCACCCGTTCGGGCATCTTCAAACTGCTCGGCGCGATGGGCGGTGACATTCGCCAAGTCGATGCACGCGAAGTGGGCGGCGAGCCGGTCGCCGATCTCATCGTCCGCCATGCCCCCCTGAGCGCCGTCGAACCTGACCCCACCGACGCGCCGAGCATGATCGACGAATTTCCGATCGCCTTTGTCGCCGCCGCGATGGCGAACGGGCGCAGCGTATTTCGCGGGCTGGAGGAATTGCGCGTCAAGGAAAGCGACCGATTGAGCGCGATGGCGAGCGCGCTCACCGCTATCGGCGCGGCGGTTGAGGAGTTGGCGGACGGCCTCGCCATCACCGGCAGCGGCGGCGCGATGCTCTCCGGCGGCGGCGCCATTGCGACGCTGCTCGATCACCGTATCGCGATGAGCCTGTTCGTCGCGGGGATGCAGTGCCGCGAGGCCATAACCATCGACGATATGCGCCCCGTCGCCACCAGCTTTCCGGGCTTTGAAGGCCTGATGGCGGAACTGTGCACGCCATGATCATCGCCGTCGATGGGCCGACCGCATCGGGCAAGGGCACGATTGCCAAGGCATTGGCCGCGCGTTTCGGCCTGCCCCACCTCGACACCGGCCTGCTTTACCGCGCGGTGGGTGCGCAGGTGGCAATGAACGGCGGCGATCCCGACCGCGAGGAGGACGCGGCGGCAGCGTGCGATTTTGCCGATGCACTGCTCGATGACCCCGCTTTGCGCGATGAGGCGGTGGGCGGGCTCGCCAGTCGCGTGTCGATCCACTCCGCCGTGCGCTGCGCGCTGTTCGAGCGGCAACGCGCCTTTGCGACACAGGTTGGCGGCGCGGTGCTCGATGGACGCGACATCGGCACGGTCATAGCCCCCGATGCCGACGTAAAGCTGTTCGTTACGGCCAGTGTAGCAACGAGAGCACAAAGGCGCTGGACCGAGATGCAGGCGCGCGGGATTGCGGTTTCGCTGCGCAGCATCGCCGACGACCTTGCGCTGCGCGATGCGCGCGATAGTGACCGCGCCGCTGCGCCGCTTCGTGCAGCCGACGATGCGATCCTGCTCGACACGAGCGATATGAACGCCGACGCGGCCATCGCCACCGCGATCGCGATTGTTACGCGGGCCCTGTCATCATAACGTCACGCGCGTGACACGACGCTGTCACCACCGCTCGCTATAGCAACCCTGATTGAGACCGCAGTGGGGGCTGACTGACATGACCGCAATCGTTCGCCGGGCACAAAAGCTGTTCTGGACTGGCGCACCGACGGCCAACGCGCGGGTGGGGATGCGCACGGCACTCTGGCGAGAGTTGTTCGTCGGGCCGGGGCCGCTGTGGTGGCGGCTGTTGCGCTGGAGCCAGCGCGCCAGCTTTGACTGAGGCGGCTCGATCAACCCCAAATCCCTTGCTTTTACGCGCGTGCTGACCTAGGGGCCGCCGGTCCCCAACGCTTTTCGCACAAAGGACACCGCAGATGGCATGGGGCCGCTGCGGTCACTCGGCCCTTTTGGCCCGCCTGTGCATGGTGCTCAGACGGAGAAAGACCGGCGGAACCAACCGCTCGGCCGGAAACATGATAGAAGGAACTCCACCATGGCCTCTTCGCCACATCCCACGCGCGATGATTTTGCCGCGCTGCTCAACGAATCGCTCGGCGGTGCCGACACCCAGTTTGAAGGCCGGGTGGTCAAGGGCACGATTACCGCCATCGAAAACGACCTCGCCGTCATCGACGTCGGCCTGAAAAGCGAAGGCCGCGTGCCATTGCGCGAATTCGCCATGCCCGGTCAAAAGGCCGAACTGGCCGTTGGCGATGAAGTCGAAGTCTATGTTGATCGCGTCGAAAATGCCAATGGCGAAGCGATGCTCAGCCGTGACCGCGCCCGCCGCGAAGCCGCCTGGGATCGTTTGGAAGAAGAGTTCACCAAGGAAGCCCGCGTCGAAGGCGTCATCTTTGGCCGCGTCAAGGGCGGCTTCACCGTCGATCTGGGCGGTGCGGTGGCGTTCCTGCCCGGCAGCCAGGTCGATATCCGCCCGGTCCGCGATGTCCAGCCGCTGATGGACATCGCCCAGCCGTTCCAGATCCTCAAAATGGATCGTCGCCGCGGCAATATCGTCGTGTCGCGCCGCGCCATTTTGGAAGAATCGCGCGCAGAGCAACGCACCGGCCTGATCCAGAACCTCGCCGAAGGGCAGATTATCGAGGGCGTGGTCAAGAACATCACCGATTATGGCGCGTTCGTCGATCTGGGCGGGATCGACGGCCTGCTCCACGTCACCGACATGAGCTACAAGCGCGTCAACCACCCGAGCGAAGTGATCGCGATTGGCGACACGCTCAAGGTGCAGATTGTGCGGATCAACAAGGATACGCAGCGCATCTCGCTGGGCATGAAGCAGCTTGAGAACGACCCGTGGGAAGGCGCAGTCGCCAAATATCCCATCGACGGCAAGTTCACCGGCCGCGTGACCAACATCACCGAATATGGCGCGTTTGTCGAGCTTGAAGCCGGCATCGAAGGACTGGTCCACGTTTCGGAAATGAGCTGGACCAAGAAAAATGTTCACCCTGGCAAGATCGTTTCGACCAGTCAGGAAGTCGAAGTTACGATCATCGAAGTGGACAACGAAAAGCGCCGCATCAGCCTCGGCCTCAAGCAGGCGCAATCGAACCCGTGGGACGATTTTGCCGCAAGCAATCCGGTCGGCACCATGGTCGAAGGCGAGGTAAAGAACGCCACCGAATTCGGCCTGTTCATCGGCCTGGCTGGCGACGTCGATGGCATGGTCCACATGTCCGACATCGCGTGGGGTATTTCAGGAGAGGAAGCGCTGGCGCTGCACCGCAAGGGCGAAATGGTCAAAGCGGTCGTGCTCGATGTTGATGTCGAGAAAGAGCGCATCTCGCTTGGCATCAAGCAATTGGAAAAGGGCGCGCCCGCTGCCAGCGCTGCGGCAGGTGCGTCTGGCCTGAAGAAGAACGAGATCACCACCGTCACCGTGCTCGAAGTGCGCGACGGCGGGCTGGAGGTCCAGGTCGGCGAAGACGGTGCAACCGGTTTCATCAAGCGCACCGACCTTGGCCGCGACCGCGACGAGCAACGCCCAGAGCGCTTTCAGGTCGGGCAAAAATTCGATGCGATGGTCATCGGCTTCGACCGTTCGAAAAAACCGAACTTCTCGGTCAAGGCGATGCAGATCGCCGATGAGAAACAGGCGGTCGAGCAATATGGTTCGTCCGATTCCGGCGCGTCGCTGGGCGATATTTTGGGTGAAGCGCTGAAGGCAAAAGCCAAGAAATAAGCGCGCATCATATTGGTTGATATGGATGGGGTCGCTGCAAAGCGGCCCTTTTCCTTTCTAATAATGTTTCGCAACATCAACAATTCACTTATTGTTGATTCCCGCATAATTTCTACTATAACCAACTTGCTTGTCGGTTGTGGGTGGGTCGACAAGTCTTCATGGTCGCACTGTACGAAGAGTATGGGCGGGCATTGGGTCGCTTCACCCGACGGGCACTGCGCAAGCGGTTCCAATCAGGCAGGGTAAAAGCAAAATGATCCGTTCCGAACTCGTCCAACGTCTTGCCACTGAAAATCCAGACCTTCGTATTGCCGAAATAGAAACGGTCGTTGATGCCTTTTTCGATACGATTGTCGACCAACTGACCAAGGGAGGCCGCGTTGAGCTGCGCGGTTTCGGGTCCTTTTCAACCCGTGCGCGCAAGGCACGGCAGGGCCGCAACCCGCGCACAGGCGACGCGGTTGCCGTTCCGGCCAAGTCCGTGCCCTATTTCAAGGCCGGCAAGGAAATGCGCCTCAAGCTGAACAGCGACTGAGCTGAGCACGCGGGGCAGCGGCTTCCGGGCCACGACTTTGACTTGCCCTGCGCAGCTATCGCTGCGATGGTCGGTTATGCGCGGACGTGGCGAAATCGGTAGACGCAGCAGACTTAAAATCTGCCTTCCTCTGGAAATGCGGGTTCAAGTCCCGCCGTCCGCACCATTCCCACGCGCAGACCATCCGGGGGATGGTCGAGCATGGGAATCCCGCAGCGCAGCGAAGGGTAATCCGCACGGCCATCCGAGTGATGATCGAGCACAGGAATCCCGCAACGAAGCGAAGGGCAATCCGCACGTCCATGTCGTAAAGAGGTTTGCGCTGTTTCTAACCCTCCTCACGCTCACCGCATGCGGACTTCTGGGCGACAGCGGCCCGATCCGCGTTGCCGCCATCGGCACGCTCCATCGCAACCCCGACCGCGCATCACCGCCGCTTTCGCTGCCCGATAGCCTGTTACTCGACGCGGTAGGTCAGGGGCTGGTGTCGTTTTCCTCGGATGGTCAGGTTGAGGCTGGGTTGGCCGAACGCTGGACCGTGCTCGACGACGGCCAATCCTATATCTTTCGCCTGCGCGAAGCGATCTGGCCCGGGGGACAGCGCGTCCGCGCCGAAGATGTGGCCGCGATGCTGCGCCAGCGTATTGCCTCGGGCCGGCTGCGTACCGCTTTGCGCGGCGAGTTTCGGGACGTTGTTCACATTCGGGCGATGACCGAACGCGTGATCGAAATCCAGTTGCGCAGGCCGCACCCCGAGCTGCTGGAGCTGCTCGCCCATGGCGATTTGACGCTGTCACGTAACGGTCAGGGATGGGGGCCGATGATGCCGGAATGGACGGGCAATATGGCTGCGCTGAGCGTTCGCACCGCCGCCGAAGAGGGTGACGGGGGTCCGGTCAATACAGCAGCGATCACCATGTGGGGCAGCAACAGCGTCCGCGCGGTCACACAATTCGACGAGGGCGCGGTCGATGCGGTTATCGGTGGACGTTTCGAGGGCTGGCCGACACTCACCGCCGCCAATATTGCTTCGGACCGCATCGTCACAGACCCTGTTGACGGACTGTTCGGGTTGGCGGTTGTTTCATCGCGCGGAATCGTTTCCGACGGGCTGGGCCGCGACGCGATAGCCATGGCGATCGACCGCGTCCGCCTGACCCGCGCACTTGGGGCGACAAACTGGACACCGCGCATCACCATCCGCCCCGCTTCCGCCCAAGTGCAGCCGGTCTATCCCGCCTGGGTCGATTATTCGCCGGACAGGCGGCGCGCCAAGGGGCGCGAGCTGGTCGCGGCGTGGCAAGCGCGTTACGGTGGCCCGGCACGCCCCATCGTGCGGATCGCTATGCCCGATGGCGCGGGGACGCGCATCCTGTTCGCGTGGTTGCGCACAGACCTCGGTGCCATCGGCATCGATGCGCGCCGCGTGCCGCTGTCGGGCAATGCCGACCTCAGGCTTATCGACGAGGTGGCCCCGACCAGCGACCCTGCCTGGTATATCCGCCGCCTTGATTGCGGGCATGACATCAGCTGCGATGGCGACGTGAGTGCGCTGGTAACAGCGATCGACGAGGCGTCAACGCCGCAAGGCCGTGCCAATGCCATCACCGTCGCGGAGGAGGCGATTTATCGGCACGCCGCCTATATTCCACTGGCAACGCCGCTGCGTTGGTCGCTGCGCAGTGACCGCACATCTGGCTTGCGCCCCAATGCGCGGGGGCGGCATGGCTTGTATCGACTGCGCGCCGCACCAGATTAGGGTGAACAACGGTTATAAGGATCAACCGCGTGATTGATACAAGGCAGCAAAAGACAATAGACGAGGTGGCGGCAATGCTACGGCTCGACACCAGCGACCCGTCAAAAATCCGCGCGCGCATCGAATTGCTCGAAGCCTTGCTGGAGCGCAGTCTGGTCATTCCCGGCACGCGCATCGCGGTGGGGCTTGATTCGATTGTCGGGCTGGTTCCAGTGATCGGCGATGTCATCACCGCCGCGATGGGTAGCTATATCGTCTGGGAAGCGCATAATCTGGGCCTGCCGAAATGGAAACTGGCGCGGATGGCGGGCAACATCGTGTTTGATACGCTGGTGGGCGCGGTGCCGCTGCTGGGCGATGCGTTCGATTTTCTCTACAAGTCGAACAGCCGCAACTTGCGGATCATCCGCAAACATATGGACAAACACCACCCGTCAACGCGGGTGATCGAAGGATCACGAAAAAGCTCTGCCCGCCGTCTGTAACCATGCGGCCGCACAGCGCGAACAAGGTCATAGTATTGTGATCTGGAGCATTTTATGCTTAAACTCTATGACCGTGTGGTTGGGTTTGTTTCGAGCAAGTTGCCCGAAGCAATCATGCTGTTGTTCGTGCGCGTGGCGCTGGCAGGTGTATTCTGGCGATCGGGCCGGACAAAAATTGCTGAAGACAGCTGGTTCACGATCAGCGACACGACCTATTTTCTGTTTGCCGAAGATTATAGCGGCGTTCCCCTGCCCCCCAATATGGCCGCTGTCATGGCGACGGTGAGCGAGCATCTGTTCCCGATCCTGCTGCTATTGGGCCTGTTGACGCGCCTGTCCGCCACCGCGCTTTTGGGGATGACGATGGTGATCCAGATATTCGTGTTCCCCGAAGCATGGTGGCCGGTTCATTCGCTGTGGGTCGCGCTGGCGCTGATCCTCATCGTTCGGGGTGGCGGTGTCTTGTCTCTCGACGCGCTCGCAGCAAACAAGCGCGGCGTGTGGTAGCGAACGAGCCAGCGATGGCGCGGCTGATGGCGATGGCGCAGCGCGGTGACCGCACCGCCTATGCGACGTTGCTACGCGAATGCCAATCGTGGCTGACACGCTATTTTGCGCGGCGGATAGCGCCGCATCAACTCGATGATCTGGTGCAGGATACGCTGCTGTCGCTCCATCGCAAACTGGCCAGTTACGACCCGTCGCGACCGTTCTTTCCGTGGTTGGCGGCCATCGCCCGCTATCGCTGGGTCGATCACTTACGCAAAATCTATCGCGCAGACGAAGTAGCATTCGGCGAAGATCATGCCGCAGACAATTTTGAGCCAGCCATTGCGGCACGGATCAGTCTGGAACGTATGTTCTCCACATTGCCAACGCCACAGGCAAGCGCGATAGAGCTGGTTAAAATACGCGGCCTGTCGATAGCGGAGGCCGCCCAGACAAGCGGACAGAGCGAATCGCTTGTCAAAGTCAATATCCACCGCGGACTGAAAAAACTGTCCGCCATGATCGAAAAGGCCTGACGCAGATGCGACGGACAAGCCCTCCTTTGGCAACCGACCATCTGGTCGATGAACTGATCACCGATTTGCGTCCGGTCCGGCCGCTGCGCATGCAAAGCGGGTTGTTGCTAGCGGCCATCAGCCTCTTCGCAACCACGATAGCCGCGTTGCTCATCTTTGGGCTTCGCGCCGATATGGCGGCGGGGAGTATCGCCCCCCTGAGCCTGCTCGCCTCCGGCCTGTTCCTGCTGCTGGGCACCGCGGCATCGGTGACGATCATTTCCATGGGCCGCCCACAGGTCGGGAACGACCATGGTGGGTGGAAATGGGCCGCAGCGATGACGGCGCTATTGCCCGCCACCGCGATTGGCCTGACCATGCTGAACGGGCCGCACGCGCTGAACCACGCGATGCCAGAGGCCGGGATACGGTGTCTGTTACAGGGCGGCGAGCTTGGCCTGATAACTGCGACGGCTCTGACGTTATGGCTACGCCGGGGTGCCCCGACATCGCCCAATGCCGCAGGGTTGCTCGTCGGCATTGCGGCGGGGAGCATTGGTATCTTCGCCTATTCGCTTCATTGCGGGATCAGCGATATCTACCATATCGGCCTGTGGCACAGCCTGACCGTGGTCACGGCCGCAGCGATTGGCCGAATGCTGGTCCCGCACCTGCTACGCTGGTAAAATCCGGCAAAAAATGGTGGACAGGGCTGGATTCGAACCAGCGTACGACAACGTCGGGCAGATTTACAGTCTGCTGCCTTTAACCACTCGGCCACCTGTCCCCAAAACATCCCGACAGCCATATTGCGGGCCATCGGTGCAGCGCGGTTAGCCGCTGCAAATAGAGTCTTATTCTCCCGCGATTTCCGAGCCGCCAGATGATCCATCTGGCTCGAAATCACTCCGGGGAAGGCGGTGCCATGGCGAATGGGTGCTTGTGTGTCAATCGCTCCCATGGCTAAAGGCGCTCGATATGAGCAAAAAAAACCATCACCGCGCCCCCCCGGGCAAGCTTGTCCGCATCTGGGGTCGCCACGCCGTCATCGCGGCGCTGGCCAATCCCGAACGTGTCGTCAAAAAAATGTGGGCAACGCGCGAGGCTCTGGCGACAATCGACGTGCCATCATCGCTACAGATTACCCCGTCGTCGCCGGCCGAAATGGCGATGATGGTGACGCCGGGATCGCCGCATCAGGGATTGGTGATCGAGGCCGAGCCGCTGCCCGACCGCTGGCTCTCCGATTTCCTCGACCAACCACAAGAGGACAGACGCCCCATTCTGTTGCTCGACCAAGTGACCGACCCGCACAATATCGGTGCCATATTGCGCAGCGCCGCCGCGTTCGATGCGGTGGCGGTAGTGACGCAGGACCGCCACAGCCCGCCCGAAAGCGGGACGATAGCCCGCGCCGCGTCGGGCGCGCTCGAAACCGTGCCGTGGGTCCGCGTGGTCAACCTTGCCCGTGCGCTCGATGATCTGGCCGAGGGGGGCTTTTGGCGGATCGGGCTAAGCGGCGATGCGCGCGACACGCTCGACACCGCGCTCGCCAAGGTGCGCCCGGCGCTGGTTCTGGGCGCGGAGGGCGCGGGGATGCGCCAGAACACCGCCGAACATTGCGACCAGTTGGCGCGGCTGCCGATCAGCCCGAGGATGGAGAGCCTCAACGTGTCAAACGCGGCGGCGATAGCGCTTTATGCAGCGGCGGCAGCGCGGGGGTAATCCGCGCTATTAATCCTCTGGCGCGATCGTCACCCGCAAGCCATCAAGCGCCGCGCTGAATGGCAATTGGCACGACAGCCGCGATGTGGGGCTGCGATGCGCGCTGCTGTCGAGCAAATCATCCTCATCCTCGCTCATCGGCGGCAAGGCATCGGCAAAGGCGGGATCGACGATAACGTGGCACGTCGCACACGAACAGCAGCCGCCGCACAGCGCCAGCAATTCGTCAAAACCGGCGTCGCGGATATTTTCCATGACGCTCAGCGCATCGTCGCCCTCTATCGCGCGTTCGCTGCCATCGCGCGACACCACCACCAATTTTGCCATAAAGTCTTTCCAGCCTGTTTGCCAACCAGTTTGAACGCATGAAACGGGGCGTGCCCCCTGCGCGAAGTGGGCCTATGCGTGGGACGGCAGCACGAATCAAGCATAAGGACGCAGCGATGGGTTTAACGGCACAGCAATTAAAGATTTCGCTCGACGCGGTCGCGGCCAAGGACGCCGACATCGCCCGCGCGCTCGCCGTCGTCAGTTATCCCGAACCGCGCATCCGCGCGCGCGGCTATGCCACCATGTTGCGCACCATCGTCGGCCAGCAGGTCAGCGTCGCGGCCGCCGCATCGGTGTGGGCCAAGCTGGAGGCGCTGCTGGGGCCGAGTTGCCCGGCGGAGACGCTGACGGCCGCATCGTTCGACGATTTGCGCGCCTGCGGCCTGTCGCGGCAGAAACAGGGCTATGCCCGCAGCCTCGCTGACCTGATCCTGTCGGGCGAGCTGGTGCTCGATGCGCTGCCCGCCGACGACGAGGAAGCGATTGCGCTGCTCACGCGGGTCAAGGGGATTGGCCGCTGGTCGGCAGAGATTTACCTGCTGTTTGCCGAAGGGCGCGCCGACATCTGGCCCGCGGGCGACCTCGCGGTGCAAGAGGGGTTGGGGCGGATCAAACGGCTTGCCGCGCGCCCGAGCGAAAAGGAAACGCGGGCCTTGGCTGAAAGCTGGCGGCCGCATCGCGGTGCGCTCGCGATTTTCACCTGGCACGCCTACGATAATCCGGCGCTGTAAATCAGCGGTCTGAGCGTGGCTGGCGAGCGCGCATCATAGCCGACATTGCCCCGTCACTACGGTGACGCAGCGGCCACCGATGTGGATGCCGTCGGCCGCGTAGCGCACGTGAATAGTGCCATCGCGGCCAATCGCGGTGCCCTGGCTTGCGGCATACGCATCGCCCAGCGCGGCCAGGCCATGTTCGAGCCGATAGGCGGCAACCGCGCCGTTGCCGCTGCCGCACACCGGGTCTTCGGCGATGCCATCGGTCGGGGCAAAGCTGCGCACGACGATACCGCCCGCGCCGTCGTCCGAAAACAGCGTCTGGCCGGTGGTGGCGTGGCGGCGGTCATAGGCGGCGAGCGCGGCGAGGCCCGGGGTGAGCGCCAGCAGTTCGGCGGTGCTGGCGATCTGGGCTATCACCCAGCGCGGGCCGACATCGACCACGGCAGGCGCGCGGACCAGCGGTGAAGGCGCGCCAATCGCGGCGATCAAAGCCTCAGCCTCGGGCGCGGCGACCATGCTGTGCGGCGGCAGGCGGAACGACAGACTGCTAGTTCGCCAATCATCTGCCACCGCGATTTCGACCAACCCGACCGCGCATTGCTGAATCAGCTTTCCGTCATGCGGCGTGGCCAGCCCTGCCTCGAGCATCGCATAGGCGCTGCCCAGCGTCGGGTGGCCGGCGAACGGCAGCTCGACGCGTGGGGTAAAAATACGCAGGTGATAGTCCGCGCCCCCCACACGCGCGGGCAGGACGAATGTGGTCTCCGAGAGGTTGGTCCAATTGGCAAAGCGCTGCATCGTCGCATCGTCGAGGCCGCTGCCATCGAGCACCACCGCCACCGGATTGCCATACAGGCCGCGCGCCGTAAACACATCGACTTGCGCAAAGGGGCGGCTGGTCTGGAGCGAGGTCTGGGGGGTGTTGCTCACCTTAATATCCCATCAGGCTCAGCACTTCCTTGCGGCTGCGATGGTCCTCTAGGAAGCAGCCGAGCAGGCGGCTGGTGACCATTTCCACCCCGGGGGTGCGCACCCCGCGCGCGGTCATGCAGCCATGCTGTGCCTTTATCACCACCGCAACGCCGTGGGGATGGAGATTATCCCAGATGCACTGCGCGACCTCCGCCGTGAGGCGCTCCTGCACCTGCAACCGCCGAGCAAAACCGCCCAGCACCCGCGCCAGTTTGGAGATGCCGACCACGCGGTCGCGCGGCATATAGGCGATGCTGGCGGTGCCGGTAATCGGCGCCATATGATGTTCGCAGTGCGACTGGAACGGGATGTCTTTCAGCAGCACCAGTTCGTCATAGCCGCCGACCTCCTCGAAGGTGCGGATGAGGTGCAGCGCGGGATCCTCGCCATAGCCCGCGCAATATTCGCGCCACGCCCGCGCCACACGGTGCGGCGTATCGACCAGCCCCTCGCGCGCAGGATCGTCGCCCGCCCATTCGATCAGCGTCCGCACCGCCGCCGCAACATGGTCTGGCACGGCTATTTTGCCGTCATGGTCCAATTCATCGCCCACATCATTCTCCTCGGAAAACATGTGCCATGCTTATCCCCAAAAGGCAACGGGGCCTGGCCCTGGTCATGGCCCCGTCAGAGCAGAAACGGGGCCGAACCCGAAAGTCCGACCCCGCGTGTTTGCCAGAAAGGCAGTTGATCAGAAGCGGAAGCGCGCCGCCACACCATAAGTGCGCGGAATGCTGGGATAGCCGCTGATGCTGCCCGACTGCGCCACCGATGGGAAGATGGTCGTCAGATAATGGTTGTTGGTCAGGTTGCGGCCCCAGATGCTGAGTTCAACCCCGTTTTCCAGTGCCAGGATCAACGCGCCATTGAAATTGTTGATCTCGCGCGTGATCGTCGGCTGGGTCTCGATGATCTGGACCTTGCTGTCGTAATGATAGTCGAGCCTCGCCGTCAGCGTCGTGCCGCTCGAGAATTCGTGGACATAAGCGCCGCCCAGCGACACCGACCATTCGGGGATGTTGACGGGGCGCGCACCGGTCAGATTCAGCTCGACCCCGTTCACAAAGATGCCGGTATTGACGAAACTGTCATAGACTGGATCGAGGTAGGTGACGGCTGCGGTAAGCGTCAGCGGATCGATCGGGCTGATCGAGGCGTCGAACTCGACCCCGCGGACCGTTTCAGATCCCGCGTTGACCAGGCTGAACCCGGTGCCGATGAAGGTGTTGTTTTGGAACCCCTTCACCTTCTGATCGAACACCGCGATGTTGAACGCCAAACTGTCAAACTGACCCTTGACCCCGAACTCGAGAACGGTCGAGTTTTCCGGACCTGCCGAGCGCGTACCGGTCGACAGGTTGGTCGTGGCAAAGCCAGCGGTCACGATCCGCGCCCGGTCGGCCGCGGTTGGGCGGCTGTCGCGCGACAGGTTGATCGAACTGGCCTTGAACCCCGTGGCATAGGTTGCATAGACGCTGATCGAATCCGACACTTCATACGAAGCGCGCAGGCTGTACGACCAGTCGCTGTCACGGGTCCGCCCTGGCTCAATCGAATTGGGCAGGTTGAGGAACGGTGGCAGGAATTGCAATGGCCGCAAGCCGCCGAGCGGATTGGCCGCCGGGTTGTTCTGGTTGGCATTGGCAAAGGCGGTTACGCCAGCGCTGATCGCGGCAAAGGCCGCAGCATTTGCGCCCGCAAAGGCACCAATTTCAGCCGCCGTTGCACTGCGACCCAGCCCGAGCGCTGCCCCGACCTGTTGCGCCAAACCACCCTGAAACAGCAACGTGTTACGAAACGGCGCATAAGCCGCTGCGTCGAGGTTGATCGCCGAAAACACATCGGTGCTGATATTATTGGTGGCAAAATCTTTGCTGTCGTGGGTGTAGTTGAACCCGCCGCTAAAGGTCAGGCGGTCGGTCACGTCAAAATCGACGGTGCCGAACAGCGAATAAGCGGTGTCGGACAGCGTGTAATTTTCGTTGAACCCCTGGCCATTGGCAAAGAAGGCGTTGGTATATTTGGCCGGATTACCTTCGAGCGCGCCAAAGGTGTTTTCCAATATCGCCACGCTCAATGCACCGCCAGAAGCCGCGCCGATCAGCGCATTACCATAGGCGCGGAACTGCGTGCCATAGTTGAACTGGTTGTGCTGATCGATGCTCTCGTCGAAATAATAACCGCCGAGCAGGAAGTTAACCGGGCCGTCAAAATCCGAGGCCAGGCGGATTTCCTGAGTGAAGGTGTTGATCGCCAGCTGCTGGGCATTACGGCCCAGCAAATTAGCACTGGTGAAGTCGCTGTCCTGATTAGTATCGGCGCGCACCTCGCGGTAAGCGGTGATCGAGGTCAGCGACAGTGCGCCAAATTCATAGTCGATCTGCCCCGAAAACCCATAATTGTCGATGTCGTTGGTCGAGGGGAAATTGTTGCGCACCTGATAGGAGAAAGGCAGCCCCGGTTCGAGCCCGCGCCCGCCGGTCAGCGCATTGATGATCGCGGTGGTCGGCCCGGCAACAACATTGGCGACCGCACAGCAAACTTCGTTGATATTGTCAAAATCACCGATCAGGCGGATTTTGAGCGCGTCGCTGGGTTCAAACAGCAATTGCCCGCGAATGCCGTAGCGGTTGCGGGTGTTGACGTCGCGGCCAAGCGCGAGATCCTGCACATAACCGTCGCGGCGGTTGTAATTGCCCGCCAGGCTGAACGCGACCGTATCGCTCAGTGGCCCGGTCGCATCGAGCTTGGCGACGAACGCACCGTAATTGCCGTAGCTGATCTCGCCGCCTGCTTCGAAATCAAAGCTGGGCTCGGCGGTGACGACCGAGATGATACCCGCCGATGCGTTTTTGCCGAACAGCGTCGATTGCGGACCGCGCAGCACCTCGACCCGGCGCAAATTGGGCAGATCGCCAATCTGTGCGGCTGAGCGCGAGCGGTAAACACCGTCGATGAACACACCGACCGATGGTTCGATACCGGCGTTATTGGCGCCATTGCCGAAACCGCGGATGATGAAATTGGTGTTGGCCGAGCTTTGCAGCTGGCTGACGCGAAGCGACGGCACCAGCGACTGGATGTCGATAAGGTCGCGGACCTGCGCCTGTTCGATCGTCTCGGCGCTGGTCACCGACACCGCAATCGGCGTGTCCTGCAACGTCGTTTCGCGTTTGGACGCGGTGACGATAATGTCGTTGCCCGTTGCCTCTTCCTCTTCGGCAGCAGCATCGGCAGGGGTCGCAGTATCCTGCGCCAACGCAGGGACAGCGAAACTGCTGGCACCGAACATGGTGGCGCACAGCAAAGCGGAACGAACTTTCAGCATAAAATCACTCCCAATCAATTGGCAATCGAACAAGCTCTAACGGCCTGAATAGCGCTGTAACCACTGGTTACGCACTTGGGGCAAGTGTTGGATTGTTGTGCGCGAGCGGTCAACATAATCATCATGCCGTGCGGGCGGTAGAATCACATTAATGGCCAATAGTGGCGAATGGGCAACAGTTTGTTGCAATCAGGTTCAAAACACCCATGAAATTGGCACTGTGCATGCCCAATGAATGCGTTGCCATGCCTCCGAAACGCTACGGCAACCAGCAATTTTGCCGAATGCGGCGCTAAGGAGGCTTTCCCCCTCGTGTTTTCGACGAAATCCTGTTGACCAAAGCGCCGCTTCATCGCACATTCTGCGCATGACGGGCGGCGTTAGACTGCCCTTGAACGCTGTGTTCCCAATGCAGCGATGGTGAGCCTTCTCTTTTCCCGCCCACCCGCATTTTGCGTGGCAATTGTTTGACGCCATGGCAACGATCATGGCGCGAATTGGTGAGAGGGAGAAAGACATGCGTATTGGAACATTGTTCGGAGCGTCATTGCTGGCGATGGCGGCCGCGACGCCAGCGTGGGCACAGCAGGCTCCGCGGGCCGAAGAAGACGAAGCAGGCGGCGGCGACATCATCGTCACCGCGCAGCGTTCATCACAGCGGCTCCAGGATGTGCCGATCGCGGTCAGCGCCTTTAGCGCCGAAAGCATGGAAGCGCAGCAGATTGAGAACACGTCCGATCTGTAACTGACGCTGCCCAATGTTGTCTTTTCCAAGGGGCAGTTCACCGGGGCGAGCTTCACCATCCGCGGTATCGGCGATCTGTGCGTTGGCATTGCGTGCGACAGCGCCACCGCGATCCACCTCAACGATGCGCCGCTGTTTGCGACGCGCCTGTTCGAAACCGAGTTTTTTGACTTGCAACAGGTTGAAGTGCTGCGCGGACCGCAAGGGACACTGTTTGGCCGCAACGCGACATCGGGCGTCGTTAATTTCCGCACCGCCACCCCCGATTTGGGCGAGTTCGGTGCGTCGGGCGAGTTTGAATATGGCAATTACAACAGCATCAAGGCCAAGGCCATGGTCAACTTGCCCATTGGTGAAACGATGGGATTCCGCCTGGCCGGAACCTATCTCAACCGCGACGGCTATACGCTCAACACCTTTGATGGCAGCCACCTCGATGGCCGCGATCTTTATGCGGTGCGCGGTTCGCTGCGCTGGGAGCCAAGCGACAATACCACCGTCGATCTGATGGGCTATTATTTCCGCGAAAACGACGACCGCCTGCGCAGCCAGAAACAGCAGTGCCAGCGCGACCCGACCGGCGTGTTGGGTTGCCTCAATACGCGGCTCGATTATGACCACCCCAATGTCAACGGCAATTTCTTTTATGTCCTGACTTCGCGCGAATTTTTTGCGGCACGGGGGCTGCCGACAGCCTTTGCGCTCGGCAGCATCTATGGCACTGATGTGTTCAGCGGCGTGGTCAACCCCGCCGACCCGCGCGTCGTCAATACCGCGTCACCCGCAACCTATTTCGCCGAGGAATATATCGGCCAATTGCGGATAGAGCATGAGTTTGACAATGGTATTTCGGTGTCATTAGCGGGCAATTATCAGCATGTTCGGGTCGATTCGTCGCAGGATACCTATCTGGCTATCCCCAACCGCGCGGGCTTCACTCCCGGGCTGACCGCGCTACAATTGACGGCGGCAGGTGTCGGAGCACTGCCGACCTATCTGCGGCCGGTTGCCAACGCGCTCATCCCCGGCGGCGCGGCTGGCGTGCTGTGCACATCTCAGCCCGAAGAGACGGGCACCGGTGCCTATGGTGGGCACAGCGTGTGCGGCACCACCCCGCTCAATTTCGACCGATCGAACCAGGAGCAATCCGCCTGGTCCGCCGAAATGATCGTCTCGTCAGATTTTGACGGGCCGTTCAACTTCCTGCTCGGCGGTATTTATGCTTCCCAGCATCTGACCGAAAACAGCTATTATGTGAACACCTTTGCCATCGACTATCTGTCAGGCATTCTGGGCGCCTTCACGGCACTTACCAATCCCGCATCGGCTGGCGGTCCTCTACCGCCCTCCTATCTCGCGACGCCATTTTTCCGCAACAATACCGAAGATTTCACACTCGATTCCTACGGCATTTTTGGCGAGGCTTATTATAATCTGACTGACACTCTCAAAGTCACGCTTGGCCTGCGCTATAATGACGATCAAAAAGCCATCAGCGCACGGTCAACCACCGCCAGCTTCCTCGCACCGCACGGCGGAACCAGCGCCTTTGCCTCGCCCTTTGTCGGTTCCTTTGACGCCGATCCAGCGACACCAGGCAACCAGCTGTTCCAGAACCGCAGCGTATCGTTCAGCGAATGGACCGGACGCGCGGTGCTCGACTGGCAGGTGACGCCCGACAATCTGCTCTATCTATCCTATTCGCGCGGCTATAAATCGGGCGGCATCAACCCGCCATTGCAACCGATATTCGCGGTGCCGGATAGCTTTCTGCCAGAGTTTATCAACGCCTTTGAGATCGGGTCGAAAAACCAGTTCGGCGATTTGCAACTGAACCTGACGGCCTTTTACTATCAGTATCAGGATCTGCAATTGAGCCGCATCGTCGCCCGCACGGCGGTCAACGACAATGTCGATGCCAATATCTATGGGTTCGAGGCCGAGGCGATCATTCGCCCGTCGCGTGAACTGGCGATCAACCTTGGTTTCAGCTATCTGAACACCGAAGTATCGTCGGACAAATTCATCGCCAATCCGCGTGACTTTGGCGGCGGGCGCAGTGACGCGGTGATCATCAAGGACATCACCAACGGCGCCAACTGCGCGGTGGCTTCGACCTCAGGCAGCGTTGCCGGGGTCAACGGCTTTGTCAATACGGCCAACAATTTGATCAACACGATCAACGCGCCCGGCAATCCGCTGACGACTGCGGCGACCGGATTGCAACCCGGCGCCGGGCTGCGGCCGACCGCGCCCTTCCCATCCGACAGCGGCATCGCATCGACCGGTGCGTTCAGCCTGTGCGCGATCCTGGCCAATCTGGCACCCAGCGCGCTTGGTACGGCGTTCGGCGGGATCCAGGTGTTCACATCGGGTATTCCGGTCAACATCCGTGGCAATCAACTGCCCCAAGCGCCGCATTACAAGGCATCGATGGGTGTCCAGTACACGATCGAAACCGCAGGCGGCGTCTCGGTCGTCCCGCGGTTCGACCTGACCTACACCGGTGACAGCTATGGCAGCATCTTCACCAGCAGCGTCAATTCGGTCGATGGCTATGCGCAGGCCAATGCACAAATCCAGGTCAATGGCCCGGATGATCGCTGGTTCGCCCGCGCGTTCGTTCAGAATATCTTCAACAGCAACGCAGTGACTGGCCAATATGTGACCGACCAGTCACAAGGCCTGCCGACCAACATCTTCACGCTCGATCCGCGCCGCTACGGTATCGCGGTGGGCTTCCACTTCTGATTGGTGCGTGACCAAGATTGCGGGGTGAGCCGCAAGGGAGAGCCCCCGGTAGTTTCGACTGTCGGGGGCTTTCCTACATGCTCTTTGTCATGGTAATATGTGCGGAAAGGACCAGTGTGACACCGCGAGATCGAGACTGTATTAAGTTGACACCACACCTCATAGGCACCCCCAGCCCCTCCCGCCAGCGGGAGGGGAGCGAGACTTGCCAGTCCTGAGCGAACGCTCTTCCCTGTTCCCCTGCGCAGGCAGGGGTCCAGCTGATAAGGCCGGAGATAGGCCCCTGCCTGCGCAGGGGCACACGAAAGGGGCAGTGTATTAAGTTTACACCACACTCAGGCGGTATCGCGCAAACCCGCATAAAAGCTGGGTGACACTATTGATTACCCCTGATTCCGTGTCAACCACCCTACACAGAAAGGCCGCCCGAATGAGTAACTTCGTCATTGCGACCCCAGCGAAGGCTGGGGGAGGCAATCCAGTGCTTAGACCAGCGATACTGGATTGCCACGGAGTCTCTCGGCTCCTCGCAATGACGAACGGAGGAGAGGAGGAGGAGGAGGAGGAGGAGGAGAGAGAGAGAAAGAAAGAAAGGGGGTGTATTAAGTTTACACCACAGCTCCGCAAACCCGCAGGCGACCGTGTTTTCCCCTATGCCTGTGTATCAACCGCCGCCTTGGAACAAAGGGGATTAGATCGAAAAATGGCATACTCAAAAATCGACGGCGATGCCCTTGCGCTCCCAATCGCCATAGCGCACCGGATCGGGCCTTCCCTTTTCACCGTGCGGGCCCTTTTCCTCACGCGGGGTAAACGGCACCTCTGGCGGCGTGGGCGGGCCATCATCTTTTTGCCAATGCGCGGGCGCGGCGATGTGCGCAGGGCGGCGCGTCGCGCGCGGGGTGGAGGCTTTTTCACTCATCCCCGCATCATAACCGCACTTCGCTGATCCGCAATCCATTGCTCAAAGAGAATGCAACCCCTATCGGCTGCCGATGACTATCGACGTCTCTGCGACCGTAACCGGCCTGCCCGCCCGCGCCGCCGCGCTGAAACTGCTCGACGCGGTGTTGCGGCGCGGCGAGGTGATGGAGGTGGTCGCCGCCAATGCGACGCGCGGCCTTACCCCGAGCGACCGCGCACTCAGCCTGGCCATCGCCAATGAGGTGTGCCGCCACGTCGTCGATCTTGATGCGTTGATCGACAGCGTTACCGCGCAGCCGCTTGGCCACGACCTCAAGGCGCGGATGGTGCTGCGCATCGCGCTGGTCCAAGCATTGGTGCTCAAAACCCCGCCGCACGCCGCCATCGCCACCGCGCTGCCGCTGGTCAGCGGCGGCCCGCGCCGTCTGGTCCATGGCGTGTTCGGCACGCTGATGCGCGGCAACGTGGCGCTGCCAACCACCCCCACGCTTCCCGCTCCGGTTACCCAGCGCTGGCGCACGGCGTGGGGCGATGCGATGGTGGCAGGGGCCAGCGCCGCGCTCGCCGCACCGCCGCCGCTCGACCTGACGCTGGCCGACCCCGCGCAAACTGCCCATTGGGCCGCAGCGCTTGGCGGAATGTCGCTGATGCTCGGCCATATCCGCCTGCCGCGTGGTGGCGACATCACGCAGATCTCCGGCTATACGAGCGGCGTGTGGTGGGTGCAGGATCTCGCCGCTGCATTGCCCGCGCGCTTGTTGGGAGCGGGTGCCGGGCGAAGCGTGCTCGACGTCGGGGCAGCGCCGGGCGGCAAGACGATGCAATTGGCGGCGGCGGGCTGGGCCGTGACTGCGCTCGACACATCCGAACGACGACTGGGGCGGCTGCGCGATAACCTCGCCCGCACGCGTCTGTCCGCTGAAATACTACGCGGCGACGCCCGCACCCTGCCGGAGGGCCGCCTATGGGATGCGGCGTTGATCGACGCACCGTGCAGCGCGACCGGCATTTTCCGCCGCCACCCCGATGTGCTCCACCGCATCGACAGCGGCGACATTGTCAGCCGCGCAGGCGTGCAGCGCGAAATGCTCGATGCCACGGCACAGGCGGTGCGCAGCGGCGGCACGCTCGTCTATGCGGTCTGCTCGCTTGAACCTGAGGAAGGCGAAGATGTGGTGACGGCCTTCATCGCCGATCATGGCGACTGGCAGATCGACCCGGTTGCGCCATGCGAATTGCCCGATGGCATCGTGGCATCACCGCAAGGCTGGGTGCGCACATACCCGCCGATGCTGGAGGGCGTGGGCGGGATCGACGGGTTTTTCATGGCGCGGCTTGTCCGCGGCCTTTCCCACTCGTAAACGAGCGCGGCTTGTCCGCGATACGGCCTAAGCGCTAATCATCGTCGCGGTAACTGTCGTCGGCAAGGTCACTGAACTTGGTCAGCCGGGCCTCGAAATGCAACCGCACCTTGCCGGTTGCGCCGTGACGCTGTTTGGCGACGATCAGCTCGCTGAGGCCGGCCACGCGCTCCAGCTCCATCGCCCATTTGGCATGGTCATCGTGGATTTTGACATCGTCGTCTGCCTGCGGTTTTTTGGGTTCGCGCGACAGGACGTAATATTCCTCGCGAAACAAGAACATGACGATGTCGGCGTCCTGCTCGATCGATCCCGATTCGCGCAAATCCGCGAGCTGCGGGCGTTTGTCGTCGCGGTTTTCGACCGCGCGGGAGAGCTGCGAGAGCGCCAGCACCGGCACGTTCAGCTCCTTTGCCAGTGTTTTCAGCCCACGCGAGATTTCGGAGATTTCCTGGACGCGGTTGTCGCCGTTCCTGCTCGACCCCTGAAGCAGCTGGAGGTAATCGACGATGACCAGGCCGATGTCGTGCCGCCGTTTCAGCCGCCGCGCGCGCGTGCGCAGCGCCGCAATGGTCAGCGCAGGCGTATCGTCGATATAGAGCGGCATGCTTTGCAGCCGCGCCGCTGCTGCGGACAAATTGTCAAAATCATGGTGGCTGATCCGCCCCATTCTTAAGGATTCGGAACTGATCCCTGATTGTTCGGCCAGGATACGCGTCGCCAGCTGATCCGCCGACATTTCAAGGCTGAAGAACACTGCCTTCGCCCCCATATTCTTGTCGTCGGGGATGCCTGCTTCCTTGTCGCGCATCCACCGTTCAGCCGCGGCAAAGGCGATGTTCGTGGCGAGCGAGGTCTTGGCCATGCCCGGCCGCCCGCCAAGGATGACGAGGTCAGAAGCGTGCAGCCCGCCGATCTTGGCGTTGATACTGTCGAGGCCGGTGGTGACGCCCGACAGATGCCCGCCCGAATTGAGCGCCTTTTCAACGCCCGCGACTGCAAGCGTTGCGGCCTGACCCAGCGTGCGCGCCTGACCCAGTTCGGCGTCGCCGCCCGACACGCGGTAGAGCGCGGTCTCGGCCTCTTCTATTTGCGCCGCCGGATCGAGCGTCTCGCTGGTGTCGGTCGCGCGTTCGACCAGCGTTCGGCCCACCGAAACCAGTTCGCGCAGCAGTGCGAGGTCGTGGATCTGGCGGGCAAAGTCGCGCGCGCCGATCAGGCTCGCGCCGGACCCGGTCAACTGTGCCAGATAGCCGGGGCCACCCAGCGCCTTCATTGCTTCGTCTGCGTCGAAATAAGGCTTGAGCGTCACCGGACTGGCGAGCAAATTATTGCCAGTAACATGCTGAATGCGTTCAAAAACCCGGCCATGCAGCGGCTCGTAAAAATGCGCTGGCGCGAGCGGAACCGGCAGATCCTCGAGCACGCGGTTGTCGAGCAGGCAGGCCCCAAGGAACGCCGCCTCTGCCTCCACATTGGCGGGCAACACCGCCCCGTCACGCGCGGTCTGATTCGTGTCGAAATCGAGGATCGTAGCCATGCCTGCCCTCTCGCCGATACTATAGCACAGAGCAAGCCGAGTTATCCACAGTAACAAATTAGCGGGGGACAAGTTCCGCCAAGGCGGTGCTTGCACAGCATGTGGGCATTGGGCAAAGGGGTGACTGCCATGACAGACCCGCGCATCATCGACATCACGCTGGACCAGGCGTCGATCATCTGGCGCAATGATGATATCGAACAGGAACGCCGCGTCGCAATTTTCGACCTGCTCGAAACCAACCACTTCAAACCGCTGCGAGTGATGGATGGTGACAGTGCGACACCCTACGGCGGCCCCTATCGCCTTACCCTGTCGGTTGATGAGGGGCGATTGGTGATGGCCATCGCGCGTGAAGATAGCAGCCACTATGAAACGCTGATTATGGGGCTGGGCCGCTTTCGTCGACCGATCCGCGATTATTTCGGCATCTGCGACAGCTATTACAGCGCGGTGCGCAGCGCCACGCCCGACCAGATCGAGACGATCGACATGGCGCGACGCGCTATTCATAATCAAGCGTCAGAACTGTTGATCGAGCGGCTGGATGGCAAGGTGGAGGTCGATTTTGACACCGCGCGCCGCCTGTTTACCCTCATCTGTGTTTTGCACATCAAGGGATGACCGCCGTGCCCACCTCCTTGCCATCATGGCGTGCCTATGCACCACGCGCATTGATAGCGCTGGTGATACTCATCGCCGCCACCCTCGGCTGGCAATGGTGGGCGGCACACTGGCGGCCGGACAGCGCCGACTGGCCGACACAGGGGATCGCTATCGGGCCAGACAATATACCACTGCGCTGGCCCTCAATCGCCATGCGGGACATCGCCTTTGCCTATATCGACGCGACCGTGGGTGCGTCGCCATCGCACGGCGATTTCACCAACAGCCACGACGCGGCGCTTAGCGCTGGATTGCGTGTCGGACCGATCCACCACTATCGGCTGTGCGCACCAGCGATGGACCAAGCGGCGGCCTTTGTCCGCCTCGTCCCGCGTGAAGCGACGGCCCTGCCCCCGCTGGTGATGCTCGGCCTCGACGAAGATTGCCCGCGCCAACCGACCAGAGCGCTGTTGCTGAGCGAACTCAGCACATTTTTGACGCAGATCGAAACGCATATGGGCAAATCGGCGATTATCGCGCCAGATACGGATTTCGAGGAGCGGTTCGCTGTCATCGCTGCGATCAACCGCCCGATCATGGTGCAGAGCGCACGCGCAGTACCCGATGCGGACGGCCCAGCATGGCTGCTGTGGCTGGCCAATGACCGCCTGCGTATAGACGGCTCGACCGGGGCGACGCGATTGTTGGTGCTTGGTAATGGGATCAGGAGAGCGCAATGACGACACGGGACGAATTACTGAACGCCGCGCGCACCGCTGCGCGCCATGCCCATGCCCCCTATTCGGGCTTTGGCGTCGGAGCAGCGCTGCTGCTTGATGACGGGCGGATCGTAACGGGGTGTAATTTGGAAAATGCCAGCTATGGCCTGACGCTGTGCGCCGAAAGCGTTGCGCTCGCCAGTGCCAACAGTGCAGGCGATTTGCGCCGCGTGGTCGAGGTCGCGGTTGTCGGCGGCGTGCTGTCGGGCGATGGCTCGATCGCCGGAATCGACCCCGTGCGCCCGTGCGGCCGATGCCGGCAAATGCTGTTCGAGGCCGCAAGTCTAGGCAAGCGTGACATAGCAGTTCATTGCAGCAGTGCCGATGGCGCGGTGATCGAAACCCACGCGCTGTCATCCTTATTGCCCTTTGCCTTTGGGCCGAATGATTTGGGGTTATAATATGGCGATATTATCAGACAAATGGATCCGCGAGGCCGCGACCACGCGCGGTATGATCGAACCGTTCGTCGAGGCACAGCGCCGCGACGGCTGCATCAGCTACGGCCTGTCGTCCTATGGCTATGACGCGCGGGTGGCCGACGAGTTCAAGATTTTCACCAACGTCAACTCTTCGGTGGTTGATCCCAAGGCGTTCGACCCGAACAGCTTTGTTGACCGGAAAACCGATGTCTGCATCATCCCGCCCAACAGCTTTGCGCTGGCCCGCACGGTCGAATATTTCCGCGTGCCGCGCGATGTGCTGGTCATCTGCCTCGGCAAGTCGACCTATGCACGGTGCGGCATCATCGTCAATGTTACCCCTTTGGAACCGGGGTGGGAGGGGCATGTGACGCTGGAGTTCAGCAACACCACGCCGCTGCCCGCCAAGATTTACGCCAACGAAGGGGCGTGCCAATTCCTGTTCCTGGCCGGCAACGAACCGTGCGAGACCAGCTATGCCGACCGGATGGGCAAATATATGGGGCAGCGCGGCGTCACGTTGCCTAAATTATAGTGCGGGGCCAAATTATAGTGCGGGGCCAAATTATAGTGCGGGCCAAACTGTGAGCACCTCGCTCGATACATTGCTCGGTGGTGCCCAGCATGATACTGGCGACTGGTGCTATGCCATCGACGAGGGCTGGATGCAGGGCCGCACGGCCTTCGGCGGCCTGTCGGCGGCACTCGCGCTCGATGCCGCGATGCGGAGCCATGGCGGCGAAGCCCCCTTGCGAACCGCGCAGATCAGCTTTGTCGGCCCGGTTGGCGGTGCCGCGCGCGTCACCACGCGCCTGCTACGCCAGTCCAAGTCGAGCCGCTTTGTCGCCGCTGACCTTTCCAGCGACCTTGGCTATGGTACCAGCGCGACCTTCACCTTCATGAAGCGGCGCGACAGCCATATCGACCATCGCCATATCACCGCACCCGACGTGTCCGACCCAGACGCGCTCGCCCCCATCCCCGACCACCCGATGCGCCCCGCCTTCACCCGCAAGTTCGACATGCGGCCCCAGCGCGGCCCCGGTTTTGGCCACGGTCTTCCCGAAGGACATATCCTCACCTGGGTGCGGTGGGTGGAAACCCCCGCCTGCGACCCGCACATTGCTTTGCTGACGCTCGCCGATGCGCTGCCCCCCGCTGCAACCACTTTGTTCACCGCTTTCGGCCCGCTTAGTTCCTCGACCTGGATCCAGCATTTTCTGACCGATCGCCCGCATAGCGATGACGGCTGGTGGCTGCTCGAATCGCGTACTCGCCACGTCTCAAACGGTTTTTCGGCACAGTCGATGCTTATCTGGAACAGCGCGCGCGAACTGATGTCGGTCGGTGGGCAGGGTGTGGCGCTATACGTTTAAGCCGCTGATGCTTGCATCTGCGGTGGCAGGATGATCCGCGCGGACAACCCCTTTGGCGTGCGGTTGCGTATCTCCAGCGCCCCGCCTTCTGCCTCGGCAATAGCCTTGACTAGCGCCAGCCCCAGCCCGGCCCCGCCGGTGTTGCGGTTGCGCGATGCTTCGGCCCGGGCAAACGGCTCGGTCATCGCGGCGATGCTCTCCTCGGCGATACCGGGGCCGTCATCCTCGACGCTAAGCGCCACCGACCCATCGCCCATCTGCGCAAGACCGACCGTTGCCGAACCACCATAGCAGAGTGCATTGTCGATGAGGTTGCGCATCGCTCGCCTGAGCGCCGCCACGCGCACGGGGCGCATTGTGACAGGTGCTTCGCCAGCCAATGCGACCGCTTTCTCCATTTCCTGATATTCCAGGGCCAGCGCCGCCAGCATCGCCGCCAGATCGGTCGGCTCTGGGGTCTCGTGTGGCTGACCCGCACGCGCCAGCGCCAATATATCGTCGAGCATCGCTGCCATTTCCTCGATCGTCGCGCTCATCTTGTCGCGCAAGACCGCATCCTTCACCTGTTCAGCGCGGATCCGCAAGCTGGTGAGCGGGGTGCGCAAGTCATGCCCAACCGCGCCCAGCATCCGGTCCTTGTCCTGCATCATCGCGCCTATGCGCGCGCGCATCGCATTAAAGGCGCGGGTCAGATCGCGGACGTCTTGCGGCCCGCTCTCGGGCACCGGCTCAGCGTGCTGGCCCAGCCGTGTATCGCCCGCCGCGCTGGCCAACCTGGCCAACGGGCGGTTGACGCGCCACGCCACGAACAGCAACGGTATCAACATCAGCCCGAACAGGATGAGTGTCTGTCCGATCAGCAACGTCCCCAACCGCGAAGCGCCCGCGCTCACGCGGCTTCGCACCGTGACCCAGCGGCCATCGGCAAGCCGCGCCGTTACCGCTACCGCCTCTCTGGCACCGCTGCGTCTGGCACCATCGCCCGGGCGTTGCTGGTCAACTGTGCGCGCTGGCAAAGCCATCCGCCCCGCACGCACTTCGGTCACACCGCTCTCGCTCCCCAGCAATGTCCTCACCCGCCCCGCCATGTCGGGCCAATCGGCCATGCCGGGGCGAAAATGAGGCCGCGCGTCGATGATAATCTGCCGCGGTCCTCCGCCCCTGTTCCGTTCTTGCAACATCGCTGGCGCACCGCGCCTGCCTGTGCCCGGCGCGCGTGGCAACATCCATGGCGGGATCGGCTCACCCGCCGCGATACGCTCCGCCACGTCGATGATCCTGACCGCCGCCCCGCTTGCGATTGTCGACAGGCGTTCTTGCCGCTGCCCATTGACCAGCAGCGCCAGGTTGATCGCCTGCGCAAGCATCAGCGCTAGTGCCGCGACCAGCATCAACTGGCCGCCCAGGCTGCGCGGGCCGATCATCCGCCACATCAGCCGCGCCGCCCCGACCGGACGACCTCGGTCGAGATCATATAGCCGCCACCCCAGATAGTTTTGATAATGGTCGGCGCACGCGCATCGTCCTCGATCTTGCGGCGCAGGCGGCTGATCAGATTGTCGATCGAACGGTCGAATATCTCGGCGTCGCGGCCGCGCACAAGGTCTAGCAGCTGGTCGCGCGTCATGACCCGGCGCGGATTTGCGAGCAAAGCCAGCAACAGCTGATACTCACCCGATGACAGCGCCACATCGCGGCTATCGCTATGACGAAGCGACCGCGCGGTGGTGGATAGCTGCCAATCGCCAAAGCGATAGCTTTCCTCGCCGTCCTCGCATGGCAAAGCGGCGCTATGCGCGCGGCGCAGCACCGCCCGAATGCGCGCCACCAGTTCGCGCGGGGAAAACGGTTTGACGACATAGTCATCGGCACCAATCTCCAGCCCGATGATACGTTCGGTTTCCTCGGCACGCGCGGTGAGCAGGATGACGGGCAGCCCCGGTCCCTCGCGGATAAACCGTGTAAGGCTAAGGCCGTCTTCGCCCGGCATCATGATATCGCAAATGACGAGGTCGTAGCTCTTGGTTCCAATCATCGCGCGCCCCGCACCTGCATCCGCCGCGCCATCAACTGCAAACCCCTGTCCGACAAGATAGTCGGTCAGGGGTTCACGGATCGAAGCTTCGTCGTCGATCAACAGCAATTGGGCGGGCGCGTCACCCACCCGTTGGCGGGGCTCCAGCACCCCGATGGCGGCCCCGCCGTTCGCGCATCTGGGCACGGTGTGCGTCGCGTTCAGCGGCGGTAACGCTGCCGTCATGGTTGGTGTCCCCGCGGTCAAATCGCTGCGTCGCGGCAGCCATGAACTCGGCGCGGTCGATGGCATCATCGTTATTGCTGTCGGCCATATGTGCCATCGCGGCCATCGCGCCCGCGCGGTGCGCCTGGCGACGCATCATGTGCCCGGTTCTAGCGCCACCGCCAGCCTGACCGTGTGCGCCGTGCCGCTCTGCGCGCTGCTCGCGTCGTTCGGACCGATGCGCGGCCATTTGTGCGGCGTGTGCATCCCATTCGGCGCGGCTGATATTGCCGTTTCCGTCGCCATCAATCCGGCCAAATATCTCGCCGCGCCGCCGTTCCTGCCCGGCCGCGCGATCTTCGCTGGTCAAGCGGCCATCGCCATTGGCATCCATCCGCGCAAAGCGTGCCTCCGCTGCCGCATTCGCTTCGGCGCGGGTGATCGTGCCGTCGCCATTGGCATCCGGGCTGTGGCGACCATGGTTTTGCGGCACATTTTGCGCCAACGCAGCCGTGCCCAGCATCATGGCGGCGAGGCTCGCGGCCTTCGAAAATTGGATAAGCATCTGCATCATATCTCTCCTTGTGTTAAAGAGTATGTAGCGTCAATCTATGCTGCCACTATGTCAGAAGCTAGGAAAATTGTCGCAAACTGTCGCAACATCCATCAAAACTGGTATCAACACTGGAGCGGGTAAGGGGAGTCTAATAAGTATTTTAACTAATTGTTTTAAGGATATTTATTTTTGCTCTTTCTAACTGTGGCCCCCAATCTGGCCCCCAGATGCCGATCCAACATGGCAAATGTGGTCAAAACCGATCGATGGCGAACTGCTTCAATCCCGATACAATTCCTGTTGAAAACCGGTGAACGTCCGCTTGATGTCTGCGACGCTGCCTAATTGCTCCACCGCGTCGGTTGGCGACCCGTATTTGAGGTCAAGCAAGCCGGGCAGCTTGTCCATATCAAGCTCGCTTTCGCCAACCTGTTCATATTGCGACAGCACGAAATCGAGGAATGCGCGCTGCTTGGTGTCATGGCTCGACAGGATGACGTCCCGGTGCGCGGCTAGCCCAGCCGCCGCAGACCGGCGTTGATTGTGTTTTCACTCATGGGCCGGGTGCGGGTGCGGATCGAAGGGAAAAAATAGCCAGTCGGGCCAGTGACCGACTGCGCAACACGAAACAGCGCAATAACTTGCTTCGACAGCGGGACGTGATGCGGCTTGCGCATTTTCATCTTTTCCGCAGGGATCGTCCACAGCCCCCATCCAAATCAATCTCTTTCCAATCGGCATGGCGCAGTTCGCCAGGGCGGACAAAGACATGCGGGGCAATCTGCATCGCCAGCCTGGTAAAGCCATACCCCTCATAGCCCTCAATTACGCGCAACAGTTCCCCCACGCGACTGGCATCGGTGATCGCTCCATAATGTGTGACCTTCGGGGCGGTCAGCGCACCGCGCAGATCACGGGTCGGGTCAGATGCCAGCCTCCCGGTCGCCACAGCATAGCGAAAGACTGAGCTGGCCAATTGCAACGTGCGGCGTGCGCTTTCCAAATTGCCCTTGCTCTCAATCTTGCGGATCGCGGTGAGCACGTCGGCAGGCTCAATCTCATTGATCGCCAGACGGCCTATAGACCCGTTCAGTAGCGACAGCAGATATTCGCTCCGGCTGGCGGTTGAAGGGGCCCATGCTTTGTCGCCGTCGCGCCGCCGCTTGGTGCAATACTCACTGGCGATGGCGGTAAAGGTGTTGCCCGCATCAATCCGCGAGCGCACCTTGTCCCGCTGCTTTTCCCGAGAAGGGTCTTTACCAGCAGCCATCAAGGCACGGGCTTCATCGCGCCGCTTGCGGGCATCACTCAGACTGACTTAGGGATAGGTGCCAAAGCCCAGCTTTTTCTCGCGGCCATCGATCCGATATTTCAACCTCCACAGCCGCCCGCCAGATGGCTGGACAAGCAAGAACAGGCCCAGTGCATCAGCCAACTTGTAAGGCTTTGCTCGTGGCTTCGCGTTCCGTATCGCAATATCTGTCAGCGCCATGATTTTCGCCACTTTCGCCCAATGCGGCCCCCAGTCTGGGGGCCACTCGCACTGGCCCCCAGTGCGTGGCCCCCACGATGGCCCCCGAAATATGGTGGCTGTCTGTGGACGCAATCGAACGCAAGCGGCCAGTTAAGTCCTAGAATATGGCGTTTTTTGGGGTTTGTCTAGACGAGCACGGACGTCGGCGGACAGGAAGTTGGAGCGGGTAAGGGGAATCGAACCCCTCTAGCTAGCTTGGAAGGCTAGTGCATTACCACTATGCTATACCCGCGACACCAAGTCGTCGGGCCACTGCCACGCGCACGGTGTTGCGTCAAGCAGCAGGCATTGCCAAGCCATGCGATGATGCTATGTGTCGTAGTGAAACAATACACCGGAATCATATCATGCCAGTCGTCGATCAAAAGAGTGTCTTTAAGCACATCATCAGCCACCCGCTATTCCTGCTCGTCGTCGGCATTGCCTTTGTCATTGCCGCAGCGCAAGCGGCGGGAATATTCGGCCATGCCATAGTGCCCTATCTTGGGAAGAGTGCGTGGTTTGATTTTGGAATGAGTTCAATTACCGCAGCGATGGTTGCGCTATTTTACTGGCTGTTCGTGCGCTTTGTTGAGCGCAAATCTTTCACCGATTTCGGATTGCCGGGCGCGGGCAAGGAATGGTTGGTCGGCGCAGGCATCGGCGCAGGCGCAATGGCGCTGACCATTGGGTCCATCGCCCTGCTCGGCGGCTATCGCGTGACCGGATTTAACGCACCCAATGTCCTTATCGGCATGGGCGGCATCGCGATCAGCTCTGGTGTCGTCGAGGAAATCCTCATGCGCGGCCTTCTGTTTCGCTTCGTCGAGCAGTGGCTGGGCAGCTGGGTCGCACTAGCGTTTTCGGCAATCCTCTTTGGTGCGCTGCACCTTGGCAACCCCAATGCGACGACGCTCGCAGGTGTCGCCATTGCGCTGGAGGCAGGGATATTGCTGGCCGCAATCTATATGGTGACGCGGCGGTTATGGGCAGCCATCGGCTTGCATATGGCGTGGAACCTTACCCAAGGCGGCATATTCGGTGTCGCGGTGTCTGGATTTAACGAACCCGGCCTGCTGCGCAATAGCATGCAGGGGTCGGAATTGCTCACCGGCGGAGCGTTCGGGGCCGAGGCGTCGCTTTCCGCGATCATCATCTGCACCGCAATCGGGCTATTTTGTTTGATACGCGCGATACGCACCGGACGGTTGGTTGCCCCAAGCTGGCAGCGCTTCAAGACGGGTCAAGCATAAGCAGAAATTGCCCTAGGTGAAGGAACATGGTAGGAACATAATACCATGTCGGATACTCCGCCGCCCCCATCCCGCAAAATCATCCATGTCGATATGGATGCGTTCTTTGCATCGGTTGAACAGCGCGATAATCCCGCGCTGCGCGGGCTTCCCGTCGCGGTTGGCGGGTCA
The DNA here is from genome assembly GCA_040080745.1 of Sphingopyxis sp. GTDB lineage: Bacteria > Pseudomonadota > Alphaproteobacteria > Sphingomonadales > Sphingomonadaceae > Sphingopyxis. Next base: position 58,883 of record JBEBHS010000003.1, on the reverse strand, counting down.
TCGCACCGCAGCGTTGTCGCCGCCGCCAGTTACGAGGCGCGGGCGTTCGGCGTGCGTTCCGCCATGCCATCGGTCACCGCCGCGCGGGCATGCCCCGACCTCATCTTCGTCCCACCGCGCTTTGACGCCTATCGCACGGTGTCGCAGCAAATCCGCGCCATTTTCCGCGATGTTGCCGATGCGGTCGAGCCGCTCTCGCTCGACGAAGCCTATCTCGACGTCAGCTCGGACAAGCGTGGCTTTGGCAGCGCGACGGCGACGGCCCAGCATATCCGCGCCCGCATCCTCGCCGAAACCGGCCTCACCGCCTCGGCAGGGGTCAGCACCAACAAACTGGTTGCCAAGCTCGCTTCGGATCAGAACAAACCCGATGGCCTGACCGTGGTGCCGCCAGGGCGCGAAGCGGCGTTCGTTCAGACTTTACCCGTGCGCCGCCTGCACGGCGTTGGTCCGGTCACGGCCAAGCGGCTAGAGGCGATGGGGTTGGCGAGCGTCGCTGATCTCGCCGCATGCGACCGCGCGACCCTTGCCGCTGCGTTTCGCAACAGCGCCGACTGGCTGCTCGCCATGGCGAACGGCATCGACCATCGCCCGGTGTGCGAGGACCGCCCGCGCAAATCATTGGGCGCCGAACGCACGTTCGACCGCGACCTGACCGACGCCGATGCGTTGCACGCGGCGCTGGCGAGCATCATCGACGATGTGTGGCGGCGCAGCGAAAAGGCGGGGGATGGCCCAGCGCGCACCGTAACGCTCAAGCTGCGCTACGCCGATTTTCGCACCATCACCCGCGCGCTTACGCGCGATGCAGCGATAACCGACAAGGCGGGATTGGCCGAGGCGAGCGTGCTGCTGCTGGCGCGCGAAATACCACCGCCGCTCGGCATCCGCCTGATGGGTGTGACGCTGAGCGGCTTTGCCAGCTTGAACGAAGGTGATGAGCCAATGGACGAATTGCCGCTGTTTGGCGCGATGGCTTAAAGTGCCAATTGCTCGGCGCTCAGCACATATAGCCCCGCCGCGCCCGCCATTGCCCCGGACTTGCGACCCAATGCTTCGGGCACAATGCGGTCGAGGAAAAAGCGCGCGCTGGCGATTTTCGCGCTGAGGAACGCGCTATCGCCCTCACTCGCATTTAGCATCGCCGACGCCACATCACCCTGCCTGCGCATCTGCCAGCCCGCGATGAGGATCGCCATCATGTGGAGGAAATCGGCGCTGCCCGCCAAACGGTCATCGATGTTGGCCCCAGCCATCCAGTTCGCAACCTCGCTACACGCATCAGCGAGCGCATCCAAAGCGGCCTCGTTCTCCGCATCGTCGCGCACGTTAGCAATCAATGCGTTCAGCACCGCGCCGCCGCCCAGCCCCAGCTTGCGCCCAACCAGATCGGCGGCCTGAATGCCGTTGGTGCCCTCGTATATGGGGAGGATGCGCGCATCGCGATAATGCTGGGCCGCGCCCGTTTCCTCGATAAAGCCTATGCCGCCGTGCACTTGGACGCCCAGACTGGCGACCTCGCAGCCCGCATCGGTAGCCCACGCTTTCGCGAGTGGAATCAGCACATCGGCGCGCATTCTTGCCGCCTCATCGCCCAGCGACCCGCGGTCGATCTGCCCCGCCGCATAATAGACCAGCGCCCGCGCGCCTTGCGTCAGCGCCTTCATCCGCATCAGCATCCGCCGCACATCGGGGTGCTCGATAATCGCCACCGCGCCTGCGCCCGGCGCGCTTGCCCGCGCCGACTGGATCCGTTCGCTCGCATAGCGCAGTGCGCCTTGCGTCGCGCGTTCGGCGATCTGCACCCCCTGATTGCCGACGCTTACCCTCGCATTGTTCATCATCACGAACATCGCGCGCATCCCGCCATGCTCCGCACCGATCAGCTCGCCATAGCTGTCCACACCATCCTCGCCATAAGCCATCACGCAGGTCGGCGAATTGTGGATGCCCAGCTTATGCTCGATAGAGCGACACCGCACGCCATTGTCGATGACCGCCGCACCCGCCGCTTCGAGCCGCAGCTTGGGCACGAGGAACAGCGAAATGCCGCGCGTCCCCTCTGGCGCATCGGGGGTGCGCGCCAGCACGAGGTGGAGGATATTGTCGGTCAGGTCATGCTCGCCAAAGGTGATGAAGATTTTCTGCCCGCGTATCCGCCACTGCCCAGCCATCGGCCCATCGGAGACAGGATGCGCGGTGGTGCGCAGCGCGCCGACGTCGCTGCCTGCTCCAGATTCGGTCAGGTTCATCGTGCCGTTGACCGTGCCCGATACCAATTTGGGCAACCAAACCGATTTTTGCGCGTCACTGCCATAGGCCATCAGTGCGTGGATCGCGCCCGGGGTGAGCAAGTTTATCAATGTCAGCCCCATATTCGCGGTGCCGAGCTGCTCGATGACGATATTGGCCAGGCTGAACGGCAGACCCTGTCCACCATGTTCGACCGGCCCGTCGATACTGCCCCAACCGCCCTCGACAAAGGCGCGGTATGCAGCCTTGAATCCCTCGGGCATGGTGACTTTGCCGTCGCTCCATACGGGGTTGTGCGTGTCGCCATAATGGTTGAGCGGGGCATATTCGCCAGCCGCCAATTGGCCGATCCCCTCGACAATCGCCGCCACCATATCGGGGGTCGCATCGCCAAAGCGTTCATGCGCCGCCAATTCGGCCATGCCGACGACATGATCGAGGACAAACATCTGTTCGGCGGTTGGGGGTGTGTAACTCACAATCACTCTTCCTTGAATCGGCATCACTTTGCAGCATCGGCTGCCATGCCTATAGCGGCACAAATGACAGGCTCAAAACCCTCTACGGCGATCATGCCCTTTTGCGATGCCGCCATTGCCGAAGCAGCGGCGCTGATCCGCGCTGGGGAATGCGTCGCGGTGCCGACCGAAACGGTCTATGGCCTCGCGGCGGATGCGACCAACGCAGCGGCGGTCGCCAGTATTTATGCCGCCAAGGGCCGCCCATCGTTCAACCCGCTGATCGTCCATGTTGCCGATCTGGCGATGGCGGAAACGCTCGGGGTGTTTGACGCCGCATCGCTGACGCTGGCCGCTGCATATTGGCCCGGCCCGCTGACCATCGTCGTGCCGCGAACGCGCGAATGCCCCGTCGCCAGCATCGCCACAGCGGGGCTTGATACCGTCGCGCTGCGTGTGCCCGCGCATGGCGCAATGCAAGCTCTGATCGCCGCTGCTGGATGCCCGCTCGCCGCGCCATCGGCCAACGCCAGCGGCACCGTCAGCCCGACCACCGCCGCGCATGTGCTGCGCTCATTAGGCGGACGGATAGCGCTGATCATCGATGCAGGGCCGTGCCAAGCTGGGCTTGAGTCAACGATTGTCCGCGCCCAGGACGACGGCCTCACGCTGCTGCGCCCCGGCCCAATCACGCCCGGCATGCTGGAACACGCAAGCGGGTTGCGCGTGCACACGGACGCATCAGATAAAATCAGCGCACCGGGGCAGATGCCCAGCCATTATGCCCCCGGCAAACCCGTTTTAATCGACTGTGCACACCCCCCCGATGACTGTTTTGTCATCGGATTTGGCTCTGAACCATGCGATTATCAGTTAAGCGCTGCTGCATCGTTACAAGAGGCGGCGTCAAAGCTGTTCGACGCGCTCCACGCTGGCGCAGAAAGTGCTAAAGCGCGCATTGCGGTCGCCTCCGTCCCGCGCGCAGGGCTGGGCCTTGCCATCAATGATCGGCTGCGTAGGGCCGCTATAATCTAGTGTATTAGTGACATAATATGGTTGATACACGGGTATAGCGAAAAACACGGCAGTCTGCGGGGTTGAGAGACTGTGGTGTAAACTTAATACACCTCGCGTTTTTTGCTTCTTGTGCTCCGGATTTAGTCCGGAGCGGTGGCAGTTATGGCTCAATCTCCAGCGCTCCGTACCAAGTGCGGAGCACACCTCCTTCAGAACACTGTGGTGTAAACTTAACACAGCTACCTCCTTTTGCGCCGGGCTTTCTTGACCCTCGCGCCTTATACCATGGTGTCACGCGCGTAGGAAAGCCGATAGGTTCAGCGCGGCAGCGGCGCATCGCGCAGCCGCGCAATCTCGGCATCATGGGCCTCGGCAGTGGCGCAGGCATCACCGTCGCCGCGCTCGCAGCGCTGGGCCACGTGCGCACGGCGACGCTCTAGTCGCCCAAGCGCTTCCTCGCGTTCGCGCATCGCGCGGCCGCGATTTTCGTCGGATTCGCTCTGGCTGGTGGTGGCCAGATCGGCCACCCGCCCCACCGCACGCACAGGCGCGGTGATGATGCTGGTGGCGGTGCTGACGCAGCCCGAGAGTATCAGCATGGCAAACAGGGCAAGAATGACGCGCATCGACGAAAAGCTCCTTGCCGCCCGTAATAACCCCGCTGCGTGAACTAACGCTTAAGCCCCCGCAATTAATGCCGCGCTCGCTTGCGAGTGGGAAAGGCCAAAATTATCGCAGCAAAGCCGCCATCGACGCGCGTAGTGGCTCCGCCAGCTCTGGTCTGCTCATCGCCACCGCCAGATTGGCCTCGACATAGCCCAGATGCGACCCGCAATCAAAGCGCCGTCCATCAAATGTCACCGCATGAAACGGCTGATGACCAATCATCCGTGCCATCGCATCGGTCAGTTGAATCTCGCCGCCTGCACCTTTTTCCTGTGCTTCGAGTTCACGCATCACCTGCGGTTGCAGGATATAGCGGCCAGAGAGGATCAGGTTCGACGGTGCGTCCTCTGCGCGCGGCTTTTCGACCAGGCCCAGCACCTCTGTCACCGCGCCATCGCGCGTGCCAGGCGCGATGACGCCATAGCGCGACACGTCTTCGCGGGGCACCTCCAGCACCGAAATGATATTGCCGTCGATGCGGTCATAAGCATCGACCAACTGCTTCATGCACCCCGGCGCACCGATCATGAACTCGTCGGGCAGGAATATCGCAAACGGTTCGTCGCCAACGATGTCGCGCGCGCACCAGATGGCATGGCCAAGGCCCATCGGCTCCTGCTGCCGCACATAAGCGCACGCCCCCGGCCCAAGCCGCGTCGCTTCGAGCACGCCAAGGTCACGGCCACGATCGGCCATCGTGCGTTCCAGTTCATAAGCGATGTCGAAATGATCCTCGATCGCGCTTTTGCCGCGACCGGTGACAAAGATCATCTGCTCGATCCCCGCCTCGCGCGCCTCATCAACCGCATATTGGATCAGCGGACGATCAACGATGGGCAGCATTTCCTTGGGGATGGCTTTGGTCGCGGGCAGAAAGCGCGTGCCAAGACCGGCCACGGGAAACACGGCCTTGCGGATCTTTTTCACTTGGCGTTGCTCCACTTTGCGTCGGTCAGCCGCGCGCTAGCCCGCCGCCAGCCTATTTGCAAACTTGGCGCGCAATTTTGACAGCTTGGGCGGGATGACAGCCTGGCAATAGGGGTTGCGTTGCCCCTCGCCCGACCAATAATCCTGGTGATAATCCTCTGCTGGCCACCATATGCCCTGTTCGATAGTGGTGACAATCGGCGCGCCCCAATCGCCCTGCGCGCGTTCAATCGCGACCACCGCCTCGGTCCGCTGCGCCGCATCCAGCGGGAAAATGGCGCTGCGATATTGGGTGCCGACATCATTACCCTGGCGGTTAAGCTGGGTCGGGTCGTGCGTCGCAAAATGCACATCGAGCAAATCGGCATAGCTGATAAGAGCAGGGTCAAACGCAATGCGGACCGCCTCGGCATGGCCAGTCGCGCCCGAGCAGACGGCCTTGTAGCTCGGCTGGTCGACATGGCCGCCAATATAGCCGCTGGTCACCGTCGACACGCCGTTCAGACCAGCGAACACCGCCTCGGTGCACCAGAAACAGCCGCCAGCGAAGATCGCAACCTCTTCGCTCACGGCGCTGTTGCAGCCGGTGCAGCTACGGGCGGCGGCGGCGCGCCAATCACCGCGCGCGCACCGGGCACTGGCACCAGATCGCGCCGATCGAGCAAGGCTGGCCGGGCGTGGGCGTTGCGCGCTTTTGCGGCGCGCATAGTGGCCAATTCGCTCTCCAGCGCGGCGACTCTGTCTTCCCAACGGTCGTGCGTGCGGCCCATCGGGTGCGCGCTGTCGTGCCCTGGCCCGAACCGCTGCCAGAATGTAACCGGCGAGCCTGGCTCATACCCTGCCGCGCTGAGCAGCCAGACCGACAGCCGATCGGCCTCCTCCTCCATGCTGCGGGTGATGTTGGTATAGCGGCCAAGGTAGCGCGTGTAATTTTCGGGCGTGCCCGATTCTTCGGTTCGCGCGACGTGGCGCAGGATATTATGCGCCAGTTCGTGCGCAATCACCGCCGCCAGTTCCTGATCATTATCCCCGGTGTAACGGCCCATTCCGGCCGTCACCTGAACCACATCGCCATCGGCATAGGCCTGTTCCTCGTCTGCGGCCGCCACTTCAAAGCGCGTGTCGCACGCGGGGCGCGGGGTCAGCTGCCATTGCCGCCGCGTACCATCCGCCGCGATCGTCTCGACCGTCATCGACCCAACTGCCAGCGTTCGCTCCACCAATTGTTCGCTGTTGAGCCGCGCATGAACCGATGCCCCTTGATAGGGGTTGCGCATCGGTGTGCGCCCCGCAATCGACACGATCCCAAGCCCCGGCGTCATGCCCGCCTGCGCCGCTGCGCCATCGGGCGCGAGCGCCGAAATGAACAGGGTGGCGCCGCTGGGCACGCCCCACAGCGTTCGTGCGGCGGCGCGGTGCGCTTTGCCATATTGGCCGATTTCACCCAAAGTCCAGCCGAGCGAATGCCCGCCTTCGCACCACCCCGCGCTCGCCGCTGCAATCGACAATCGCTCGCCAATCACCGTGGCGCGCTCCTCCTGCTTGCGCAGCGCCGCCAGATCATCGGCAACTGACGCCGATGCGGCGCTGGGGGCGAGCAATGCCGCAACGACTATCCACGCAAAACGCATCACCCTTCCTCCTTCGCCAGTGCGGCGCGCAGCGCCTTGCGGTCGAGCTTGCCGACCATCGTTTTGGGTAATGTATCGCGCACCACCACCGCGTCAACGCGTTCATGCTTGCCAAGCTGTTTGTTGAGCCAATCTTGCAACTCTTCGGCCGACGTTGAAGGTGCACTACCGTCATTATTCAATGTTACAAAAGCGCGCGGAGCCTCGCCGCGATAGGCATCGGGAACCCCGATTACCAACGCTTCCTTGACGTTAAGATGATGATATAAAAGCGTTTCTATCGTCGATGGATAGACTTTGAAGCCGCCAACCGCGATCATATCCTTGAGCCTATCGACGATGCGGATATAGCCGTCCGGCGCGATGATACCGACGTCGCCGGTGCGCAGCCAGCGCACGCCCGCAGCGTCCGCAACAAAGCTCTCGGTGTCGGCCTCGGTGCGGTTCCAATAGCCCTGCATGATCTGCGGCCCGGCCACCACCAGCTCGCCCGCCACGCCGTCCGCCGCCGCCTTGGTCGGGTCGTCGCGGTCGACCACGCGCACCATCGTTCCCGCCAATGGCTGGCCGATGCTGCCCGCCCTGCCCGCACCGTCATAGGGGTTGACGCTGACCACCCCCGCGCTTTCGGTCAGGCCATAACCTTCGACCACCTTCGCGCCGGTTGCCGCCTCGAACCGCGCTTTCAGCTCGTTCGCCAGCGGCGCACCGCCCGATATGCACACCCGCAGGCTCGACCAGTCGGTCTTGGCGAGGTCCGGATGATCGAGCAGCGCCTGATACATCGTCGGCACGCCGGGCATCGCGGTCACGCGCGTGCGTGTTACCGCCGCCAGCGCCGCTCCCGCATCAAAGCGCGGCAGCATGACAATCTCTCCGCCATTGGCAATCGTACGATTGAGCACGCATGTGTTGGCAAATACGTGGAAAAACGGCAGCACACCAAGGATGCGATCGACCTCGTCACGGTACGGATCGAGCGCCACGACTTGCCGCGCATTGGCGGTGAGGTTCTGGTGCGACAGCCGCGCCCCCTTGGGCGTTCCGGTGGTGCCGCCGGTATATTGGATCAGCGCTACGTCAGCTTCGGCATCAACCGCGCTCGCCACCACCTCGCCGCGATTGGCGATTAGCGCCGAAAAGCGCGTGATGCGCGGATCGGTTGGGACATCCGCCACCTCTTTGCGTTTCAGCATCCGATAAGCGAGCGATTTGATCGGCGAGAGCACCCCCGAAACCGACCCGACCACCAGCCGCTCAAGGCTCGATCCGTCGAGCACCTTGAGCGCGGTGGGGAGCAGCGCCGCCGCGGTCAGCGTAACCAGCAGCCTGGTTCCCGAATCATCGACCTGCGCGCGCAGTTCATCGACGGTATAGAGCGGCGAGAAATTGACCACCGTCGCCCCCGCCAACAGCGCACCATAATAAGCCGCGACATAATGCGGCACATTGGGCAGGAACAGGCCGATCCGGTCGCCCTTGGCCACGCCCAGCGCCTGAAACCCCGCAGCCGCGCGGCGCACCGCATCGCCCACCGCGTCAAAACTATATTTGCGCCCCAGAAAATCGAGCAGCGGCTTGGCCCCGTGCCGCTCCACTGCCTGGCTGAACATGTCGGGCATCGACAGCGGCGCAAACGCGGTCAGCCACGGCACCGGGTGGTCGTAATGCCGCGTCCAGATGGCGCTGGTGTCGATTGCAGGGGGCAAAGCTGTGGTCATGGATGCCAATCTAACCATGCTTTGCTTTCGCACAAGTGAGCAATGTCACGAACGCGCCAATTCTCACGCACGCGGATGCGCGGCATCATAGACATCGAGCAAGCGCGCGGTATCGACCCCGGTATAAACTTGGGTCGAGGATAGGCTGGCATGGCCGAGTAATTCCTGTAGGGCGCGCAAATCCGCGCCCCCCGCCAGTAAGTGCGTGGCAAAGCTGTGCCGCAGCGCGTGCGGTGTCGTGCGATCATTCAGGCCAAGCCGCCGCCGTGCCCCCTGCACCGCGCGCCGCACCAGTGCGGCGCTCAACACCCCGCCGCGCGCGCCCCTGAACAACGGCTCATCGCGGCTAAGCGAATAGGGGCACATTTGCGCATAGGCCGCCATCGCCTCACGCACGGCGCCGAGCAACGGCACTGCGCGCATCTTGCCGCGCTTGCCGGTCACGCGCAGCACATCGGTGGCGCCGAGCGCCTCGCCGGTCAGGCCAAGCGCCTCGCTGATCCGCAAGCCCGCGCCATAAAGCAGCAATAGCACCGCAAAATCGCGCGCGCCAACCCATGGCAACCGCGCGCCATCGGCCACCTCGCCCGCCAGATCGACCGCTTCGTCGGGCGAAACCGGGCGCGGCAGGCCGCGTTTGACGCGCGGACCGCGCACCATCGGCACGCGCGCGCCTGCGCCGCCAACGAAGGTCAGGAATCCGCGCGACGCGGACAGCTCACGCGCCGCCGATGCGTTGGTCAGGCCATCGGCGCGCCGCGCGCTCAGGAAGCTGCGCAGGTCGGCGGGGGTGAGCGCGCTGAGCACGCCCGCATCGACCGTGCCCCCGCGATAATCGCCGAGGAAATCGCACAGCCGCTGTGCGGTGGCGACATAGGCGCGCACCGTGTGGACGCTGCGCCGCTGTTCAAACGCCAATCGGTCGCGCCACGCGGCGACCAGCGGGTGCAAGGGGGCATCGTTCGAAAGAGCGGAGGGGGGCATGCGCGGCTTATGCCACAGCCACCAGCTCGGGCAAAATCGCATCGAGCAGCAGCATGCCGGCGGGCAACACAGTGAGACGGGTGCCCGCGTGCGCGACCAGCCCCAGCGCCGCCAGCCGCGCCACCGCCGCTGCATCAACCAGCGCGCCTTGCGCCACCCCGCTCATCGCTGCGATGCGCGCCAGATCGACCCCCTCGGCCAGCCTTAGCCCCATCAACAATGCCTCAACCGCGCGGGTTTCGGGGGTCAACACCCGCTCCGCCTTGATGCCATGGCCGTGGCCGTGGACCGCCGCGATCCAGTTTTCGGGCTTGCGGTGCCGCTCGGTTGCCGCGCCACAACGCCGCCCGTGCGCGCCGGGCCCGATGCCGATATAGTCGCCATAGCGCCAATAGGTCAGGTTATGGCGGCTCTCCTCGCCCGCGCGCGCGTGGTTGCTGACCTCATAAGCGGGCAGGCCCGCCGCTGCTGTCAAGGCGGCGGTCGCGGCGAACAGATCGGCGGCCAGATCCTCGTCGGGCAACACCAGTTCGCCCCTGGCCGCGAGCGTAGCAAAGCGCGTGCCCGGCTCGATCGTCAGCTGGTAAAGCGAGAGGTGCGCGGTGCCGAGCGACAGCGCGTGCGCCAGCTCGCCCTCCCATGCGGCAAGACTCTGCCCGGGCCGCGCGGTGATGAGGTCGAACGACACGCGGCCAAAATGCGCCTGCGCTGCATCGAGCGCGCGCAGGCCGTCGTCGGCGCTGTGCGCTCTTCCCAAAAAATGTAAGGTTTGTTCGTCAAATGATTGAATACCAAGTGAAATACGGTTGATTCCCGCACTGGCCAGCATCGCAAAATGGGCGACCTCGACCGAATTGGGGTTGGCCTCGAGCGTGATTTCTATGTCGTCGGTAAATCCCCCGTGCCGCTCCGCCGCCGCGATCAGCGCCGCGACGGTCGCGGGCGGCATCAGGCTGGGTGTGCCGCCGCCAAAGAAGATCGAGGAGATTTTGCGATCCGCCGTCAGTGCCGCTTCATAGGCCATGTCGGCGAGCAACGCGGCCGCCCACGCCGCCTGATCGACGCCATCGCGCACATGGCTGTTAAAATCGCAATAGGGGCATTTGCTGACACAAAACGGCCAGTGGATATAGAGAGCGATGGGGGCGGTCATCATCGCTCGTCAGTCCCGCGAAAGCGGGAACCTAGTGTCAGCCATCGCCTCGAAGCCCAAATCTTCAGCAAGGTCGCGCCATTTATCATTTTGCTGCTCGATCAAATCCAGTTTCCACGCCCGATTCCATTTTTTGATCCGTTTTTCTCGCAAAATTGCTTGTTCCATCGTCATGTGCGGCTCGAACCACACCAACCTTTTTATAGCATATTTTTGCGTGAAGCCTGGGAACAATCCCATACGATGCTGATAAATACGCTGAATGAGATTTGACGTGACGCCAATATACAAAGTGCCGTTGCGGCGTGATGCGAGCAGATAAACGGTCGGGGCAAAATCAGGCGGCATGGTTTTGCCATAGTGGGTTCCCGCGTTCGCGGGAATGACGAAGCATCTATCTATACCCCCCTCAAATAACGCCCATCAAAACACTTGCCTGACCAATTTGGCGAAAGCATCGGCGCGGTGGCTGATCGCATGTTTGGCGGCTGGATCGATTTCGGCGAAGGTCTGCGTGGCACCGCTCGGCACGAACACCGGATCATAACCAAAACCAAGCGTGCCGCGTGGTGGCCAGCTGAGCGTCCCCTCGACACGCCCCTCGACCACCACTTGCTCTCCATCGGGCCACACCAGCGCCAGCGTGCAAACGAACGCCGCGCTGCGCTCGACGTCCGGTCCTAGGGCGCAAAGCAGCCCCTCGACCTTGCCCATCGCCAGATACCAGTCGCGGCCTCGCCATTCTTGGCCCGCTTCCCCCTCGAACACCTGCCGCTCGGCCCAGTCGGCGGTATGGACGCCGGGCCGCCCGCCCAGCGCCGCGACCATGAGGCCGCTGTCGTCGGCGAGCGCGGGGTAGCCCGCCGCAACGGTTGCGCGCGCCTTGATCAGCGCGTTTTCGGCAAAGGTCGTGCCTGTCTCTGCGGGTTCGGGCAGGCCAAGCTCGGCGGCGCTGATCGGCTCCATGCCATAAGGCGCGAGCAGCGCCGCGATCTCGCGCAGCTTGCCCGCATTGTGGCTGGCGATCACCAGTTTGCCGGGTTGCAGTTTTCGCGTCATTTTATACTCCGCCGAGGCTGAGCCTGTCGAAGCCCTGCCTTCTTCTTTAGAAAAAACAATCCTTCGACAAGCTCAGGACAAACGGGTCAAGGGTTAGATACCTTTTACCGCCCCGTTGCCGCGCGCGCTTGCGCGTGGGAAAGGCCAGATAAAACGGCCGTGCGCTGTGCCGCAAATATCTCGGCGCAACCGATCCGCGCGAGCCGCAGCAGGCGCAGCAGCGCTTCCTCGTCATAGGGCGCGCCCTCGGCCGTCGCCTGCACCTCAGCCAGCCGCCCGTCACCGAGCAGGACGAAATTGGCGTCGGCTTCGGCATTGCTATCCTCGTCATAATCGAGGTCGAGCACCGGCGTGCCATTGAAAATCCCGCAACTGACCGCCGCGATTTGCGTGGTGATCGGGTCTTGCGTAACCAGCCCCTTAGCCATCAACCCGTCGATGGCGAGGCGCAGCGCCACCCATGCGCCGGAAATGGCGGCTGTGCGGGTGCCGCCATCGGCTTGTATCACATCGCAATCGAGGACAATCTGCCGCTCGCCGAGTTTCTTCATATCGGTGACAGCGCGCAAAGAACGGCCAATAAGCCGCTGTATTTCTTGTGTTCTGCCAGATTGCTTGCCGCGTGCAGCCTCACGATTGCCGCGGGTGTGGGTGGCGCGCGGCAACATGCCATATTCGCCAGTCACCCAGCCCGCACCCTTGCCGCGCATCCAGCCCGGCACTTTTTCCTCGACGCTGGCGGTCACCAGCACCTTGGTATCACCAAAGCCGATCAGCACGCTGCCCTCGGCGTGGCGGGTATAGCCGGTTTCGATGGTGATGGCGCGCATGGCGTCTGCGGCGCGGCCCGATGGACGCATGGGTGATTCTCCTGTGGCTATGATGAAGCGCGCGATAGCGATTGCGTCGTCATTGCGCCAGTGGCTTGAGTGCGGCGTACGACACGCTACATTAGGCCGATGACCACCACGCCCATCATCGAGCTAAACATCCGCGCGCGCGATATTTTCGCCGCCGTGGTCGAGGCCTATCTCGATGACGGGCAGCCCGTCGGTTCGCGGACGATTTCGCGCCGCTCGCCGCTGAACCTGTCGCCCGCGTCGATCCGTAATGTCATGCAGGATCTGGAGGAGGCGGGGCTGCTCGCCGCGCCGCACACCAGCGCGGGCCGCGTACCGACCGAGCTTGGCCTCAGGCTGTTTGTCGATGGCATGATGCAGGTGGCCGAGCCGAGCGCCGAGGACCGCGCGCAAATTGAGGCGAGCCTGTCGGGCAATGCCACCGGCCCGGTCGAGGCCGCGCTGGCCAGCGCCACCGCCGCGCTGTCTGGCCTGTCGGCCTGTGCCGGGCTGGTGCTGGTGCCGGGCCAGGAGCGCGTGTTGAAACAGGTCGCGTTCGTCCCGCTGGGCGAGGCGCAGGCGCTGGTGGTGCTGGTGGGCACCGACGGCAGCGTCGAGAACCGCATCATCGCTTTGCCGCGCGGGCTCCACCCCGGCGCGCTGGTCGAGGCGGGCAATTACATCACCGCCACGCTTGGCGGCATGACGCTGGCCGAGGCCGGGGCGCGGCTGCGCGCCGACATGGCGGGGCACCAGATTGCGATGGATCGCGCGGCGGCGCGGCTGGTGGAGCGCGGGCTTGCGGTGTGGAGCAGCGATGGCGATGAGCGCGCGGTGCTGATCGTGCGCGGACAGGCCAATTTGCTCGACGATGCGGCGAGCGGCGACATCGAGCGGGTGCGGCAATTGCTCGATGAACTTGAAAGCAAGCAGGAGATTGCCCATCTGCTGTCTTCGGCTGGAACAGGCCCATCGACGCGGATCTTCATTGGCGCGGAGAATGGCTTGTTTGCGCTGTCGGGATCGTCGGTGATCGCCGCCCCTTGGCGCGGGGCCGATGGTCGGCTAGTGGGCGTCGTCGGGGTGATCGGTCCGACGCGGCTCAACTATGCGCGCGTCGTGCCGATGGTTGATTTTACCGCGCAAACCCTGTCGAGGCTGATGCGATGAACGAACTAGAAGGCGAAGAAAATCAAGTGACGAACGTGAATGACATTGCCGATGAGGCCGCCGCCGAAGCCATCAGCGAAGCCGCAGACGAAGCCGCAGCAGCCGCACAAGCCGCAATCGAAGCGGCGCTGGCCGCCGCGCAGGCCGAAGCGCTTTATGCCAAGGCCGAGGTGCAGAATGTCCGCCGCCGCGCCGAAAAAGAGGTGGCCGACGCCCATGCGTATAGCGCGACCAAGTTCGCCCGCGACATCTTGACCGTCGCCGATAATATGGCACGCGCGCTCGATAGCATCCCCACCGAAGCGCGCGAGGACGAGGCGTGGAAGGGGCTGGTTACCGGGCTGGAGGCGACTTCGCGCGAACTGGCGAGCGTGTTCGAACGCCACGGCATCACGCGGATTGAGACGATCGGCCAGCCGCTCGACCCCAACGCGCATCAGGCGATGATGGAAGTGCCGACGCATGACGCCGCGCCCGGCACCATCGTTCAGGAAATCCAGGCGGGTTACCGGATCAAGGACCGGCTGCTGCGCCCGGCGCTGGTCGGGGTGGCGAAGGCGGGGTGAGAACCTGCTTCAATTGGTTAGTTAGGTTAGCCAGTAGCGATAATGTCGTATCAAAATCAGATTGCCTAACCACTACCCGAGAATCAACCAACTGGGTTGCAGAATTGGCATTTTTGACTAATAATACTGACAAATTGTCGATTTTGGCGAGAACCATAGTGCCGTGAGCCAATTCGTTGCGCAGTGCCATAGCGGGTCCAGCTTTATCGAGAATGTCTGACAGGCGTTTATCATGCTTGTTCAATTTGTCTTTTGCGGCCAGCGCGCTGTTAATGGCATCGATGCGCTGGCCCATCGGCGATTTGACCGACGCCGGAATCCCCGCCGCCGCAATCACCTGAAATAGCAGCGTTTCAAACTGCGCGAAGCGCTCAATCAACTTGCTGCGCAAGATATGCGCTTCATCCATTGTGAATGACATGCCGATGCTGGTGGGAGCGTTCATGCGAGCAAAGCTACCACACACTATGCAAACAAACAGTAACGTCATTGCGAGCGTAGCGAAGCAATCCAGTGCTGTGACCCGCGCTGAATTGCCGCGTCGCTTCGCTCTTCGCAATGACGATAGGGGCTAAATCACCTGCGCGCGGTTTTCATCGCGGTGTTTCTTGAGATATTTCATGAACGGGGTGCCGCCGGTGCCGACCTCGGTGTCGTTGCCCGCGCCCGATGAGGCCTGCCGGTTGATATAGCTGGCCGCATATTCAAGGTGGCGGGTGCGAAAGGCGCTGACGGCGAGGACGATCGCGTTGAACGCGTCCTTCAGCGGCTGGTCATCCGCCGCCACCGCAAAGGCGCGCAAGGTTGAGGCGACGCGCAAATCGTCGATGAAGGCGCGGTGCGGCACCGGGCGATAGGCGTGGAGTTCGTCGAGGAAGGCGCGCAGCGGATCGTTGCTGTGATCGACCCCGAACAGCGCGTCCATCGCCGGAACGATGCTCGACTGCGATCCGGTTTGTCCGCGATACGCCTGCCCAGCGCCGCCGAAGCGCGCGACGCCCTCATACACCAGCCCATCGGGCAGCGCCGGGTTATTGGCCCAGCCGTGGATGAACGGGCGCACCCGCTGGTAATAGATATAGGGGTCGCAGCGCTCGGGCATCCGGTCGAAAATCGCGTTGATCCGCGCCCACACGCCCGCCATCGCTGCGAGCCGCTGCGTCGCGCCCGCGACATCATTCGCGTTGGCACAATCAACCAGTTCGCAGGCGAGGGCAAGCGCCTCGCCCGCCGCCGCCTCGATCCCCACATGGATGAGCACGAACCAATTCTCGTCATCGCCGCCGATGAAATGCTGACATATCTGGATATTGTCGAGCGTGATCGGCGTGGTGCGGTCGATCCGCGCCCAATTGTCGAGCACATAGGCGCTATAGGGCAAGAGCGGCGCCTGTCCCAGCCGATCGGCCAGCGCGACCATCGGCACCGCAAGGTTCGCGGGCAGCACATGCGGCGTTTCCGCCTCGCCCCACACATAGGCCTGAACCAGAAAGCTGTAGCGGACCATCGCCGCGCGCACTTGCTCCTCGGGTGCAGTGGCGGCGAAATCGGCGAGGTCGAGCGCGGGCATCGCGCGCAGCCAATGCTGGACGCGGCCCGATGTCATCAGCGCCGAAAGGTTGTCGGCAACCGCCAACATCGGTGCAAACATGGCGGGCAGCGTCACATCGGGGAGTTCAAATGAGGACAGAAAGCCGCGCGATGCGGACATGCCATAATCTTCAAGCTGCATGGGGATACCAAAGGGCGAGGCGCGGGTTCGGCCGCCTCTATTCCGCAATAGTATCAATCGTAACTAGGCGACGCAACCCCTCACAGCAGTTCGTTGGCCACATCAATTTCGCGCACCATGCGTTTTTGCCGCGCGGCATCGACCAGACTGCGCAAGGCTTCACGCCGCGCCGCCGCATCATCAACATAGCGCATCACCAGCGCGCCGCCGCGCGTCGTTTCGTCGGACGAATCGATACTGATCGTGCCGATCCCCGCCATCTGGTTGATGAGCGTGAAGTCGAGCCGCACGTCCTTGACGCGGTACAGCTCGATCTCATCGACGCTTTTGACGAGGATACCCTTGCGCAAAATCAGTCGATCCTCGCTCAATTCATATCTAATCATCAGATTGCGGACCCAGACGATAGCGATGATGATGAAACCGACGCCAACCAAGCACAGCAGCAAGGTGCCCCAGCCCAGCAAAGTGCCGCGGAGCCAGCCCCAGGTCGAGGAGCGGAAACTGTCGATGATCTCTGGCATGGTGGTTACTCCTTGGAAATGAACGGCAATATTGCGCGATAGGCCGCTATGCTTGGCGCGCCGG
Organism: Sphingopyxis sp.; assembly: GCA_040080745.1. GTDB lineage: Bacteria > Pseudomonadota > Alphaproteobacteria > Sphingomonadales > Sphingomonadaceae > Sphingopyxis. The sequence continues at coordinate 42,119 of JBEBHS010000003.1, read as the reverse complement.
GGACGGTGCGGCGCTTGGACAGCAGGAAATAATGGCGGACGATCTCGGCCTGTTGCTCCAGCCCATAGCGGTGGAGCGGCCAGCCGGGCTTGAGCGTGTAGCTGTAGCGGTCGAACGGCCAGCGCATCAGCACCAGGAACCAGCGCCCGCGCGTCTGTGCCTGCCACACATGCGTCATTTCGTGGATGAACAGCGCTTGCCTCTCGATCGGGGCCTCGCTGAAATCCTGACAATAGATGTCAGTAATAGGGTGAAAGTGCAGGTGACCCATTGGTGCCATGATGACGCGTTTTGGCTGGAAAAACGCCCATTTACGTCGGCGTATTTCGACTTTCTCATAGGCTATTTCATCGCCGAACACGCCGCGCGCCAGCGCCATTTCGCCGCGCGTTAGCGGGCGCGATTTTGGTGATTGTGCGGGGCTGCTCAATGGTCGTGGTCGCCCATTTGGCTATGATCCATTTCGGTAGGTGCTGAAGGAGCGGCGGGAGCAGGCCCAGCAATGAGAGGCGCACGCGGCGCGGGGTCGGGAGCGGGATACCCACTACCTGTGGGAAAAGTGTCTTCAATGGTAATAGGGTGAGGAGCAGGCACAAAACGCGCAGGGGGCGTGGGTGGTGTATCTTGCGATTCCGCTGGCGTCGCATCGGCAGGTGACTGGGCAGGAACCGTAATTTCAATCGGGACAACACCGCCATTTTTGAAAAAGAGCAACAGGTGCAACTTGCCGCCATTGCGCACGGCAGCCTCAATATCAAACAGCATCACATGCAGCCCGCCTTGACGGAAGGCGATGCGCCCACCCGCAGGGATATCAACATGGTCAACCGGCGCCATCGTCATCAAGCCGCCTTCCATCCGGCTTTCATGCATTTCCACACGTTTGGCATCGGGAGAAGTTATACCTGTAAGCGTTTCGGCTTCTGCTCCACCGACGATCGTGAAATAGGCTGCCGATGGCGCAGCGGGGTTGGGGTTGAGGCGGACCGAAGCCGACTGCACCTTCAGTCCTTCCGGCGCAGCTTCCTCAGCTGGCTTCGAACAGCCGCTTAGCGACAATGCGGCCAATGTCGTCATCGACAACGGTGCAAAAAGGACAAAAGCAGCTTTCATGACTTTCCAATCATTGCACATAATTCAGTTCTGAGCGCTGTAACCCGCCAAATACAAAAGGCCAATGCCTTGATGCGTCAAAAACGCTTCCTATATGCGCGTCAGACCTTGCGTTAACATCACTTTCAATTCGTTAGAGGGCACTATGGCAAAAGTTATCGGTATCGACCTTGGCACAACCAACAGCTGCGTTGCGGTGATGGAGGGCGGCAGCCCCAAAGTCATCGAAAATGCCGAGGGCGCGCGCACCACGCCATCGGTGGTCGCGTTCACCAAAGACGGCGAGCGATTGATCGGCCAGCCCGCCAAGCGTCAGGCCGTGACCAACCCCGATAACACCATCTATGCGGTCAAGCGCCTGATCGGCCGCCGTTTTGACGATCCCATGACCAAGAAGGACATGGGCCTCGTTCCCTATGCCATCGTCAAGGGCAAGACCGGCGACGCGTGGGTCAAGGCCGACCGCACCGATTACAGCCCGTCGCAGATCAGCGCCTTCATCCTGCAAAAGATGAAAGAAACCGCCGAAGCCTATCTGGGCGAGACGGTGACCCAGGCGGTCATCACCGTCCCCGCCTATTTCAACGACGCCCAGCGGCAGGCAACCAAGGATGCCGGGCAGATTGCGGGGCTTGAAGTGCTGCGCATCATCAACGAGCCAACCGCAGCGGCGCTCGCCTACGGCCTCGACAAGACCGAAAACAAAACCATCGCGGTCTATGACCTTGGCGGCGGCACGTTCGACATCTCGATCCTCGAGGTTGGCGACGGCGTGTTCGAAGTGAAATCGACCAACGGCGATACATTTTTGGGTGGCGAAGATTTTGACACCAAGCTGGTCGAATGGCTGGCCGACAAGTTCAAGGCCAAGGAAAGCATGGACCTGCGCGGCGACAAATTGGCGCTGCAACGGCTGAAAGAAGCGGCGGAAAAGGCCAAGATCGAGCTGTCTTCGGCGCAAACCACCGAAATCAACCTGCCGTTCATCACCGCGCGGATGGAAGGCGGTGCAACCACCCCGCTCCACCTCGTTGAAACGCTGACCCGTGCAGATTTGGAGAAGCTGGTCGATGATCTGATCAAGCGCACGCTCGAACCGCTCAAGAAAGCGATGAAAGATGCGGGCCTCAAGACCGATCAGATCGACGAAGTGGTGATGGTCGGCGGCATGACCCGCATGCCCAAGGTCCGCGACGTGGTGAAGGCCTTTTTTGGCAAGGAACCGCATGTCGGCGTCAACCCCGACGAGGTGGTTGCGATCGGCGCGGCTATCCAGGCCGGCGTGCTGCAGGGCGATGTCAAGGACGTGCTGCTGCTCGATGTCACCCCGCTGAGCCTCGGCATCGAGACGCTGGGCGGCGTGTTCACCCGCATGATCGACCGCAACACGACGATCCCCACCAAAAAGAGCCAGGTCTATTCGACCGCCGATGATAATCAGCAGGCGGTGACCATCCGCGTGTTCCAGGGCGAGCGCGAAATGGCCAATGACAACAAGGCGCTTGGTCAGTTCGACCTGGTCGGTATTCCACCCGCGCCGCGCGGGGTTCCGCAGATCGAGGTGACGTTTGACATCGACGCCAACGGCATCGTCAACGTTTCGGCCAAGGACAAGGGCACCGGCAAGGAACAGCAGATCCGCATCCAGGCATCGGGCGGCCTGTCCGACGCCGACATCGAGCAGATGGTCAAGGACGCCGAAATCTTTGCCGAAGAGGATAAGGCGCGGCGCGAAGGAGCCGAGGCCAGGAACAACGCCGAGAGCCTGATCCACACCACCGAACGCCAGCTCGCCGAACATGGCGACAAGGTTGACGGCGCGATCAAAACCGAGATCGAAACCGCACTGGCCGAAGCCAAAACGGCGGTTGAGAGCGGCGATAATGACGCGATGAAAGCCAAGTCTTCGGCGCTGGCCGAGGTTGCAATGAAGCTGGGTCAGGCGATTTACGAGCAGGAGCAGGCCAAGGCTGATGATACAGCGGCGGATGCCCACGCAAGCGCAGCGGATGACGATGTCGTCGATGCCGAATTCTCCGAAGTCGAAGACGACAAGAAGTAAGGCAGATGAAGCCCGTTCGTGCTGAGCCTGTCGAAGCACTGTCCTCCGCTTGGGTGTTGCCCAAAGAAAAGGGCTGCCGTTGGCGCTCCGCGCCCTCTTCGAGTCCGACAGGCTCAGGGCGAGCGGGTTCATATAACGGGGCTGCCACATGAGCGCTGACGTCGATTATTATGAATTGCTGGAGGTCGAGCGGACGGCGGACGACGCGACGCTGAAGGTCGCGTACCGCAAGCTGGCGATGCGCTTTCACCCCGACAAAAACCCGGGCTGCGATGTCAGCGAGAATAAGTTCAAGGCGATCAACGAAGCCTATGACGTTCTGAAAGACCCGCAAAAACGCGCGGCTTACGATCGCTTCGGCAAGGCCGCATTCCAGAATGGCGGGCCTGGCGGCGGATTTGGCGGTGGTGGCGGGGATTTTGGCGATATAGGCGACATCTTCGAAACGATATTCGGCGGTGCCTTTGGCGGAGGCGGGGGACAGGGGCGGCGCGGCCCCGCGCGCGGTGCCGACCTGCGTTACGACCTGGAAATCACCCTCGACGATGCGTTCCACGGCAAGGGCGTCGACATCAGCGTCGAGGTGGCGGCGGCATGCGAACCGTGCAGCGGCACCGGTGCCAAGCCGGGGACCAACGCTTCGCGCTGTGCCACGTGCGGCGGCGCGGGCAAGGTGCGCGCACAGCAGGGCTTTTTCATGGTCGAGCGGACCTGCCCGACCTGCCTTGGCGCCGGACAGGTCATCGCCGATCCGTGCACTGCATGCCAGGGTCAAGGGCGCGTCGATCGCAAAAAGACGCTGACCGTCACCGTCCCTGCGGGGGTTGATGAGGGAACGCGCATCCGCCTGTCGGGCGAAGGCGAAGCGGGTGCACGCGGCGCGCCGGCCGGCGACCTTTACATCTTCCTCCACGTCAAAACGCACAGCGTCTTCACCCGCGAGGGGACGAGCCTGTTCACCGCCGTGCCGATCAGCTTCACCACCGCGTCATTGGGCGGGTGCGTGACGGTGCCCGGCCTCGACCGCAAGGATCACGAGTTCCGCATTCCCGCTGGCATCCAGTCGGGCAAGCAATTGCGCATGCGCGGCGCGGGGATGCCGGTGCTGAACGGGCGCGGCGCGGGCGATATGGTGGTCGAAATTGAGGTCGAAACACCGACCAAGCTTAGCGCCAAACAGCGCGAGCTGCTTGAGGCGTTCCGCGAGACCGAAACCGGCGAGGAATGCCCGCGCAGCCAGGGGTTTTTTGGCAAAATTCGTGACATGTGGGACGATTTGACCGATTGAATGGCGCTTTGATCATTCTAGCTCGTGCTCCTGCGCAGGCAGGAGCGTGGGCGGCGGGCACATTGCTGATTTGCCAACGCTCCGGAACAGGTCCGGAGCACCATGACCAGGATTAGGCTCCGACACTACCCGATCTCGCGGCGGATTTGCGCAATCAGTTCGTGGACATGCGTCAATCGTCCTTCCTCCTCGCTCAAAATCGCGGTAAAGGCTGCGCGGCGCAAATCGGCCATCACCTCTGGCGCGACCTCGTGCCCGGCATGCGCGCTGGCGACGATGGCAAGCAGGCGTTCGGCGGCATGCAAGCGCCCCCACAGATAGTCATTCTCGCGGAATGATCGGCTGAAAAACGCGCCAAAGCTGTTGAACTGGATGCCCTTCAATGTTGCCGCCGCCCCGCCCTTGCGGATCGCCGTCGCGTCATCGGGGGATATGCGGTCGATCTTGACCGGGTCGAACTCACCGTCGCCCTCGCCCTGGAGCAATGGCAGCGTCGCCGCATCGTAAAAGGGGAAGCCGAGGTAGCTGTATGCCAGCGCGCGGCGTGCATCCTTGGGCAAACCGGTCAGGCCGTCCGCGATGAGCGCATCGGCGGTGTCATCGACCGACTGAAGGCCGCGATGCACCCCGAGCCGATCAATCAGCGGCCCGGCATCGGCCAGATCGGCATCGCTGATCGCCACACCAGCGTAAAAATCGCGCGATTCGCGGTCGAGATACAGCCCCATCGCCTGATAGATGGCGCCGCGCATCGCCTCGCCTGCCGCCGGATCAACCCCGCTGCCCAGCCCAGCCACATCATCGAGCCGCCGCGCCAACAGCCGCAATCGCCGGATACGGTAGCCAACGTCATGGCTGCGAAAAAAGCCGATGGACGCCGCATTCTCGCGGCCCTTGGCATCGCGCAGATTGTCCCATCCGCGCGCGCGCACCGCCACCCAAATCGCCGCGCGCCAGCCGCCGCGCTCATGCTCGTCATGCGCATGGACCATATCGCCAGCGACACGCGCCAGTTCCTCGACGATCAGCGACAGTTTGAGATGGCCATAAGCGGCATAGACATAGCCCGCCTCGGCCACCGCGCGGCCTTGCGCCTTGGCGCGCCACGCCGCGAGCCGCGCCGCCGTTGGCCGATTGATGAAGAATGTCCGGCCCAATGCCGCCTCTATCCGCTCCTCCACCTCGCCGTGCATCGAATCCATGATCTTGCGCATCCGCCGGATCCGCGCCGACAAATGGTCGAGCGCCTCGACATTGTCGCGGATCGGCTGCGAGCGAGGAATGTCCGACATCGTCTTGAAAATCGTGCCGAAAAAGCCGGGCAATTCGGGCTTGCCGCCTCCTTTTTGCGCGGTCAGCGAGATGCTTTTGATTCCCGGCTTGGGGTCGATATAGACAAAGCGCCGGTCGACCTCGCGCCGCGCCGGACGCTGGCGGAGCGCGGCGATAGCGGGTTTGAACGGCGCATTGGCGAGCACGCTGCCATCGACCAATATCCTATCCTCGGTCGAACAATAGGTGCGCGTGCACAGCTGCGCCGCCAGAAAGGCGTTGCGCGTCAACCACGTTTCGCCGCGCTGCTTTAGTGTATGATCAAGTTCGCGCACGGTGAAGGGCGGAAAGGCACCGGGGAAGCTCGCGGTGGCACGCGCGGCAAAGGCCAGCCCCACGCCGTCCGCCAGCCCGTCCTCCTGCCCCCCCTGCTTATGCCCAGCCGCGCGGCGGAACGAAAAGATCAGGCGGTGTTCGGTCTCCTCGACCTCTGGCGGGCTGTTGAGCCGCATCGCCTGTTCGTGCCCGCTATAATCGGTGACGGTGACCATCAGGTCGATCGGCTGGTCGTCGGGAATGAGGCGCGGCCCCTTTGGCCCCGCCTGCATCGCGGCAAAAGCATCGAGCAGCAGCCCCGAAAACACCTCGCCGCCAAAGGGCGGAGCGAACCAGCGCGCGCGGACGAACTGCGACAGCTTGGCGCGGACCTCGGCGCGGGCGCTGCGCTCGACGGTCGTGTCGATCGCGTTTTTGGGGGTGCGCGAATAGAGCCAGGCGATCGGCACCGCCCAGAACTTGCTGAACCGCGACCATGGCCGCGCATCGGGGTCGAGCAGCACCGTCACATCGGCGCGTGTCAGCCACAGGTCGGTCAGCGGTTCGAGTGATTCGCCCGTAGAGAGCGCCCGCGCGAGGAATATGCCGTTGATCCCGCCCGCGCTCGCCCCGGCGATGATGTCTGCCAGCACCCGCAGCTTCACCCCGCTTGCGCCGTCCGCCATATGGCTGAGCAACGCACGATAGGCACCGATAACCCCGTTGCTGGGTGGTTCGCCATCAAGCTCGGCGCGGCTGGCGCGGGCAAGGTGCCAGATTTCCTTGGTGACGCCGTGCATATAGACGGCAAGGCTGATGCCGCCGTAACAGACCAAAGCAAGGCGCAGTTCCTTTTCCCGCATGAGGGGGAGAGTAGCGATGTGACGCCCCGTGGTCCAGCGCCGCTGCGTCTCGGTGCTCGCATTATCGCATCAAAGCCCGTATCGCATTTCCATGTCCCGCATCCGCGTCCTCCTCGCCAACAGCGCGCCCATCGGCAAACTCGGCCTGCTTGATTACAGGCTGCCTGATGGGGCGGATGCGCCGTCCGGCACGCTGGTTGAAGCGCCGCTGGGCCCGCGAACGGTGCTTGGCTGTGTGTGGGATGGGGATGATCAAGACACGGGTGAAAGCATCGGCGACATTCGCCTGCGCCCTATCACGCGCGTCTATCCGGCACCGCCACTGCCCGCCGATCTGCGCCGCCTGATCGACTGGGTCGCCGACTATTACCTATGCCCGCCCGGCGCGGTGTTGCGGATGGCGGTGCCGTCGGCAGCGCTTCGAGAAACGCAACGCACGGCGACACCCTATCGTGTCAGCGGCATCGCCCCGGCACGCCTCACGCCACAGCGCGCACAGGCGATGACGGTGATTGGCAATGCCCAGGGAAGCGTCGCCGAGCTTGCGGCCTGTGGTGGCACATCGCTCGCGGTGATCCGCGGCCTGATCAAGGCCGGGGCGCTGGTGGCGACGGCAGCACAAACCCGCGACACGCCATTGCCAATGCCCGACCCCGATTTTGCTCCGCCTGCTTTGTCAGTTGAACAGATGCAGGCGGCGGATCAGCTGCGCGAAGCGGGGGGCACAAAGTTCCAGCCCTATTTACTCGATGGGGTAACCGGATCGGGCAAGACCGAGGTGTATTTCGAGGCGGTGGCAGAGGCACTGCGGAAGGGCGAACAGGCGCTGATCCTGCTGCCTGAAATCGCGCTGACTCTGCCGATGCTGCGACGGTTCGAGGCGCGATTTGGCTGTGCCCCCACCACCTGGCATAGCGACCTTAGTCCAAGAGAGCGGCGCGCCGCGTGGCACGCGATCGCCAATGGCCACGCCACCGTCACCATCGGCGCACGCTCGGCACTGTTCCTGCCCTACCCCCGCCTCGGCCTGATTGTCGTCGATGAAGCGCATGAAGCAAGTTTCAAGCAGGAGGAGGGGGTGCATTACCACGCCCGTGACGCCGCCGTGATGCGCGCCAAATTCGCCGATATTCCGATCATTCTCGCCAGCGCCACCCCCGCGATTGAGAGTCGTGCGCAGGTGGCAGCGGGGCGGTATCGCGAGATCGCCCTGCCCGCGCGCTACGGCGGTGCCACGCTGCCCACCATCCGCGCGGTCGACCTGCGCGATGAACCGCCGACACGCGGAGCCTGGCTGGCACCACCACTGATCGCGGCCATTGATGCGCGGCTCGCGCGCGGCGAGCAGAGCCTGCTGTTCCTCAACCGACGCGGCTATGCACCGCTCACGCTATGCCGCACCTGTGGCTATCGCATCCAATGCCCGCATTGCACGGCGTGGATGGTCGAGCATCGGTTGAACCACAGGCTTAGTTGTCATCACTGCGGGCACACGATGCCACCGCCCGCCGCCTGTCCAGAATGCCAGACGCAAGACAGCCTGGTTGCGTGCGGCCCCGGGGTAGAACGGGTGGCGGACGAGGTGCGCAGCCGCTGGGCCGAGGCGCGTATTGCCATCGTCACATCGGACACGCTGTGGAGCCCTGCACGCGCCGCAGAGTTTGTCGCGGACATGGACGCCGGGATGATCGATATCGTCGTCGGCACGCAGTTGGTGACCAAGGGCTATCATTTTCCAAACCTGACTTTGGTCGGGGTGGTCGATGCAGACATCGGCCTCATCGGCGGTGATTTGCGCAGCGCAGAACGGACATTCCAGCAAATCGCGCAGGTCGCGGGACGCGCCGGGCGGGGGCACAAGCCTGGCGAGGTGCTGATCCAGACGCGCCAACCGCAAGCGCCGGTGATGGCGGCGCTGATCGCGGGCGATACCGCCGGTTTCTATGCGGCGGAGAGCGCGGCGCGGGCCGAAGCGCATATGCCGCCCTATGGCCGGCTGGCGGCGATCATCGTCAGTAGCGAAGATGCAGAGACAGCGCGCGCGACGGCAGCGATGATCGGCAAGGCGGCGCCCAGTGGTAGCGGCATCGAGGTGTGGGGACCAGTGCCTGCACCGCTGGCCAGACTGCGCGGGCAGCACCGCCACCGCCTGTTGGTTCACGCTGCGCGGAGCTATAAGTTGCAGGCGGCGATACGCGCGTGGCTGGACCGATGCAATTGGCCCGCCCGCGTGCGCGTCACCATCGATATCGACCCCTACAGCTTTATGTGATCAGCCAGCGGCACCCTCGGTCGGGGTCATGTCCATCCGCTCAACCCGCAGCCTCGGCGATCGGCAACGGATGTGCGACCCGGTGCATTCGTCGGTCAAATCGGCGGTCAGCGTGTAGCGCTCAACCATGTAAAACCCCTGGCTTGGCAGGCCATCGGTCGAGCGGATCGGGGTATAGACGCGGCTATTGACCGACGTGGCGACATAGCGCGACCAGTCGTTGTCGCCCGAGGAGCGTAGCACCTCGAAATCGGTCACGCGGCCATCGCCGTTGATCCAGAAACCAACGTCGATCCAGCGGTTATCGACGCTCATCACCTGCATCCGCGCCAGCGCGCTGCCGCCCTCTTCTGCTCTGGCTTCGTCACTCTCGGCCGTCGGCAGACGGATCGGATCGCTGGAGATCAGCAGCGGACGGCGGCTGCCCTGCCCAGCGGTAAAGCGCGCGACCAGCCTGTTGGTGCGCGCGTTATCGCCCGTTTCGCGTTCGATCCGTGCCAGCGTGATTTCGGCGAGCAGCGCCAGATCGGTGCCGATGACGGCATCCTGCCCGACCATCGCCTCAAGGTTGGCGGTCGCTTCGCGCACGCGGCTGCCAACACGTTGGCTTTGCACGCGCGGAATGTCGATCATCGCCTGACGGATGCGAGCGAAAGCGGCAACGCGCGGCACACCGAGCCCGGTCGCGCGGGTCGCAATGTCGATATAACCGTCGCGCGCCTCGCGCGCATAGCCCAATCGCATCCGGCTATCGGCCACCTCTATCTGTGCCGCCAGCACGCGCGCGTCATTTTCGGGCAGAGCGGCGCGCAGCGTATCACGCATGTCGAGCACGCTGAGCTGATACGCACGCCTTTCGCCTAAATGCGCGGCAACACGGCCATTGGCGCGCATCAGGTCCGATACCTCGATCGGATATTGCCCGCGATGCTCGCGGTTCCGGCCGAGCGAGGCGAGCATGGTTGCGCGCGCGTCGCGGTAATCGCCCTCGACAAACTGGTTTTCGGCATGCGCCAGCGTCGCCGCCACATCCTCGTCGGGCGGGCAGTGCCGCGCCAGACAGGCCGCGAGGTCGGCGGCGGTTTGCGCAAGGCTGCGCGCGGTGACGACGATGTCGTTGTTTGCTCGAGCCGGGGCGGGTGCCTCGGTTTGGGCCAGTGCAGAGGTGGCGGTGGCCAGCGCAATCAGGGGCAGAGCGTGAAATAAGCGACGCAGCATATATGCCTCCGTGGGGGAGTGAGAAGAATGCGGTGTATCAGTGCGCTAGTGCAGTGACAAGATGCTAGAGCCTGTCCGATTGAGATTGAATCGGAACAGACTCTGTTTTCTTATCTTGCCGCCATATCCTGAGCCATTCGGTGCTTCCACCTCAGTTGAAAAGGCTCTATTGCGCCGGTTTGACGAACAGCAGGGTCATCCGGTCGCTCTCTCCAATGGCAAGATAGGCGGCGCGATTGGGATCCTCGGCGGCCCCGCGCGACACCGGGGGCAGCGTCCACACCCCGCGCGGATGATCATGGGTATCGCGCGGATTGGCGTTGATGTCGCTCTCCGCCACCAGTTGAAACCCCACCGCCTCGGCAAAATCGACCACCGATGATCGCTTCATATAGCCACTGCGCTCCTCGAGCGCGCTGTCCATCTCCTCGGGCAGGCGGTGTTCGACGATGCCGAGCCGCCCGCCGGGTTTGAGCATCGCAAATATCTGGCGGAAGGCATTGGTGGCGTTGTCCACGCCGCCGAACCGCCAGTTGTGGACGTTGCGGAAGGTCAGCACCAGATCGGCGCCGCCATCGGGCACGCGCGGGTTGGCGCTGCCATCGGATGCTGGAAACTCGGCGAGGCGGATGGGGCCATATAGCTCGGCATTGGCGGTTTGACGGTTCCTGATATTGGTCAGCCGCGCCCATTCACCGGCCGCGTAAAGCGTGCCCGACCCGTGGGTCAGCGGCGCGAGGATTTCGGTGTACCAGCCGCCGCCCGGCCACAGTTCGACGATGGTGTCGCCGGGCGTCGCGCCGAAAAAGCTTAGCGTCTCGGCGGGGTGGCGCCACACGTCGCGCGCGCGGTTGGCCTCGGTCCGCGTCGTTGCTGCAACCGCTGCCGCGATGGCGGCATGGGCCTGATGCTCCGCGTCGCTGTGCTGCGCCATGACGACGGTGGCGGGGATCGCGGCGGCAATGCAGGCGGCGGTGATGATGGTTGCAATGGCGGCGCGCTTGACCATAATAAGCTCCTTGGGGGAAAAGTTCGGCTGTCGCTTTGTATCGGAGAAGTTATCAAGTGCAAGCGGGATTAGTCATGACCGGAGTGGGCTCAGTGGCGCTCGTCATTGGATCGGCTTATGCCGAACGCCGCCGCCGCAATCGGCGCAATTTTGAGGATGTCGGCTTCATGCCGTGGCCATTGCTGACGATATTGGGGACGATGGGCGCGCTTTACGCCTTTGCGCTGGCGGTAAGGCTTGCATGACCGCGACGCTCCTCTCTCGCCGTGCGCTTCTGGCCTATGGTTCGTCCGCCCTCTTGGCGGGCTGCGTCGCGCGGATGGGTCCACCGACGTCATCCGACATCATCATGCCCGTCGATCCGGAGGCAAGTGCGATGCCCGACCTTGTTGACTTGGCGCAGTTCGATCCGCGCCTGCGCTTTGACATCCGTTATGCCACGCCCGACAATTTCCTCCACCGCACGCTCTATCCGGTTGCACGCGCATTGGCACAGCGGCCGGTGGCGGAGGCGCTTCGCCGCGTGCAAAGCGCGGCTGAGGCCGAAGGGCTGGGCCTGCTGATCTTTGATGCCTATCGCCCGTGGCGGATCACCAAGATGATGTGGGACGGCACCAGCGGCGAAGCGCGCGGCTATGTCGCCAATCCGGCCACCGGATCGCGGCATAATCGTGGCTGCGCGATTGACCTTAGCCTGGTGCGGCTGTCGGATGGGCGTGTGCTGGCGATGCCGTCGGCCTTTGATGACCTGACGTTTCGCGCGCGCCGCGAAAATATGGACGCCAGCACCGAGGCGATTGCCAACCGCGCGACGCTGGAACGGCTGATGGTGGCCGGGGGGTTCATTCCGCTGCCCAGCGAATGGTGGCATTTCGACTGGCACGACTGGCGACTATACCCGATCATGGACCAGCCGCTGGGATGACATTCCCGATGGCGATTCACCGACTGGCTTATTCGTAATCGCTCATGCCCGCCGAAGGGCGCGGCGGGGCCGCAGCCGTCAGGCGCAGTGCCTCGGCAGACCGCATGATCGAACCGATTTCATCGGGTGTATCATCGTCGTCGACGATCACTTTTTGCAGGCCCGCAACCAGTGACGCCTGCATATCTGCGGGGCGGACAGTCTCTTCGGCGATTTCGCGCAGGGCAATGACGGGGTTTTTATCGCGGTCACGATCCACCGTCAGTTCGGCACCTTCGGATATTTCGCGGGCGCGCTGCGCCGAAAATAACACCAGGTCGAACCGATTGGGAATCTTGTCGACGCAATCTTCTACTGTGACGCGCGCCATCGCTGTCTCATCCTTGGCTAACGAAAGGGTTGGGGTAAACGAAGGCGCGCGATAGTCGCTGCTATGGCGCGAGTCAATGAAAAGCAGCCTTTGCTAGCTAGCCATATGCAGCTATCCTCTCGCGATGCATGATGACGGCGTGCCTTTGGCTGAACCACGCGGATTTACCGCCACCGTGGGCGGAAACGCTCTGCGCGTTATCGCTTCGGGGCCGGAGCGGCTGCGGAACCTGATCGACCAGATAGCGCGTGCGCAGCACAACGTGACAATCATCACCTATACCTTCGCCAATGACGCCTCGGGCCGCGCGGTTTTGGCGACATTGATACTCGCGGCACAGCGCGGCGTGTGTGTTCGGCTGATTATCGATGATTTTGGCTCCTCCAAAACGCTCGATGCTTTTTTTACCCCGCTTTTGGGTGCTGGCGGGGATGTGCAGCGATTTGGTACGGGCCGGACCCGGCGCTATCTGGTGCGTAACCACCAGAAACTCGGCCTGTTCGATAGCAAGATCGCAATGATCGGCGGGTTCAACATTGCCGATGCCTATTTTGCGCCCCGCGATGATCCGGGTGGCTGGTGCGACCTTGGCCTTGTCATTGAAGGACCGGCGGTGCTGGCGTTTCAGCAATGGTGCGATGGACTGATGGCATGGATGGCGCGACCGCACCAAAGCTGGCGTGCGCTGGGCCGCCTGATCCACGGCTTTCACTCCGATGGCAAGGCGGTGTCGCTGTTGGTCGGCGGGCCGACACCGCGACTCTCGCCATGGGCAAAGATGCTGCGCCACGACATATCACTAGGCCACAGCATGACCGCTGCGATGGCCTATTTCTCGCCCAATGCCGGGTTTTTGCGGCGATTGGCCGCGCTTGCCAGACGCGGTGAAGCCAGGTTGCTACTGCCCGCGATAAGCGACAATGGCGCGACAGTCGGGGCATCGCGTCTGCTCTATGGCTATCTGCTGGGGCGCGGCGTGCGGATCCACGAGTTTGAGGCCAGCCTGCTCCACGCCAAAATCTGCGTCATCGACACTATCACCTATATCGGCAGCGCCAATTTCGACATGCGCAGCCTGTATGTGAATGTCGAACTGATGCTGCGGGTCGATGATGCCGGGTTCGCGGCGCAGTGCCGCGCGCTGATCGGGGCGATGGCGGGAGGCGCAACGCTGGTCACCGAACCATTGCACCGCACGCGCGCAACCTTGCTCAATCGGCTGCGCTGGGCGCTCAGCTGGCTTATCGTCGGGGTGGTCGATTATGGTGTGACGCGGCGGCTCAATTTCGGGCTGCCCAAGCGCCGCTAGGGTTCCCCGCCCGGCCCTAGATTTCGTCCTTGGTCGCCCAGAATAAAAAGCACGGCGGCACATTCCACCATTCGAAAGCATCCGCAATCTGGGTGAAATGCGGTTCCAGAAAATCGCGCGCACGTTTGCGGAATTGATAGACCATGAAGGTGCCGCCGGGGCGAAGCGCGCTGTGGGTGGCGGCGGCAATCGCGGGACCAACGCCATCGGGCAGCGTCGAAAACGGCAGGCCAGACAGCATCTGATCGGCGTGGGCAAAGCCGTGCGCGGCGATGATCGCCTCAACATCCGCTGCCGACCCCAGCACCGGTTTGAACCGGCTGTCGGCGATCTCGCGGCCCAGATAGTCGATGAAATCTGCATTGGTATCGATGGCGATCAGCGTCGCATCGCCGCGTAATCGCTGTAATACCGGGCGGCAGAATGTGCCGACACCGGGGCCATATTCGACGAACAGATCGACCTTGTCCCAATCGATCCTGGACAGCATATGGTCGATCAGCCTGTCCGACGACGGAATGATCGATCCGACCATCACCGGATGTTTGATAAACCCTTTGATGAACATGCCCCACGGGCCCATCGCGCGGATGATCCGGTCAATCAGGCGGGAAGAGCTGCGGCGTTCAGCCTTGGTAGAGGTCATAGGGGACTTTCATTGATGCCCGCGGGAGGGCCACCGTTTGCAGAAAAATGCTCCATGCGCAATCGCGCTTACCAATTATGGCAACCGCGTCGCAACATAAGCGTCGAGTGCGGCGATTTGCGATACGGAGAACCGCAACCCCAATTTGCTGCGCCGCCAGATGATGTCATCAGCGCACATCGCCCATTCGAAGGTGATGAGGTAATCGACCTCTGCCGCCCGCAATCCTGCGCCAAAATCCTGACCGAGCGCATCGGGCGATTGTGCCTCGCCCAGCCAATCCCACGCTTTGGTGCCATAAGCGCGGGCGATGCGATCACCCTCTGCCTCATCCAGAAACGGGTAGTCGCTTGCCAATTTTTCGCACAGCGCTGCAAAGCCCGTGACCGGGAAATCCCCGCCGGGCAGCGGGCTGGTCGCAGTCCAGTCCTCACCCCGCAATGCCGGAACCAGCGGGGCGAGCCGCGCCACCGCCTCGGCGGCCAGATGGCGGTAGGTGGTGATCTTGCCGCCGAACACCGACAGCATCGGCGCGCTTTGGCCATCGTCGCCTTGGTCGATCTCGAAGGTATAGCCGCGCGTTGCCGCCTCTGGCTTGCCCGATCCATCGTCGATCAGCGGGCGGATGCCGCTATAGCTCCACACCACGTCATCGGGGGTGATCTGCCGATGAAAATAGCCGTTGATGCCGTCGCATAAATAGCGAATCTCTTCGTCGGTTATGCTTGGCGACTGGGCCTCGTCACGATGATCGACATCGGTGGTGCCGATCAGCGTGAAGTCGTGGGTGTAGGGGATGGCGAAGAATATCCGACCGTCGGGCAATTGAAAGAAATAGCTATAATCATGGTCGAACAGCCGCCGCACGACGATGTGCGAGCCGCGCACAAGGCGCAATTTATGCTGTGACGCGACATGCGCGCGCGTCATTAGTGTCAGAACCGACGGGCCCGCCGCATTGACAATGGCGCGCGCGTGGAACGTGCCCCCGCTGGTGTCGATCCGCCAGCCGTCACCGCCGCGTTCCAGCGCCAATACCTCGGTTCGGGTCTGCACCGTAGCGCCGCGATCCGCCGCGTCGCGCGCATTCAATACCACCAGCCGCGCATCATCAACGGTCGCGTCCGAATATTCAAACCCGTGGGTAAAGCCTGGCTTGAGCGGTGCGCCGGCGGGGTGCTGTGCCAAGCGGATGCTGTTTGTTGCGCGAAGCAGCCTGCGCCCGCCGATATGATCGTAGAGGAACAGCCCGAGTCTGAGCAGCCAGCGCGGGCGCAGGCCAGCGCGGTGCGGCAGAAC
The DNA here is from genome assembly GCA_040080745.1 of Sphingopyxis sp. Lineage (GTDB taxonomy): Bacteria > Pseudomonadota > Alphaproteobacteria > Sphingomonadales > Sphingomonadaceae > Sphingopyxis. The sequence continues at coordinate 26,158 of JBEBHS010000003.1, read as the reverse complement.
AAAGCGCACCGGCTGGATGATATGCGGGGCAATCGCCCATAATCGCTCGCGCTCGACCAATGATTCGCGCACCAGGCCGAACTCATAATGTTCGAGGTAACGCAGCCCGCCGTGGATCAGCTTGGTCGAGGCCGACGAGGTGCCTTGCGCCAGATCGCCGCGTTCAAGCAACAGCACGCGCGCGCCGCGCCCGACCGCATCGCGCGCTATTCCCGCGCCATTGATGCCACCGCCGATGACGCAAAGATCATATGGCTCGCTCATTTCACCGCACCCTGCCCCAACAAGCGCGGAACAAGCAAGACGCCCGCGAGTATCGGATGCCGCCGCTGCCACGGGCTAATCACGATGCGCGTGCCCGCGTGGCGATTGATCTTCCACGCCAGATAGTCAATCCCGCCGGCAAAGGTGAAGGTCGCCTTGGCCAGCCGCAGCACCGACAACGCCTTGCCTTTGCGTTTCAGCCATCGCCATTCGCGCTCGGCATGGTCAGTGCGTTTCCACAAGGGCACTTCGCCGTTCGGACCTACACCCGAGCGTATGGCGATTTCGCGCAATACCGCTGATCCGAACCATTCGTAACGGTGGGCATCCGATGTAACGATGTCGGCGGGCCGACTTCCACGTTCCGCCCGCAATTCGGCACCGTAGGTCAATGCGAACCCACGACGCCAGATGTCGAGTCCGGTGCAATCTACGTCGCTAGGCATCACCGGCAATGTGCGTTGGAAAAGTGTGACGGACGCATCCGCAACAATTTCACTCACTGTGTCAATGACAGTCTCGTCTGCGGCCCAGACCAGACGTGACGGCTGAGCAAAACGCGCCCACACCGAAACGCTATGCGCGACGAGCGAGCATTCACGGGCAAAATCCGCCTCGCTCAACACCGCATATTTGGCGCTCAATCCACCGTGCGCGAACGGAAACACATTGGGCGGGATCAGGCGGTTGGCGATGGCCAGCCAGCGCGCAGGATAGGCCGCGCGATAACCCGCAACGATCAGGTAGAAATCGAGCATCAGCCCATCAAGGCTCGCCTCGCGCAGGCACGACCCGTAAAACAGCACAGAGCGCGCCCCCGGGTGCTGCGCCGCAATCGCCGCAGCCATATCGGACACTTGCGGCAAGACGCCCTGCGCCAGTTCATCACGCACCAGCATCGCCAGACTATTTTCGCGAGTCATGCGCGTGCTCAGGCCGCGAGTTTGAGGAAGGGCACGGGCGGCGTCGCCTGCAAGGTTATCGGATGACCGGTCGTCGCATGAAACAATTCACCGTCGAGGATGACGCTCGATTTATCGCCCTCGATACGGAACAGGTCGCCCTGCCGAAAATGCAGCCCCGCCGCTGCGCTTTCCCCCAATTTGCCGAACAGCCCGACACGAAACATCCCGAACACCGATTTGATGTCGGCGTTGACCGCAAGCAGCTTCATCTGCCCGACCCGTTTGCCATCGCCTGCGGGGGCATTGAACAACAGCCTTTCCAGCGTCGTCACAATCAGTACCGCAAAGCGGCCATAGAGTGCGCCGTCGCGCTGCATCGTCACCGTCACCGGCTGCGATGTCCGCCGCACCAGCCGCCGCACCCCCGGGATCAACGACAGGATGGCGAGTATTCCAGCGAGCACATGCGCCAATCCGTTGGGCAGCCCCAGCGGATAGATACGATCGCGGCAATGGAGGATGGTGTCGGCCAGCCCCGCCCCGCCAAGGAACATGCCGAGCACCGGGCGATTGGTGCTGCTGTTCGACAGCGAAATCAGCTCGCGTTCGACAATATGCCCAGCCATCGGCCCGCGCGCTAGATCAAGGATCGATTCGAGCGCCAGCAACGGGTCACCGTTCGCCCCAAGGTCGAGCGCAATCAAATTGGTCTTGCCATTGGGCAGCACCGCGACCGGTGGCACCTCCCCTGGCGGAAAATGCCCGCCACTATAAAGTTCGGTCAGCGCGGCCTGCACCGTACCATCGCCGCCATTGATCGCAATCACCCGCGGGCGAACCAGCGCGATCGACGCCATCGCTGCGCCGATTTGGTCGGCATGCTCGACTTCATAGTGAAAAATATCAGGATGAAGCGCGCAAAAACTTCGGATACGTGGCAAAAAGGCGCGGTTCCCCGTCGATCGTGGATTCGACAATAGGGCAACCGCAACCATTTTTCCGTGTCACTCCTAATTGCGCGCTATCGGCTCGAAGCTGGTGCCCTGCACATAATTCAAGATGACATTGACCCGCACCGGTGCGTCGCCCACCTGAAAACCAACGCGCGCGAGGCTGGGTTTGCGCCGCAAAGCCATGTCGAGCAGGCTGACATCGGGGTTGCCCGAAAAGCCGCCGCCATCGCCGCGGTCGCTGTGGCCATCGCCATTGGCATCATGGCGCACCGAAATCGCATAGCGGCCAGCGGCGCTGACCGGCACGCAAATCGGCATGTCGCCGCTGCGCGTCAGGGGCACATCGACGCGTTGCAACCACGCCCGGCGTTCAAGGAAGGTGCGCGGATTGGCGGCATAAAGCTGGACCCTGACATTGCCTGTGCGGGTGCGAAAGCCCGTGACATTGACGATCACCGATGCTTCGCCGCCATCACAGCGCGTCGCGTGCGGCCCCAATGTCGTCGCAGCCGCGGCCGTGGCAATCGCCGCAACCACCGCCCCAGCGCTGAGAAGGCCAATCATTTTCTTCATAGTCTAACACTCCAGTTGCGAAATTGCCGACACACTTTCGCCGTCGGTCAACCCACCCCAAAACCGCTTGAAGGCCATCATGACACAGATTTGCGGCAAAAATGGGGTAAGGTCGCGCAGCCTATAAACAGGGCGCGATGAATGGCCGCTTTCACTGCCTTTCACTTTGCGCTAATCGGCGCAAGCTTGCGCTAATCGGCGCAAACCCTTTTCGGAGATACCGCCCTGTTGCGCTTCTTTTCCTGGTCCGCAACCGACCGCTACATTGCCAGATTGATCGCCGTGCCGCTACTCGCAACGCTGGCTTTGTCGGCGATGTTGCTGGTGCTCGAAAAAATGGGGCGCTTGCTCGATTTCGTCGCGACCGAAGGCGGACCGGTCAGCGTGGTGTGGCGGATGCTGGCCAATCTGATCCCCGAATATCTATCTTTAGGCATTCCCATTGGCCTGACGCTCGGTATCTTGCTGGCGTTCAGGCGGCTGGCGGTATCGTCCGAGATAGACGTGATGCGCGCGGTCGGCCTTGGCTATGCGCAATTGCTGAAAGCTCCCTATGCCTATGCCATCGCGCTTGCCGCCCTCAACCTGGCCATCGTCGGCTATGTTCAACCCGTCGCGCGTTACGCCTATGAAGGATTGCGATTCGAATTGCGTTCGGGTGCGCTCGGCGCGTCGGTCAAGGTTGGCGAGTTCACCAGCCTTGGCCAGCGGCTTACTCTGCGCGTTGAAAGCAGCAGCAACGAAGGGCGCAACCTGTCGGGCATTTTTGCCCATGCGCGCGCGGCCAATGGCCAGACGATCTCGGCCAACGCGCGGATGGGCCAATTTCTTGCGACCGGTGATCCCGATACCATCGTGCTGCGGCTGACCGACGGCATGCTGATCCACGATGGGCCGCACTTTTCCACGCCGCGCGTGCTGACCTTCACCTCACACGATCTGCCGATTGACCTGCCCAAGATTGAGGCGTTTCGGCGGCGCGGCGGCGCGGACCGCGAACTGACCATTCCCGAACTGGCGCGGGTCGGCAACGATGCCGCACAGACGCTGGCGACGCGGCTCGAAAGCCGTGCCAATTTCCATTTTCGACTGGTGGAGGTTGCGACGATGCTGGTGCTGCCGCTGCTCGCCATCGCGCTCGCGGTGCCGCCCAAACGCTCGACCTCGGCGCTCGGCATTTTTCTCGCCATCGTCATGCTGGTAACGCAGCACAAGATCAACGAATATGCCGAAGGCTATGGCTCGCTGGGCGGTGTCGACCCCTTCTTTGCGCTGTGGATTCCGTTCATCGGCTTTGTCGCGCTGACATTATGGATGTTTTACACGCTGGCCTATGTGCCGGGCGGACAGCCGATTGGCGCATTGGAACGCAGCTTTGCCAAACTGTCCGCCGCCATTGGCAGGCTGTGGCGGCGGCTGCCGTGGCTGCGCGATTTGACGAGGCCGCAACCATGAGCACGCCTGCCATGAAGGCCCCAAGCTTTTTCCCGTCGCGCACCATCGGCTGGTACGTCGCCAAGATGTTTCTGCTGCGCAGTTTTGTCATTTTGGCGATGCTGGTGCTGGTGCTACAAACGCTCGATCTGCTGGGCGAAAGCGGCAAGATATTGGCGGTAGAGGGCAATAGCGACGCCGATGTCTGGCGCTATAGCGCGCTCCGCCTGCCGCAAATCATTTCGCGTTTCCTGCCCTTTTCGGTGCTGCTCGGGACGCTGGTGACGCTGGTGACGCTCAATCAGAATAGCGAGATCATCTCGATGAAATCGGGCGGGCTATCCGCGCACCAAATCCTCGCGCCACTGATTGTCGCCAGCCTGTTCGTCGCCGGGATCAGCTTTATCTTTAACGAGCGGGTCGTCACGCGCGCGACCGCGACCCTGTCCGCCTGGCAAAAAGCCGAATATGCGCACATTCCGGTGGACAGCGGGGTGCACAGCAATGTCTGGGTGCGCTCTGACGACGCGCTGATCCACGCCGCGCGCGTGCGCGGGCGCGGCAGCCTGGCGACGCTCGAGGGGGTTGAGGTGTTCGAGCGCACCGATGCCGCGATCACCCGTATCGTCCGTGCTGATGCCGGCACTTATGGTGCCGATGGCTGGCAATTGACCAATGCTCGCCGCTTTGACGTGCGAAGCGGCACAGTGACGCAGCTTGGCACCATCGTCGCGGGGCGCGGCGTTCCGCCCGACCGTTTCACGCTCGCCAACGTCAAGGGAGAAAACCTTGACTTTGCTTCACTGCGCAGCGCGATTACCGAACTCGAAGCCGCCGGGCGTCCGACACAAGCGCTCAAAGCCGCGCTGTGGCATAAAATCAGCGGGCCGTTGTCGGCGGTGCTGATGCCGTTGCTCGGCGCGATTGCGGGGTTCGGCCTCGCACGTTCGGGGCAATTGCTGGTCCGCGCGATTGCCGGCATGGGGCTGGGCTTTGCCTATTTCGTCGCCGATAATTTCGGGCTGTCGATGGGCAATCTGGGCGCTTACCCGCCGCTGCTCGCGGCATGGGGACCGTTCTTGCTGTTCCTGCTGATCGGCGAGCTGGTGCTGATCCGCAGCGAGGAATGAGCCGCTAGCCACAAGAGCGCCACCAGCGTCAGCGGAGAGGCGATGCCGAGCCAACCGGGCGCAATGAAGGCCGCGAAGAGCGGCAGCCGCGAGAGGACGGCCAGCCCGGCAACCAACGCCAACAGCCCCCCGCCATCGGCAAGAAAACTGGCCATATGCCGCCGTCTTTCGGCACAATAGCGCGCATGTTCGGCAATGCGCTGTTCCACCGCGAGCACAAAATTGCGGTCCGCAGCGCGCGGTATCGGGGCCAGCGCCGTGGCGAGCATTTGATCGAGCACATCATCGTCCATCGTCGTCGATCTCCGCTAAATGCGCGCGTAACCGCTGTTTTCCCCGCAGGATGAGCGATTTGACGGTCCCCAGCGGCACGCCCATGATCTGGGCTGCTTCGCCGTGCGACCAACCATGGCCATCGCACAATATAATCGCGGCACGCTGCTGCGGTAGAAGCAAACCGAGCAGCTTGTTCACGTCGAGCGTCGCTTCGCTGGCAGCAGGTGTGATCGCCAGTTCATCCGCCGCGCCGCCGCCGTCCCACAGCGCATTGCGCCGTCGCTCGCGGCGTGCATCATCGAGGAACAACCGCCAGCCAATCCCCATGAGCCACGCTGCATAGCTGCCCTGCCCGCGATAATCGCCAGCGCGCAGCCACGCGCGAAGAAACGTCTCCTGCGCCAATTCGTCACCGCTCGCGGTTCCGCCAAGCCGGCCGAGGAAGGCACGAAGCCGCGCCTCGTGCCGCAGGACCAGTGTCTGAAAGGCAGCGCGATCCCCCGATGCGGCGCGGGCGTTGAGAGGGCCATCGTCATCCGCGCTCAGCAACCAGCTCCCTCTCGATCTCGCGTTTGACGAGCTGGCGGCGGATGAGCAGTGCCACGCCGACGAAGAGGGGGAATAGCGCGGCGCCGATGGCGATACGGATGACATCTTCGCCGCCCTGAACAATCCCGAAACCGCCCATCGCCAGCCCGATTGCAACCAGCACAAGGCCGTTGCGATCATCGCCGGGCATTTCGCCCGGGCCGCTGGCTTCGAACGGTTTGTTGATCTTGTCGATCAGCGCACCCGCGTGGCTCGATTGGCTTTCGATCGATTTGTTGATCGAACGGTGGAGCATCCACGCCTGAATCAATCTGGCGACCAGCAGGAAAGCAACGATAAACACCGCCGCCGCCACCGCACCATCGAGCCAGCCAAAGAAACGCTGCGCCACTTCGACCCCCGGATGGCCCGGCGCCATCTGTACGGCGATCGACGCGGGGTCGATGTGTGCGGCGATGGCGGCCGGGTCAACGCCTGCACCAAGGGAAGGCGGCGGTGCAGGAGGGAGAGGCGCGAGAGGCGGTAAGGGCGGCGTAGAAGTGGACAAGGTCATCGGTCATCCTTTGCATCAAACTGTTCAATGACTAGACGCCGCCATGCGCGGCAATGGATGCAACACGCACTGATATATTTTCAGCGCCCCTGATGCCAGCTGCTGCTGACCAGTTGCACGACCAGACCCGGCAAGCCTTTGCGGTTGACCTTGTGATAATGGGTCGTGGTGCCGAGCACTGCGACAATCCGCCGGTGCGCTTCGCCCAGATTGTGATAGGGAAGGCCAGGCAACAGATGGTGCAACGCATGGTAACGCAGGCCAACCGGTGCCCATAATGCGGGCAGCGGCGATGGCGGCGGCACGTTGACGCTGTCGAGAAATTGCGCGGTCACGCTCATCTCCGCGCCGTCATTGGCCCATAGATGCGCAACCAGTGTGCGGATCTGGTTGAGCAGCATGATGCCTGCCAGCACCGCCATCGCGGTGCCAAAGACGCGCAGCGGAATGACCCCGCTCGCCACGCCCGCGATCACCGCCATCGCCCACAGCGCAGTAGGCGTTTCGGTCAGGATGACGTGGCGCTTGAGCGCCGCATCGGGTGCACGGCGGCGATAGGCGGGGTTGATCACCAGCCCCGAATAGCGCTGCCAGATGAACGTCCGCAGCGGCGGGATGGCCAGCGACAGCGGCGCAAGGATGCCGTAGCGGATCAGCAACCCCAGCGGCGCCAGCACCGAAATGAGCACGAACACCGGCACCGTCCACGGCTTCATATGCGCGAGCGGGAGATATTCGGGATCCTCGTCGGTGCCGTATTTTTTGCGCATATGGTGCGCGTTGTGCAGTCCCTCATACATGAACGACGGCAGCATCACCGGGATGCCGATGATGATATGCCACGCGGTCCAGAACCCCGGCACGCCGGACAGCCGCATATGGGTCAGTTCATGGATGAACAGGCCGGCGCGATAGAGGCACAGGATAGCAAGGGCGGCGCACAGCAAGGCGAGGGGCAGCGATGGCGAGAGGATCGCCCCGGCAAGGCCAGCATAGCCAAAGGCCGCCGAGCCGAGGAAATCGCCCCAATAGATCAACTTATTGGGTGTGTTGAGGTCGCTGGTCAGCTTGGCCGCCGCGCGGATCATCGTCATATCTTCGCCGCGCGATGCAGAGGAAGATCGCGCATCAGGCGCATCAGGAGCGGTGGGGTGGGCGGAAACAGTCTCGTCAGTCATAGGTGTCGCCTTTGCGCTGTTCGATGCCCTCCCCCCGTTCATCGCGCAAGATGTTTCGCATCGTGTATCACGATTGCGCCTGCGCGAGCATCTATTGCCGCTTCGTGGCAGGATGATGGCACATCTTGCCGCATGGGCATGGCTGCGTTAGGTCGATGTCATTGCAAACAAGGAACAAGCGTGACCCAGGCCATCACCATCACCCCCGCCAACAGCAAGGCGGACCGGAGCGCCTTCATCGATCTGGCATACCGCATCAATGCCGATGACCCGAACTGGGTGCCGCCCTTGCGCGTCGAGGTGATCGAGCTGATCACGCCCGGCAAAAACCCGTGGTTCGAACATGGCAAGGCGCAGCTTTTCCTGGCGCGGCGCGGCGGCATTGTGGTCGGGCGGATAGCTTCGCATTTCGATCACCTCGCGCTCGCCGCGCCGCCCGAGCAGGGGATGGGACCGGGCACCGGCAATTGGGGGTTGCTCGAGGCCGAAGATGAAGCGGTGACCGCGGCGCTGATCGCGGCGGCCGAGGCGTGGCTGCGCGACCAGGGGATGACCCGCGTGCTTGCGCCAATCTCGCTGTCGATCTGGGAGGAGCCGGGCCTGTTGACGATGGGCCACGACCACCCGCCGACGGTGATGATGGGCCACGATCGCGCCGAATATCAGGCCTGGGTCGAGCGCGCGGGCTATACGTCGGCCAAACAGCTTTATACCTATGATGTGATGATCCGCGACGGTTTCCCCGACATCGTCAATCGCATCGTCACCAGCGGCGAACGCAGCAGCAAGATCCGCATCCGCAAGGTCAACAAGGCACGGTTCAACGAGGAAGCGGCGCTGATCCTCTCGATTCTCAACGATGCCTGGGCCGGCAATTGGGGCTTTGTGCCGATCACCGACAGCGAAGTCGCCTATACCGGTAAAAAATTGAAACCGATTGTCTATGAGGATATGATCCGCATCGCCGAGGTCGACGGCGAGCCGGTCGCGTTCATGATGTCGCTGCCCGATGTGAATGAAAAAATTGCGCGCTTTGGCGGGAAGCTGTTCCCGTTCAACATCTTCAAGCTGCTGTGGTGGATGCGCAAACCCAATTCATACACCGTCCGCGTGCCGTTGATGGGGGTGGTAAAACGCTTGCAGTCGAGCCGCATGGCCAGCCAGCTCGCCTTCATGATGATCGAATATATCCGCCGCGATGTCGTGCGCGACCATGCGGTGGAGCGCGGCGAAATTGGCTGGGTGCTCGACGATAATCAGGGGATGAACGCGATTGCCGAGGCGATCGGTGCCAAGGTCAATAAAATCTACACGATCTACGAAAAGCCACTGTGAGAGGTTGATGACCCAGTAGTGCGATCCCGTAGCACAATCCCGCAGATCAATCGCGCAGCTCGACCCAAGTCGCGGCATGGTCGCTGGCCTTTTCGCGCGCGCGGTGGTCCTTATCGACGCCCGCACCCACCAATCGGTCGGCGAGCGTGGGGGACAGCAACAGATGGTCGATGCGGAACCCCGCATCGCGCTGCCAAGCCCCCGCCTGATAATCCCAATAGGTCCACACGCCCCCCGCCGGATAACGCGCGCGCAATGCGTCGGTCCAGCCATCCGCGAGCATCGCGCGCCAGGCGGCGCGGGCATGCGGGTGCATCAGCGCATCATCGGCCATCGCGGATGCGCGAAACACATCGTCATCGTGCGGGATGACGTTGTAATCGCCGGCGATCACCGCCGGGACTTCTTCGGCTAAAATCGCCCGCGCTCGCGTCCGCAGCCGCGCCATCCAGCCAAGCTTGTAATCAAACTTCGGCCCCGGGTGCGGATTGCCGTTGGGCAGATAGATGCCCGCAACGCGCACACCAAAAACATCCGCTTCGATATAGCGGCTCTGCTCGTCCTCAGCATCGCCATCGAGCCCGCGCTGAACCTCTATCGGCTGAGCACCCCGCGCGAGGATGGCGACGCCGTTAAACCCTTTTTGCCCGTGCCAGATCGCGCCGTAACCCGCCGCCTCTATATCACCGCGCGGGATCCCCTCATCGGCGGATTTGAGTTCCTGTAAGCAGACAATGTCGGGCTGTGTTTCGGCCAGCCACTCGATCAGGCGCGGCAAGCGGGCGCGGATGCCGTTGACATTATAGGTCGCGATTTTCATGGCACCGTCCGCGTCACACAGCAAAGCTGGAGCCACAACCACAGCCAGCGGTGGCGTTGGGGTTGCTCACCTGAAAGCTCGCGCCGCCGAGCGTCTCGACATAATCAATGCTCGACCCGCGCAGCAGGTCGATGCTGACACTGTCGATAATCAGCGCAACACCGTCGGTTTCGCTAACGCTATCATCACTGGTCGCGCTGTCGGCCATGGCGAATACATAGCTAAAACCCGAGCAACCGCCGCCCTCGACCGAAAGGCGCAACCGCGCGGCTTGGCCCAATTTCTCGCCAATCGCCCGCACCCGCGCCGCCGCCGATGCGGTGAGGGTCGGGCAATCATTCGTGGAAAGTGTTTCGGCCATGAACCTAAGATAGGGCTGCCCCACATCATCGGCAAGTCGCTACTTGTTACTTGCTATTCGCGCGGGCCGCCCAGCGCGACATTGCCATGGCCCGACGCATCGGCCATCACGCCGTCCTCGGCTAAAAACGGCAGCGGGTTGACCGGGGCACCGGCGATGCGGACTTCATAGTGAAGATGCGGGCCGGTCGAACGGCCAGTTGATCCGACATAGCCGATGATATCGCCGCGCCGCACGCGCTGGCCCGACACCACGCCGATCACCGACATATGGCCATAGCGGGTCTGGATGGCGTTGCCATGCTCGACCTCGACATAATTGCCATAGCCGCCGAGGCGCTGTGCGCGGCCAATCGTGCCGTCTGCGGTCGCGTAAATCGGCGTGCCGGTGGGGCGCGGAATGTCGATGCCATTGTGGCGCGCGCGGCGGCCATTAAACGGGTCGCTGCGGGTGCCGAACGACGATGTCAGCGTCACCACGTCAACCGGGGCGCGCGAGGGAATGGCGATAGCCTGCGACGAAGGGCCATCCATCTGCTGCCATGCGGTGAACAGCGAACGGAACTGGCTGTCATCCTCCCCGCCAACGCGGCGCGCGAGCACCGGGGTAAAGCGCACCACAGCCGCAGCGGCAGCATCGGCATTGGCGACGGCGGTTTCAGCATCCTGGCTGTCGAGATCGACATCGGGTGCGTCGAGATCAACCGGAGCCTCGTTCGCATTTGTCGCCATCGCAGGCGCGCCAAGCGTCAGCGCGGCAGCAGCAGCAAAAATTGCAAGTCTGGCTTTGAAAAAACGACCAAGTTGAACCGTCATGCGACCCCGAAATGTTTGCCGACAGGTCAAGGCAAATGTGCCAAAAACTGCGCGGTAGTGACTGTACCCATGGGCCAAATGTTTTTGATCCCCGTGCTTGAGGCTGGTATTGGTCAGCAAATGTTAATCGGGCAACAAGCGATTCGCGTAACTGCGTTCAAACGGGTGCACGGCACGGTGAGTTGATGAAACATCTGCACCATGCGCAGCAAATGGCGGAAATGGCCGCGTTTTTCCCTGACGCCGAATCAATATGGGCGGTGCGGATACGCGGGGCGTAATAGGGCGACCGATTGGCCGCACGCGTGGCTTTCCTACAGCTTGCCCGCCATGGCATGATGTGCGCAGTCGTGCTCCGGATTCAGTCCGGCGCGGTGGTGGCCTGCACTGCGCAGAACGGCCGCCACTTCGGCCTTCGCCGGAGCACGAAAATGCCAAGGTGTATTAAGTTTACACCACAGCTCTCAAACCCGCAGGCCGCCGTTGTTTCTCCTATGGTCTCGTGTAAACCTTGTAGGAGAAATGTTGGATTTTTGCGCGCGTATGTGCGAGGGTATTTGCGCGCGGATAGGGGTCGCGATTATGATTTTCGTGACTCTATCAACCGCTTTACCTACTGCGCCCGCACCGCGCTGAGCACCGCATCGGCATGGCCCTTCACCTTGACCTTGCGCCATTGCCCCGCCAGTCGTCCGTCAGCCGCGAACAGGAAAGTGCACCGCTCAATCCCCATATAGTGGCGGCCATAGAGCGATTTTTCGACCCACGCGCCAAAATCCTCGGTCATATGCCCGCCGCTGGCACTTTCCGTGGCATCGGAGCCGAGCGTGACGGTGAGGCCGTATTTTTCGGCGAATTTGGCGAGCCGCGCCACCTTGTCCTTCGACACGCCGATGACGCGCACACCAGCGGCGGCAAAATCGTCCGCGAGCGCGCTAAAATCCTTGGCCTCATTGGTGCACCCCGGTGTATCCGCCTTGGGGTAAAAATAGAGGACATGCGCTTTGCCCGCCATCTGCCCACGCGACAGCGCGGTTCCATCGGCCAATGTCAGTTGCCAATCGGGTGCCGCCTGTCCTTCGCGCAACATGTCCGCCTCCTTTTCACCACGAGCCATCCCTGATACTAGCCCACCATGCCTTGATGCAAGCCCGCGCAGCGGCATGGTCGCGCATCAGCCGCGTCCAACCTGCATCGCCGCCGGGCACACAGGCGTGAGCGATCCGCGCGCGGGTTTCGGCGTCCTGCGGATATTGCCCATCGGGCGCCATCAGCCTGAGCGTCACCAGCATCCGCATCAGCAGATGCAGCGCCTCGACGCTGCCCGCCGGAGCCAGCCCCGCCGCCACCAGTTCAGTCAGCGCCGCGTCGAGGCATGGGTCAAAAGCGATATTATGGCGCAATTGCTGCGCGTGGATCGCAAACTCTGCATCGACCAGACCGCCATCGCATAGCTTGACGTCGAGCGGGCCTTTGGGCGGCTTGTGCGCCGCTATTTGCCCGCGCATTTTCACGACATCGGCATGGAGTTTGGCCTGGTCACGCGCGGTGGCGAGCACAGCGTCGATCACCGCCTGCACCTTCGCCCGCGCAGCCGCGCTGCCAAAAACAGGCCGCGCACGCGCCAGCGCCATATGTTCCCACGTCCAGGCATCCTCGCGCTGATAGCGGGCAAAGGCGTCAAAACTGGCGACCAGCGGCCCTTGTGTCCCCTGTGGCCGCAGCCGCGTATCGACCTCATACAGGCGACCAGCCGCCGTGGGCACGCTGAGCGCGGCGATTACACGCTGGCCAAGGCGGTTGAAATAGGTGGTGGTGCCCAGGGCGCGCGGCCCATCGGACGTCGCCATCAAATCACCGGTGAACAGCAGAATGAGGTCGAGATCGGACGCATGCGTCAGCGCCTGCCCACCAAGCCGCCCCAGCGCCAATATCAGCAATTCGCCGCCTGCGATGCGGCCATGTGCGCGCTCGAAATCACGCACCGTCGCCGCTGCCAGACTTTCAAGCGCCGCATCGGCAAGATCGGCAAGCCCTAGAGCTACGGTGAGCGGGTCGGCGGCCCCCTCGACCAGTTGCACGCCATAAGCAAAGCGATAGTCACCGACCACGCGGCGGACATGATCGAGCTGGCGCTCCAAATTGCCGGCCACGTCATCAACCGGGCCAGCCGCCATCGCGCGCGCCAACATTTGCGGTGACGGCATCGCGTTAAACACGCTGGCGTCGATCAACCCTTCGATCAATTCGGGTCGAACAGCCAGTGTATCGGCCAGCGTCGGCGCGTGACCCAGCACCGCCACCAGCAGCGTCAGCAATTGCGGGCGGGCGCTGAGCAGGTTGAAAAAATTGATCGCGCTCGGCATGCCACCGATCAATCGGTCGAACTTGCCAAGCACGCTATCGGGTTGATGCGCGGCACCGATGGCCGTCATCAGTGCGGGCAGCACATCCTCTAGCGCGCCTTGCGCCGCCGCGCTACGCAATACCCGCATCTGGCCGCTGCGCCATTCCGCCACGCGGCGCGCCGCTGCCGTGCCATCGGCAAAGCCTATCGCGCTCGCAGTTGCCACTGACTCAGCATGGTCGTGCGGCCAGCGCACGCCTTGCTTATCGGCACTCACCATGGAATCAAAAGCGGTCCCGACCTGGTCTATGACTGGGCCGAGCATCGCCAGCAATGCCGCGCCATCGGTGAGGCCATGCAGGCGAGCAACGCCGTCCATCGCCGCCGTATCTTTGGGCAGGCTGTGGGTTTGCTGGTCGTCGACCATCTGCAGACGGTGCTCGATAGTGCGCAGCGTCGCATAATGCGCAGAGAGCATCGCGGCGTTTTCATCCGAAATATGCCCAGCCGCCGCCAATGCCATCAGCGCATCGCTTGTGTCGGCCACTCTTAAGGATGAGTCTCTGCCTCCATGGATCAACTGTTGAACTTGCGCGAAAAACTCAACTTCGCGGATGCCGCCGCGCCCGCGTTTCAAATCAAAGCCCGGGCCGAACGCCTGCCCGCTCGCATAGGCGCTGCGGATCCGCTGGCTGATGTCGCCGATCCGCTTGATTTGCCCGAAGTCCATCGACCGCCGCCAGATGAACGGCTGGATCGTGTCGAGGAAATACGCCCCCAGCGCCATGTCCCCCGCACTGGCGCGCGCGCGGATAAAAGCCGCCTGTTCCCAAGCCATTGCCTGCGATTCATAATAAGAGATGGCAGCATCGACGCTCAGCACAATCGGCGTGACTTCGGGGGTCGGACGCAACCGCAAATCGACGCGCAGCACATGGCCGTCGCCGGTGCGCTGCGACAAAATCTCGACCCAGCGCCGCGCGATCCGCACCGCCGCCTCATTGGGATCATCGCGCTCCCGCCGCGGCAAAGTGGCCGGGTCAAAAATCAAGATCGGGTCGATGTCGCTCGAATAATTCAGCTCATGGCTGCCCAATTTGCCGAGCGCGATCACCGCAAGGCCGCGCACCGCTTCGCCCGGCGCACGTTCGGCAAAGGCCGCGCTGAGCGCCGCATCGCACGCCGCATCGGCAAAGTCAGAGAGGGTGCGGGTGACTTTGGCCAAATCCCATGCGTCCGCAAGGTCGGCGATCGCGGTGACCAGCGCCACGCCCTGTCGCTGTTTGCGCAGGCTCGCGACGCTATCGCCTTCGACCTGGACGGTGAGCGCGGCGATAAGCGCGGCGTCAAAATCGCCCTCACCGATGAGCGCAACGAGGTCTGGCCAACGCTCGATCAGTCCGCTGAGGAACGGGCTGTGGGCCCTTGCGCGGGCGAGAGCGTCACTCATAATCCGTCGCACCCCAAATAGCCCCGCCTGAAATCCGCCGCAAAAGCGCCCATCCGCCCCGCACCAATCGCGCCGCGCATCGCCGCCATCAGCGCCTGATAGAAATGGAGATTATGCTGGGTCATCGCCATCGCGCCAAGCATTTCGCCCGAGCGCACCAGATGGTGGATATAGGCGCGGCTCCAGGTGCTGCACACCGGACAGTCGCAGCGCGGGTCAAGCGGGCGCTGATCCTCGGCATAGCCCGCGTTGCGGATGTTGAGCGGCCCGCCCCAGGTGAAGGCCTGTCCGTTGCGCCCGCTGCGCGTCGGCAACACGCAATCGAACATATCAACGCCGCGCAGCACCGCGCCGACCAGATCATCGGGCTTGCCGACCCCCATCAGATAGCGCGGTTTATCGGCGGGAAGCTGTGCAGGTGCATAATCGAGGCAGGCGAACATCGCCGCCTGCCCCTCACCCACCGCGAGGCCGCCAATCGCATAGCCATCGAACCCGATGTCGATCAGCGCATCGGCGCTTGCCCGGCGCAGCGCTTCGTCCAGCGACCCCTGCTGAATGCCGAACAGCGCCGCACGCGCCGCATGTTCTTCGCCCGCATCAAAAGCATCGCGCGACCGCTGTGCCCAGCGCATCGAGCGGTGCATGCTCGCCTGTGCGCGCTGCGCATCGCACCCGCCGGGCGGGCATTCGTCGAACGCCATCACGATGTCGCTGCCGAGCAGACGCTGGATTTCCATCGAGCGTTCGGGGGTCAGCATGTGCTTTGAGCCATCGAGGTGCGATTTGAACGCCACCCCTTCCTCGGACTGTTTGGTCAGCGCCGACAGGCTCATCACCTGATAGCCGCCGCTGTCGGTCAAGATTGGGCGATCCCAGCGCATGAAGGCGTGCAGGCCACCGAGCCGCGCCATCCGCTCCGCCCCCGGGCGCAGCATCAGATGGTAAGTGTTGCCAAGGATGATGTCGGCCCCGGCGCTGCGCACCTCCTCTGGCCGCATCCCCTTGACGCTCGCGGCCGTGCCGACCGGCATGAAGGCCGGGGTGCGAATATCCCCGCGCTGCATGGATATGGTGCCTGTGCGCGCTGCGCCGTCGGTGGCATGGATGGCAAAGGCAAAACGGCTGGTCATGGTCGGGTTCACGCCTAGCGGCACGATTTCACCATTTGCAATAGCTTATCCGCTGGGCAATGATGCGGCAAAACAACTGCCCACCGGAGGAGACCGTCACATGACCCATGGAATGCGCACCCTATTGACCAGCGCGGGCCTGATCGCCGCGACGCTGTGCGCTCCCGCATCGGCGCAGGCCGTCGCCGATCCCGCCGCTGGCGAGGCGCAGTTTCGCGCGGTTTACCGCGAACTGGTCGAAACCAACACCACGCTATCGGTCGGCAGTTGCACGCTGGCGGCGGAGCGGATGGCGGCGCGACTGCGCAGCACTGGCTATCCAGATGCCGATTTGCACATGATCGTCGAGCCTGACCACCCGCGCGAGGGCAATCTGGTGGCAGTCTTGCCCGGCAGCGACGCCAGCATCGCGCCGATGCTGCTGCTCGCGCATATCGACGTGGTCGAGGCCAACCGCGCCGATTGGGAGCGCGACCCGTTCACGCTGGTCGAGGAGGACGGCTATTTCTATGCGCGCGGGTCGGCCGATGACAAGGCGCAGGCCGCCGTATGGGTCGATGTGATGATGCGGATGCGCCAGGAAGGGTTTCGGCCGCGTCGCACGATCAAAATGGCGCTGACCTGCGGCGAGGAAACGGCGGGCGCGTTCAACGGCGCCGAATATCTGGCGGCGCACCACCGCGATTTGATCGACGCCGAGTTTGCGCTCAATGAGGGCGCAGGTGGGCTGATGCGCGACGATGGCACCCGCGTCATGCTCAACATTCAGGCGGGCGAAAAGTTCCCGCAAAATTACCGGATCGAGGTCACCAACCCCGGCGGGCACAGCTCAGCCCCGGTGCGCGACAACGCGATCACCCGCATCGCCGGCGCGCTGGAGCGCATCGGTGCGCATGATTTTGCCTATGAAACAAACGAGGCAACGCGCGGTTATTTTGCCGCGATGGCACAGCTAACCCCCGGCGCGGTGGGGCAAGCGATGGCGATCTTTGCCGCCAACCCCGCCGATACCGCTGCCGCCGACATCGTCGCGGCCGCTAATTCGCGGTGGAATGGCACAATGCGCACCACCTGCGTTGCGACGATGATCGAGGGCGGTCACGCGACCAACGCCTTGCCACAGAGAGTGCGCGCCAACATCAATTGCCGCATTTTTCCAGGCACGTCGGTAGAGACGATCCGCCAGGCGCTGGTCGGCATTATCAACGACCCGCAGGTCAGCGTCACCACGCTCGAAACCCGCAGCGCCGCCTCTGCCCCGCCGCCGCTGACCGACGCGATCATGGACCCGGCGCGCAGCGCGGCACAGCAGATATTCCCCGGCGTGCCGCTAGTGCCGCTGATGGCCGCAGGCGGCACCGACGGTGCGTTTCTGACCCCGGCGGGCATCCCCACCTATGGCTTCACCGGATTTTTCGGCACCGCCGAGGGCAGCCGCGCGCATGGCCTGAATGAGCGGATGCACGTGCGTTCGTTGATGGATGGGCGGCGGATGATGTATGTGCTGATCCGCGACTTTGCCGATTGACGCATGACAAAGGGGCGGCGCATCGCTGCACCGCCCCCGCTCTGCTCAGAGGTTTCTTGCTCAGAAGTGGAAGGTCACACCCGCCGTCGCGCGCACGCTGTCGAACGCGATGGTATCGACCGCGAGGCGCAGGCCCATGCGATCGCTGACCGCAAAGTCCGCGCCCGCACCGACCAGATAATCGCCGTCGGTGTCATCGGCACCCGCAACAGGGGGGAGGCCGGTGAAAGTGCGCAGGTCGAAATCGACCTCCTGATAACCGCCGCGCACGAACAGCTTGGTGCCCGGGCTAATTTCGGTGCCGATGCGTGCCGCGACGCCATATTCGCGGTCAATCGCGCTCGAGCCGAGATTATAATTGCCCTCTACGCCGACGAAAACCGAACCGCTGACCGGAACATCGACCCCGACATAGCCACCATAAATGATGCCAGTGTCATCGGCGGCGGCCGCGGCACCAATGTCGTGATAGCCGCCTTGCACGCCCGCATAGACATCGGCCGAAGGGGCATCTTGCGCAAATGCCGGTGCAGCAATGAGCGCAGAGGAGAGCGCAAGCGCGGGGAGAATTAGCTTTTTCATAAATCACCTTTTGGGTTTGTTTTGGATGTTTAACGTGGCGCACCACCCGATGAGAGGGAATGGTGGTGCCGCCACGCAGCGCCTTGTCGCTGTATTATCCTGACCAAACACTGAAGCCGCTGTTCATCAGGGATTCAGGTCGCGTGGCCATCCGACAGTAACAGGCTGGCATCGCCATAGCTATAGAAGCGATAGTTGGCGGCAACCGCGTGCGCATAGGCACCGCGCATCACTTCGCGCCCCATCAGGGCGCTGACCAGCATGAAAAACCGGCCCCCGCGAGCGAGGACCGGTATGAGATTTGATTTTGTGGGTCCGAAGACCCTTGTTAACGGAAAGACCGCATTGCTTTGACTGCTAGATCAAGCGCGCACTTTCTATTCACACTTGGCCCCGTTTGCAATAGACAACAGGAATCGAGCAATGAACTTGTGAGGGCAGAGCCGTGCACAATAATCAAAACTGGCGATTGGGACTCGACCTTGGTTCAAACTCGCTTGGCTGGGCGGCTCTTGCTTTGACCGACGAGGGAAGCCCCATTAGCCTGATCGATATGGGCGTTCGGATTTTCTCCGATGGCCGCGATCCGCAGGATCAGCAATCCAACGCTGCCAAACGGCGGATGCCGCGCGGGGCAAGGCGTAACCGGGACCGTTATCTTCAGCGCCGCTCAAAATTCTTGGCGATGCTGACACATTATGGCCTGTTGCCAGCCGACGCGCAGGAGCGTGCTAGGCTTGAAGCACTCGATCCCTGGATATTGCGTGCACGCGGACTGGAGGAAGCGTTGGAGCCGCACGAGTTTGGACGCGCCCTGTTTCACTTGCAGCAACGGCGCGGCTTTCAATCCAACCGGCTGATCGACAAGGATGATGGTGATAAAGGCAAGGTCAACAAGGGTGCCGAGCAAGCCCGATTGGCAATGGGCCACAGCGGCGCTGAAACGCTTGGACAGATGAAGGGGTGGCCAAGGCAGGAAAATCAGAGCAAGCTGGAAGGACAGCGCAAGGCCATGCCGCTGGCTCGTGTGCGCTCGCACGGCGAAGGCGCGAAGCTCGCCTATGACTATTATCCGTTGCGCGAGATGATAGCGGACGAATTCGATCTGCTGTGGGAAGCGCAGGCACAGCACCATCCGTCGCTTACCGACGAAGCGCGGACAGCGTTGCGCGAAGCCCTGCTTTTTCAGCGCCCGCTAAAGCCGCAACCCGTCGGGCGATGCACTTTGGAGGCGGACGAGGAGCGCGCACCGGGTGCACTCCCATCGGTTCAGCGACTGCGGATCTATCAAGAGCTGAACAATCTGCGCATCGCCAAGCGATCGGGTGAACCGCGTATGCCGCTGTCGCGGGCTGATCGTGACAGACTGGCCCACAAGCTCGAAACTTGTGCAAAGCTATCGCTCAAGCAAATCCGCAAGGAACTCGGGTTGAGCGAGGCGGCCAGCTTCAACATTGAAGAGGGTGGGCGCGACTATCTCGATGGCAACAAGACCCACGACCTTCTTACCGGCTCGGCAAAAAACAAGGCGGGATGGAAGGGCTGGGCCGATCTGTCCCCGCAAGAACAGGATGCTCTGATCGAGATATTGCTGGGCCGCGCAGCGCCAGTGAACGGCAGCACTCAGGCGGTCGTGAACACGCATCGACAGATCGTTGATCGCGTTGCGAGAGGATTGGCCTTGGATGTCGAAACCGCACAATCGCTGGTTGAAGCGAAAGATCAGGACAGCATCACCGACTTTCTGTGCGACCGTTATGGCCTGAATGATGCTATGGCAGAGCGCGTTACCAATGTTCGACTTCCCGATGGACATGGCCGGTTAGGCCGAACGGCGGGTGGCAAGGTGCTCCCGCATCTGATTGCACCCGATGAAAACGGCAATCTGCGTAGCTTTGACAAGGCGGTGCTGGCTGGTGGCTATCGTTCTCATTCCATGCTCGGTACGGGCGAAGTTCACGACACTATCGACGGGCTTCCTTACTATGGCATAGTCCTTGAATGATCTGTCGCTTTTGGCTCTGGCAACCCCGCCGATCCGGAGGAAAAGCGCATCGGCAAGGTCGCCAATCCCACGGTCCACGTCGCATTGAACCAGCTCCGCCATGTGTATAATGCGCTTGCCGCACGGCTTGGCCCCCCGGCGCAGATAGTGATCGAACTGGCCCGCGATTTGCCGCTGTCGGCCAAGGGCAAAGCCGAACTGGAGAAAACCCAAAAAGAAAACCGTCAGGCCAACGAAAAGCGCAGCGAGGAGTTGGCAAATGATGGCGTTGCCAACACCTATGAAAACCGAATGCGCTTGCGCCTGTGGGAGGATCTCGATGCGACCAGCAAGCGCTGCCCCTATTCCGGACAGCAGATCAGCCGCTCAGTGCTGTTTTCCAGCGAATTGGAGATTGACCACATCCTGCCCTTCTCACGCACATTGGACGACAGTTTCGGCAACCGGATACTGGCCCTGCGCGACCGCAATCGGGCCAAAGGCAATCGTTCGCCCTGGGAAGCAGTTGAAGCGGGGATATTTGCGCGCGAAACCATCGAAGGATCGATGCGCGATTTGCCCAAAAACAAGGCCTGGCGCTTTGGCCCCGATGCGATGGAGCGTTTCGAGAATGAAGAGCGCGGTTTCCTCGATCGACAGCTCAATGACACGCGCTATATCTCGCCTGGCCAAGCAGTTTCTCGATGCGACGGGTGCGCAGACATGGGTGGTCAATGGCCGCCTGACCGCCGATTTGCGGCATGTCTGGGGGCTGAATGCTGTCCTGAGCAGCCACAACATTACGCCGCCATCATCAGAGGGGGATGCGGTCAAGAAGAACCGCAACGATCATCGCCATCATGCGATTGACGCCTTTGTCGTCGCCTGCACCGATCGCTCCATGGTCAAGGCGGCGTCGGATGCCGCAAAGGTCGTAGAGGACGCATTTGCCGACGGTCGCCGCGAAACCATGCGGTTGCTGGAAAATGTGCCAGATCCTTTTGTGGGCTATTTGCAGACCGTAAAGGATGTAATGGCGCGGATCATCGTCAGCCACAAACCCGATCATGGTGTGCAGGGCGAACTGCATGAAGGCACGAACTACGGTGTGGTCAAAACACAAGATGGCGGCCGGCGCCTAGCGTCACGAAAAGCCATTACCGGCCTGACAGCGAACGAAATCAAGGGTATCGGCGATGACCGGATCCGGCGAGAACTGTTGCCATTGGTGGACCTGAGCGATACAGAGCGTAAAGCCGCCCTGCTGCAATATACACAAGATACTGGCCACCTGCGGGTGCGCATCCACAAAGTTCAAGCAGCCTTTGTTACCATCCGCCATGGCCCGGACAGCAAGAGCGAAAGCCACTATCGCGCGGTTATCCCTGGGGAGAACTACTGTATGGACGTTGTCGAAACCCCCGACGGAAAATGGCAGGGCATCGGCATCACGCGTTTTGAAGCGCACCAACCAGGATGGCAAAAGAAATGGCGGCAGGTTTTCCTTGACGGAAGGCTGGTAATGCGGGTCCGTAAAGGGGACTTGATCAAACTGGTTGTTGGGGGTCAGGAAAAAGTAATGACGGTGATCAGGTTGGTTCCATCGAACAATCGTTTTTATCTTGTGCCCCATCACGAGGCTGGAAAATTTCAGGAGAGGCACAACGATAACAATGACCTGTTCCGTTGGGATTGGGGGTCAATAGCAGGGTATAAGCAGCGACTGGCCCGCCTTGTCCGCATTTCCCCTGATGGTCAGTTGATTGACCCCGGCCCGCAAGCTTAATCCGGCTTTAACCATAATTTGCGATAATCGGTTTCGTCCTTATTGAAGGCGAGCCGTGATGCAGCAGCATATCGTGGAAATCAGCAGCGACGCGGTGCACCTTTCTGCGCATCGCGGTTTCATGAAAATCGAACAAAACGGTGCAGAGATAGGCCGGGTCCCCTTTGACGATATTGGCGCGGTGATTGTGCGCGGACATGGTTCAACTTTCTCGGTCAATCTGTGTACCCGCCTGTCCGAAGTCGGTGCGCCGATGGTCATTTGCGGATCGAACCAGTCACCCACCGCCCTGCTGTGGCCGGTGCAGGGCCACTATGAACAGGGGCGTCGGATGGAGGCGCAGGCCACGTTGACCAGGCCGCAGCGCAAAAGGCTGTGGCGCGATCTGGTGATCGCCAAAATCACCGCGCAGGCATCGGTTCTAACCGCAACTGTCGGCCAGAACACGCGGCTGGAGCGGATGGCGAAGGAAGTCCTGTCCGGGGACGCCTCCAACCTCGAAGCACAGGCGGCGCGGCGCTATTGGCCCTTGCTGATGGGCGAAGATTTTCAACGCGACCGCGACCAGAACGGCGTGAATGCTGCGCTCAACTATGGCTATGCGGTTCTGCGGGCCGGGACAGCGCGCGCGATTCTGGGGGCCGGCCTGCACCCGTCGCTCTCCATCCATCACGAAAGCAGGGGCGATGCCTTGCGGCTTGCCGATGATATGATGGAGCCGTTTCGGCCCTTCGTCGATATCATGGTCTGGCAGCTCCATCGTGAGGGGGAACTGGGCGAACTCGCCCCAGACGACAAGCGGCGCTTGGCATCCGTCCTGACGCTTGACCTGCCGGGGCGCGAAGGCGTCAGCCCGATCCAGATCTGGTTGGACCGACTCGCACTGTCCTTTGCGAAAATCTGTATGGGCGAGTCAACAGCGCTTGATCTGCCATTATCTCCCTCGGCGCTCGATCTTCAGCGGTGCGCTACTTAAGCGGCTATCGCATCATGTGGCTGATGGTCCTGTTTGACTTGCCGGTGATGACCCCGGAAGGGCGCAAAGCAGCCGCGGGCTTCCGCAATTATCTGCTAGATGAAGGTTTCCAAATGGCCCAATTTTCGGTATATTTGCGCTGCACCCCAAGCAAGGAAGCCGCAAGCGCTTATGTCCGCCGAATCGAATCAGCCGTGCCATCGGAGGGCAAGGTCGACATCCTGCAATTCACCGACCGGCAGTATGAAAACATCATCTGTTTCCGGGGCAAGCGACGCGACTCGGCACCGCAAAAACCAACCCAATTGCTCCTGTTTTAGCCTGAGCACGCTCGGTTTTGGAACAGAAAATGGCGCAGAAAGCGCTTCTTTTGAAACACTTACTGCGCCACAGTTCTAGCAGTCAAAACAATGCGGGCCAACCGCAACGTCGCTGCCGACATGGCAACGCGAAGGCCAGTTCTAGCAGTCAAAACAATGCGGGCCAACCGCAACCCAACCCCGAGAAGGCGAAGGCTGCGGTCAGTTCTAGCAGTCAAAACAATGCGGGCCAACCGCAACAGGTTCTCCCAACGGTCGCCCGGCTCAAATGTTCTAGCAGTCAAAACAATGCGGGCCAACCGCAACTGAAGCCATCTTCAATAACTTGAACACCGGGTTCTAGCAGTCAAAACAATGCGGGCCAACCGCAACTTGGGCAAGCTGGTGCCGATCATTGCATCGGTTCTAGCAGTCAAAACAATGCGGGCCAACCGCAACTTGCCCGTCGCGGCTGTTGTCGTTGCCGCAGTTCTAGCAGTCAAAACAATGCGGGCCAACCGCAACATGCGCATGATGCGGTTCGAGCGCCCGCCGTTCTAGCAGTCAAAACAATGCGGGCCAACCGCAACACCCCGCCAACCCGCGAACAACGTTCGTCCTGTTCTAGCAGTCAAAACAATGCGGGCCAACCGCAACTGCGGGATGACGCGCCGCCATCGAACGGGGGTTCTAGCAGTCAAAACAATGCGGGCCAACCGCAACTAATCAGTCTGGTTATCGTCAAGCGCCAGCGTTCTAGCAGTCAAAACAATGTCCGCTACCGCACTTGCAAAACCACCTTGCCCCTGGCGCGTCCGGTTTCGAGATGTTCGAGCGCCTTGACCAATTGTTCGAAGCGATATTCGCGGTCGATGACGGCGTGGATTTTCCCCGCGTCAACCAGTCCCGCGATGGCGGTCAGCTGTGCGCCGCTCGATTCGGTGAAATAGCCAAAATAACGGGTGCCCGTGCGCTTGGCCGCAGCGCGCACCTTGCGGCTCATGAACGCCATCGCCTGATGCATGAACCAGCCGAGTTTCAGCTGATCGGCCATTTCGGTGGTCGGCGGCCCGGCAATCGACACCAGCGCGCCGCCGGGTTTGAGCATTTTGAACGCATCCAGCGTGCAATCCCCGCCAAGTGTATCGTAAACGATGTCGTAGCGTGCAGCGCTGTCGCGGTAATCATGCTTGTCATATTCGATGACTATGTCCGCCCCCAATGCGCGCACCATGCCGGCGTTGCGCGCGCTGGTGGTCGCGGTCACATCCATACCGATAGCCTTGGCATATTGGACCGCGAAACTGCCCACGCCGCCCGACCCTGCGTGGATCAGGATGGATTGCCCCGCCGTGGCCCCTGCACGGTCCGCCAGCCCCTGCACCGTGGTCAGCGCGACCAGCGGCAGCGAAGCCGCTTCGGCGTGCGACAGCGCTGTCGGTTTAAACGCGGCGCAGTCTGCGGCGACGCAGAACGTCTCGGCAAAACTGCCACGATGGCGCAGGTCGGCGCGAAAAAACACGGCGTCGCCCGCCTTGAAACGCGTCACCCCCTGACCAACGCTGCGCACTATGCCGCTGCCGTCGAAACCCATCGGGCAGGGCAGTTTGACCTTCATCACCGGTTTGAGCGCGCCGTGGACGATCTTGAAATCGACGGGGTTGAGTGCGGCGGCGTGGACCTCGACCACTATCTCGCCGGGACCGGGGGCGGGGTCAACCGCCTCGACCAGCGCAACATTGCCGCGCATTGCACCGTGCCCCGTCTGAACATAATGCCGCATCGCCATTTCTCCCAAGCTTTAGCGCGGCAATAACAGGCTGGCATCGCCATAGCTATAGAAGCGATAGCCCTGCGCGATAGCGTGCGCATAGGCACCGCGCATCACCTCGCGCCCCATCAGGGCGCTGACCAGCATGAACAGCGTCGATCTGGGCAGATGAAAATTGGTCATCAGTCCGTCGATGAAGCGGAAACGATAGCCCGGCGTGATGAAAATCGCGGTGTCGCCCGTAAATGCGCGCAAGCGGCCGCCCTCATCCGCCGCGCTTTCAAGCAAGCGGAGCGCAGTGGTGCCCACGGCGATGATCCGCCCCCCCGCCGCCTTGTGCGCATTCAGCCGCGCCGCAGTCTCGGCGTCTATGCACCCCCATTCGGCGTGCATCGCATGATCGTCGGTATCGTCGGCCTTGACCGGTAGAAAGGTTCCCGCCCCGACATGCAAGGTGAGCGTTTCGCTGTGCACCCCCGCCGCGTCGAGCGCCGCCATCAGCGATGGTGTGAAATGGAGCGACGCCGTGGGGGCCGCCACCGCGCCATCCTTTGCGGCGAACATCGTTTGATAATCGCTGCGGTCGCGCGCATCGACCCCGCGCTTGCTGGCGATATAGGGCGGCAGCGGCATGGTGCCCGCACGCATCAGCAGTATCTCCACCGGCTCGTCGCCTGCGAAGCCCAGGGTGAAGCTGCCGTCGCCATGCCGTGCCTCGGCGATCGCGCTGACATCGTGCCCGAAATCCACGACATCGCCGATGCGCAGCCGTTTGGCGTTGCGGATGAACGCCTGCCAGCGACGCAAATCGATGCGCTTGTGGAGCGTCGCGCCGATCCGCGCTTCACCGCCCAAATGACTTCTACGGTGCCCCTCCAGCTGCGCAGGGATGACGCGGGTGTCGTTAAACACCAGACAATCGCCGGGGCGTAGCATCGCGGGCAAGTCGGTAACGCCCCTATCGCTTATCGCCGTGCCATCGACCAGCAGCATCCGCGCGCTATCTCGCGGAGACGCGGGGCGCAGCGCTATCCGCTCGCTCGGCAGGTCAAAATCAAACAGGTCAACGCGCATGGTTGCTTTCCCCAAAACCCGTTCACCCTGAGCTTGTCGAAGGGTTGTCTGTCTAAATGTCAGCAGAAAATACAGGGCTTCG
>JBEBHS010000002.1:0-149833 GCA_040080745.1 Sphingopyxis sp. | reverse complement strand
CCCCAACCCCAACCCCAACATCCTTCAACACGGCGGAGTTCCGCATGTCGGATGGCCCTGCCTACCATGGCGCAATTTCGGCGTGGACGACGGGTGCAACCGGCCAAGGGGTGACAATCGGCATCATCGATTCGGGAATCCACGCAGCGGGCACGGAGTTTGCCGGGCGTATCCACACCCTGTCCGCCGATGTTGCGGGCGGCAATCGCGGGCATACCACCAGCGAGGATAGTCACGGCACCGATGTCGCAGTCGTTGCCCTTGGTGCACGCAACAACAGCGATACGCTCGGCATCGCCTTTGATGCGACATTGCTGGCGCTGCGCGCAGACAGGCCGGGCAGTTGCACCGATACCAGCGTTCCGGCGGATGAGCAGGGGTGCAGCTTTACCGATACCGCCATTGCGGCCGGGGTTGATCGTGCGGTGACCGCCGGTGCGCGTGTCATCAATATCTCGCTTGGCGGGTCCGCGCCGTCTTTAGGATTGCGGCAGGCGATTGGGCGAGCAACGGCTGCGGGGATCATCGTCATCGTCGCAGCGGGGAATGAAGGGGACGGTTCCGACCCCGATGTCGACCCGGCCCAGCCCGGCCCATTTGCTCAGGGGTTGCAGCAAGCAGGCAACGGACTGGTCATCATCGCCGGATCGAACGATGGCCAGGGGCGCATATCCGACTTTTCCAACAAAGCCGGTGATTTCGCCAACGCTTATCTTTCCGCTTTGGGAGAGAGCGTGTGCTGCGACTATGAAAACGGGGTGTTGCGGCGCGAAACACGGCCAGACGGCACTTTCGTTTTCAACATCAGCGGCACGTCCTTTTCCGCACCGCAAATCTCCGGCGCGGCGGCGCTGCTGGCGCAGGCATTCCCCAATCTGACTGGCATTCAGATCGTCACCTTGCTGCTGAACAGCGCCACCGATGCCGGCGACCCGGGGACCGACCGGATTTTTGGCCGGGGTATCCTCTCGATCAGCCGCGCCTTTGCACCGCAAGGGGCAACCACGTTGGCGGGGACCAGCATCGCAGTGCCGCTGGGATCGCCACTCGGCAACACGTCGGGACCGATGGGCGATGCATCCGCACGCGGCGGCGCAGGCGCGATTGTCCTCGATGGCTATGAACGCGCCTATCGAGCCGACTTGGGCCAGCTGCTCGCCCCTGCTGACCAACGCCTGCTGCTGGCCCCCGCACTGGCCGGGCGGATGCGCAATCTGCGCGCGGGTAATGCACAGACCAGCATTTCGCTATCGCTGCTGCCCGGGCGCGAAGGGGCGTTGTCGCTTCCTTTGGCGCTGAACGGTCACGATGCGGAGCGCGCGCGCATATTGGCGGGCAGCGTGATCGCCCGCCTGTCGCCATCGCGCAGCATCGGTTTTGCCATGGAGCGTGGCAGCGACGCGCTGGTGGCGACGATGGCAGGGCGACCGGGCCATGCCTTTCTGGTTGCAGACGACAGCGATAGCCTGCGCCTGATCGCCGCCTATGGCAGCTATGGCACGGCAATAAGGCAATCGCTGGGGCGCGGATTGGTGTTGACGCTGGCCAGCGAGCGCGGGCAGATCGGGGCGTTGCGGACGGGTGGGCGACTGTTCGATCAACAAGGTTTCGGCCGGGCAAGCGGTTATGATCGCGTCACGGCAGTGCTCGATGGTCGACGCGGAGCATTGCGCTACAGCCTGTCCGCCAGCCAGCTTAACGAGCGCGCGACGCTGCTCGGTGCGCGGATGGTTCCTGGCTTTGCAGGCGGCGCGCACACGCTCTTTGCCGATGTGCAGGCGGGGCTGCGACTCGGAAATGGCTGGTCGCTCGGCGCGCAGTGGCGCGAGGGCCGCACGGTTGCGGCAGCAAGTGGGTTGGTGGCAAATGGCTCGATCCTGCGTAGCCAAGCCTTCGCCTTTGATGTGGCCAAGACCGGTGTGCTGGGCGAGGCCGACCGCTTGTCGCTCCGTGTAGCGCAACCGCTCCGCGTCACCAGCGGGGCGCTACTGCTCGATGTGCCGGTCGCTTATGACTATGCGACGCGCGACGCGACACCAGGCCAAGTGGCACTGTCGCTCGCGCCGCTGGGGCAGGAACGTGATATCGAGGCGGCGTGGGTCACTCCATGGTTGGGCGGCACATTATCACTCAATGGCTATTGGCGGCGCGAACCGGGTCATATCGCCAACGCAGATGACGACATTGGCGGTGCCATCCGCTTCGTTCTGGGGTTTTAGGGTCAGGGCCCATTAGAGACACGATCGAGGTAGATACTACGCACTGGCCGTTCGAACAGTTTCATCACCATCGGTTCGAAAAACGACAGCGGCGCACTGTCATAGGCCGGGTCGAAAGCAGTCTGGTCATATTTCGCACAAAAATCGGCGCACGCCTCGAAATGCTCATGCCCGCGAAACTGTTCGCGCATATCCTTGTCGAGGCCAAGATAATCGAAGAAATAATAGCCCTGGAAAATGCCGTGCTGCGCGCAGATCCAATGCTCCTCCTCGCTCACGAACGGTTTGATGATCGCGGCGGCGATGTCGGGGTGGTTATACGCGCCCAGTGTGTCGCCAATGTCGTGGAGCAGCGCCATCACGACATAGCTGTCGCTCCGCCCATCGCGGTGCGCGCGGGTCGCGGTTTGCAGGCAGTGTGACAGGCGATCGATGGGAAAGCCGCCATAGTCATTGGCAAGCAACATCAGATGGTCGAGCACGCGCCGCCCGCCCTGCGGTGCATGCGTTCGCGCGCAGGCGCCGATGATGTCCCAGTCGCCCTGCGTGCCACTTTCCATCGCGGTGAATGCCGCGCGGTCGGTTGTCATAGTGTCCATGGTCGCTCTCCCACCGCAGTGTCATATCAGTATTTCGACCGCATGTATCGCTAGGCCGACGAGGCCACCGACCAATGTGCCGTTGATGCGGATATATTGCAGGTCGTCACCGACCGCGCTTTCCAAACGCTCGGTCACGGTATCGACGTCCCAGCCGCGCACGGTGTCGGAGACAAGCCGGACCGCGCTGTCGCCATAGCTTTCGACCCCGCCGACCACCGCGCGGCGCGCCAGGCGATTGATTGCGCGCTTTAATTTTTCATCCTCGATCAACCGCCCACCCATTTGCCGCAGCATATCGCCGAGCTTGCCGGCGAGCGCCGAGCCGGGGTCGCGCGCCGCCTTGAGCAGGCTCGCGCGCGCCTGTTCCCACAGTCCGTCGAGCCAACGCTTAATCGCCACATTGTCGAGTATTTCGTCGCGGATCCGCCCAACGCGCTCGCGCATCACTGGATCGTTTTGCAGATCTTCGGCGAGTTTCGCCAACCCTTCCTCCGCGCGCTGGCGCAGCGGGTGAACGGGGTCGGCGCTCATGTCGTCGAGCAATTTGTGCAGGCCGTTGATGATCGAATTGGCGATGGTTTCGTCGATACCAGTAAAGCGGAGCAGCGCGTTGGCGCGTTCGTGCACCATCTCTTTAATCAAATGATCGTTGGCG
Source organism: Sphingopyxis sp. (assembly GCA_040080745.1). GTDB lineage: Bacteria > Pseudomonadota > Alphaproteobacteria > Sphingomonadales > Sphingomonadaceae > Sphingopyxis. The sequence goes on along the minus strand of JBEBHS010000002.1, from coordinate 146,357 downwards.
CTCAAGGTCGTGTTCGCCCAAGCGACGAAGCCGTCGATCAACGGCTGGTGCCGCCCGTCGGCCATCGCCGCGCGCAAAGTCTGGCCGAGCAAGGGCGAAATATCGAGCGCGCGCAAGCGGTCAGCCAGCGCGCCTTTGACCATGCCGCCTAGCCGATCCTGGTCGAGCGAGCCGAGCATGTCGGCGATCAGCCGCGACGCGCCGCTGCGCATCCGTCCTTCGGATATGCTGGGGTCGGCGAGGAAGGTGCCGACCGCGCCGGCAATGTCGATCCTGCGCATCCGCAACGCGATCAATTTGGGCACGAGGAAGTTTTTGCGGATGAAGCTGGCGAGCGTGTCGCCGATCCGGTCCTTGTTACGCGGGATAATCGCGGTATGCGGGATGGGCAGGCCGAGCGGGTGGCGGAACAGCGCGGTTACCGCGAACCAGTCCGCCAATCCGCCGACCAGCCCCGCCTCGGCAAAGGCGCGGACAAAGCCAATCCACGGATAGTTGGCGATCAGGAAACTGGTGCCAACCAAGATCGCAGCCATCACGACCAACAGGCCGGTCGCGACAGTGCGAACACCAAGTGCGCCGACGCCTATGGCGACGCCGCCACGGACGATTTGAAGGCGAGATTGGTTAGGTCGAAAACGCATAAGGCGACCTTAGACGTTGTGCGCGGCAATCCAAGCTTCAACCACTGGCGCGATTTCAGTCCGCCATTTGCTGCCGTTGAATATGCCATAATGGCCGACGCCCTGTGCCATATGGTATTTCTTGGCCGATGCGGCAAGGCCGGTGGCGATGGTCAGCGCGGATCGGGTCTGCCCCAGCCCCGAAATGTCATCGCGCTCACCCTCGATGGCCAGCAAAGCGGTGCGCTTTATCGCCGCAGGGTCAACGCGCACACCCCGGTGCGTCAGTTCGCCTTTGGGCAGGCTGTGCCGCTGGAACACCGCTTCGACGGTCTGGAGGTAAAACTCGGCCGTCATATCGCACACCGCGCGATATTCATCGTAAAACGCCTTGGTCGCGTCGGCGCTGTCTTCGTCGCCATCAACCAGATGGCGGAACATGTCCCAATGGCTCATCATATGGCTGCCCAGGTTCATCGACATGAACCCGCCGAGCTGGAGAAAGCCAGGATAGACTTTGCGCCCGCCGCCCGCATAATAATGCGGAACCCGCGCGATGACGTTGTGCGCGAACCAGTCGTGCGGGCGCTGCGTCGCCATGGTGTTGACCTGTGTCGGCGCTTCACGCGTATCTATCGGCCCGCCCATCATCGTCAGTGTGGCCGGGGTGGCGCTGTGCTTTGCCACGTTCATCAGCGCCACCGCGGCATAGGCCGGCACCGATGGCTGGCACACCGCCAGCATGTGCGCATTCGGCCCAATATGCTCCAGAAACGCGATCAGATAGTCGATATAATCCTCGAGATCGAAACGCCCTTCGCGGGTCGGTACCAGCTTCGCGTCGGCCCAGTCGGTGATATAGACATCATGCGCGGGCAGCATCCGTTCAACGGTGCCGCGCAGCAAGGTGGCGTAATGGCCCGACATCGGCGCGACGATCAGCAGACGTGGCCCGCCTTCGATACCTTCGCGTTTGAAATGGAGCAAATTGCCGAACGGTTTTTCAACGGCCACTTCCTCGCGCACCGCCACTTCGCGGCCATCAACAACGGTGGTTTTCAAAGCCCACACAGGTTTGCCGCGCGGGGCTGCCGCATGTGCAAACACATCGAGCGCCGAGGCGAACATCGGCCCGCCGCCGAAATAGGCGAACGGCCCGATCTCGCTGCCCCACAACCGTGCGCCCGCACCCGCAATCGAGCCAAAGCCGGCGAGCATCGCGCGTTGCATGTCATAGGCATGATAGAGCATTGGCAATCCTGACGTCCCCAACCCCGGCCGCAGAGCATGCGGCGCTGTTCTTATACGGGCACTGCTGCCATGTTGCACTGCATCATGCAAGCGGCAACTCAAGCGGTGCAGGAAAACTCTAGTCGTCGCGCGAAATACGCTCGTTGCGCTCATGCGCTTCCTGTGCCTCGACGGTCATCGTCGCGATCGGGCGGGCGATTAGCCGACCAAGCGAAATCGGTTCGCCGGTCACTTCGCAATAGCCATATTCCCCCTCATCCAGACGACGCAGCGCCGAATCGATCTTGGCAACCAGCTTGCGTTGGCGGTCGCGGGTGCGCAATTCGATGGCCCAGTCGGTCTCGCTCGACGCGCGGTCGGTCAGGTCGGGTTCGCGCATCGGCCCGTCCTGGAGATTAGCTAATGTTGATTCTGATTCGGCCAAGATGCTGCGTCGCCACTCGCTGAGCAGGCGGCGGAAATAGCTCTGTTGCCGCGGCCCCATAAACTCTTCGCTATCGCTGGGGACATAGCCATCGGCATCGCGGGTCAAATGACTTGGAACTGCGCCGTTCGCCGAGTCTTGATGGTCGGTAACGGCTTTGGCAGGTGACGTGGACGGCATGCGCATCAATGCTCCCGCAATCGCAATCAGGCCATCCGAATAGATAGCCCTTTCATGCAAGGTTGGCGCGCCTATAGCAGAGCGGCACGTGGCTGCAAGCGGTGCCGCGCATTGATGTACATCTGCCCGCAGATACAGGGCTCGCACAGTGATCTGTCCATTATCGGGACACATTGTGCCGAAACAGGTCAAATTAACGTGCGTGACGGCAATTCGTAAGACTTCCATGGTTAAAGCCGTTGCATCCATGGCTGGATTCAGCCCATGAACACAAACCAGCCCTGTGCTATGTCCTGTAATCGGCCTGCTTAATATGCTAAGCGTCCGGCGAGCGGGACCAGCATCGGGTATGATAATTTTAATAGCCGGTGCCAGGAGGCACGGCGTTGACAGGGTGATGACTATGTCTGTTCGGATGGCCTTGGCGAAATTATGCGCTTGCACCTGTGGCGGCGCCCTGATTGGCGGCGGCGCGGTGCAAATCTCGCAGGCGCAACCGTCGCGGGCGCATGTATCGTCGGTGCGCAGTGTGCCCAAGATGCGCTCGCGTATCGTTCACCGCGCTTATCATCCGCGCCGGACCGTGGGCCGCGCCCGTCACGTCCAGCGCGTTCGCCGCGTGGTGACACGCCGGACCATCTATCCCGGCCAGCCAACGGTCATCAGCCAGCCCGGCGCGCCCATCGCTATCCCGCGCCCCACACCGCAGGGTGAATATGGCGGTGGTGGCAGCGGCGGCTATCCGATCATCATCGGTGGTAGCGGCGGTTTTGGCGGCAGCAGCGGGGGCTTTTTCGGCGGCTTCTTTGGCGGCGGAAGCAGCGGCGGCGGTGGCGGAAGCATCGTTATCTCCTCGACCACCAGCGGTGGCAGCACTTCTTCATCGGGGGGGTCAACCTCCAGCGGCGGTAGCTCGACCTCAGGCGGCTCGACCTCTTCTTCGACCGGCGGGGTCAGCACCTCGACCGGGGGGTCATCGACCTCGACAGGCGGGTCGTCGACGGGCGGCTCTTCTACGTCGAGCACTTCGGGCGGCGTGAGCACGTCCACTGGCGGGGTGAGCACTTCTTCGGGCGTGTCCACATCAACCGGCGGCGTTTCGACTTCGACTGGCGGGGTAAGCACCTCCACGGGCGGCAGCAGCACCTCGTCTGGAGCGAGTTCGACCGGCGGCAGCAGCACGTCTTCGGGTGCGAGTTCCACGGGCGGCAGCAGTACGTCTTCGGGTGCCAGCAGCACGTCGTCCGGTGCGTCGAGCACCTCATCCGGCGCGTCGAGCACGTCTTCGGGTGCGAGCAGCACCTCATCGGGCGCAACAAGTTCGTCTTCCTCTAGTTCATCGTCCTCAAGCTCGTCCTCGTCTAGCTCGTCGTCCAGTTCGGGCGGGTCATCGAGCTTTGGCGGCTCGTCAAGCTTTGGCGGTTCGACCAGCTCGGGCGGTTCATCCTCCTCGACCAGCTCGTCATCGGGTGGATCGTCGAGCTTTGGCGGATCGACCAGCGGCGGATCCAGCTCCTCATCTTCCTCGTCGAGCAGCAGCAGTTCTTCGTCCAGCTCAAGCGGCGGGTCGTCGGGTGGGTCGAGCGGCGGCGATGTCCCCGCTCCGCCGATGGTCCTGCTGTTCGGTGCTGCCGCTGCTGCGCTGGTCGCACGCCGCCGCAGCCGTCGCCGCAAGGACGGACCGGAAATTACAGTTCGCGCGGCCTAATAGCAGCGCACCAGCGCAGCAACGCTGGAGAATAGGGCGATCGTCGGGGGGCGGTCGCCCTAATTCTATTTTACATTGCGACATCAATTTGAATCGAACCCGTCATTGCGAGCGGAGCGAAGCAATCTAGTCGCCGCCGCACCACATATGGATTGCTTCGTCGCTGCGCTCCTCGCAATGACGCAGCAAGCAAATCTCATCATGCCCTGCATAAGCACTTGCACCACAACGCTCTCACCGATAGCGCGAAGCAATGCACGACATCCGTTTCATCCGCGAAAACCCCGCTGCGTTCGACGCTGGCCTGATGCGGCGTGGGCTGGCCCCCATGGCCGATGCCCTGCTAAACTTCGACATAGCTAGAAGAGGGCTACAAACGCGGATCGAAAATCTGCGTGCCAATAAGAAACAAGTGTCGGCCTTTTTTGGTCAGCTCGCTGGCCAGGGCCAGGGTCACACTGAAGAAGCAGGTCGTTTCAGGGATGAATCGATTCAAATTGCGCAGGAACTCGGCGTAGCCGAGGCGCAGTTTGAAACAGCGGGTGACCTCGACGACTCCCTCGCCGCCATCCCAAACATACCCCTCGCCGATGTGCCCGATGGCGCGGACGAGAGCGGCAATGTCGAGGTCAAGCGTTGGGGGACGCCGCGCGCCTTCGACTTCACACCGCAGGAACATGCCGATTTCGCGCCTGCGCTCGGCCTCGATTTTGAAACGGCGGCGAAAATGTCGGGCGCGCGCTTCGCCTTTCTGCGCGGCGGCATGGCGCGGCTCGAACGGGCGCTGGGCGCGTTCATGCTCGACATGCAGACCGATGCGAACGGCGCGGGCTATAGTGAATGCGCGACGCCATTGCTGGTTCGCGACGAGGCGGCGTTCGGCACGACGCAATTGCCCAAGTTCCGCGACGATCTGTTCCAGACCACCGATGGGCGCTGGCTGATTTCGACCGCTGAAATGAGCCTGACCAACGCGGTGCGCGAGCAGATTTTGCCCGAAAGTGCGCTCCCCATCCGCATGACCGCGCTGACCCCCTGTTTCCGGTCCGAAGCGGGGTCGGCGGGACGCGATACACGCGGTTACATCCGCCAGCATCAATTCTGGAAGGTCGAACTGGTGTCGATCGTCACCCCAGAGCAGAGCAAGGCCGAGCTGGAGCGCAAGACGCGCGCCGCTGAAAGCGTGCTCGAAGCGCTCGACCTGCCCTATCGCCGGATGCTGCTGTGCGCGGGCGACATGGGCTTTGCCGCGCGCAAGACGTTCGACCTCGAGGTATGGCTGCCCGGGCAAGACACCTATCGCGAGATTTCATCGTGCAGCGACTGCGGCGATTTTCAGGCGCGGCGGATGAATGCGCGCTATCGGCCTGAGGGGAGCAAGGGAACGACCTTTGTCCATACCCTCAACGGGTCTGGCCTTGCGGTCGGGCGGGCATTGGTCGCTGTGCTCGAAAATTATCAGCAAGCCAATGGTAGCGTCATCATCCCCGACGTTTTGCGCCCTTATATGGGCGGAATGACCAAGTTAACCCCATAATCCGTTCGTGCTGAGCGAAGTCGAAGCACCGCCTTTCCTTCTGCGCTTGAAGAATAGAATGGCCCTTCGACAGGCTCAGGGCGAACGGAATTGAGAAAGTCCCTATAATGCGTATCCTCCTGACCAACGATGATGGTATCAACGCGCCCGGGCTTGGCGTGCTGGAGGCAATCGCCGCGAGCCTTTCCGACGATATATGGGTGTGTGCGCCGGCCGAGGAGCAATCGGGCGCGGGCCATTCGCTCACCCTCAGCCAACCGGTGCGGCTGCGCAAACACGGGCCACAGCGCTTTTCAGTGAGCGGCACCCCGACCGATTCGGTCTCGATGGCGTTGGGTGTGCTGATGAAAGACAATCCGCCCGACCTGATCTTGTCGGGGGTCAATCGCGGGGCCAATCTGGGCGATGATGTGACCTATTCGGGCACCGTTTCCGCTGCGATGGAGGGGGCGCTGGCAGGGATCCGCTCGATCGCGCTCAGTCAGGTGACGGCCAAGGAAGGGATGGGTGACGCCGTGCCCTTTGCCGTGGCGCAAGCTTGGGGAGAACGGGTTTTGCGCCCGCTCATCACCATGGACTTTGCCCCGCGCACATTGGTCAACATCAACTTCCCGCCGCTTGCCGCCGATGCAGTAAAGGGGGTGCGTGTGGTGCGACAGGGTTTCCACGATTATGGCCGTGGCAGCATCGTCAAGGGCATGGACCCGCGCGGTTACCCCTATTATTGGTTTGGCCTGCACGACGTGGAGCATAGCCCCAGCCACGACAGCGACCTTGAAGCGATTGCAGATGGCTATGTCGCGGTGACGCCGCTGATGCTCGATCTGACGCATCATCATTCGCTTGGCCGGCTGGCGGATAGGCTGTCGGGGCTGATTGCATAGCGAAGCGGATAGATCGGCGCTGGTCAATCGCCCGGCGATAGTGCATGATTCGCGCATGAGGGGCAACGGGCTACGATCAGGCGTATTGGCGGCACTATCGCTGCTGGCCCTGTCCGCCTGTGTCGCCCGTGCGCCGGGCACCGACATTTTTGGCCGCCCGCTTGCCCACGCCGATACGAGCGAGACGGCTCCACCCCAAGAACGCACCACCGTGACCGATGGTGCGCCCGATGATCTGCTGGCCGGCATAGAGCTTCGCCCACCGAGCGCCGCGCCCGCATGGTCACCCGCCCCGGTAGCCACCGACGCGCGGCAAGTGGCGGCGCGCGATTATGTGGTGCGCACGGGCGATACATTGCGCGGTATCGGCAACCGCACCGGCGCGGGGTCCGAAGCGATTGCCCGTTCCAATAGCATGGCTCCGCCCTATGCGGTGCGCGTCGGCCAAACATTACACATCCCCGGCGGCCGCTATCACGAGGTACTGGCCGGACAGACCGGCATCGCCATCGCGCGGGCTTATGGTGTCGACTGGAATCAGGTCGTGGCCGACAATGCGCTCGTGGCGCCTTATGTGCTGCGGGTGGGACAGCGGCTGCGTTTGCCGCCGGGAGCTACGCCCAGCCGCCCGCTGACAGTCGAGGAACAAGCCCGCGCCTTCACGCTCGACATTGACGATATTGTGACGGGCGGCACCCCCGCAACGCCGCCGAGCGCCACCCCAGTGCGCCCGCCCAGCGCCGCGCCGTCGCGCTTTGCCTGGCCGATGGAGGGGGCGCTGCTTCGCCGGTTCGGCCCCGCAGGCGGCGGCCGCGTCAATGAGGGGATCGACATCGCCGCACCGGTCGGCACGCCGGTGCGCGCCAGCGCCGACGGCGTGGTCGCCTATGCGGGGAGCGAAATCGGCCTGTTCGGCGGCCTGATCCTGATCGATCATGGCGGCGGCTGGGTCAGCGCCTATGGCCACCTCGACCGCGTGGCGGTGACGAGCGGCGCGCGCGTGCGTAGCGGCGCGGTCATCGCCACATCGGGCGACAGCGGGCAGGTGCAGCAACCCCAGCTCCATTTCGAACTGCGGCAGAACCGCCGTCCAGTCGATCCGCTCAGGCATCTGCCGGGGCGGAGCGGAAGCTAGCTCTAACAATTATCCAACATTTCTGTGCTTTCTCTGCCCTTCCCCCCCGCTAGGCGAGGGGTAGAAAGAAGGAGGTTTGTTGGGAAGAGTGGCCAAAAAGCCAATACTAACGGACGTGGCTGGTCCATGTGACAAGCAAGGTCAGCGCCGCTTTGCCGAGCGCCAGCGTCGCCTCGACGCGGTGGGGCGACGGGTCGCCTCTGTCGTGTGTCTGGATGGCGATACGCCCCGTCGGCCCCGAAAGCATGGCAACCGCCAAGCCAATGGCCAGAGCAACAAAGAGGGCACGGCGTTTCATGGCTGCAAGTTTAGCAAGCGTGATGGATATTGCAAATCCTATCCGTTGCTGACGCGTTTGTGCGGGCGCATCTCAGCCAAGGCTGACGCGTTCAATATCCGCCCCGACCGCCGCCAGCTTCTCTTCCAGCCGCTCGTAACCGCGGTCGAGGTGATAGATGCGGCTGACCTGGGTTTCGCCCCGCGCTGCCAGCCCCGCGATAATCAGGCTCATCGACGCGCGCAAATCGGTCGCCATCACCGGCGCGCCGACCAGATGGTCGACCCCGCGCACCACCGCGCTGCGCCCCTTGACGCTGATGTCCGCGCCCATCCGCGCCAGTTCGGGGACGTGCATATAGCGGTTCTCGAAGATGGTTTCGGTCAGCACGCTGGCACCATCGGCCAGCGCCAGCATCGCCATGAACTGCGCCTGCATGTCGGTGGCAAAGCCGGGGTAGGGCGCGGTGGAGAGGGTGATGCCCTTGGGTCGCCCTTCGTGCGCAACCTTGATGCCGCCCGCATAAGGCGTGACGCTGGCCCCCGCCTGTTCGAGCGCGTCGATGGTCGCCGCCATTTCGGCTGCGTTGGCACCTGCCAGATCAACCTCGCCGCCCGTCGCCATCACCGCGCAGGCATAGCTGCCCGCCTCGATGCGGTCGGCCATCACGCGGTAGGTCGCGCCGTGCAGCCGCTCGACCCCCTCAACGGTCAGCGTCTCGGTGCCGATGCCGTCGATCTTGGCCCCCATCGCGACGAGGCAGTTGCACAGATCGACGATCTCCGGTTCGCGCGCGGCATTGCCGATGACACAGGTGCCTTTGGCCCGCGAAGCCGCCATCAGCGCATTTTCGGTCGCGCCGACCGACACCACCGAGAAATGGATTTTGCCGCCGGGCAATCGCCCGCCCGGGGCGCGTGCCTTGACGTATCCCGATGCCATTTCCATCTCGGCACCGAACGCCTCGAGTGCCTTCAGGTGCAGGTCGATCGGGCGGTTGCCAATGGCGCAGCCGCCGGGCAGGCTGACCGTCGCCTCGCCGGTTCGCGCCAGCAGCGGCCCGAGCACGAGGATCGACGCGCGCATTTTGCGGACAATGTCATAGGGCGCGATGGTCGCGGTGATGGTGGTTGCGCGCGCGGTCATCACCCGGCCAAAATCTTCGGGCCGCGACCCCTCGATGGTGGTCGAGCAGCCCAATTGGTTGAGCAAATGCCCGAATCCGTCAATGTCCGCGAGCCGCGGCAGGTTGCGCAGCGTCAACGGTTCATCGGTGAGCAGCGCGCACGGCAGCAGGGTGAGCGCGCTATTCTTTGCCCCCGAAATGGGGATGCGGCCCGACAGGCGGTTACCGCCGCGAATGATGATCTGATCCATTACCCGTCTTTACCGCATGCGGTGTGCGGTGCAAGCGGCGGGCTATGGGTTAGTAAGCGCATTAGTGCCATAATTGTGCTCTATAATTCGCACACAATGCTGTTTACTGATACAAAGTTTCGTCTGGCATAAGAGTAGTGATTCTCCATAAGTGCGATATAGCGAAATCGGAGCCGTTCTAATGAGTCGAATGATGGTGGCATGACCGTATCTGCAGGCGGTCTCAATTGTAACCAACACCAAATCAGCGAAGCGGAAATCGCTAGCCGACCCGCACCTTTTAACCAACTGACAATGCTGGAAGCAAACACGCTAGCCTATGTCTTTGCACATTATACTGCCAAAGAGATCGCTCAGATAGAGGGCGTCACGCCCGATGCCATCGTGGCGCGTATCAATCGCGCCCGCCGCAAGCTAGGCAACGTTCCCCGCAACAAAGCATCGCGGATGGTTGTCGAACAATTTGGTGAATCGACATACCAAAGAATGGTATCCCAATCATTGGGTATCCCACCTTCTCAAGAATTTGGCCATACTCCTTTGGCATCAGCGGGGACGACTGACCAAGTTCAAGCAGCACGCTTTAACTGGCCAGTCCCAACCAAAGGGAGGCCGACGAATGATGATAGCCAGTTAGCAAGACTGATTTGGCCTGTGGTGCTGGCGCTCGTGACCATCATTGCGATGATCCTGCTCCAGTCGCTGATGATCGGTCTTAACGGGCATATCTAAACCATTGCTGCTGCGGCAGCCATTCAATCAGGGGAATTATCATGTTACATCAACGTATGGCGGCGGCGCACCGCGTCGCCGAGCAACTGCGCACGACCGAAGAAACGATCGATGATACTCTAATCGAATTATCCAATCTGTTTGCTTTGTTGCCGCGTGAACGCCGCAATGCCAATATGTCGCCCGTTACGGGTCAGGCAGCAGTTTCGCATGTATCGCGGGCGGTTTCTCTGGCGGGTGAATTGCGCCAGGCAGTGATCGAAGCACATATTGCGCTCCATGAAACGCAGCGCGAGGCGGGCCTGGGAGCGCGGATGTTTGGGACGAGTACAGAAAAGCCGGCAGGACTGTTGGTTGTTGAAGATGGTGAGCTCCGTGCCGCCTAAGCAATACATCCGCTTGGCAGGCAATTTTGGGTAATTGGCATGATAGCTTTAATTGAAACAATGTTTCCTGCCGCCTGTCTTGGGTTGACCGTTTTAATCGGCGGTCGACCCGAGCGGGCGGGGGCTTGGATTGCTATCTTCGGCTTTGTCGCGACGTCGCTTATAGGCGTTACAACTTGGCACGCTTTTGAAGGTCGGGTGTTTGTCATTGACGTTGCGGTGCTGGTCGGTTTTTGGACCATTGCCATAAAGAGCAACCGATTTTGGCCCTATTGGGTAACGGCGTGGCAATTGGTTGGCGTTTTTGTGCATATGCAATCGCTGATTTTTGTTGATACCTATGCCCGCCCCTATGGCATGTTGAGCATATATCTTTCCATACCTATTGTCGGGTTGATCGGGTGGTCGGCCGTTCATTATAAAATTCGAAAACATATCGCTGCTTAGCACGATACATAATCAACAATATCAGGGGGAAATGAATCGGAGTGAAGCGAGTCTTCACGACGATGCGGCCTCAATGCGCACTCGCCGAATTGGTCATAGGGTCGACCAGTTCATCCGTGAGGGGGGACAGCGGATGAGCCACCAACCGCTCGTGTATACGACACTCGGATCCCAGACTGCAAATTGAGGCCGCACTTTACCGCATGCGCGAAGCGGTGCATGCGGGCGTCGTCGCCCTCACGCCTTTTCCAGCGCGCATTGCAGCGGGTGCTGGTGTTGCCGCGCGCAATCCATCACCTGTGTGACCTTGGTTTCGGCGACCTCGAGGCTGAAAATGCCGCACACCCCGACCCCGCGCTGGTGGACGTGGAGCATCACCTGTGTCGCCTGCTCGACATCCATCCGGAAAAATTGCTGGAGGATCAGCACCACGAACTCCATCGGGGTATAATCGTCGTTGAGCAGCAGCACTTTGTACAGTGAAGGCTTTTTGGTGCGCGTGCGGGTGCGGGTCGCAACGCCGACATGGGCATCGCCGCCGCCATCAGAACCATTTTTATCGTCGTCGCTGGCAGCACGGGACCAGTCATGATGAGTGAGATGATGCATGGTGGTTGCAAGATAAGGCAAAGCTGCGCGTTCGCCAAGGGGGGCGTCGCAAGCAAAAGCCCGCCCCTCGCATGAGGAACGGGCTTGCGCTTAGACCATGCGGCGGAGCGGGAGGAGGGAGATGCCCGGCCAGCAATGGTTCTAAAAGGTCAAAGTGATTTCGAGTTTGATGGAACATCAAACGGCTCGGAAATCACGGTAACATAAATAATTTATGCCGCAGCTTTCAGCTTTGACACCGCCAGCGCAATGCGGTTGCTGATCGGCTGGAAAGCGTCGTTAGCAAGCTTGACCGTCAGTTCGCTGGTCTTCGCGCCTTGCTTGACCATCGTGTCGAGCGCACTGCGCGACAATTCGCTTTGCAGAGCAAAGAAATCAGCCGGGGTCTTGACGGCGGCATAACGCTTGGCAGCGGCGGTTGTGTCTTCGACAGATTGCTTGGCGAATGCGGCCAGTTCAGAGCCGATGACTTCGGCACCCTTGGCGGCAATCTTTGCCGATTCAACAATCGCTTCGACGTTGCCGCGCGAAAACTCGACGGCATCCTTGGCGAACTCTTGGCCCTTTTCAGCGGCAACCTTGGCGCGCGCCTGCAATTCGCTGACAAAGGTTTCGGTTTGCGCCTTGGCTTGATCGGCAACCTTGGTGGCTTCTTCGGTCATTTTCTTGGCAGTTTCGGTGATCATGGTCGTTCCTTTCTGGAAAGTCGTTTGTGTGGGGGTAGCAACCTTGATGGCGGCTGGTTTGGCTGGGGTTTTAACGGCGGGAGTCTTGACGATAGCGGCCTTGGCTACTGGCTTTGCTTTAACGGGCTTGGCGACAGCCTTGACCGCTGCTGCTGCCGTCTTCTTCTGCGCAGGCTTTGCCGCGATCGGCTTCGCGGCGGCAACTTTCGCAGGTGCAACAACAACGGTCACGGGTTTAGCTGCAACCGATTTGGCTGCGGCTGGCTTTGCCTTTACCGGCGCAGCTGTAGTTGCAGCAGCATAGGCCAGTTCGGCGGAAACATCTTCGTTACGGGTCGCCATTTTCGGGCACTCCAATCAGAGGACAGCACCATCGCTGTCTTTGTTGCAGTGCACAATAAGCGAGTCGCGATGGGATTGCAAGAGAAAATGTTGCAGTGCAACAAAATATTCAAATACGACGAAAGCCGCACGGGATATTGGCCAAAGCCTTCCAAAGTTGACAAAGTTGACACCAAGAACGGGGTTTGCGTTTTAGGTTTGGTTGATACAACGTGCGGGGGAAACAACGGCCGCCTGCGGGTTACAGAGCTGTGGTATCAACGATACACACCTGTTGTTTCACCCTCGTCATTGCGAAGAATGGAATGACGAAGCAATCCAGAAGCGGTGCAGGAAACTGGATTGCCGCGTCGGGCCAAGGCCCTCCTCGCAATGACGAAGTGAGAATGTTCGCGCCAAGACGCCAAGATGCAGAGAGGATAATTCCTCCCCTTTCGGGGGCGGGGGACCATGTGCGAAGCGCATATTGGAGGGGGCGGGGTTCGACATGTTTACTATCCATGATTCACGAAACAAAGCGCATCTTACCATAGCCAAGAGCCTGTAGGAAAGCACAGATCAAGCGATGTGAATTATGTGCATAGTCAGCATAATTCCGATTTGGCCAATGCATTAGGGGTAGGTTGACCAACTAGATAGATAGGTCTATCTAGTTGGTCATGGAACGCCCGAGCACATCTGCGCTGTTGATTGAGACGATGAGCGCTTGTTTGCAGGAGCACGGCTATCGCTCGACAAGCACGACGCAGATATTGACCAAATCGGGGGTGGCGCGCGCCTCGCTCTATTTCCATTTTGCCGGTGGCAAGGAGGCGTTGGCAGCCGCTGCTGTTGCGGCGTCTGGGTGCGGCATATCGGGCTGGATCACTGCGGAGTTTGCTGCGGGCCCCAGTGCGGCGAGCGTAGCTGGGCGGCTCGTCGATGGTTTTGCTGCGATATTGGCGACCAGCCAATATACCAAGGGATGCCCCGTGGCGCTCAGCGCGCTGGAAGCTGGCGAGAATGAGCCGCTGCTGCGTGCGGCGGTTCAGGCGGTTTATGCTGACTGGCAGCAGGTAATATCGGATGGCCTTGTTGCTGATGGACTCGATGCAGATAGTGCCGCGCGGCTCGCGCAACTGGCACTCATTCAAATCGAAGGCGCGCTATTATTGGCGCGGGTCACCAAATCGCTGGAGCCGTTGATGGCGACAAAGGCTGCGATCATTGCGGCAATTGGGGGTGCATTATGAAGCGAATCCTATGGATTGCGTTGGTGGCGTTCATTGTCATCGGGTTGATTGGCGTTGGAACAATTCTCTCTACACAGCGCCCGATCAATGTTGCCGCCTATCCCGAAAGCGTGATTGCGCCACGCCCCGCTGCTCCTGCGGCCCCAATCCGTCTTGGCTTTTCGATAGTACCCACCGCCACAGCCGTCGCACCCGAAGGTGCGATGTTTGAGGGCGGTAGTTGGTTAAAGAGGCGCACGTTGGCGCATAGCACTGTGATGATATGCCACCCGCGCGCTTTCATTCTGTTCGACACGGGGCTTGGGCGTCAAATCGACAGCCAATTTAGCGATTTCCCGGCCCTGACACGCACATTCTTTGGCGGTTTTCAGCGGCTGACTCCGGTGGCCGATGTTATCGCACGCGACCATGTCTGCCCGGGCCGCCCGCTTATCATCATCCCCTCTCACCTGCATTGGGACCATGCTGGGGGCATAGAAGATTTCCCCGACGCTCCCGTTTGGGTGCAGTCCGCCGAGTTGCAGCAAGTGCACAGCGGTGGCGTCGATCAGGGGTTTTTACAAAATGAGGTTGATGCCGCATCGATCCAATGGCGACGGCTAAGCTTCGTCGATCATCCATATGAGCATTTTCGTCAGTCACGCGACATATTTGGCGACGGCAGTCTGATCCTTGTGCCCATGGCTGGCCACACTGCGGGGTCAGTAGGCCTGTTCATCACGGTGGGCGGAAAGCGATATTTCTTTACGGGCGACACCAGTTGGGCGCTTCAAGGATTTTCACCGCCCGCGCATAAGTTTTTTGCTGCGCGTAGCATTGCCGACCTTGACCCTGACCAATTGGCGGCGGAAATCGTCGGCGTCCATCGGTTGATGGAACGCGATTCAGACCTGACTATTATCCCAGCGCACGACCGCGCTGCCTATCCGGCGGGCGGCGTTTATCCGCAATGGATTGGGACTGCGGGGTCAGGCGCGTCACCATTATAGTGAGGCGACCCCATGTTTCACCGCATCTTTACATAGCGGCCGGGCGCGTCCTCAATCGCTTTGCTCTTACCTTTGCCGGGGATGCGCGCGCCTTTGACCGCGACCTTGGCCGCCGATTGCGCCTCCAGCCACGCCAGCCAGTCGGGCCACCAGCTTCCCTTGACCTCGCTCGCACCAGCGATGAATGTGTCCAAAGTGTCGCACGGCGCATCGTTGATCCAATGCTGGTATTTGCCAGCCGATGGCGGGTTGACGACGCCTGCAATATGCCCCGACCCCGCGAGCACGAACCGCTTTGGACCCGACAGATGATGCATCAGTTTCCACACGCTGTTCGCGGGCGCGATATGGTCCTCGCGCCCCGCCTGGATATAGGCCGGTGTTTTGATGCGCGTCAGGTCGATCGGTGTGCCTTCGGCGCTTAAGGATCCCGGCACCACCAGCCGATTATCGCGGTAGAGGTCGCGCAAATAGCTTTGGTGCCACTTGGCGGGCAGGTTGGTGGTGTCACCATTCCAATAGAGCAGGTCAAACGGCGGATAATCATCGCCCATCAGATAATTGTTGACGACATAGTTCCAGATCAGATCGCGCGAGCGCAGCGCGTTGAAGGTCGCGGCCATATAGCGGCCATCGAGATAGCCATCCGATGACAGCCGCTCGATCATCGTCAGATGCTGGTCATCGACCATCAGTGACAAGTCTCCGGCCTCGGAAAAATCGACCTGCGCGGTAAAGAAGGTCGCGCTTTTCACCGCGTCCGCTTGCCCGAGCGCGTCGAGCAGCGCCAACGTTGCGGCGAGCGTGGTTCCCGCCACGCAATAGCCGATCGCATGGACGCTCGGCACTTCCAGCGCATCGCGGATGGTGGCGATGGCGTCGATCTCGGCCGCGATATAATCGTCCCACACCACATCCTTCATGCTCGCGTCCGCCGATTTCCAGGAAACGATGAAGGTGCTGATCCCTTGTTCGACGCACCAGCGAATGAAGCTCTTCTCTGGATTGAGGTCGAGGATATAATAGCGGTTGATCCACGGCGGAAAGATGACCAGCGGGGTCTCCATTGCCTCTTTGGTGGTCGGCGCATAATGGATGAGCTGATACAGCGGGGTTTCGTGCACCACCTTGCCGGGCGTGATGGCGATGTTGACACCCAGTTCAAATCGGCTGGTATCGACATGCGTCATCTGTCCGCGTTTCAAATCGCCGAGCATATGCTCAAGCCCGCGGATCAGATTTTCGCCGCGCGTTTCCATCGTCCGCTTCAGGACTAGCGGGTTGGTTAGCGCAAAGTTCGACGGTGCCAGCGCGTCGACCAGCCCGGCGGTGGCAAAGCGCAACTGCGCTTTTTCTTGGGGGTCGATACCGTCGACCGCATCGACGCTGGCCATCAACCGCTCGGCGATCAGCGCGTAGCTTTGGCGGATGAAGGCGAACAGCGGGTGAGCCTGCCATTCGCTTGCGGCAAAACGGCGGTCTTTTTCGGGCACGGTGGAGGATGCGGTGTCTGACCGCTCTCCGCTGGCAAAGCCCTGCCACAGCGCCAGGCTTTCCTGCCAGAAACTGGTGGTGGAGCTGAGCCAATTGCTGCCAAAATTGGCCCACATTGCGGGCACTGTTGGTTCGCTCACCGCCTTGGTCCAAGTGCCGGGGTCCATCAACTGCGCGACCATCGCTTTGCCGACATCCTGCCCTTCTGGCGACAGCGCAAACTCCATCAGCAATTGCTGGGCGCGGCCAAGCACATGCGTCCAGTGCTGGAAATCCTCCAGCGTCGGTGCCATGGTCAGCAGATCGTCGGTGTCATCGCCCATCGCATTGCCCTTCAAAACCCTTGCGCACCCGCGCTTCGCCATTTAGCCCATGATGATGCGTATGAACATCCCCGGTTTTGATATGGCGGCGTTCGTCGCCTCCACTTTGGCGGAGGATCTGGGCGTGGGCGGCGACATTACCTCCGCCGCCGTCATCCCCGCCGCTGCGCGGTTCGACAGCGTGATGGACAGCCGCGACGCGATTGTCGTCGCGGGATTGCCGATTGCGGCGGCGTTTTTTCGCAAGCTAGACCCCGATTGCACCATCGAGATATTGGCGGAGGAGGGTGCGCGCGTGCCCGCCAAGGCCGACTTGATGCGGATCAGCGGCAATGCCCGCGCGCTGCTCGCCGCCGAACGCTCGGCGCTCAACACCGTTCAGCATTTGAGCGGCATCGCGACGATGACGCGCCAATATGTCGATGCGATTGCAGGGACGGGTTGCATATTGCTCGACACGCGCAAGACCATCCCCGGCCTTCGCGTGCTGGAGAAATATGCAACGCGGATGGGCGGTGCGACCAATCACCGGATGCGGCTCGACGATGCGGCGATGATCAAGGATAACCATGTTGTTGTCGCTGGCGGGGTTGGCGAAGCGGTGCGCCGTGCGGTCGCGGCGGGGATACAGCGGATTATTTTGGAGGTTGATGCGCTCGACCAGATTGAACCGGGGATAGAAGCGGGGGCAACACATCTACTGCTCGACAATATGGACGTGGCGACATTGCGCAGCGCGGTGGTCATCGTTGCGGGCAGGGTGCCAACCGAAGCATCGGGCGGCGTGCGGCTCGACACCATCCGCGCTATTGCCGAAACCGGCGTGACTTATGTGTCGGTCGGGCGGCTGACGCAAAGCGCACCCGCGGCGGATATAGGATTAGATCATGCCCGCGCCTGAGCCTGCGCCCGATCCCGCGCCAAAATCGCGCAAAGCCAAGCTGCTCGGCTACACCGTTGCAGTGCTATGCGGTGTTGCGCTGTCGAGTGTGCTCTCCCCCGACCTGGCCGTGATCGATGATGTGCTCGGCGGCGCGAGCGGACAGGGTGCATCCTGCGTGGCTCCCACTGACTTTGCGATGCCGCGCGTCGAACGCCCGCGCCCCGACCAAGTGCGACGCACGCCGGTGACGCGCTACACATTGGCGCTTTCCTGGTCGCCCGGCTTTTGCGTTACGCATGGGAGCGAGGGCGATAATGCGATGCAATGTGGCGGGGAGGCGGGGCGCTTCGGCTTTGTGCTGCATGGGCTGTGGCCGGAGACGAGCGGGCGCGACTGGCCGCAATATTGTGCGCCGACACAGCGGATTGCCCGCGCAACGCTCAGCGCGCACCTGTGCATGACCCCATCGCCGCAGCTGTTGCAGCATGAATGGGCGCGCCACGGATCGTGCATGGCGGCGACGCCGGAGGCGTATTTCGCCGTCGCTGCGCGCGAATATGACCGTGTGCACAGGCCGGACATGGCGGCCTTGATGCAGATGCCATCGCTCAGCGCGCTTGATGTGCGCCGCGCCTTTGCCCACGCCAACCCTGGCCTGCCGATGAACGCGGTGGCGGTGCGGGCGGGAGCGGGCGGCTGGCTTGACGAGGTACGGCTGTGCCTTGACCGCAATTTTGCGTGGGCCGCCTGTCCGGTTGGTGATCGCGGGATGAGCGACGGCGCCCGCGTGCGCGTAACGCCCCAACCTTAATGCATTAACCACAAAAACGGCGGATGTCCTAGGGTGGGACGCATGCGGCGTTAACCCTCTTTACAGCTAGTAATGGGTAAAGCGCGCGTTAAATGTTGCGCATGGACAGCAAACTCAAAGCCATATTTGGCATCACCGAACAGCAATCGCATATGCGGCAGCAGGACATCGTCATCGGCGATGCGCCGTCGGGCCGGGCATTGCGCGCGCGCTATGTGGAGAATGAGACGTGGCTCACCATGGCCGGCCTTACTACCAGCGACCTGCGCGATATGGTGATGACATTCACGCTGGTGTTTGTCGGTGCGGTGATATTCCTGATAGACTAATCGCACGCCCTTTAATCGCACGCCAAGTGCAGCCGCTGCGCGATCCACGCCGATACTAGGCACGCTGCGGCGACCAGAAATAACGTGTCAGTCGTCGGGATCCCCGCCGTGGACAGCGCCGAATAAAGACCCGCACCCACCACCATTGCGAGAGAATTGACGATATTGTTGGCGGCGATTGTGCGCGATGTTTGCGATTTACTGACAGTCGTTGTCAGGAATGCATAAAGCGGCACCACGAACATGCCGCCGGTGATCGCGATGCCGAACAGCGCGGCGATGATCAAATCGCCCTGCCCGCTGGACAGGAATTGCTGCCAGCCGATCAGCCCCGATGACAGCGGCACCCATCCGCGCACCGCCCACCATAGCATCAGCACGAACAGCCCCATGCCGATAACCGATGCGGGGGCATATCTGGCCGAAACCTTGCCGCCCAGCAGCCAGTTGATCGCCACCGAGCCGATCGCGACGCCGACCGAGAATATCGCGGTGAAGGTTGTCGCGACGCTGTTGTCCCCGCCAAGGCCATTTTTGACCATCGGCGGGAATTGCGCGACCAGAACCGCGCCGATGGCCCAGAAAAAACTGATCGCCATGATCGCCAGGAACAGGCGGCGGATGTGCATGGTGTCGGCCACCAGCCGCCAGCTGGAACGGGCGATGTTCCAGTCGATGACAAGCGGCGGGGCGTCATCCTCGGCCGGGGCGCTTGGCACATATTGCGCGGTCAACCGCCCGATCACCGCGACCATTATCACCGCCAGCGCCGCCCAGCGGCCGGGAATGATCCCGCCGGCAATGGTGCCCGAAAGGATCGCCATATAGGTGCCCGCTTCGACCAGGCCGGTGCCGCCCAACACCTCGTCCGCGTGCAGATGCTGCGGCAATATGCCATATTTGATTGGCCCGAAGAATGTTGAATGCACCCCCATCGCAAACAGCGCGACAAACATCAGGGCGATACTGTGAATCCAAAGACCCGCCGCACCGACGACCATGATGGCGATTTCTGCCGATTTGATGATGCGGATGACGCGCATCTTGTCGCCGCTGTCGGCAATCTGCCCGGCGACCGCAGACAGCAGGAAAAAGGGCAGGATGAAAATCGCCCCGGCCAGCGCGTTATAAGTGGCCTCCTCCGCCTCTCCGCCATCGAGGATGGTGTAGGTGGCGAGGATGACCATCGCCATCTTGAACAGATTGTCGTTAAAGGCATTGAGGAATTGGGTCGCGAACAGCGGCAGAAACCGCCGCTTGGTCATCAGCCGCATTGCGCTGTGCATAAAAATCTTCTCTCCCGACCCTGATACACCGCCTTATGCGTTGATGAGCGCGTGGTCAAAATCCTTTTGCCATGGGCTGGCTTTGCGATAATATGATGTCAGGATGATGAAATCCGCATTGGAGTGACGAGGCGTTGTTGAGCCTGCCCAATATATTGACCTTGTCGCGGATTTTTGCGGTGCCGATACTGGTGGTATTACTGTGGTTTCCGGGGTGGAACGAGGGGTGGCTCGCGGGTTGGGCGCTGTATAGCCTGATCGGCATCACCGATTATTTCGATGGTTATCTGGCGCGCGCGCAGGGCACGGTGTCGAAGCTCGGGCAGTTCCTCGATCCCATCGCCGACAAGATATTGGTCGCGGCGGTGATATTGCTGCTGGTCAGCACGCGGCACGAACCGGGTGCGATCCAGAATACTAACCTCATCCCCGCGCTGATTATCCTGGTGCGCGAGATTGCGGTGTCGGGGCTGCGCGAGTTCCTCGCGGGCCTCAGCGTCTCGGTGCCGGTCAGCCAATTGGCCAAATGGAAAACGACGTTCCAGATGGTGGCATTGGGTGCGTTGATCCTGGCGGGCGGCCTGCCGCAATTTGCCTTCATCAAACAGGTCGGGCTTGGCTGTTTGTGGGCGGCGGCGATCCTGACGCTCATCACCGGCTGGGATTATCTGCGCGTCGGCCTCAAACATATGGAATGAGCGCTAGGGCGTTGCCCAATAAGTGCGCAATATTTCGGCAAGCAGCCGGAACTCCTTTTCGCGCGGGCTGGCACGCCGCCACACCAGCGCGATCTGGCGGCTGTCATGCTCCGCGCTGAGCGGGCGGGTGACGACATTGGTGTGGGTGAGCAATCCCGCGTCAACCGCCATTTGCGGCACCATGGTGACGCCAAGCCCGCCATCGACCATTTGCACCAGCGTGTGCAGCGACGTGCCAAGCACGCGAGCACTGCCGCGCAATTCGGGGCGATTGCAAGCCGCCAGCGCATGGTCTTTGAGGCAATGCCCGTCTTCGAGAAGCAAGAGTTGCGCCGGATCGATGGCGGAGGGCGCGACGGTGGCGGGCAGCGTCTCTGCCATGCGCGCAGGCATCGCCAGCACGATGCGGTCGTCGAACAACGGTGCCTGATCGACATCACCGCACGCATAGGGGAGCGCGAGCAGCACAAGATCGACATTGCCATGGTGGAGATTATCGCACGCCGCCTGGCTGGTTTCTTCGCGCAGGAACAGTTTGAGCTCAGGCCGATCGGTGCGCAATCTGGGGAGCAGTCTGGGCAACAGGAAGGGCGCGATGGTCGGGATCACGCTCATCCGCAGTTCGCCCGCAAGCGGGGTGCCGGCCGCAGCCGCCATATCCGCCAGCTCCTCGGCCTCGCGCAGCACGCGGTGCGCGCGTGTCACGATCCGTTCGCCAAGCGGGGTAAAGCGCACGACGCGGCGTGTCCGCTCGACCAGCATCATGCCAAGCAGCGTCTCGAGTTCGCGGATCCCGGCGGACAGCGTCGATTGGGTGACGTTGCTGGCGGTGGCCGCGCGCCCGAAATGGCCATGCTCCCTGAGCGCGACCAGATATTGCAACTGCTTAAGTGTTGGCAAATAGGTTTGCATTATGCACGTATCCGATGATGTTATGAATATTAATCGAAATTGTCTATCGCACATGGCTTGTCAAGCCGCACCGCTTCGCCAATCTGTAACCATAAGGCTCCGCAGGGCGAATGTCGGGCGGTGCCAACATACGACTAACGGGCAAACCCAATATAAGGGGCGCATATGTTCGACTCTCTCCTTGCTACCCTCGCGTCGATCAAGGCGCGCGACCCCGCGCCGCGTTCGCACTGGGAGATATTGCTCTACCCTGGCCTGTGGGCGCTTGGGTTTCACCGCATCGCGCACTGGCTTTACGAGGCGGAGCTGTTCTTCCTCGCGCGGATGATCAACCATATGTCGCGTTTTCTGACGGCAATCGACATCCACCCCGGCGCGACCATCGGGCGGCATTTGTTCATCGACCACGGCTTTACCGTGATCGGCGAGACGGCGGTGATCGGCGATGATGTGACCATCTATCAATGCGTGACATTGGGTGGGACCAACCCCGCCAATGGTGTGGCCGGCAAGCGCCATCCCAGCCTGGAGAACGGGGTTATTATCGGGTCTGGCGCGCAAGTTTTGGGGCCGATCACGGTCGGTGCGCGCGCGCGGATCGGGGCCAATGCGGTGGTGACGCGCGACGTGCCGGCGGGCGCGGTGATGGTGGGCATCCCGGCCAAACCGATACTGGTCGATGCGGCAGAATATGCACGCGAATTCACCCCCTATGGCACATGCTGCAACGAAATGTTCGACCCGCAAACGCAAAAGCTGGAATTGCTGCAATGCCAGATGGTCGAGATGCAGGGGCGGATCGCGGCGCTGATCGCCGAACGCGATGCTGGCGACGCGGTGGGTACACAGCCGACACCGATCAAGTCGAAGCAGTGAGGGACGGCGCTGAGATATCGGCGATCACCCCACCAACCAATAATGTCATTAACCTCGTCCTAACATCAAACGGTTACCACTTGTCCTTATAGCAAAGCAGCAGTGTCCCCATGCGTGGGCGACGATTGAGACGGGGTTATTGGGTCGATGGAAATGGAATGGCCAGGCGAAACGGATGCCGATGCGGTGGCGCTGCGCGGTATGCGCCGCGACAGCATGTTTCTGAAGGCGCGGATCGACGTCGACCGTCTGGTGCACGGATTCGATATCGTCGTGCGCAATGTTTCGGCGGGTGGGCTGCTTGCCGACACGACGATGGACCTGGAGCTTGGCGATGTTGTCAAGGTCGAACTGCGCCGCGTGGGCAGTGTTCCGGGCCGCATCGTCTGGGTCCAGGCGGGCCGTTTTGGCGTGGCTTTTGATGTCACGATCGACCCGCAGCTGGTGCGTCAGCCGATTGTCGTCAAAAAGAACGCCACGAATACCGCAAGATCTTCGTCGGCATTCGTTCCGCGCAAACGGTTAATTAGTTAAGCTGGGTGCGCAATCAGCCGCTGTGCAGCGCGTCCTTGATCCTGAGTTTCGCCTTTTTGAGCTCCGCGATTTTTGCCATGTCCGGGCTGGGGCGCATTGCCTCGGCTGAGAGGCGTATGTCCAAATTGGCATGACGGGCGGCCAGCGCCATTTCATGGGCATGGTGGGTCTGTGCGGCGTTGCTCATCGGCAAATCTCCCTCACTTTTGCGCGGGCGAACGCCGCGACTCGCTGCGGTCCTGATTGACCAAGCGCGAGTGAATCATATTCTTGACCACTTGTCGCGGACCTTTTCGACGAAATGGGGTAAATACGCGCTAGTGGAACGAATTGAACATTTGAGTCCCCCTGGCGGCGTGGTCATGGTCCAAATGTTCAATTCAAAAGTTCCACTAGAATCACCCTATTGCTAGTGGTTCTTATGATTCTGGCATTTGCTCTGTGTGCTTGCCGCAAGCGGGATGCAAATGTCAGAATCGAACCACTAGCGGCTTGCATCACCCGGTGCCGCCGCGATAGGAGCGCATCTGTTCGGCACCTGATGAGGATAGAGCATCGTGACAGCTGAGGACATGACCCGCAGGCTTGAGCTGTTACGCACCGAGCACCGCGACCTTGACACCGCCATTTCGGCGTTGAGCCATGTCGCCACCCCCGATCAGATGGCGATTGCGCGGCTCAAGAAACGCAAACTCCGGTTGCGCGATGAAATCAGCTGGATCGAGGATCATGCGATCCCCGACATCATCGCGTGATAGCGCATGATTATCGCATAAGGTTATCGCCCACTCCATAATGGGACAGCGGATCAACGCTCTTGATTTGCGCACTCTGTATCGCTCCGGCAAAGCGTTTTCGACCAGGAACGCAACAGGACATCGCCGCCGTGACGACCACAGCCAGTGAGCAAATGAATAAGGCTCTGATCTCGTCGCTCTATGCCGAAGCGTTGCTGCTGGCCGATGAGGCGCGTGCCTGGTTTGATCAGACAATGGGCGATGGCGGCGATGCGTCGAATATGGGTGTTGCCACGGCATCGGATAAGTGCGGTAGCCTGTTTGGATGGGCGGGGCGGTACGATCCTTCGCTAAGGATCGCGCTGTCGTGCGAATCGCTGCGGCTGACGACGCGGTTGATGCACATCATCGCCTGGTTATTGCTCCAGCGTGCAGTCATGGCCGGAGAGGTTGACGGCGGCGCGGCGCGCAAGCCGGAAAATCGGCTGGGACCATCACCGATCAGCGACCATCGCCTGTGCGGCGAGCTGCCGCAAGAAGCGCAGCGGATGATCGAGAATAGCGAGCGGTTGCATGCGCGGGTCGCCAAACTGGATGCAGCACTGGTGACGCCGCTCTATGGTGCAGAGCCTCCGGTGCGTGATATGCAGAGCCGTTTGCAGTCGCTGTTCTAGGATCGCCCCGTTCGGTGCGGGGTTGAATTGACCGCCATATTGTCAGACAGGCGTGCAATGCATTTCCATGGCAAATTGGTCAGCATGACATTGCTGCTTGCGTGCGTGCCGACGGTGGGCATGGCGCAAAGCGCCCCCCCGAGTGCAGATTCGCCCGCCGAGGTGCCGTGGGTCGATCAGCTCGACCCGGACGCGCCGCTCGATCCGCTGCCTGAACTTGGCGTCGAGTGGCCCGATATGGCCGAGCCGTTACCGCCGCTTCCTGCGCTGCCACCCATAGCCGGGGACGATATTTCGCCCACAGAGGGTCTGGCGGACAGCGCGCAACTGGCCGCTCCCGATGCTGCAGCAAACCCAAGCTTTGACATAGGTGCCGAGGACAGGCGCTATACGGTTTTGCTGTCCGGATTCGATGCAATAACCAGCCGCCGCTTTTTCGATCGGTTCAACGCGCTGTCGGTGCTGCGACAGGGAGAGGGGAGCGTGACCAACGGTGCGCAGATCGCTCGGCGTATCGCCGAGGATCGCGTGCTGCTTGAGGGGCTGCTGCGCATCGTCGGCTATTATGACGCCAGCCTGGTGGACGATATATTGCTGGGCACCGACGGTTTGAACATTGTTTTCGTTGCGCAGATCGGGCCGCGCTACAGCTATTCGGACGTCGTTCTGGAGGGGCTGGCTGCGTTGCCCGATGACGAGGCCGCGCGGCTGCGGCTGATATTTGGAATCGATGCTGGTGAGCCGATCGTTGCGGATACGCTGCTCAAATCGCAGGCCGCGCTGACCAGCGAAATGCGCGAAACCGGCTATCCTTTCGCCGCGCTCGGCCGCGAACTGGTGACGATCGACCATGACCAGCGTCAAGGCACGTTGGTGCAAGGCCTGTCGCCGGGCGCGCGGCTGCGCTTTGGCACGATATTGGCCGATGACCATGGCCAGCTTGGCGCGGAGCATATGCAGCGGATCGCGCGGTTCCGCGCGGGCGACTATTACCGTCAGGGCGATGTCGAGGATTTGCGCCGCGCGTTGATTGCCACCGGGCTGGTCGGTTCGCTGGAAATTGCCCCGCGCGCCAACGATGATGGCGAAACCGTGGATATGGCGGTGGCGATAACCCCCGCGCCGCTGCGCACGATTGCCGCCGCGCTCGGCTATGGCACGGGCGAGGGCTTTCGCGCCGAACTGAGCTGGCAGCACCGCAACCTGTTCCCGCCCGAAGGGGCGCTGAGCGTACGCGGGGTGATTGGCACGCGCGAGCAATTGGCGGGGGTCAGTTTCCGGCGCAATAACTGGCGCAGACGCGACCGCGCGCTGACGCTGCAAGCGCTGGTCAGCAACAGCAATGTTCCCGCGTTCGAGGCGCGAACGCTGTTGCTGTCGGCACGCGTCGAGCGGACATCGACGCTGATCTATCAAAAAATCTGGAATTGGTCGGTTGATGCCGCGCTGATCGCCACCGACGAAATGGCGTTTGACCGCCCGACAGGTCTATCGGTCCGGCGGCGTTATGGCATAGGCTCGCTCGGCGGTTATGTGGGCTATGACCGATCGAACGATCTGCTCAACCCGACGCACGGTTTTCGCCTCTCGGCGCGGATTTCGCCTGAACTGTCCTGGCACACCACCGCGTTCGGTTATGCCCGCATCCAGTTTGACGCGAGCGCTTATCTGCCAGCGGGACAACGCACCGTGCTGGCGGCGAGGGTGCGGATAGGCGCGATTGGCGGCGCGGCGCTCGATGATATTGCGCCGTCGCGGCGGCTGTATGCCGGGGGCGGCAGTTCGGTTCGGGGCTATGGGTTCCAGGCGATCGGCCCGCATGCGCCAAATGGTGACCCGATTGGCGGGACCGGATTGTTCGAGGTCGCGGCCGAAGCGCGCATACCGGTGTGGGGCGCATTTTCGCTCGTCCCGTTCATCGACGCCGGCAATGTCTATGACAGCGGTCTGCCAAGTTTGCGCGACATCGGCAATTTGCGCGTTGGGGCGGGCATCGGGGTGCGTTACGCGAGCAGCTTTGGCCCGATCCGTGTCGATGTCGGCACGCCCATCAACCCCCGGCCAGGCGATAGCCGCATCGGTGTCTATGTGTCGCTGGGGCAGGCGTTTTGACAGAAAGCCTACCCGCCCCGCCACCCCAACCCCGCAGGCGCTGGCTGCGCCGCGCGGCGCTAGGCTTTCTGGCACTGCTAATGTTCGTGGCGGCGGCGCTGCTCGCGCTCGATACTTCGGCCGGGCACCGCTTCCTGATCGACCGGATAGCGGCGATGGAGCGCGACGATGGCCTGACCATCCGCATCGGGCGGATCGATGGTTCGCTCTATCGCGACCCGGTGCTGCGCGATGTCCGATTGGGCGATCCGCACGGGCAATTTCTGACGGTAAGCGAGGCCAGGCTTGATTGGCGGCCGTGGGATTTCCTGTGGCTGAACCGATTGACCATCCACAAACTGAACATCCCGCGCGCGCGGCTCGCCCGCCTGCCTAGGCTGCGCGACACCGCCGACGACAAGCCGATCTTGCCCGATTTCGACATCAGCATCGGGCGCTTCAGCGTGGAGCGGCTTGATATTGCCGAGGGCATTGCCGGACGCGCGCATGTGGCGCGGATTACGCTCGATGCCAATGTTCGCAGCGGCGCAGCTACGGTCCACCTCGATGCTGGCCTGCAAGACGGCGGTGACAGGGTGCGGCTGACGCTGGTGGCCGAGCCGGACAAAGGCGATTTTGACCTCGATGGCGATCTGGTGGCACCGGCTGGCGGGGTGTTGGCGGCGATGATGGGGGACGATGGCGCGGCGAGCGCGGTCATCCGCGGGGGCGGGAACTGGCGCAGCTGGCGCGGGTCGCTGCTCGCACGATCGGGGGCAGCGCCGCTCGCCAGTATCCGGCTCGGCGCGCGCGATGGACGCTTCACCGCCATTGGCCGCCTGTGGCCAGAGACGCGCCTTGCGGGCGCGGCGCAGCGGCTGAGCGCAGGCGGGGTTGCGCTGGATGCGGACGGACGGATTGCCGAGCGCCGCTGGGATGGCCGGGTGTCGCTGGTCAGTGCGGCGATGCAGGTCGAGGCGGTGGGTCAGGCGGACTTTGCCAACCGACGGTTTGGTACGATGCGGATTGACGCTCGGCTGCGCGATGGCGGGGCGTTGGCCGAGGGGCTGAGCGGCGAGGCGGTGCAAGCGGCGCTGCTGCTGGAGGGCGACTTCGCGGCCCCGCGTTATGAATATCGGTTGAGCGCCGCCGCGCTCGCCTGGGGCAAGCTGCGCCTGTCTGGCGTCGAGGCACGCGGCGAGGGCACAGCGCGGCGTGGCGGCGCGGCGCTACCCGTCGCGCTGCGCGTCGCGCGCCTCACTGGTGTGTCGGGCGTGCTCGACAGCCACCTGTCGGCACTGCGCGTCGATGGCAGCATCGGGTGGCAGCGTGGGGTGCTGTCGGCGCAGCAGCTTCGCGTGGCCGCATCTGGCCTGTCGGGGCAACTGGGGCTGCGGATTGCCAATGGTGCGAGCGATCTGGCGGTGCAATTTGATGGCGCGGTGCCGGGGCTGGAGCTCGGCAAAGTGGGCCGCGCCGATCTGGTCATCGCGGCGCACGGCACGCGCACAGGCGGTGGGCCGTTCAGCGCGAACGGCACCGCGCGCGTGGGCCTGCGGCGGTTCGACAATGCGTTTTTGCGTGGGGTTGCGGGCGGACTTCCCAGTTTGAACGCGGGCTTTACCTTTGGCGCGGACCGCGTGCTGCGGCTCAGCAATGTCCGGCTGAACGCGCCCGACATCCAGCTATCGGGCAGTGGGCAGCGCCTGAACGATGGCCGTTTCATCATCGACGCACGCGGCGCGCATCGGCGTTATGGCCCTCTCACCATGACACTCACGGGGCCGCTGGAGCGCCCGCGTATCGGCCTGACGCTGGCGTCGCCCTTCGCCGCTGGTGACCTTCGTAACGTCCATCTGCTGCTGGAGCCGGACACGGATGGCTTTGCTCTTCGCGCCGATGGCGGATCGCTGCTCGGGCCATTCACGGGGGTGGGGTCCTTGCTGCTGCCAACGGGTCGCGCCGCGATGCTCGACATCACTCGCCTGACCGTGGGAGGGAGTGTGGCGCGCGGGCGGCTCACCATCGTCCAAGGCGGGCTGAGCGGGTCACTGCTGGTCGCGGGCGGGGGGCTGGATGGCCGTCTGATGCTGAGCGTGCCATCGGGGGTTCAGCGGATCACCGCCAACCTGTCTGCGCGTGGAGCAAGCTTTGCCGGGCCGCCCGCCATCGCCATTGCGCGCGGTCAATTGGAAGCGACCATCCTGCTCGACCCGGCGGGCAGCGATGTCGAGGCGAGCTTTGAAACCGTGGGGCTAAGCCGGGGTCGATTGTCGATTGCGCGGATGGCGGGCAATGTGCATCTGGTGAACGGAATTGGTATCGTTCGCGCCAGCATCGCCGGATCGCGCGGCCGTGATTTCACCCTGCAAACCGTCATGGATGTTGCACCAGGCCGCATCACGTTACGCGGCGATGGCAGCCTGGCACGGCAACCGCTACGATTGCTCAGACCTGCCATAATGACCCGCACTGCGCGCGGATGGGCGCTGGCACCAACCGCGCTTGCCTATGCCGGCGGACGGATCCAGCTGTCGGGGCGCTATGGGGTGAGCGATGTCGCGGTTGAGGCAGGGCTGGAGTCGATACCACTCGCCTTGCTCGATGTGGGTTGGCCCGAGCTTGGCCTGGGTGGCCGCGCGAGTGGACGGCTGAGCTATAGCGATGATAGCGGCGCTCCATCGGGGTCGGCGCAGCTCCGCGTGTCAGGACTGACGCGCGCAGGGCTGGTCGATGGCTCGAACCCGGTCGATGTGGCCGTAAACGCCGCGCTGTCGCCGGGCGGGGGCGCGGTGCGCGCGGTGGTGCAGCGCGATGGCGCGGTCATCGGGCGGGCGCAGGCGCGGCTTGCTCCGCTGGCATCATCGGGCGCGCTGTTCGAGAGGCTAGCCGCAGCCCCGCTGTTTGCGCAGCTGCGTTATGACGGCGAGGCAGCGACGCTGTGGCGGATGACCGGTGTCGAGAATCTGTCGCTGAGCGGTAATGTTTCCATCGCGGCTGATGTGCGCGGGACGATGAATGACCCCGCCATTCGCGGCGGCGTGCAGACCAGCGATGCACGCATCGAAAGCCTGCAAACCGGCACGGTCATCACCGGCATCGGCGCGCGTGGGCAGTTCGACGGGTCGCGGCTTCGGTTGCGCGATATTCGCGGGGTGACGGCGGGCGGAGGGAGCATCAGCGGCGCGGGCGATATCGACCTTGCGCTCTCTGGCAATCTGGCGATGGACATCCGCCTCGACGCTGTGCGCGCACTGCTGATCGACCGCGATGATCTGGTGGCGCGGGTTTCGGGGCCGCTCAGGCTGGTGCGGAATGACGCAGGGGGCATGATTTCGGGGCAGATGCAGATGGATAGCGGGCGGTTTCGCCTTGGCCGCGCGACCGCGATCGACGCGCTGCCGGTCATCAATGTAGTCGAGGTGAATGTGCCAGCCGATCGGCCCGCGCCGCGCCAGCGCTATTTGCCATGGCGACTGAATCTGACGATTGCCGGACGTGATGGCTTTACCGTCACCGGTCTTGGCATCGATAGCATATGGTCCACCGATGTCACGGTGCGCGGCGATGTCGCCAATTTTGCGATCACCGGAACGGCGCGGCTCGTGCGCGGCGACTATGATTTTGCCGGGCGGCGTTTTGCGCTGCAAAGCGGGACCATCAGGTTCGACGGCAGCGTGCCAACCGACCCGGTGCTCGATATTGTTGCGGTCGATGACATTGCTGGACTTGACGCCAGCATTCGCGTGCGCGGCACTGGTCTTCGCCCCGAAATTACTTTCTCATCGGTCCCGGCCTTGCCCGAAGATGAGCTGTTGTCGCGGATATTGTTCGGCACTTCGATCACCAATATCTCGGTGACAGAGGCCGCGCAGCTGGGGTTGGCGCTGGCGACGCTGCGCGACGGAGGCGAGGGGCTGGACCCGATCAACGCGCTGCGCCGGGCGACGGGGCTCGACCGCCTGCGCATCCTGCCTGCGGATAGTGTGCTGGGCACCGGGACCAGCATTGCGGCGGGCAAATATGTGACGCGGCGGGTCTATGTCGAGATTATCACCGATGGCCGGGGGTATAGCGCGACGCGGGTGGAATATCAGATCACCCGCTGGCTGGCACTGTTGGGGAGTATATCGACGCTGGGGCGCGAAAGCGTGAATGTGCGCGTGCAGCGCGATTATTGACTGTTAGTGGAACGAATTGAACATTTGAGTCCCCCTGGCGGCGTGGTCATGGTCCAAATGTTCAATTCAAAAGTTCCACTAGAATCACCCTATTGCTAGTGGTTCTTATGATTCTGACATTTGCTCTGTGTGCTTGCCGCAAGCGGGATGCAAATGTCAGAATCGAACCACTAGTCACTCGACATTGCTTGCGAACATTGGCAACGCGCGGAGCATGAAAAGCATAGCCGTTTATTGCGGGTCCGCGACCCCTTCCGATCCCATCTACCTTGAGGCCGCGAGCAGCGTTGGCCACGGCCTGGCACAGCGCGGCATCACTGTCGTCTATGGCGGCGGCAGGCTGGGCCTGATGGGCGCGGTCGCGGATGCGGCGCTTAGCGCTGGCGGCGAGGTGATCGGCATCATTCCCGAGGCGCTGGTGAGCAGCGAGGTTGCGCATCGCGGTTGCACGCAGCTGCGCGTCGTTCCCGGGATGCACGAACGCAAGCGGCTGTTCACCGATTTGTCCGATGGTTTCATCACTCTGCCCGGCGGGGTCGGGACGATGGACGAGCTGTGGGAGGCGATCAGCTGGGCGCAGCTCGGCTATCACCAAAGCCCGGTCGGAGTGCTCAATGTCGGCGGGTTTTACGACCATCTGGTCGCGTTCAACCAGCATATGATCGACGTCGGTTTCATCCGCGAGGCGCATCGCGGGATTATGGTGGTGCGCGATACTCTGGACGCGTTGCTGGGTGCGATGGCGGACTATGTTCCGCACCAGACGATTTTTGCGATGAAAGCTGAGGAGCTTTAGCTAACTTGCGGAACCTTCGCGTTTGCGCAAGTTGCGTAGCTCCAGCCCCGCTGTTAGCAGCGGCGTGGGGGTCTGTGCGAACTGGCGCGGGGTCATGCCGATGAAGCGGCGGAACTCGCGGTTCTGATGAGACTGGTCGTAATAGCGCAGGCTGGCCAATTGCTCTTCGCTGGGCTGACTGAGGCTGCGGATCGCCGAGGCCGTGTCGAGAAAGCGGCTACGTGCCAATATGGCTTTGGGGCTCATGCCGAAATATGCTTTGCATTGCCGTTCCATCTGGCGTTGTGACAGGCCAATGTGCGACGCGGCATCGCTGATTAACGTTGTGCTTTCGTTGCGGGCGATTAGCTCGAATGCCTGCATCGCGTTGCTGGGGGGTTGCCAGCCGCGCACCGACAGGCGTTCGCTGAAAAACTGCTCGATAGTGGCGATAATCGCCTGATCGTCATCGCCGTCCCGTGCAGCAATAGCGGCATGGAAACGCGCTGATCCCTCGCCCCACAGGTCGCCAAATGAAAGCATCCGGTCGGTGTAATCTGATGCCAACCCATCGAACAGCGCGCGCCATGCGGCCGGGCAAATAGCGATGCCAACCACAGTGAAGCCGCCACGGACGCGCACCTTGAGCGGTTTGGAATTGGGGCCGAAAAACACCATTGGCCCAACATTGCGCCATTCACCCGGTGCCGTTTCGGCGCTCCATTCCCCTTTCATCAAAATGCGGATGAAGGCCGTTTCGGATAATAGCTGGTCGGTCAGTTCAAAACTGTCAGGGGCATTAACCGAGAGAATATAATGGCGCGCAATATAGGGCGCAAGCGCCGCAGAGGGCGCATAGTTGCGCGAGCGAAGCATGTGCTGACCCCTTTTCATCTCGGCGTTCTGTGCGCCGCTGTCGGTGCGACTTCGCACGGCTGGTGAGGCTTGGCAATGGCATTCTGCCCGCCGCTGCGCAGTGACGCCAATCATAGCGCGGGCGGTTTCATGCGTTTAGCGTAACCCCGCCAATAGCGTTTATTGACGCAACGTATTTGGAGGCGTAGATTCAACACATGATCAAGATTTCACTTTTTTCACGCGCGGTCGCACTGTTCGCCTGTGTCGGGCTGATGAGCGTCGTTCCAGACTTTGTCGTGCCCGCATCCCCCGCCGCCGCGCAATCGGCCAGCGACGGTTGCGAAGCGCCGCGCCGCAGCGCCGGGCGCGGCATCGGGCGTTCGATATTGGGCAATGTCCTTGGCAATACGGTGGGCCGTGCCGGCGGAGCGATTGGCAATATCGCACGTTTCGCGATCAGTTCGCAGGTCACCGATGCCCTGACCAACGCCATCGCCTGCCGGCTTGACGAACCCGAACAGCTCAAGGCCAAGGATGCGACGCTTGAGGCAACGCGCAGCGAAACCGTCGGCACCCAGGTCGCCTGGACCAGCGAAACCCGCGCCGACGTTAGCGGCACGACGACCATCGCGGCGATTGAAGATCGGCCTGCGGGCCGGCCGCAGGGTTCGCGCTGTATGCTGGTCGACGATGTCATCATCGTCAACGGCGAGGAAACGGTGGCGCAGAAACGGATGTGCCGCGTGCCGCCCGAAACGCGCTACGCGCTGGCATGAGGGCGGCGTGGCGCACCTGCGCCGCATTGGCGTGCGCGGCCGCGCTGATGGGGCAGTCGGCGCGGAATCGCGACCGCGATGCGGTGCGCGACCCCGCCAACCCCACTTGCCCGCAGACGCCGAACTGGACCGACATCCAGCAGATGACGCTAACCCCGATCACGCGCAACGGGGTGCGGATATTGCTGGCCGAAGGGGTGATCGACGCCGGACTGCCCGAGCGGCTGCGCGCGGTGCTGGTCGCGGATCCGCTGATCGACGAGATTTGGCTGCGTTCGCCAGGCGGCAATGCGCGTGCAGGAACCGAGGCCGGGCGGATCATTCGCGGACGCTTTGCCGAAGCCGGAACGCTGATTACCACGCGAATCCCCAATGGCTGGACCTGCTTTTCGGCGTGCAACTTCATGTATCTGGGCGGCAGCGCCCGCATCCTTGAGCCTAGCGGTGTGTTCATGGTCCACATGTTCACCTTCACCAACGATCGCGGGGCGATCCGCTACAGCGTCGATCAGGGGGCCGAGGCGACCACCGAGCTGATCGGCGATGTCGAACAGGAAAGCGCGCTGCTCGCCAGCGAGGACAATGATTTTCTCGTGCGGATGGGCATTCCGCGCGCATTGCTGACCGAGGTGATGTATCGCCAGCGTGCCGTCGCTTCGGGGGCAACGCCGGCACAGCGTTATTGCCTGAACCGTTCGGAGGCCGAACGGTACCGCGTCCATCGTCCGCCGACCAACGACGAATAGACCGCGCACCGCCGCCATGCCCTCGACACTTGAATGGATCGCGGTCGCGCTGGGCGTCTGCAACATCGCGCTGCTGATCCGCCGCAGCATCTGGAACTATCCGTTCGGGATGGCGATGGTCGCGCTCTATTTCGTGATATTCCGCGACCAGAAACTCTACTCCGACATGGGGCTACAGGTGTTTTTCCTTGCCGTGCAAGGCTGGGGCTGGGCCGCGTGGGCGCGCGCAGGCGGGCTTGACGGGCCGGTCGCAGTGGGGCGGCTCAGCGCTCGGATGCGCTGGCTGTGGCTGGGTGCGACCGCGCTGGCCACGCTTGTCTGGGGGGTGGGGATGGACCGCTACACCGACGCGGTCCAGCCACACTGGGATGCCGCCGTGGCGATGGGCAGCGTCGCCGCGCAAGTCCTGCTCACCCAGCGCAAGATTGAGAATTGGCTGGGGTGGATTGCGGTTGATGTGCTCGCCATCGGCCTTTATGCCAATCGCGGCCTCCATTTGACGGCGGGGCTTTACGGCCTGTTCCTGGCCATGTGCATCTGGGGGTATTTCGAATGGCGGGGCAAGCAAAACGCGTAAGGCGCATCTGCCTGCACGGCCCCGAAAGCACAGGGAAATCGACGTTGGCAACGCGGCTTGCGGCGCATTTTGGCTGCGAAGTCGTCCCCGAATATGGCCGCGCTTATTGCGAAACCCACGGCACCGACATCGACATGGCGGCGCTGGTCCACATCGCTGAAGCGCAACAGGCGATGAACGCGGCGGCGGTGCGCCGCGCCACTGACAGCGGCGTTGCGATGCTACTGTTCGACACCGATCCGCTGCTCACGGCGGTGTGGGCACAAATGATGTTCGGGCGGCGCGACGCGTGGTTCGCGCAGTTCAAGGATTATGCCGACCATTATCTGCTGCTCGACATCGACCTGCCGTTCATCGACGATGGACTGCGTGTCTATCGCAAAGCTGATGATCGGCACCGCTTCTTTGACCTGGCCAAGGCGGAGCTCGATACGTGCGGGGTGCGGTATAGCCTGGTTCAAGGGGCGGGCGATGCGCGGCTGGCGGGTGCCCTGGCCGCGATAGATGACAGGTGCGCCGTCCCCTGCTAACGCGCCGCGATGACCGACCTTTCCCTTATTCGTAACTTTTCCATCATCGCGCATATCGACCATGGCAAATCGACGCTCGCCGACCGGCTGATTCAACAGACAGGCGGCCTCACCGCGCGCGAGATGACGAGCCAAGTCCTTGATAACATGGACATTGAGAAAGAACGCGGGATCACGATCAAGGCACAGACGGTGCGGCTTGCCTATACCGCGCACGACGGCGAGATCTATCAGCTCAATCTGATGGACACGCCCGGCCATGTCGATTTCGCCTATGAAGTATCGCGCTCGCTTGCGGCGTGCGAGGGCGCGCTGCTGGTGGTCGATGCCGCGCAGGGGGTCGAGGCACAGACACTGGCCAATGTTTACCAGTCGATCGAGCATGACCATGAAATCGTCCCGGTTATCAACAAGATCGACCTGCCCGCCGCCGATGTCGACAAGGTCAAGGCCGAGATCGAGGATATTATAGGCTTGCCCGCGGACAATGCGGTGCTGACCAGCGCCAAGAGCGGGATCGGCATTGCCGAGGTGCTGGAGGCCGTGGTCACGCGCATCCCCCCGCCCACGGGCGATGCCGCCGCGCCCTTAAAAGCGATGCTGGTCGATAGCTGGTATGACCCGTATCTTGGCGTCGTCATCCTTGTCCGCGTCATCGACGGTGTTGTCAAAAAAGGACAGCAGATCAAGTTCATGCAGGCAGGAACGACGCACCTTATCGACCGCGTCGGCTGCATGACCCCCAAGATCGAGCAGTTAACCGAGCTTGGCCCGGGCGAGATCGGCTTCATCACCGCGCAGATCAAGGACGTGGCACAGGCGCGGGTCGGCGACACCATCACCGATGCCAAGCGCCCCGCCGATGCGGCGCTCCCCGGGTTCAAGGAAGTGCAGCCGGTGGTGTTTTGCGGGCTGTTCCCCACCGACGCCGCCGATTTTGAGAAATTGCGCGAAAGCATCAGCAAGCTCAGACTCAACGACGCCAGTTTCAGTTTCGAGATGGAATCCTCCGCCGCGCTGGGTTTTGGGTTTCGCTGTGGGTTCCTGGGGTTGCTCCACCTCGAGATTATTCAGGAACGGTTGACCCGCGAATATGACCTCGACCTTATCACCACCGCGCCATCGGTGGTGTATAAGCTCAAGCTGGGGCGATCAAAGACCGAGGGACCGCGCGATCTGGAACTGCACAACCCCGCCGACATGCCCGACCCCAGCCGGATCGAGGAGATACAGGAGCCGTGGATCGAGGCGACCATCTATTGCCCCGACGACTATCTGGGCAGCATATTGAAACTGTGTCAGGACAGACGCGGGGTGCAGAAAAACCTGACCTATGTCGGGGGGCGCGCGCAGATTACCTATGACCTGCCGCTCAACGAAGTGGTGTTCGATTTTTACGACCGATTGAAGAGCATCAGCCGTGGCTATGCGTCGTTCGATTATCACCAGATCGGCCACCGCGCGGGCGACCTCGTCAAGATGAGCATCCTTGTGAACGCCGAACCCGTCGATGCGCTGTCGATGATCGTCCATCGCGGCACCGCAGAGGCGCGCGGGCGCGGGATGTGCGAACGGCTCAAAGACCTGATCCCGCGCCATTTGTTCAAAATCCCGATCCAGGCGGCGATTGGCGGCAAGGTGATCGCGCGCGAGACGATTGCCGCGATGCGCAAGGATGTGACCGCCAAATGCTATGGCGGCGACATCAGCCGCAAGAAAAAACTGCTCGACAAGCAGAAAGAGGGCAAGAAAAAGATGCGCGAATATGGCAGCGTCAACATTCCGCAAGAGGCGTTCATCGCCGCGCTCAGGATGGGGGAGGAGGGGTGATGGGTGCCAAGCCGTTTGAGCGCCACCGGCAAGCCTGGACCAGCGACGAGATTGCCAAGCTGCACAGTCTGTGCGCCAAAGGCATGCCACTCAGGCAAATGGCCCGCGCGCTGACGCGGAGCGAGGAATCGATCAAGGACCGCGCTAGGCAAGATGGGCTGAAGATCGCGAAGCTGCGGTAACGCTCCCGCTTCCCCTTACCGCTTTGCTGCGATAAGCCTTCGCGTAATTATATTACGGTGATAGGACGGGGTAGGGAGAGCGCAGGCAATGGACGACATGCTGGATTATGGGCTGAGCGAACATGCGGTGATGATCCGCGATGCGGCGCGGCGGTTCGCGGCCGAGCAGATCGCGCCGCTGGCCAAGCGTATCGACGCCGAGGATTGGTTCCCGCGCGACGAGTTGTGGGTCGCGATGGGGGCACTCGGCCTGCACGGGATTACGGTGGACGAGGCCGATGGCGGGCTGGGGCTGGGCTATCTGGAGCATGTCGTTGCGGTTGAGGAGATTAGCCGCGCCTCCGCCTCTATCGGCCTCAGTTACGGCGCGCACAGCAACCTGTGTATCAACCAGATCCGCCGTTGGGCCAACGCGGACCAAAAGGCGCGCTATCTCCCCAAGCTCATCAGTGGCGAGCATGTCGGCAGCCTCGCGATGTCCGAAGCCGGCGCGGGATCGGACGTGGTCTCGATGAAGCTCAAGGCTGAGGCTGGTGCCAAGAACGGGCAAGCCGGATACCGCCTCAATGGCACAAAATTCTGGATCACCAATGCGCAATATGCCGACACGCTGGTCGTCTATGCCAAGACCGGTGAGGGCAAGGGCGGGATAACCGCCTTCCTGATCGAGCGCGGCATGGCGGGTTTTTCCATCGGGCAAAAAATCGACAAGCTCGGCATGCGCGGTTCGCCCACCGCCGAACTGGTATTTAACGATTGTTTTGTGCCCGAAGAACAGGTGATGGGGCCGCTCCACGGCGGGGTCTCCGTGCTGATGAGCGGGCTTGATTATGAGCGCGTGGTGCTCAGCGGCATCCAGCTCGGCATCATGCAGGCGTGCCTCGACGTCGTGCTGCCCTATGTGCGGGAGAGGAAACAGTTCGGCAAAGCCATCGGTTCATTCCAGCTGATGCAGGGCAAGGTCGCCGACATGGTCGTCGCGCTGTCGGCGGCGCGCGCCTATGTCTATGCGGTGGCACGCGCGTGCGACGCGGGGCAAACGACACGGCACGACGCGGCGGGCGCGATCTTGCTGGCGAGTGAGAGCGCGGTGCGCGTGGCGGGCGAGGCGATCCAGGCGCTGGGCGGCGCGGGCTATACCAAAGACTGGCCGGTCGAACGCTACTGGCGCGACGCCAAATTGCTCGACATCGGTGCCGGCACCAACGAGATCAGGCGGATGCTGATCGGGCGTGAAGTGATTGGGGCATGAGAGATATGCGTCTAGTTTTCAGTCGGAGCAGCTGGCCTAGGAAGCGTTGGCGCTTCATCAAATGGCTGATACATTTGCCTCAGCGCGTCGATGGAAATAGGCTCAGAAGGGGGTTGAAAACGACTATCCTCTATCTCATCAAAGGACACATCGGTCAGGATCATCGGACCAATTTGCAGCGGCGCGCCATCATTGAAGAGTCGCCGCATTTCAGCCATCGTGCCTTGCATCATCGCGCCAATTGGCCCCAATGAGCTTAACGGTTCGCCAGTCGAAGTGCTTGCGGCAAAGGCCCGCCCTATAGGTGCGAGTAACGGATCGCGTGAAATGACTATGAAGGGTGTTGGGGGCGAACTGTCATCCGCGTCCGCATAGCCATAGGCTATTCCTTGTCGTGAGCCGATTGTTACTTCGCCAAGAGGCACAAGAGCGCGAGAGTTGCCTTCAGGCATATTGTGCGCCATCGACGTCATACGAGTGAATGCTTCCGCCATGACCTGAAGGATGTCGGCATAATTTGCGACATAAGGTCCGTTCGGGCCACGTTGCACCATGAGCACATTGCCTCCGGCAACAAGGGTATATACAGGCATCGCCCCCATCTGCATTCGAGCAGCGCCGTTTTCATCGACTTCAATCGACATTGATATGTTGATTGCTCGCATGTCACCTTCTGGCTGGTAGCGCGCTGCAACGTCAGCCAAGGCAGGGCAGCTGGAAACAACGGCAAGCGCGGCTATGCCGATATTGATCCAAACAGACATGGTGTGCATTTCCTTTTGCTATAACCTACATTGGCTTGGTGTATGCCGTCGTGGTTGGTAAGGCAATTTGAGAGGATTAAATATGTCTGCTCCAATTTTGCCGTCAAACCTTGATCTGACTAGCCTAGAATCGCAAGCCAACGCCGAACATAACATTGCGCTCAAAGATGAGCTTTGGACAAAGGTCGCCAAAACCGCTTTGGGCGGGAGCGAGAAGAGCCGTGAACGCCACACATCGCGCGGCAAGCTGCTCCCGCGTGAGCGGGTTGAGCGCCTGCTCGATCCCGGCTCGCCGTTACTCGAGATCGGGCAATTGGCCGCTTGCGACATGTACGAGGGCGAGGTTCCGGGCGCCGGGATCATCACCGGCATCGGCCGCGTCTCGGGACGCCAGTGCATGATCGTGTGCAACGACGCTACGGTGAAGGGCGGCACCTACTTCCCCATGACGGTCAAGAAGCACCTCCGCGCGCAGGAGATTGCCGAGCAGAACCATTTGCCGTGCATCTATCTGGTCGACTCAGGCGGCGCCAACCTGCCGCATCAGGCGGAGGTTTTCCCCGACCGCGATCACTTTGGCCGCATCTTCTACAACCAGGCCAATATGAGCGCCAAAGGCATTCCGCAAATTGCGTGCGTGATGGGCAGCTGCACCGCAGGCGGGGCTTACGTTCCGGCGATGAGCGACGAGAGCGTGATCGTCCGCGAACAGGGCACGATTTTTCTGGCCGGGCCGCCGTTGGTCAAGGCCGCGACCGGCGAGGAAATCAGCGCCGAGGCGCTGGGTGGCGGCACGCTCCACGCGCATAAATCGGGCGTGGTCGATCATCTGGCCGAGAATGACGAGCATGCGCTGACGATTGTGAGGGATATTGTCAGCACCTGTGCTCCTGCGCAGGCAGGAGCCTTGGCCAACACTCCGGCCTTCGCCGGAGCACGTGAACCGCGCCCGCCAAAGTTCGACGCGGACGAACTCTACGGCATCATCCCCGACGACGTCCGCGCGCCTTATGACGTGCATGAGGTGATCGCCCGCATCGTCGATGGCAGCGAGTTTCACGAGTTCAAGGCGCTTTACGGCTCCACGCTGGTGTGCGGGTTCGCGCATATCTGGGGGATGCCGGTCGCGATCCTTGCGAACAACGGCGTGCTGTTCAGCGAAAGCGCACTCAAGGGCGCGCACTTCATCCAGCTCGCGTGCCAGCGGCGGATACCCTTGCTGTTCCTCCAGAATATCAGCGGTTTCATGGTCGGCGGCAAATATGAGGCGGAGGGGATCGCCAAGCACGGCGCGAAACTGGTGACAGCGGTGGCGACGGCGAGCGTGCCCAAGATCACCGTGCTGATCGGCGGCAGTTTTGGCGCGGGCAATTATGGCATGTGCGGGCGGGCGTATTCGCCGCGCTTCCTGTTCACCTGGCCCAATGCGCGGATCAGCGTGATGGGCGGCGAGCAAGCGGCAAGCGTGCTGGCCACCGTCCACCGCGATGCGGAAAAATGGACGCCGGAGCAGGCCGAAGCCTTCAAGGCCCCCGTGCGGCAAAAGTACGAAGACGAAGGCAACCCCTACCACGCCACCGCGAGGGGTTGGGACGATGGGATCATCGATCCGGCGCAGACCCGCGATGTGCTGGGGCTGGCGTTCGCGGCAGCGCTGAACGCGCCGATTGAGGAGGCGCCCCGGTTCGGGGTGTTTCGGATGTGAGGGGAACCAATGCCTAATCCACAAACAGTTATCGAGATTGGTTGGGAATCGGTCGCAACGCTTGGGGTGGCTGGAGCAGTCATTTCAGCGGCCAGCAGCTGGCTGACGTCTCATCTTTCCAGTAGATGGATTGAGAAATACAAATCCACTCTCAACGCCGAACTCGAGAAAATTAAACATTCTCTAAAGCGTGAAGAGTTGCTTTTTGAGCGAGATTTTTTGGCAGCGAACGACTGGTATCAAATTAAACTGAAAATATTTCCAAGATATATGATCGATCCTGATTTTGAAGAAATGCTGGATTCTGTATCGCTGTCAATTGGCTCGATCTCATCCGACATTTACTCGTATCTAGGTAAGCATGGCCCGCTCTTGCCAAAAGAAATGAGAGAAAAGCTCTCTGGCATCGCATTTTCGATGGGTTCCGAAGAACATCGAGTTTTTGAAGATCGTGTTTCGACCAAAGAATCTCGTGAGCTTGTGAATGAGCTGTATGATTATTTCCCTATCGCTGAAGAGACATTAAACCAGCGGGTTAGACTAACGGGACCTGCTGCATGATCCAATCTCTCCTCATCGCCAATCGCGGCGAAATTGCCTGCCGGATCATCCGCACCGCGCGGACGATGGGCATTCGCACGGTCGCGGTCTATTCGGATGCCGATGCCAAGGCGCTGCATGTGCGGCAGGCGGATGAGGCGGTGCATATCGGGGCGTCTCCGGCGCGCGAGAGCTATCTGGTGGGCGAGAAGATCATCGCCGCCGCGCTCGCGACCAAGGCTGAGGCTATCCACCCGGGCTATGGCTTCCTCTCCGAAAATGCCGAGTTCGCGCAAGCCGTGATTGACGCAGGGTTGATCTGGGTCGGCCCGCGCCCCGCCAGCATCACCGCGATGGGGTTGAAGGATGCGGCCAAGACATTGATGGCCGAGGCGGGCGTGCCCGTCACCCCCGGCTATATGGGCGAGAACCAGGACCCCGCGTTTCTCGCCGAGCGCGCCGCCGAGATCGGCTATCCGGTGCTGATCAAGGCGGTCGCGGGCGGCGGCGGCAAGGGGATGCGGCTGGTGGAGCGGGAAGCCGACTTCGCTGACGCGCTCGCCTCGTGCCAGCGCGAGGCCACCGCATCGTTCGGCAACGCGCATGTGTTGATCGAAAAATATATCACCCGCCCGCGCCATATCGAGGTGCAGATATTCGGCGACACCCACGGCAACATCGTCCACCTGTTCGAACGCGACTGCTCGCTGCAACGCCGCCACCAAAAGGTCATCGAGGAAGCCCCCGCGCCGGGCATGGACGAAGGCACCCGTGAGCAACTCTGCGCGGCGGCGGTCAAGGCGGCAAAGGCGGTCGATTATGTCGGCGCAGGCACGATCGAGTTCATCGCCGACGCCTCAGAAGGCCTGCGCGCCGACCGCATCTGGTTCATGGAAATGAACACGCGGCTCCAGGTCGAACATCCGGTGACCGAGGAGATCACCGGGGTTGATCTGGTCGAATGGCAGTTGCGCGTGGCGAGCGGGGAGGCGCTGCCCAAGCGACAGGAGGAACTCAGCATCAACGGCTGGGCGATGGAAGCGCGGCTCTATGCCGAGGACCCGGCGAAGGGTTTTTTGCCGAGCGTGGGGCGACTCGATTTCCTGTCATTTCCTGTGGGTTATCGGGGCAACAAATGCCGCGTCGAGACGGGTGTCGAACAATCTGACGAGATCTCGCCGCACTATGATCCGATGATCGCCAAGCTCGTAGCGCACGCAGCAACACGAGCTGACGCCATCGCCGCTCTTCGCGCCTACACAGGCCAAGTGCGTTGTTGGCCCGTCAAAACCAATGCCGGCTTCCTTACTCTTGCGCTTGGCAATAGTGAATTTGTGGCTGGCGAAATGGACACCGGGCTGATTGCAAGAGAAGGTGATGGTCTCGTTCCTGACGCTCGCGCGTCGGAATCTGTACTGCAGGCAGTGGGGCGTCTCGCAGTCAACCAAGCAATGGGCGGGAAGGCCCAGAACATTAACGAAACTTGGCGGGATCACGAACGAGAGTCTTGGAAGTGCCGTGGTTTCCGCCTGAATCGAAGTAGCAATCCTACATCGGTCCGCCTTGAGGCAAACGGCGAAAAATACGAAATCGTTTTCGCAGACTGTAGCATCGCTGATGCTGCTTTTGTCGTCAGCCATGATGGCGGTTGGCTGGTCGCAGAGCAGGGTGCCACATTCCTGTTTCGGCTAGACAGGCATCGTGGAACAAGCACCGCATCCCACGATGGCGATATCCTCTCCCCCATGCCCGGCCGGATCATCGCGGTCGAGGTTGCGGCGGGTGATACGGTGACCAAG
This sequence comes from Sphingopyxis sp., assembly GCA_040080745.1. GTDB lineage: Bacteria > Pseudomonadota > Alphaproteobacteria > Sphingomonadales > Sphingomonadaceae > Sphingopyxis. Next base: position 103,375 of record JBEBHS010000002.1, on the reverse strand, counting down.
GGCCAGAAGCTGCTAACCCTCGAAGCGATGAAGATGGAGCATAGCCTGATCGCACCGTTCGACGGGGTGGTGGCCGAGCTTTCCGCCACGCCCGGCGCGCAGGTGCAGGTCGAGGCGCTGCTGGTGCGGATAGAGGGGGGAGAAGGGTGATGACCCAAACCCACAACCTTGTCATCCCCGACTTGATCGGGGATCCACTATCCAAAGACAAGGCCATGGGTTCCCGCTTTCGCGGGAATGACAATGAAATTTTCCGAGAGGGTTTGTAATGGCGGGCAAAACTTTCGACCAATGGGCCATCGGCGACGCGATCACCCACGACATTCACCGCACGGTGACCGAGACCGATAATCTGTTGTGGTCCACCATGACCCACAACCCGCAGCCGCTGCACATCGACGCCGAGGCGGCGCGCGCGTCGGAGTTTGGCCAGATCCTCGTCAACGGCACCTTCACCTTCAGCCTGATGGTCGGGCTGTCGGTGGGCGACACCACGCTCGGCACGCTGGTTGCGAACTTGGGATATGACAAGCTGGTCATGCCAAAGCCGGTGTTCATCGGCGATACGCTCTATGCTACGAGCGAGGTCATCGCGCTCAGGGAAAGCAAATCGCGCCCCGACGCGGGCATTGTCACTTTCTTGCACCGTGCGATCAATCAACGCGACGAAGTGGTGTGTAGTTGCGAGCGCAGCGCACTGGTGAAACGGGCTATGGTCTAAAATTTCGCGGCTGACGGCACCGTTGATATATACGGTAATGATGGTGTCATCAGCGGATTTGAACCGCAGGCGCGCATCATCCGCTTTCCTACACGCTGCGCGGTGCGGTATAATCGCGGTTTGCGGCGCAGGCTGTGCGCGTGATGCGCAAGCGCTGGAGGTCAAACGGAGGCGAAAGAAGGGCAATGGCGCAATCGGATTTTTTCTTAACTACGCCCCTGGCCGGAGCGCTTAACTTGACACATTGCGTTTCCCATCACTGTCGTAAAATATGGTTAGTATTTGAATTGAAAGGGTAAAATGCCGCTGCTTAACTTGACACACTGTCAAGCCAGACGGCGCACGGGATCGTCGAACTCGGCGCGTTGAACCTGCGCGGCCTGCTGTTGATCGGCCTGGTTAACGCGCCTGACAATCGGATAATGTGGTTTCCCCTGTCTGTGCGGATCAGAACACCGGATCTTCGCTGCCGTCGGGATTGAGGGGGAGCGGGGTAATTTCACCGTGCAGCCCGCATTCGACCTTGTCCCAGCCGCGCCACCGCCCGGAGCGCGGGTCTTCGCCCGGGCGGACGCGCGATGTGCACGGCGCGCAGCCGATGGAAGGGTAGCCCAGTGCTACCAGCGGATGCACGGGTAGCGCATGGTTGGCCATATAGGCGTCGATAGCGCCCTTGTCCCAATCAGCGAGCGGGTTGACCTTGAGCCGCCCCGCCTCAACCTCAAAGCGCGGCAGGCCTTTGCGCGTGGTGGATTGGAAGCCCTTGCGGCCGGTATATTGGGCGTCAAAGCGCGTGAGGGCGCGTTTGAGCGGGATGACTTTGCGGATATCGCAACAACCATCGGGGTCGTAGGACCAGCGCAGGTCGGTGGCGTCGCGCATGGCCAGTAACGCAGGGTCGGGCGTCACGTTGATGACATTGGCAAGGCCAATCGCGGCGATCAGCGTATCGCGATAGGCTAGCGTCTCAGGGAAATGTTTGCCGGTGTCGAGGAAGATAACGGGAATGTCGGGCTGGATGCATCCGATCAGATGGAGCAGCACCGCGCTTTCGGCGCCAAAGCTGGAGACGATGGCGGCGTCGCCGAGCATATTCTCGCGGATCAGCGCGTTGAGCATTTCCGCCGTGTCGCGCCCGCGAAACATCTGGTTCAGGCGAATGGCGTCACCCTCGCTATAGCGCGGGGCGGCGTTGATGCGGTCGCGGACGCGGGCCTCAGCCATGGCGCAGCTGCCACACCGGCACCGCACCATCGGCGGCGCGTTGATAGACGGCTGGGCAACGCGCCAGTGCGCCATCCACTACGACGGGGTCGAGCGGCGCATCAGGAGCAAAGCTGTCGAACCCGCAGCGGCGCAAAGTGACGATCTGATCGACCAATATGTCACCAGCGGCGCGAAGGCTCCCGCGATAGCCGCCTTCGCGCAAGATACGCGCCGATGAATAGCCGCGCCCATCGCGGAACGTAGGAAAGGCGATTTCGACCAAGGCGAGGCGAGCGAAGTGAGGCAAGAGCGCGCGCGCATCATCGCCCGGCTCCAACCGAACGGCTGTGGCGTTTGAGGCGATGAAATCGGCCAGCGAAGCGGGTTGCTCAACCATAAAGCACCTCCTTGAACGGATCCATGCCAACGCGGCGATAGGTGTCGAGGAAACGTTCGCCGGGGTCGCGGACGGCAAGATAGAGGTCGGTCACGCGTGTCACGGCATCGACAATGCCGTCCTCGTCAAAGCCGGGGCCGGTGATTTTGGCTAGGCTGACGTCTTCGGCCCCCGATCCGCCGAGCGAAAGCTGGTAGTTTTCGGTGCCCTTGCGATCGACGCCCAGAATGCCGATGTGCCCGGCATGGTGGTGGCCGCAGGCGTTGATGCAGCCCGAAATCTTGAGCTTAAGCTCGCCAAGGTCGCGTTGGCGCGCCGGGTCGGCAAAACGAGCGGCGATTTTCTGCGCGACGGGGATCGAACGCGCATTGGCGAGGCTGCAATAATCGAGGCCGGGGCAGGCAATGATGTCGCTGATCAGATCGACATTGGCGGATGCGAGGTTTGCGGCGACCAGCGCGTCGTAAACTGCGCGCAGATCGCCAACCGCGACGTGCGGCAGGACGATATTTTGTGAATGGGTGACGCGCAATTCGTCGTGGCTGTAGCGCATCGCCAAATCGGCTATCGCGTCGATTTGCGATGAAGACGCATCGCCGGGGATACCGCCGAGCGGCTTGAGGCTGATGGTGACAATCGCGTGCCCCGGCACCTTGTGCGGGTGCGTGTTTTGGGTAAGCCAGTGAGTGAAGGCGGGGTCGGCGTCATCGAGGGGTTCCCCATCTGAGGTGAGGAGGAGCGGCGGCAGCGCAAACCCAGCCGCGATCCGTTCAAACTCTGACACCGGCGGGTCGATACCCAGCGTCTTGACGTGCGCAAACTCGGCCTCGACTGCCCGCGCAAACTCGTCTGCGCCCAGCTCGTGGATCAGGATTTTGATCCGTGCCTTGTAGATATTGTCGCGCCGCCCATAGCGGTTATAGACCCGCAAGCACGCTTCGACATAGCTCAGCAAATCGTCAAGAGGCACGAAATTCTTGATAAGCGGCGCGATCATCGGGGTGCGGCCCATGCCGCCGCCGACATAGATTTGCGCGCCATATTCGCCGTCGCGCGCAATGATGCGAATGCCAATATCGTGCAGGCGCATCGCCGCGCGGTCTTGTTCGCTTGCAATCACCGCTATTTTGAACTTGCGCGGCAAATAGCTAAACTCAGGATGAAAGCTCGACCATTGGCGCAGCAATTCGGCCCATGGCCGTGGGTCGGTGACCTCGTCGGCGGCTGCGCCCGCAAATTGGTCAGAGCTAATGTTGCGGATGCAATTGCCGCTGGTCTGGATCGCGTGCATTTCGACGCTGGCGAGGTCGGCCAAAATGTCGGGGGCATCGCTGAGCTTGATCCAATTATACTGGATATTTTGCCGCGTGGTGAAATGGCCGTAATCGCGATCATAGCGCCGCGCGATGCTGGCCAGCATGTGCATTTGCGCCGATGACAGCGTGCCATAGGGGATGGCGACACGCAGCATATAGGCGTGGAGTTGCAGGTAGAGCCCGTTCATCAGCCGCAGCGGTTTGAACTGATCCTCGCTCAAGGTCCCCGCGATGCGCCGCGCCACTTGGTCGCGGAACTCATCGACGCGGGCATCGACAATCGCCTGGTCATATTGGTCGTATTTATACATCGCCCGCCGCCCATTCGCCAGCGGGTTTTAGGGTCAGGTCCGGTCGGACGGAGGGGCCGGTTGCACGCACGCGGTCCTTGATGTGGAGCGGCAATCCGGCGGCGTCGGCGTCGATAAGATAGGGCGCGTTGACGCGCCGCGCCGCCTCTTCGGTGGTGGCGATGATGTCCCCTGTTTCGCCAACATCGGCGGCATCGGCAAGGTGGATCGACCAGCCCGTTCCGGTCCACCAGGTGACGGCGCCGCTTGTGAGGTCGTTTCCGGTGAGCAGTTTCATGATTTTACCGTTCCCGTCATTGCGAGCGCAGCGAAGCAATCCAGTCCGGCGCTTGAACTGGATTGCTTCGCTGCGCTCGCAATGACGCCCTCTTTCAACAGTCCATCCAAAGCATCGGAGCGCAGCACCACTTCGCCAACCACAATGATAGCGGGGCTTTGCACATTTTCCCGCACCATCATGTCGCCAAGATCGGTGAGCAGCGTGCGCAATGCGCGTGCGCCGCGCCGCGTGCCGTTTTCCAGCACTGCGACCGGCATGGCGGGGGATACGCCATCGGTGATGAGTTTTTCGGTAATGTCGGCGGCGGTGGCAACCCCCATATAGATGACAAGCGTGCGGCCATGCCCCGCAAGGCCCGCCCAATTTTGGTCGGTGAGACCCTTGCACTGCCCCGCGACAAAGCTGACCGCGCTGGCCGCGTCGCGGTGGGTGAGCGGGAGCATCGCCTCTGCTGCGCAGCCGATTGCGGCGGAAATGCCGGGCACCACCTCGACCGGCACGCCAGCGGCGCGGCACGCCTCGACCTCCTCGCCGCCACGGCCAAAGATGAACGGGTCGCCGCCCTTGAGGCGGATAACATCGCGGCCCGCGCGCGCTTCGCGGATCAACAGCGCGTTGATATCCGCTTGCGGCACGCTGTGGCGGCTGCGCCGTTTGGCGACATTGATAAGCCGCGCCGCCGGGTTGATCAGCGCCAGCACCGATGCATCGACCAGCCCGTCATGCACGACGACGCGCGCTGTTTCCAGCAAGCGCGCCGCACGCAGCGTCAACAGGTCAGCCGCGCCGGGGCCAGCGCCAACCAGAGTGACCGTTCCGGTAGGGGGGAGAGACGGATCAGGCATGAACGCATCATGCGCCGCCCGGTCAGGATCGCCAAACCATGGCTACTTGGGCAGGCTAAAGCGGCGCTATGGGTGGAAAGACGACATTGTGCTCCGGATTTAGTCCGAAGCGCTGACCGACAAGCGCGCGGCTCGTTGCCACAGCTCCGGCCTTCGCCGGAGCACATGTCTTAATGTTCATTCGCCAAGCCGATGCCGATGGTCGCGCGCGGTTGTTCGGCTTCGCTTGATGCGACCGGATAGGCGCAATAATCGGCGGCGTAAAAGGCGCTGGGGCGATGATTGCCCGACAGGCCAACCCCGCCGAACGGCATCGATGACGATGCGCCGTTGGTCGGCTTGTTCCAGTTGATAACCCCGGCGCGGACATTGGCCCAGAACTGGTCATATTGGGCCGATGATCCGCCGATCAGCGCGGCGGACAGGCCATAAGCGGTGGCATTGGCCTCTGCTATTGCCTGATCGAACGTGTCGACCCGCACCACTTGAAGCAACGGCCCGAACAGTTCGACATCGGGGCGATCGGCGACATTGGTGACATCGACGATGCCCGGGGTGAGGAACGGCATTGCTTCGTCGGGCCGCGTCATGAAGCGGACCGCCTGCCCGCCATTGGAAATGAGGTAGAGAAAGCTGTCGAGCAAGCCATTGGCGGTGTCGTTGTCGATCACCGGACCCATGAACGGCGCGGGTTCATCGTGCGGCGCACCGACGATCAGCCGGTCGGTCAGCTTGCGGATTTCGCCGAGCAGCGGTTCGGCAAGATCCTGTTTGACGATCAGGCGCCGCGCGTTCGAACAGCGCTGCCCCGCCGACATGAACGCCGATTGGACGATCAGCGTCGCGGCGTTGCTGATGTCGCGCGTGTCCCACGCGACGATCGGGTTGTTCCCGCCCATTTCGAGCGCGACGATACGGTCGGGCCGACTGGCCAGTGCGCGGTTGATGGCGATGCCGGTGCGCGCGGACCCGGTAAACAGCACGCCGTCGATGTCGGCGTGGCCGACCAGCGCGCGGCCTTCATCGACCGCCCCGGTAAGCAAGCGGATCGCGCCCGCCGGCACGCCTGCTTCGCGATAAAGCTCGACCAGCTTTGCGCCCACCGCCGGGGTTTTCTCGGATGGTTTGAACACCACAGCATTGCCCGCCAGCAGCGCGGGAACGATATGACCATTGGGCAAATGCGCCGGAAAATTATAGGGGCCAAGCACCGCCAATACCCCGTGCGGTTTGTGCCGCAGCGCGGTGCGCGCGCCCATGGTGCCATCGCTGCGGCGCTGCGATGTGCGCTCGCTATAGGCTTTCATCGAAATGTCGACCTTGGCCGTAACGCTCTCGACCTCGGTTCGGCTCTCCCACAACGGTTTTCCGGTTTCGCGCGCGATCAGGTCCGCGAGCGGTTCTGGGTTCGCATTCAGCCGTTCGACAAAACGTTTGAGCGCATCGACGCGCTTGAGGATGGGCAGTGCCGCCCATTCGGGCCAGGCGGCGCGCGCCGCCGCAACTTCGGCATCGACATCGCCAACGGCCCCGCGCCACAGTTCAACCCCGGTCGCGGGTTCGTGCGAGATGAGTTCAACGGCCATGCCAAGCCCTCATAAACCTCTAGCGCGTCAAGGCAATGGGAGAGGTGCCAAGCGCACGTCCCATGGCGCGCACTGCGGCCAGCTTGTCCATCAACGGTGCCCAGTCGTCGTGGTTGGCAATCGCCGCCCACAGCGCCTCGACTTCCTCGATGTGCATCGATTGCGGCGTGGTATCGTTCCACCATCGCTCGCGGGTCTGCGCGCGGCCGGATAGCGGCTCGGCCAATGCCGCATCGCCGCTATCCTTGGCACCGGAGAGGAAAAAATGGTCGATGGGTGTGCCGCGCCCGCGCATATGCTGTTCGCTGGCGATCACCAGCGCGCGGTCCTGTTCGGCTGTGCCTTGCGCCACCCCCAGCCGCCAGCAGAATTGCGCAGCGATCGCGGTTTCATAGGCGGGGCCGAAAGCCTCCAGCGCATCGCTCAGCGGCGCGGCGGGGACAATATGGCCAAGGCTGTTCGCCAGCTGCGCCATGGTCCAATGCACCACCTGCGGCTGGCGGCCAAAGGCGTAGAGCGCGTGGTGATCGAAATAAGCGGCGGTATATGCCGGGTCCCATGTCGGGGTGAAGCGCCACGGGCCATAGTCGAAACTCTCGCCCGTCACATTGATATTGTCGCTGTTGAGAACGCCGTGGACGAACCCCGCGACCATCTGTGCTGCGACCGTTTCTGCGCACCGTGTGGCGGCCAGGCGCACCAGCATCGCGGCGGCATCGACGAGCGGCAGGACGTCGGCATCGGGGACATCGAACAGCGTCGCTAGCACGTAACGCAACAGCCGCTCCATCTGCGCATTTTGACCCAATGCTGCGAGCCGCTGAAAGCTTCCAACACGGATATGGCTGTGGCTGAGGCGTACCAGCACCGCGCTGCGGGTGGGCGATGGCTCGTCGCCGCGATGGAGCGCCTCGCCGGTCTCGATGATTGACAAGGTTCGCGATGTCGGCACCCCCAACGCCTCGAGCATCTCGGTGGCCAGCAGCTCGCGCACCGCGCCTTTTAGCGTCAACCGCCCATCGCCGCCCCGGCTATAGGGGGTTTGCCCCGACCCCTTGGTCCCAAGATCGAGCCAGCGTCCATCATCGCTGCGCAATTGGGCAAACAGGAAACCGCGTCCGTCGCCCAGATCGGGGTTGTAATGACCGAACTGGTGCCCGTGATAGCGCAGCGCCAAGGGGTGCGGCAGGTTGGCGGGCAGCGGCGCAAACCGCCCGAAATGCTCGATCCACTGCGGATCGCTGAGCGCGCCAAGGGTGATACTGTCCGCCGCGCGGTCGCCGCGCCAGCGCAGGCGATGTTCGGGGAATGTCGCTGCCACCACCGGATCGGCGATAAAATCGGCTATTGAGGCGATGGGTGCGGCGATAGGTGCCACGATGGACGGTTGTGCTTGCGTCGACTTTTCCATACGGCAATATGCGACCATGTTCGCCGAACCCGCAAGCTCCAAGGCAACGACGCCCCGATGGCGCGACCATATTTGGTGGTCGGCCGATGGTGTGCGGCTGCATGCGCGCATTTATGACGCGGCGCAAAGCAGCGGCAAGCTGCCAATCCTGTGCATTCCCGGCCTGACCCGCAACGCGCGCGATTTTGACCAGCTGGCACCGCGCCTCGCAGCAACGCGCACCGTCTATGCGATTGACATTCGCGGGCGGGGGACAAGCGGTTATGCCAAGGATGCGATGCGCTATACCCCGCTCACCTACCTACAGGACGTGTCGATCCTGCTCGATGAGCTGGCGCTTGATCGGTTCATCAGCATCGGCACGTCGCTGGGCGGGCTGGTGACGATGCTGATCGCGGCGACGCAGCGAGGGCGGCTGGCAGGCGCGGTGCTCAATGATGTCGGGCCAGAGATAGACCCGGCCGGGCTTGATCGGATCAAATCCTATGTCGGGCAACGCGCCGATTTTCCCACCTGGGTCCATGCCGCGCGCGCCATCGCCGCCGCCAACGCGCCCGTCTATCCCGATTGGGGATTGGAAGATTGGCTGGTAATGGCCAAGCGCACCCACCGCCAGACACCAGAGGGGCGGATCGTCCCCGACTATGACGCCAATATTGCGCTGCCGTTCAAACAGTCGGGCGGCGAGGCCGGGGTTGATATGTGGCCTGCGTTCGATGCGATGAAGACGGTGCCGACACTGGTGCTGCGCGGCGCACTGTCGGATATATTGTCCGCTGAAACCGCCAAGGCGATGGTGGCGAGGCTGGACGATGCCAGGCTGGTGACGGTGCCGCGCGTTGGCCATGCCCCGACGCTCGATGAACCCGTTGCCGTGGCAGCGATTGAAAAGCTGGTGGCATCGGTGGCCTGATGACAGCGCCTGTATCAGGTCGCGTGACCGCGACGCAGACCACTCGCCTCAGCATCCTTCACTGCCATTCGACCTTTTCGCTGGGCGGCAAGGAGGCGCGCGCGGTGCGGCTGATGAACGCATTCGGGCCGCGTGCACGCCACACCATCTTGTCGGCGATGCCCGATCAACTGGGGGCACGCAAGGCGATCGACAAGGCTGTGGCGGTCGATTTCCCAACCGAGGCGCGCGCCCCCGCGCTCCATGGCAAGCCGTCACCCGTGCGCTATCTGGCGCTGGCGCGCACCATGCAGAGTTTCGATCTGATCTTGTCGTATAATTGGGGGTCGATGGATGCGGTGATGGCGCACCGCCTGTGCCGCGCCTTCATGCGCTTGCCGCCGCTGATCCACCATGAGGACGGGTTCAACGCCGACGAGGCGGAGCGGCTCGACTGGCGGCGTAACATGTTCCGGCGCATCGCGCTGCGCTCGGCGGATGCGGTGGTGGTGCCAAGCCATGTGCTTGAGCAGGTGGCGCGAAACCATTGGGTGAGCGCGGCGCGCGTTCGGCGCATATCGAACGGCATCGACGTGGCGCGCTATGCCAGGCCGCCGTTGGCTGGCGCTATCCCGGGGCTGGTGCGCGGCAAAGGCGACATAATCGTCGGCACGGTCGCGGGGCTGCGCGCGGTCAAGAATTTGCCGCTGCTGGTCCGCGCAATAGCGTTGACCCCACCTAACGTGCGATTGGTGATTGTCGGCGAAGGGCCTGAGCGCGCGGCGATTGAGGCCGAAGCCGTGCTCCACGGGGTGGCGGGCCGGGTGATGCTGGCGGGGTTCATCCCCGATCCCGCAACCTATGTCGGGCATTTCGACATCATGGCGCTCTCCTCGCTGTCCGAACAGCAACCGATTGCGGTGATGGAGGCGATGGCGGCGGGGCTGCCGATTGTCGCGCCAGCGGTTGGCGATGTTGCGAACATGGTCGCGCCTGCCAACGCGCCGTTCATCACGCCAAGGTCCGCGGCGGCACTGGCCGAAGCGATCACGCGCCTTGCGAGCGATTCGCATAGCCGTATTGCCATTGGCCGTGCCAATAAAGCGCGGGCTACCGAAGAGTTTGATGAGGCAAAGATGATTGATGCCTATGCGCAACTCTATGGAAATGCGCTGAAAATAGACAAATCTGCGCTCATCACCCGATCGTAAAATAGCGCGGACAATTTCCAATCTATCCATTATAGGCGTATGAGGTGGGGCGCACAGGAGCAAATGGGTGTTTAAGGGATTAAAGCCGATCGTCTATGGCGGTCGGGAGGTTTGGCCGTTGATCGAGGGCGGCAAGGGCGTGGCCGCAACCAACCACGCCAGTTCGGGCGCGTGGGCTGCGGCGGGCGGCATCGGCACGATCAGCGCGGTCAACGCCGACAGCTATGACGACGCGGGTAATATGATCCCACAAGTGTTTCACGGTGCCACGCGGGTCGAACGCCATGGTGAGCTGATCGACTATGGCATTCGCGGTGCGGTGGCGCAGATCGAGCGCGCGTACGAAATCGCCTCGGGGCGCGGTGCGATCAACATCAACGTGTTGTGGGAAATGGGCGGGTCGCAGCCGATATTGCACGGGGTGCTCGAGCAAACACGCGGGCTGGTGGCTGGCGTGACCTGCGGCGCGGGCATGCCGTATAAGCTCTCTGAAATCGCCGCGAAATATGGCGTTTATTATTTGCCGATCATCTCATCGGCGCGGGCGTTCCGCGCGCTGTGGAAACGCGCATACAGCAAGGTGCCCGAATGGCTGGGTGCGGTGGTGTATGAAGACCCGTGGCTGGCGGGCGGACATAACGGCCTGTCGAACGCCGAAGATCCGCTGATGCCCCAAGACCCCTATCCGCGTGTCAAGGCGGTGCGCGATGTGATGCGCGAGGAAGGGATAGCCGACAGCGTGCCGATCGTGATGGCGGGCGGCGTGTGGTTTTTGCGCGACTGGCAGGACTGGATCGATAACCCTGAGCTGGGGCAGATTGTGTTCCAGTTCGGCACCCGGCCATTGCTCACCGTCGAAAGCCCGATCCCGCAGGGGTGGAAAGACGCGTTGCGCGAGGTGAACCCGGGCGATGTGCTGCTTCATAAGTTTTCGCCGACCGGATTTTACTCCTCGGCGGTCAAAACGCGTTTTCTCTACAGTCTGATGGCGCGCTCGGCGCGGCAGATTCCGTTCGGCAAGGTCGAATGCGGCACCAACCATGTGCGGATTGAGGTCGAGCGCAAAAAATATTGGGTCAGCGAAGAAAGCGCCGCCCTTGCGCGCGGATGGATGAACGAAGGGCACACAGCTGCGCTCAAGACCCCCGACGATACGTTGATCTTTGTCGGGCCGGAAGAACGGACACGCATCCACACCGACCAGACCGAGTGTATGGGCTGCCTGTCGCACTGCGGCTTTTCATCGTGGAAGGACCATGACGACCATTCAACCGGACGGCTGGCCGACCCGCGCAGTTTCTGTATCCAAAAGACGCTGCAAAGCATCGCGCATGGCGGCGAGGTCGAGGATAATCTGATGTTCGCGGGGCATGGCGCCTATCATTTCAAGCAGGACCCCTTCTATTCGAACAATTTCACCCCGACGGTGCAGCAACTGATGGATAGGTTATTGGCCGGGGATTGAGCAAGGTTTGATTTGGCCGCAACGATTTCAACATGAGCCGTTCGTGCTGAGCTTGTCGAAGCACCGCTCTTACTTGAACGCATAGAAGGACAACCCTTCGACAGACTCAGGGTGAACGGGGTTGGCTTTTAGTCCTCGGCCCGCATGGGCAGCACCAGCCCGACCATCAGCGCAGCGACCAGCGTGCCGAACACCGCCCAGAGCGCGATAGCGAGAATCGCCACGAACTGCGCGATGACCTGGCCACTCATCGTCATCCCTTCGCCGTAACCCGACCCACCAAAAGGTTCGAAGGCGAGGAAGATGGCGAAGAGAAAACCGCCGGTCTTGGCCGCTGCGGCGATACTCATCGCACCGCCCGCCGTGTCTTGCCACGCAAAACGTTTTGGCATCAGATAGGGGGTTACATGCACGGCTATCGCGGCGACCACCCCGATCAGCCAAGCGCTGCCAATCGAAATAGTGTCGCCCGCCGCCGCGCTGGCCACCACGCCCACCATCAGCCCGCTGGCGAGCGCATCGGCATCAAGCCTGCGTTTCAGTGCGGCCATGGTCAACGCGCCGGTCATCGCCGCCGTCACCACCGTCAGCATGGCGACAGCGCTATTATCGCCTGCCCCCAGCGTTGCACCACCCGCCATCGCGGCCATCCCGACCAGCAACAGCAACGCACCCGAGAGATGCAGACCGTGATCGGGGGCAGGCGCTTCGGCCTCCTTTTTGCGGCCGATCAGCACCATTGCAACAAATGCCGACACCGCCGTGGCATAGAATATGACGAGGCCACCCGCGCTATCGATCGCGCCCATTTCCGCAAGCCAGCCGCCACCCCACATCGCACGCACGATCGGCACCAGCACCAGCAGAGACCACAGGCCGCTGAACGCCAGTAACCAGCCGGGCCGCGCGCGCGGAGCGAGCAGCGCATTGAGCTGCGCCACCGCGATCAGTACAAACCCCAGGTGAAACAGCGCAAATCCGGTTTCGGGGAGCGTCGTGGTTTCGCGCACCGTCCCCATCGCGTTCAGCATGGCATTGTCGGCCCCACCGATCCAGCGATTGCCGCCTATGTCGAACATCAGGCTATAGCCGATCAGGAAATACAGCAGGCTTGCCAGCGCCATCGCGGCGGTGACGGCGGTCAGGATGCGCGGCACGCTGTCTTTGCCATGCTGACCAACAGCCATGCGGACGATTCCGCCGACGCTGCCAAGCAATCCGATGCACAGCGCGCCAAGCAACCATCCGGTATCGCCGCTTTCGGGTACGATCATCGCCCCGGCATCACCAATCGTCGCAGCAAAAACAGGGCTGGCCAACAATGTTGCAGATGCGATCATCGCAATGATGGCGACCGGACGGTTCATCTTCACACTCCCCCGACGCATTATCTGGCAATGCGTAATTGATATTGTGGCGCGACTATTGCCGACATTGGCGGCGCTTGCAATCTTGTCTTTGGCGGTTATCAGAATGCGTATGGGGAAGACAATCACGCTTACGCTTTTGACCGCAACCATCCTTGTGCTGAGCATGGCGGCGAGTGTATCCGCGCAAAACCGCCGCGCGCCCTATTGGGCGTCGATCAACCGATCGGAGGCGATTATGCGGCGCGGCCCGTCGAGCGAGATGCGCGCGATGTGGGCGTATCGGCGGATCGGATTGCCGCTGCGTGTCATCGCGGTGCGCGGCGATTGGCGGCAGGTGCAGGACCCCGACGGTATCACCGGATGGATGCACAAGCGATTGCTGACCGGCAGGCGCACCGCGATTGTCACCGATGGGCCGCAGCCGATGTATGAGGGAGCCAGTTCGGATTCGGCTGTGTCCTACCGCGCCGAGGAGGGCGTCGTTGGCAGGCTCGGCGAATGCCGGGGCGGCTATTGCGAGTTTGACGTGCGTGGCCGCTCTGGCTGGATCGACGCCGGTGCCATTTGGGGTGACGGGGCGTAAACAGGCGGCAATGCCGGGGCCAGACAGTTCCGACCCCGCAATCTAACGAGATTATCGATGCCGCCGATGTTGACGGCGAAAGGCGCGCTCGTCCTCGCGCAATTCGCGGCGCGCACCGCGTAGTTCGCGGCGTTCGGCGTGGATCCGCGCCTCGTTGCCAGACCGCTCAGCGCGGCGGACATCATGGCGTTCCTGATGGACGTCGCGGACATCGCGGCGAAGCTCGGCGCGGCTGGTATGCGCCGAGGCGGCAGAGGGCAAAGCAATCGCCGCAGCAATCGCTATCATCATGGGAAGTTTCATTGTTCATCTCCTTGATATTGGACGTGCCGGAAGAGCAAGGCAGCCTCCTTCCGGCACGGCCAATGCAATATGCGGATGAGGCTGAACGGTCAGCGAACTGACTTGTCAGGCCATGGCAATCTATGTCGCTGAATTGTCTGCCAATTGTCGCAGGGTTGTGGCGATCAGTGGCGATCTGCCATCCGGACGGTGCCCAAGGTTGCCCGGCCATCGCGCGGCTCGATGATCCAGGCGGTGCCATTGTCGGGGGTCATGACGACAAAGCTGCGCCGCTGTGTCAGCGCGGTGAATATATATTCCTCGGTCGGCACTGCGCTAGTGATGTGGTTGATGCCAAACATCGCACCGCGTGGCGGAGGTGGCATGTTGATGCAGCTGCGCGTTACGCTGCGCACCGGGCGCTGGACACCATCGACAATATCAACCCGATGATGTCCGCCAAGCGGCACAGTCCGGTTATCGACTTGCGGCGTCAGAAAATAAACGCTGTCGCTTGCACTCGTGACGCTCGCCGGCAGGATCACCGTGTTGAACGGCCGCGACGCACAGAGCAGGAAGCCGCTGGCGTCGATCTGCTCGCGGAGCGCAACAAGGCGGGCCTCTTCGCCTGCGAGGATGGAAAATTCCGGATCATATCGGCGTTCAGCGGAGACATCGGTGCCACCGCTCCATACGGACGAATAAATCATAATATGGCGGTCGGCTTCGCGGCCATAATAGATGACCTTCAATCCTTCGGGTGCCGGAACGACCACCCAGCCAATGATGCGCCGCATAACCTCCTGAGGAATGTGCGCGGCAACCAGCTTGTCCGTTGTGTGCCAAGCCGCCTGATCATAGCGGTAGAGCGCTTCACCGCGCGCGATGATGTCCCCGACAGCCGCCGTCTGTTCGGCGGTCAGTGGCGTGACACCGTTCGTATCGCGCTGTTGTGCCGCGAGCGGGGCAGTGGTCGCCAGTATAATTGCGCTGAAAGTTGCGGCGAGCCGAGCAAAATATGGCATCACACCAGTTCGACCGCTACCGCCGTCGCTTCGCCGCCGCCGATGCACAAGCTGGCGACACCGCGCTTTTTGCCATGACGCTGCAACGCCGCGATCAGCGTGGTGACGATCCGCGTGCCGCTGCACCCGATCGGGTGGCCGAGCGCGGTGGCACCGCCATGGACGTTGACGCGCTCGTGCGCGATGCCAAGGTCGTGCATCGCGAACATCGCCACACAGGCGAAGGCCTCGTTGATCTCGAACAGGTCGACATCTGAAATGCCCCACCCCGCTTTGGCGAGGCATGCGCGGATCGCGCCGACCGGGGCGGTCGTGAAATCCTTGGGTTCCTGAGCAAAGGCCGCCGATGCGACGAGCCGCGCGACAGGCACCTTGCCCTTGGCGGCGGCAACGCTGGCGCGGGTCAGCACCACCGCAGCCGCACCGTCGGAGATCGAGCTGCTGGTCGCGGCGGTAATCGTGCCGTCCTTGGCAAAGGCGGGTTTGAGCGTCGGGATTTTGTCGGGCTTGCCCTTGGATGGGGATTCGTCGGTATCAACGATGGTGTCGCCGCCGCGCCCCGCTATCGTCACGGGCGCGATTTCGGTGACGAACGCGCCGCTCGCCACCGCAGCCTGTGCGCGGGCCAGCGACGTGATGGCGTAGGCGTCCTGCGCCTCGCGCGTCAACTGATAGGCGTTGGCGGTGTCCTGTGCGAAAGTGCCCATCGCGCGGCCCGCGTCATAGGCATCCTCCAGCCCGTCGAGGAACATATGGTCATAGGCGGTGTCGTGGCCAATCCGTGCGCC
The DNA here is from genome assembly GCA_040080745.1 of Sphingopyxis sp. Classification (GTDB taxonomy): domain Bacteria; phylum Pseudomonadota; class Alphaproteobacteria; order Sphingomonadales; family Sphingomonadaceae; genus Sphingopyxis. The sequence goes on along the minus strand of JBEBHS010000002.1, from coordinate 87,686 downwards.
CGAACGATGTTTTTTAAGGAGATAGGGCGCGTTGGTCATGCTCTCCATCCCGCCCGCGACGATCATATCGACGCTGCCCGCGCTGAGCGCCTCGGCCCCCATGATGATCGTCTGCATCCCCGAACCGCACACTTTGTTGACCGTCGTTGCCTGCACCGATGTTGGCAGGCCAGCCTTGATCGCCGCCTGGCGCGCCGGGGCCTGGCCCAATCCGGCAGGCAGGACGCAGCCCATATAGATGCGCTCGATGTCGCCGCCCTCGACGCCAGCGCGTTCCACCGCCGCGCGCACCGCGGTAGCGCCAAGGTCGGTGGCGGATGCGCCGCTGAGCGCGCCCTGCATCGCTCCCATCGGGGTGCGGGCATAGGACAGAAAAACGATAGGGTCGGACATTGCTTCACTCCAGATACGAGGGGACTCGTTATGGGCATCTTACCGCCGCGCAAGCAATGCTGCAATGCAGCGCGCAATTTCATTTGGCATGCGCGGCAACGTGGATTAGCCTCTCTGGCATAAGGAGCCCCCCATGTCCGCATCCCCCTATGCCCGCCCGATGCTCTTGATTGGAATGGCCGTGGCACTCGCCGCGCCGTCGATTGCCCAAACACCGCCCGTGCTGCCAATAGCGCCTGACAGACCCAGCTTTGAATGGCCCGCAACATTGCGCAATGCGCAGGTGCTGCCCGCCGATGTGGGGTCAGCGCAATTGCGTGCCACGATGGTCGGCTTTGTCGCCGGCCTTGGCGTGCGCTGCAGCTATTGTCATGTTGGCGGTGAGGAAACCCCGCTGTCGGAGCGCGATTTTGCGTCCGACGCCAACCCGAAAAAAGCGATTGCCCGCGCGATGATGCGGATGACGCGGCAGATCAACACCGAAACCCTGTCGGCGATACCCGGCCTCAATCAGCCGCGCGTGACATGTTACAGCTGTCATCGCGGTGCGGTGACGCCGTTGTTGCTACCGGGGCCGCCCGTGCGGGTGCCCGCCCCGCCGCCGCCATTACCGCCGCCAGCGCATTAGAGGATAACAGATTCCATCGCGCTGAGCATCGCGCTGCCGCCCTTTTCGGCCTCATCGGCGTGGAGCCGCATCAGCGCGAACAGTTCGCGGCCCACCCCGATGGCGTGCGGCGGCGGCGCGGCGGGGGTGCGGCTAGCCCATTCGCTGGCATCGACCAGCGCGGTGACGGTGCCGCTGCGCGCGCAGATGCGCACGACATCGCCGTCTTGTAGCAGCGCGATAGGTCCGCTGTTGCCGTCTGCAGAAGGGAGCGCTTCGGGTGACAAATGGATCGCGGCGGGCACCTTGCCGCTCGCCCCCGACATGCGACCATCGGTAAGCAGCGCGACTTTATACCCCTTGTCCTGGAGCACACCCAGCGCAGGCGTGAGTTTGTGGAGTTCGGGCATGCCGTTGGCGCGCGGCCCCTGAAACCGCACCACAACCACCACGTCGCGGTCCAGCCCGCCCGTCTTGAACGCGGCGGTGACGGCGTTCTGATCGTGGAAAATTCGCACCGGGGCCTCGATGGTCAGGTGGCCTTCATCGACCGCACTGACCTTGATGACACAGCGGCCCAGATTGCCGGTCAGCAGCCGCATGCCGCCATCGGGTGCGAAGGGTGCGCTTGCGGGGCGCAAGATGGCGTCGTCGCCGCTGGCCGCAGGCGCATCGCGCCACACCAGATCGTCGCCGTCGAGCCCATTTTCATCAAGATGCGGGGTGCGCGCATAATCGGCCATCGTCCCGCCAACGGTCAAAATATCGCCGTGGATCAGGCCAGCACCGAGCAGTTCGCGCGTGACAAAGCCCATGCCGCCAGCGGCGTGGAAATGGTTCACATCGGCCGACCCATTGGGGTAGATGCGCGCAAGCAGCGGCACGGCGGCGGACAGCGCATCGAAATCCTCCCAATCGACGATGATCCCAGCAGCGCGCGCGATCGCGGGGATGTGCAGCGCATGGTTGGTCGACCCCCCGGTGGCGAGCAAGCCGACGATGGCGTTGACGATCGCGCGTTCGTCGATGCAGCGGCCAATCGGGCGGTAATCCGCGCCGTCCCAGCCGATACGCGCCACGCGGTGCACCGCCGCGCGGGTCAACTGCTCGCGTAATTTGGTGCCCGGATTGACAAAGGCCGCACCCGGCACATGCAGCCCCATCAGCTCCATCAGCATCTGGTTGCTGTTCGCGGTGCCATAGAATGTGCAGGTGCCTGCGCCGTGATAGGATGCGGCCTCGGCCTCCAGCAATTCGTCGCGGCCCACTTTCCCTTCGGCATATAATTGCCTGATCCGCGCCTTTTCCTTGTTGGCGATGCCCGACGGCATCGGCCCGGCGGGAACGAATATCGTCGGCAGATGGCCGAACCGCAGTGCGCCGATCAACAGGCCGGGGACGATCTTGTCGCAAATGCCCAGCATCAACGCGCCTTCGAACATCGCGTGGGAAAGGCCGAGCGCGGTGCCCATCGCGATATTGTCGCGGCTGAACAGCGACAGTTCCATCCCCGCCTGCCCCTGCGTCACGCCATCGCACATCGCGGGGACGCCGCCCGCGACCTGTGCGGTTGCACCAACCTCGCGCGCCGCCAGTTTGATCGCCTCGGGGTAACGGGCATAGGGCTGATGCGCGGAGAGCATATCGTTATAGGCGGTGACAATGCCGATATTCATCGCGCTGCCGCTGCGGATCGCCGCCTTGTCATCGCCCGCAGCGGCAAAGCCATGCGCCAGATTGCCGCACGACAGCGCGCTGCGATTGGTCCCGTGCTCACGCGCGGCGTCAATCATCGCCAGATAAGCAGCGCGGCGCTCGCGGCTGCGGCTGATGATGCGCGTCGTAACGGCGGCTATGGTGGGGTGGGTGGTCATGGCGCGCATCTTGCCCAAGCAGCGCGCGCATCGCAACGGGAATAGCTATGCTTTACTTTTTGAGTATCTCCATCGCCATCGCGGTCATCGCTTCGGTTGCGGTGGCGATGACCGCAGGCGCGTCGGGTTGCCAGTTCGGGCTGTGCAGCGAAGGCAGATGCGCGCCGCTGGTCCGTGCCGCCTCAAAGTCGGCTTGCGGTGTGCCGCCAACCCAGAATATCATGCTCTGGATGCTGGTGTCGGCGCGCCAATATTCGCTGAAATCCTCGCCGCCCATCGACGGTGGCACCTGCATCACGCGGGCACCGCCAAAACGGGTGCGCATGAAATCGGCCATTGCGTTGGTGAAATCGGGGCTATTATAGGTTGACGGGGTGAACTCGGCGCGCGCCACATTGACCACCGGCATCCGGTCTTCGGGCACCCCCGCCGCTATCGCCTCGCCGCGCGCAATGCGGGCGATACCATCGAGCAACAGGCTGCGGGTGGCATCGCTATAACTGCGCACCGTCAGTTGCAACCGCGCTTCTTCGCCGATGATATTATGCTTGGTGCCGGCGTGAAAACTGCCGACCGTCACCACCGCTGCGTCCTGCGGGTCGACCTCGCGGCTGACCAGCGTTTGCAAGCTGCCGACGATGCGGCTGGCGAGCACGATCGGATCGCGCGTGGTGTGCGGATAGGCCCCGTGGCCGCCGACCCCGCGCACCTGAATATCGACGCTATCGACATTGGCGAGTGCAAAGCCCGGCGTATAGCCGATCATCCCCGCCGGAAATTGCGCCGCGTCGTGGAATGCCAGCGCGTGGGTCGGGTGCGGGAAACGGGTGAACAGCCCATCGCCGAGCATCGCGCGCGCGCCCGCGCCGCGTTCCTCGGCGGGTTGGCCGATCATCACCAGCGTGCCCGACCATGCGCCGCGGTTGGCGACGAGCGCGCGCGCGGTGCCGATCCACGCCGCCATGTGGGTGTCGTGGCCGCACGCGTGCATGGCGCCGGTTTCGACCCCTTCCGCGGTGGTAACGCGGGCCTGGCTGGCATAGGGCAGGCCAGCGGGTTCGGTGACCGGCAGGCCGTCCATATCGGCGCGGATCATCAGCACCGGCCCCGCGCCATTGCGCAGCACCGCGACGACGCCGTGGCCGCCGACATGTTCGGTCACCTCAAAGCCCAGCCTGCGCGCCTCGCCCGCCAGCCGCGCCGCCGATTGCACCTCCATGAAGCTCAGCTCCGGGTGCGCGTGCATGTCGCGGTAGAGCGCCATCAGCGAGGGCATGTCGGCGCGGATTTGTGCCGAAATGTCCTGTGAAGCGGCTGGTGCGGAAAGCGCTGACCATGCAGCGGCGGCCAGAGCCATGTGGCGGTAACGGATCATGTGCCTCTCCCTCAGCGGCGCTTCTGGAGCAAAACCGCGCAATGTGAATCGCCCAAAACACGTCCGTCTGCCCTGAGCCTGTCGAAGGGCTGGTTTTTCTTCAAGCCGCCCCGCGCTGTCTTAAGTGAAGGGCGATGCTTCGACAAGCTCAGCATGGGCGGGTTGTGATTCATATAACCCAACGCTTACCAATTGGCACTATTGGTGCCGATTATTACTTGCCACGAACGACTATCCTTGCCAGCATCGCGACAGAGAAGCTTAGGAGAATGGCGATGCGGCATCTGTGCATATTTGGCTATATCACGATATTAGTGAGTGCCACCGCCGCGCTGGCGCAGCAGCCCCCCAGCGCCGCAACCCGCGCGGCCAACGCCGCAGCACTCAGCGCGGCCAGCGGCGATGAAGCGGCTGAGGCCGCCGAGGATGCGGCGGCGCATCGCGGGCTGATCGGCTCTATCCCCGATGGCCTCATCCAGGATGCGGCGGGGCAAACGGTGTGGGATTGGCGGCCCTTTGTGTTTCTGGGCGACGCCATGGCCCCCATCACCGTCCATCCGCGATTGTGGCGGCAGGCACGGCGCAATGCTGTGCACGGATTGTTCGAAGTGGTCCCTGGTGCGATCTGGCAGGTGCGCGGATACGACATTTCGGTGATGACGATCATCAAGGGCGATACGGGCTGGATCATCGTCGATCCGCTGACCACCGAGGAGGCGGCGCGCGCAGGCCTGGCGCTGGTCACCACCCATCTGGGCGCGCGGCCGGTGCGCGCGGTGCTGTTCAGCCACAGCCATGCCGACCATTTTGGCGGGGTCGGCGGGGTGATTGACCGTGCAGCCGTGGCGCGCGGCGAGGTGCGGATCATCGCGCCAGTGGGCTTCGCGCGCGAGGCGGTGAGCGAGAACGTGCTCGCCGGGCCGGCGATGCTGACCCGCGCCGCCTATATGTTCGGCTATACATTGCCCGCCGGGCCGACGGGGCAGGTCGATACCGGGCTGGGGCCGCGCATCGCGGGCGGAACCACCGGCTATATGGCCCCGACCGAGACGGTGGGGAGCGCGGGCGGAAGCCTGACCATCGACGGGGTCGAGTTTGATTTCATCGACGCGGCGGGGACCGAGGCCCCGGCCGAGTTTGCCTTCTATATTCCGCGCTTCCGCGCGCTCCACACCACCGAAGTGGTGACCAAGACGTTGCACAATTTGCTCACGCTGCGCGGGGCGCAGGTGCGCGATGCGCTGCACTGGAGCGAGGTGATTGATGCGATGGCGACGCGGTGGGGGGCAGAGGCACAGGTCCAGCTTGGCTCACACGGCTGGCCGACATTCGGCAATGCCGGGGTGCGCGAAACATTGGCGGAGCACCGTGACCTATACCGCTATGTTCACGACCGGACATTGGGCGCGGCCAATCGCGGCGCGACAATTCAGGAGCTGCCCGATTTGCTGGAGGGCGCGGGTGCGCTGGCCGGGGGCGTTTCGGCGCGCGGCTATTATGGCACGATCAACCATAATGCCAAGGCGGTCTATCAACGCTATTTCGGCTGGTGGGACGGGGTGCCCGCGCATTATGACCCGCTGCCACCAGAGCAGGCGGGGCGCGGCTATGTCGCGCTGGCGGGCGGGCCGGAGGCGCTGCTGGCCGCAGGGCGCGCGGCGCATGCGGCTGGCGATGATCGCTGGGCGGCAGAGCTGCTCAACCATCTGCTGTTTGCCGATGGCAGTAATAGCGAAGCGAAACTGGCGCTGGCCGATGCCTATGAACAATTGGGTTATCAAGCCGAATCGGGGGCTTGGCGCAATTATTACCTCAGCGCGGCGGCCAACCTGCGCGGGGATGCGCCGACGAATGCCATTGTGCGGCAACAATCGGCGGATTTTGTCGATGCCATCCCGACGCTCGACCTGTTCAATGCGCTGGCGACGCGGCTGGCGGCGCGGGAAGCGGTGGGGGAGCCGCAATTTTTCCGCTTTATCTTCACCGATACGAACGAGGTGGTGAGCGTCGAGCGGCGCGGGATGATCGAGATACCAAGATTGGAGCCGAGCGAAGCATCACCGGTCGACGACGCGAGGGCTGTGCCCCCGACAGCAGAGGTGCTCACGACGCGCCGCGCCTTTGCCGCGCTGCTCTTGGGGCGGGCGCAGGCTCCGGCGCTGATCGCGGCGGGGCAGCTCAGCTTTTCGGGCGATGTCGCGGCGTTACAGGCATGGCTGGGCAGCCACGCACCGCCGACGCCGGGGTTCAATGTGGTGACGCCCTGACACGTCTTCCCTTTGCATAAGGCGTATTACTCGACTAGACCAGAACGATGACCGATACCGAGACGCTCCCCATCCAGCCCGTCGAGCCGGGTTATCGCACCGTATTGCGGCTTCACGCGTTGATGCTCGCCACCCCGTTTACGGTCTTTGCCATAGTCGCCGATCAGCTGTTGCTGCGCGGCAATGACCTGCCGTGGGGGTTTTTGACCGTCGCGTTGCTGTTGCTCGCGCTGATATGGGTGGTGAGCGTGCCGGGGCGCAAATATCGGCGGCTTGGCTATGCGATGGGGGCGGATAGCCTGCGCGTCGTGCGCGGGATGATGTTCCACACCGATACGGTGGTGCCGTTTGTGCGGGTTCAGCATATCGACGTCGGCCAAGGGCCGATCGAACGGATGGCCGGGGTGGCGCATCTGGTGGTGCATACGGCGGGGACGCATAACAGCGTGGTGACGCTGCCCGGACTTACCCACGATGCGGCGATAGCGATGCGCGATACCATCCGCGCGCATATCCAGACCGACTTTGCATGAGCGAGGCGGCCTTCCCACTAGGTGAGGAACGGCGACTCCACCCGCTGAGTCTCGTGCTGGGCATGGTGCGGATTGGCCCGCGCATGGTCAATTTCCTGCCCGCGTTGGTCGGTATCGGCGTCACCGGGCAATGGTGGCTCATCGTCCCGGCTCTTGTCATTTTTGTGCTGATTTCGATGCTGTTTGTGTGGATGGCGTGGGCGCGCTTTACGTGGCGGGTCGATGATGATGACATCGCGATTTCGAGTGGTATTTTCAGCCGCAATGACCGCACCATTCCGTTCGACCGCATTCAGGACGTGTCGATCGAGCAGGGGCTGGTTGCGCGTGTGCTCGGGCTCGCCACCGTGGGATTCGAGACGGGCAGCGCGGAAAGCGACAAAAAGGACGACGGCAAGTTGAACGGCATATCGATTGCCGACGCACAGGCGCTGCGCGATCACATTCGTAGTCATCGGATGGGCGGCGCGGTGCAAGCAGTCGCTGCCGATGCTGTGGACGCGCCGCCCCCGACCGAGCGCCTGTTGCTGGCCATGACGCCAAAGCGGCTGGTGATTGCGGGGCTGTTCAATTTTTCGCTGGCTATTGTCGGCATCGCGTTCGGTTTGCTCAACTCTGCCGACGTTTTTCTGCCCAATTTCTTGCCGAGTAACCCGTTTGATATTGATTTCTGGCGCGAAATAGTGCGCGGAACGCCGCTGGAAAGCTGGGTGTTGACGCACCGTTGGCTGGCCGCAGTTGGCGGACTGGGTGCCGCGATTGTCCTTGGGCTGGCGGCGGGGGTGGTGCGCACGGTGGTCAAGGAATGGGGGTTCCGGCTGGAACGCAGCGAGCGCGGGTTCCGGCGTGTGCGCGGGCTGACGACGCGCACCGATGTGACGCTCCCTATCACGCGGGTGCAGGCGGCGATCCTCTCCACCGGTGTGCTGCGCCGCCGCTTTGGCTGGTATGACCTCAGGCTACAAAGTCTGGCGGGTGACGGCAAGAACGAGCCAGACCATATGGTCGCGCCGCTCGCGCACCTGCATGAAGTGGACGCGATATTGGTCGAATTGGCGCTCGACCGTGCGGGGTTTGAGGATGGCGCGGCGGGCGCCGACTGGCACCGTTCGCACCCCATCACCATCGCCCTCGTCCCGCTGATTTTGACGGGTGCGAGCATCATCGCCTTTATCACCATCTCCACCTTTGCCCCCGATTATCGTTGGGCCGTGTGGTTCCCTGCCCTGAGCATTCCGTTCATGGCGTTGCTCGGCTGGTTGAGTTGGCGCAATAGCCGCTGGCATTTTGACGGGCGGCTGCTCCACATCACCAAGGGGGTGCTGCGCCGCCGCCATATCATTTTGCCCGCGCGCAATGTGCAGAGCGCCGACGTGACCATCGGGCCGATCGAACGGCGGATTGGGCTGGCATCGCTCATCCTCGGCGTGCCCGGCGGCAAGGACGGGCAGCACGAGGTTGCGGCGCTACCGCTCGCCGATGCGCAAGGGTTGCGCACCGCGCTATTGGCGACGCGATGAGTGACGCTATGGCGGCACTGGGTATCACGCACTCGCTTAGCGGGCAGGCGTGGCGCTGGCGAACCCCCGATGCTGCGACCAGCGTGGGTGCACCCGACGATCTGGTGACGCGCATCCTGTTGGCGCGCGGCTGCCCGCCCGACCAGCTGGAGGCGTATCGTAACCCCACAATCCGCGCCTTCATGCCCGACCCCGCTATCTTTACCGACATGGAGCGCGCGGCCGCGCGATTGGCCAAGGCCATAGAGGCACAAGAAGATGTCGTCATTTTCGGCGACTATGACGTCGATGGCGCGACATCGGCGGCGCTGCTGCTGCGGGTGCTCGAACAATTGGGCTTGCCGTCGCGCGCCTATATCCCCGACCGGTTGCTCGAGGGATACGGCCCGTCGGCCGACGCGCTGGTCGCGCTGAAAGACAGTGGCGCGTCGTTGGTGGTGACGGTCGATTGCGGGGCGCAGGCGTTCGAGGCGCTGGGCGCGGCGAAGGATGCTGGGCTGGAGGTGATCGTCGTCGATCATCATCAATGCACGACCGCGCTGCCGCCCGCGCTCGCGCTGGTCAATCCCAATCGGCTCGATGCAAGCGCGGAGGCGCGCAGCCACGGCCATTTGGCGGCGGTGGGGGTGGCGTTCCTGCTCAGTGCGGCGCTGATCCGGTGCCTGCGCGGACAAGGTTTTTTTGAGGCGCGCGACGAGCCGGACCTGATGGCGCTGCTCGATATTGTGGCGCTGGGCACGGTCGCCGATGTGGCCAAGCTACACGGCCTTAACCGCGCGTTCGTGGCGCAGGGGCTCAAAGTGATGGCGCGGCGCGGCAATGTCGGACTGGCGGCGCTCGCCGATGCGGCGCGGCTGACCCGCGCCCCGCAGGCGCATGATCTGGGCTTTGCGCTGGGGCCGAGGATCAACGCGGGTGGGCGCGTCGGCGCCGCCGACCTTGGCGTGCGCTTGCTGACCACGCATGACCCGGCGGAGGCGCGCGCGATTGCCGCCGAGCTGGACAGGTTGAACGAGGAACGCCGCGCAATAGAGGCGGCGGTGACGCAGCAGGCGCTTGAGCTGGCGGATGCGACCAGCAATGCCGCGATCAGCATCGTCGCCGCGCATGGGTGGCATCCCGGGGTGATTGGCATCGTCGCGTCGCGCGTCAAGGAACGGATGCGGCGGCCCGCCATCGTCATCGCGCTGGGTGACGACGGCGTTGGCAAGGGGTCGGGCCGCTCGATCGACGGGGTTGATCTGGGCGCAGCGGTGATCGCGGCGCGCGATGCGGGGTTGCTGATCGCGGGCGGGGGGCACGCGATGGCGGCGGGGCTGACCGTCGCGGCGGGCGGTGTGGCGGCGCTGACCGCGTGGCTGGATGAGAGGCTGGCGCACGATGTGGCGGCGGCGCAGGGGTCGCGCTCGCTCGGGCTCGACGCGCTGCTCGCACCCGGCGGAGTCAACGCTGACTTTGCCGAAGCGGTCGAGGCGGGCGGCCCCTATGGTCAGGGCTGGTCGCAGCCACGGATCGTGGTGGGGCCTATCCGCGTGGTGCGCGTTGATGTGGTCGGCACAGGCCATGTGCGGCTGATCGCGGCGGGAGACGATGGCAAATCGTTCAAGGCGATAGCGTTTCGCGCAGGCGATATGCCGCTGGGCCGTGCGTTGCTGGCCTTGACGCCGGGCACGCGGCTGTGGCTGGCGGGCAAGGTGAAGCGCGATGACTGGACGGGCAAGGGCGCGGCGGAACTGCACATCGACGACGCGGCGCTTTTGGATTAGCCGCATAACTCCCGCCCCGCCTCCTCGCCCGACCACCTATCCTGATGATATCATTGGTGGTCGGGCGAGGAGGCGGGGCGGGAGCTATGCGCCGCACAGTGAACTCTATACCTGCTTGACCACGCGGCCATTTCTGCTAATCGCGCGGCTCGCTTAGGCGGCCCCATCGTCTAGCGGTTAGGACGCGGCCCTTTCACGGCTGAAACACGGGTTCGATTCCCGTTGGGGTCACCACTTTGCTGAATGACACTCGGCCCCTTCGTCTAGCGGTTAGGACGCGGCCCTCTCACGGCTGAAACACGGGTTCGATTCCCGTAGGGGTCACCAATTTTCAGGGCGGGACCGTCAATGAGCGACGACGACTATGTCTATGACGAGGCAAGCGGCGAATGGATGCCCGCATCCGAGCTGGCCGCTAAACAGGCTGCCGAGGGCGTGGTCGAGGTGCGCGACGCGGTCGGCAACATATTGGCCGATGGCGATGCGGTGACGCTCATCAAAGACCTCGATGTCAAGGGCGCGGGACAGACGCTGAAACGCGGCACGCTGATCAAATCGATCAAGCTGACTGGCGATGAGCAGGAGATTGATTGCCGTTTTGACGGCATCAAGGGGCTGGTGCTGCGCGCGGAGTTTGTCCGCAAACGATAGATAGGGCGTGTTTGTCCGCAAACGATAGATCGCGCTGATATTTGATCGAAACGCCTCGTGCTCCGGCGCAGGCCGGAGCGTGGGCGGCATGGCGCTCGATTGCCAACGCTCCGGCCTGCGCCGGAGCACAGCCCTTGGCATGATGTGATTGCGCGAAATGTCATCCCGCTCTAAGGACCGCCATGGTCCGTAGTTTTTTTCGTATCCTGCTGGCAACGGCCTACCTGATAGCAGGCGTCGCGCATTTGCGGTCTCCGGCCGGATTCCTGGCGATTACCCCTGATTGGGTGCCTTATCCCGAACTCACCGTCGCAGCGACCGGCGTAGCGGAGATTGCGGGTGCGGTGGCGCTGTTCATTCCGCGCCTTCGCATCGCCGCCGGCCTCGCCCTCGCGCTCTATGCCTTTTGCGTGTGGCCCGCCAATTTCAACCACGCTATCAATGATATTGCGATTGGCGGCAAGCATCTGGGCTGGTGGTATCACGGCCCACGGCTTGCGTTACAACCCGTGATTATCTGGTGGGCGCTGTGGGCCGGCGGGGTGACCGACTGGCCGTTCAGAGTGATTTCGAGTGAGATGAAGGCATCGAACGACTCGGAAATCGCGGAGAATTAAGTGGCAGCGCGGAGCGGGTCCAGAGTAATTTCCCCGGCCTCTGCCAACAGTTTGAGCATCACCGCCGCGCCGCATTGCTGCGAGCGTGCGGTCGCGCTCCAGCGGCCATCGGCGACGAACTTGCCGCGATCATATTGGTCGGTAAAGCTCCATAGATAGGGGGTTGGCACCCCGCGCGTGCGATAACCAAAGCCGTTATACGCCTCGAGCCGATAAAGGGTGCGTGGCAGGCTCCAGTCGCTTTGGCGGGCAAAGCCCATCAGCCGCATCGCGTCGATCGCGCTCGCCTCCCACCCGCTGGGCGGCAACCACACGCTGGGGCGACCTGCGGGCACTTGGCGGGTGCGCGCGGTCAAGGGAAAATCACCGTTGTGGAGGTGTGCGCGGAAATTGAAACTGGCCTCGAGCGCGTGGATCGCACCGACAAAATACCATGGCACGGCGGTGGCGCGCTCGACGGCATCGTAACGTGCGCGCGATGCGCGCATCATCGTCAAATGCCAGGCGGCGTCAACGCTGCGGTCGGGCAAAACGTGCGCGGCGGCGAACAGCGCGGCATATTCGGCGGCGAGCGAGGCAAAGTCGTGCCGACGCAGCGTGGTGGGCGGCGATGACGGCGGCAGGAAAATCGGTCCAGGTTCGGGCAGGTCGATCGGCGGCAGGGTGATGCCTGGTTGCGCAATATCCGGTGCGCCAAGGTCGCTCAGTTGCAATGCGCCCGACGCGTCGATTGCGCCCGATTGCCATGCTTCTGGCGTATAATGCTGCCCGGCATGGAGCCGCGCGAGCAGCCCACCCGCCTGTTCGGCGAGTGCGGGGCGGCGCACCTCCGCCCGATCAATCAGAGCGACAAGGCGCGGCAGGGCAAGACGATAGAGCGACGCCTCATCTACGGGGAGCGCGCGCGGCGGAGTGATGGAGAGCATTGAGGGTGGCAGACGCAGGCGCCCCGCCTCGGCCTCCATCGCGATAATCGATTCAACCGTAGCAACCAGTTCGTTGACCGATCCGGGCAGGCGGAGGCCGGGCAGATGGCCTGCGATGTCGCGCAGCGACTGGGCCGATGCTACCGCCGGGCCAAATAGTGCAACGGCCACCGCGCCTTGTCCGGCCTGCACCAGCAATTTTCGGCGGTTTAGCGCGGTCCCCATCGACTCGACTCTCCCCATGATCTCTGCATAGCGCAATGCTCATGGGGGGTCGAATCGCCCTTCTGTCAAACCATCCCCAGCGCGCTGGCGATGGCGATGGTGATCGCCGCACCGATCAGCGGCCCGACCACCGGGATCCACGCATAGCCCCAGTCCGATCCGCCCTTGCCCGCTATGGGCAGCACCGCATGCGCGATGCGCGGGCCCAGATCGCGCGCGGGGTTGATCGCATAACCGGTTGCCCCGCCCAGCGACAGGCCGACCCCCCACACCAAGAGCGCGACGACCACGGGGCCGAGATAGGGCGGCATCGCAACCGCGCGTGACCCGATGGCGATGATGACGAACAAGAGCGCGATGGTGCCGATAATCTCCGAAATGAGGTTGGCGGGCACATTGCGGATCGCGGGCGCGGTCGAGAATATCCCGAGCTTGGCCGCCTTATCCTCGGTTGCAGCCCAGTGTGGCAGATAGGCGAGCCACGCCAGGCTCGATCCGGTGAAGGCACCGAGGAACTGCGCCAAAATATAGGGCGCGACATGGCTGTAATCATGGCCCGCAATCGCCATGCCGACGGTGACGGCGGGGTTGAGATGCCCCGGCGCGCCGAGCGATACGGCGCTCAAGACCCCGAACAGCACCGCAAATCCCCAGGCGGAAGTGATGACGGTCCAGTCGCCGCCCTGACCCTTTGACCCGGTCAGCGTCACATTCGCGCACACCCCGGTGCCGAATAACAGCAGCACCGCCGTGCCGACAAACTCCCCCAAAAATCCCGCGTCCCCCAAAATTGCTACGCTCATCGCCTTTCTCCCCCTAGAATTAAGACTGTTCGATCAAACGTCACTCACAATATAAACGCGCTTGAAATGGCAAAGACCGCCGCCAACGCCATTGGTAATGTGAGAAATCCCGCACCCACTGCTGCCGCGAGCTGCATTCCGGTCAGCAACTTTTCTGTGCGCGCTTTCATCAGCAGTAGCATGCAAAATGGCAGATTGACCAGCACAGCGGTCAGCACCCCGGGCGAATAGCCCCCGAGAATGAATGAAGCTGGGATATGCGGGATAAAGACGTTGGCCAGAAAGATGGAGGCCGTCCAACAAATCAGCCAGGTCTTTACCGCGTTCGCCCGCCCGGTATTGGCCCATAAAATAATGAGCGCTGGCAGCACGGTTACCAAAATCAGGGCCATTTGCATGACCGGCCAAGGTGGCGGCGCAGCCATGCTAAGCCCGACTTTAGCCCGCACAAGCGACATGATTTCGCCGAAATGCGGGAAGGTAAGCCATTCTTCAAAATTATGCGCGGCGATGACGACGATCAGCAAAAAACTTAGCGTTCTGAAAGTCATGTCATCATATCCCAAGACGCCACAGCCTCATGCTCGCGCCTAATCGACCCAGTCGAGCGAGCGGCTGACCGCCTTGTTCCATTTCGCGTAGAGCCGCGCGCGCTTCGCCTCGTCCATCGCAGGCGTCCAGCGCTTGTCGACCCCCCAATTGTCGGTGATGTCCTGCGTCGATTGCCAATATCCGACCGCCAGCCCCGCCGCATAGGCCGCGCCCAATGCGGTGGTCTCAATCACCTTTGGCCGCACCACGGGAACGTTCAAAATGTCGGACTGGAACTGCATCAGCAGCTCGTTGACCACCATCCCGCCATCGGTGCGCAGTTCTTTGATCGCGACGCCGCTGTCCTTGGTCATCGCGTCGAGCACTTCGCGGGTTTGATAGGCGGTGGCCTCGAGCGCGGCTCGCGCGATATGCCCCTTATTGGCAAAGCGGGTGAGGCCAGCAATCACCCCGCGCGCGCTGTCTTTCCAATGCGGGGCGTAAAGGCCCGAGAAGGCGGGGACAAAATAGACATCACCGTTGTCGTCAACACTGCGGGCCAGCGCCTCGATCTCGCTCGCGTTGCTGATGAGGTTGAGATTGTCGCGCAGCCACTGCACCAGCGCGCCGGAAATCGAAATCGACCCTTCGAGCGCATAAATGGCGGGTGCATCGCCGAGCTTATAGCCAAGCGTGGTCAGCAGCCCGCACGTCGAGGGAAAGGGCTTTTCCCCGGTGTTCATCAGCATGAAGCAGCCGGTGCCATAGGTGTTCTTGGCCTCGCCCGGCGCAAGGCACGCCTGACCGAACAACGCCGCCTGCTGATCGCCCAAGATACCTGCGATTGGTACTCCGCCAAGCACGCCCGTGCCCTGGCCATATATTTCGGAGGAGGAGCGGATTGCGGGCAAACAAGCGCGCGGCACATTGAACAGCGAGAGGATGTCCGCATCCCAGTCGAGCGTTTCGAGGTGCATCATCTGCGTGCGCGAGGCGTTGGTGACATCGGTGATGTGGAGGCCGCCGTTGACGCCGCCGGTCAGGTTCCACGCCAGCCAGGTGTCCATGTTGCCGAACAACAGGTCGCCCGCCTCGGCCGCCGCCTGTGCCCCCGGCACCGCATCGAGCAGCCAGCGCAGTTTGAGGCCGGAAAAATAGGTGGCGAGCGGCAGGCCGGTTTTGGCGCGCAGCCGGTCCTGCCCACCGTCAGCCGCGAACTTTGCGACCAGCCCATCGGTGCGGGTGTCCATCCACACCAGCGCATTGTGGATCGGTTCGCCGGTCTTGCGGTTCCACACCACGCTCGTTTCGCGCTGGTTGGTGATACCGACGGCGGCGAGATCGGCGGTGGAGAGGCCCGCCTTGGCCAGTGCGCCCGCGATGACGCTTTGGGTATTGCGCCATATTTCCTGTCCGTCATGCTCGACCCAGCCGGGCCTCGGCATGATCTGCTCATGCTCTTTTTGATCGACCGCGATAATCGCGCCCGCATGGTCGAAAATGATGAAACGGCTGCTGGTTGTTCCTTGGTCAATCGCGCCAACATATTGGGTCATCACTGCTCTCCCGCCATTCTCTTTGTCTGCCAAGGACTATGGCAGGGAGGCGGTAACGGCAAGCGCGAATTGTCGTGCATTCGGCACTTATGCGCCTATGCCTCAATAGTCTTATGTAAGGAAATGATCATGGCAAAGGGCCAGAAAAAATCGAACCGGGAAACCCGCAAACCCAAAGCGGAAAAAGCACCCAAGCAAAATGCGTCCAACCCATCGGCCAAGGCAGGTGTGGTCAAGGGGCTGGAGAATTTCAAGAATTAGGGGCGCCGACCCTAATTATTCCGATTGCGCGCCGCCTTCGCCCTCCAAATCGACGTCGAATGTCTCAAGAAAGCGGCATGCCATCATGTAAAAACCGACCGTCACGGTCAGTTCCTGAAGCTCTTGCAGCGATAGCCGCGCGCGCAGTGGCTCGAAACTCGCGTCGCCCGCGCGGACATTGACGACCACATCATCGGTGAAGCGCATGACTTCGCGCTGTGCTTCGCCGAAAATGTCTGCCTCAACCCCTTGACGGATACCCGCCAGCTACGCCTCGCTCATCCCCAGCCTGCGTCCTATCGCCTCATGCTGCTGCACTTCATAGGCCGCGCCAGACAGCGCCCCGACGCGCAGGATCGCGATTTCGCGTAGCACCGGATCGAGCTTGCTATGGCTGAGCAGGGCGTTGCCCAGGCCGACAAAGCCTTGGACCAAATCTCCGCCATGCCCCATCATTCTGAATATGTTGAGCGGCGGGAGTTTGGCATAGACGTCTGCTGCGCGGCCCGTGGCGGTGGCGGTGTCAAAATAGGGGATACGGGCCATATGCGCTCCTACGGCGCCTGCGTCGCCAGCCATTCCTCCAGCCATTTGATCGTATAATTGCCGTTGATAACGTCGGGGTCGCGCAGCAATTTCTGGTGGAGCGGGATCGTGGTTTTGACCCCCTCGACCACCATTTCCTCGAGCGCGCGGCGCAGCCGCATTAGGCACCCTTCGCGGGTGCGGCCATAGACGATGAGCTTGGCGATCATCGAGTCATAATAAGGCGGGATGCGGTAGCCAGCGTAAAGGCCGCTATCGACGCGAACGTGCATGCCGCCCGCCGCATGGTAATTTTTGACGAGACCGGGCGACGGGGCGAAGGTCACTGGGTCTTCGGCATTGATCCGGCATTCGATGGCGTGGCCGGTAAAGCGCAGATCCTCTTGGCGCACCGATAAGGGCCGCCCTTCGGCGATGCGAATCTGTTCGCGCACCAGATCAAGCCCGGTAATCATCTCGGTCACCGGGTGTTCGACTTGCAGCCGGGTGTTCATTTCGATGAAGTAGAATTCGCCATTTTCCCAGAGAAACTCTATGGTGCCCGCACCGCGATAGCCCATGCCGGCCATCGCCTTGGAGACAATATCGCCCATCCGTGCGCGCTCTTCGGCGCTGATGACCGGCGAGGGCGCTTCCTCCAGCACTTTTTGGTGGCGGCGTTGCAACGAACAATCGCGCTCACCCAGATGGATGGCGTTACCGTTGCCGTCGCCGAATATCTGAAACTCGATATGGCGCGGATTGCCGAGATATTTTTCGATATAGACGGTGGCGTCGCCGAACGCGGCCTTGGCCTCGCTCCCCGCCTGTTGCATCAGGCTTTCGAGATCGTCGGGGGACGTGCACAGCTTCATCCCGCGCCCGCCGCCGCCCGACGCCGCCTTGATGATGACCGGATAGCCGACCTCTTCGGCAATTTTGCGCCCCTCGGCCGGGTCGCTGACCGCGCCGTCGCTGCCCGGTACCAGCGGCAGACCGAGCGCGCCGGCGGTGCGTTTTGCCTCGACCTTGTCGCCCATGGTGCGGATATGCTCGGGCTTGGGTCCGACAAAGATCAGCCCGTGCGCCTCGACAATTTCGGCGAACTGCGCGTTTTCGGACAGAAAGCCATAGCCCGGGTGGATTGCGTCGGCGTGGCTGATTTCGGCGGCGCTGATGATCGCGGGGATGTTGAGATAGCTGTCCCTGGCCGCTGGCGGGCCGATGCAGATCGCCTCATCCGCCAGCCGCACGTGCATCGCGTCGGCGTCAGCGGTCGAATGAACCGCGACGGTGCGGATGCCCATTTCGTGCGCGGCGCGGTGGATGCGCAGCGCGATTTCGCCGCGATTGGCGATCAGCAGTTTTTCGATGGCCATGGTCGGGCGGCGCTCAGGCGATGACGAACAAGGGCTGGTCGAACTCGACCGGCTGGCCGGTTGTGACAAGCATCTTGGTCAATCTGCCACCGCGCGGTGCGGCAATCGCGTTCATCACCTTCATCGCTTCGATAATCAGGACGGTCTCGCCTTCCTTGACCGCATCGCCGATCTTTTTGAACGGGTCTGCTTCGGGTTCGGGCTGGAGGTAAACCGTACCGACCATTGGCGATTTGACCGCGTCGCCGTGATCTTCGGCGGCCTGAGTTGCAGCAGCGGGGATATCTGGCGATGCGGCGGCGGGAGCTGGTGCGACCATTTGGGTGGTCTGGGCGACCGAAACCTGCCGTGCAACGCGGATGCGGCGATCGTCATCCTCGACCTCAATCTCGCTCAGGCCGGTGTCGGTCAACAGTTGCGCCAGTTCGCGCACCAAGGCGACGTCGATTTTCAGGGCAGAGTTTTTGGCGTGTGCTGGCGATTTGTCGTCGGCCATAAATGCGTATTCCCCATTGTTTGCACTTCTATAGTCAAAGAGCGGCGGCTGCGTCCAGCGCCAGCGCATAACTCTTTGCTCCGTGCCCGGCAAAACCGCAGTGCGCTGCCATGCCGACATAGCTGATGTGGCGAAATGGCTCGCGCATCATCGGGTCGGATAAATGCACTTCGATGACCGGAACGCGGATGGATTTTATCGCGTCGTGCAGCGCGACCGACGTGTGGGTATAGCCGCCCGCATTGAGTAGAACCGCCTTGGCTCCGGCCACTTGCGCCTCGTGCAGCCAATCGATCAGATGCCCCTCGTGGTTCGATTGACGCATGTCGATGGTGACGCCGAGCGCTGCCGCCTGCTCGCTCAGCATCGCGCCGATGTCATCGAGCGTTTGCGACCCGTAAATCTCAGGTTCGCGGGTTCCCAGCGCCTTGAGGTTGGGCCCGTTGAGGACAAAGATGATCGGCAATATTGTCATGTTAGCGGCATTTATGGCCGTATCGCGCGCGGTTGTCCAATGGGATGAGTGGGGCTAAACTGTTGCGATGACGCTGGCGATACCAGTAAAGCTTGTCGAGCATGACCTGCGCTGGGCTACCCGGGCGGGGGATTACACGCGCCTGCTCGCCCCGCTGGCTGATATGCTGGTCGCGGTCCACCATATCGGGTCAACGGCGGTGCCCGGCCTTATTTCCAAACCCGTTATCGACCTGATGCCGATTGCCGTCAACCTTGAAGCGCTTGATGCGCGGCGCGGCGATGTCGAGGCGCTGGGGCTGCGCTGGAACGGCGAGTTCGGCGTCGATGGGCGGCGGTTTTGCACGCTCGACAACGCGCTGGGACAGCGGCTCGCCAATGTCCATTTCTATGCGCAAGGTTCACCGCACGCGCGGCGGCACCTGGCGCTGCGCGATTATCTGCGCAGCCACCCGCACGTTGCCGCCGCCTATGCCGTTGAGAAGCGGCGCGCCCAAGCCATCCACCCCGACGACAGCGTCGCCTATAGCGCCGAAAAAGGCGCGTGGATCCGCGCTACGCTGGAACGGGCGCTGGCATGCTATGATGACGGCGGCGATACGCGATGATAGGGCGGCGGGCATGACCACATTGACTACAGAATCGCTCATCACCATCACCATCAATGGCGAGGTGCGCCGCGTTGCGACCGGCCTCAGCGTCGCCGCACTGGTGGCGCAGCTTGGCCTCAACCCCAAAAAGGTCGCGGTCGAGCGCAATCTGGAGATTGTGCCCAAATCGACGCTGGGTGCTGTCATGCTGGCCGATGGCGATATGCTCGAAATCGTCCACATCGTCGGGGGCGGGTGAGATGAGCGCGAACGATATGTGGAGCGTTGCGGGCCGCACCTTCACCTCGCGCCTGATCGTCGGCACAGGCAAATATAAGGATTTTGCGCAAAATGCGGCTGCGGTTGCGGCGTCGGGCGCAGAGATTGTCACGGTCGCGGTGCGCCGCGTCAACGTGTCGGACCCGTCCGCGCCGATGCTGACCGATTTTATCGACCCCGCCAAAATCACCTATCTGCCCAATACCGCGGGGTGCTTTACGGCGGATGAGGCGATCCGTACGCTGCGGCTCGCGCGCGAGGCGGGCGGCTGGGACTTGGTCAAGCTAGAGGTGCTGGGCGAGGCGCGCACGCTCTACCCCAATATGCGCGAGACGCTGTTGGCGACCGAGGTGCTGGCCCGCGAGGGCTTCCTGCCGATGGTCTATTGCGTCGATGACCCGATTGCGGCGAAACAGCTGGAGGATGCTGGCGCGGTCGCGATCATGCCGCTGGGCGCGCCGATTGGTTCTGGCCTTGGCATCCAGAACCGCGTCACCATCCGGCTGATTGTCGAGGGGGCGCGCGTCCCCGTGCTGGTCGATGCTGGGGTTGGCACCGCATCCGATGCGGCGGTGGCGATGGAGCTGGGCTGCGACGGCGTGCTGATGAACACCGCGATTGCCGAGGCCAAGGATCCGGTGCTGATGGCGAGCGCGATGAAAGCGGCGGTCGAGGGCGGGCGGATGGCCTATCTTGCGGGGCGGATGGCAACCCGCAAATATGCCGATCCGAGTTCGCCGCTGGCGGGGTTGATTTGACAGCTAGAACGGACGCGCAGGCATGGTATCGGCATAGGTCATTGACCCGCTTGCTCGCTCCAACATTTCCTCAACTGCCTTCAGGCCATGGGTATGAATCAATGTGAGCATCCAACGAAACCTTGGCGTGCGACGCGCTTCCACTTCGATTCGACCCAGCACAGCTTCATCTACATTCGCCAGCATCTCCCAAAAGCTACCCCATGCCCAGAAGCTAATAAACGCTTCATGGTCATAGTTCGCTAAGACCAGCATCATAGTCGCCATGATGAAATCCTGACGCACCGATTGGGGTAGGTCGAATGCCAATTCCGGCGGTTCCAGATCAGGTGGCACATCGCGTCGAGGACTCATGCGCTGGCCGTCGTCGAAGGCGAACAGATAATAGGCATGCCACCGCTCGACATAATCTCGCACCACAGGCAAATCTGGTCGCGCCAACGCACGCTGCAGCTCGGTAAGCCTAGGCTTTTTCCTGCTCACTCCCCGCTTGGCGTGAGCGCGGGGACGACGCGCGCGGCATCGCGCGGACGGATGCCGGGCGGCGGCGCGGCGGCGGCGCGCTCGGCTCCGCTGGCGATACGGATCGCGCGGGCGATAGCGGGTTTGACGCGCGGGTAAATGCCACAGCGGCACAGGTTGGTGATCGCACCCTCAATCTCGGCATCGGTCGGGTTGGGATTGCGTTTTAACAGCGCGGAAATCGCCATGATCATCCCCGGCTCGCAAAATCCGCACTGCGTCACTTGCTCGACCGCCCATGCCTGTTGCACGGCATGCGATCGGTCGAGGCTGAGATGTTCGATGGTGGTGACGAACCGCCCCTCGCAGTCGGCGATGCTGATCTGGCAGCTGCGCACCGCCTCGCCGTCGATGTCAACGGTGCACGCCCCGCAATCGCCGCTGCCACAGCCATATTTGGTCCCCGTAAGGTTCGATGCCTCGCGCAGCGCGAACAGCAACGGGGTCGCGGGGTCCATGCGGTATCGCACGGGGCGGTCATTGACGGTAAAGGCGGTCATAATGGATCTTTCGTCATGCTGAACTTGGTTCAGCATCCATGGACCCTGAAACAAGTTCAGGGTGACGACAAGGGAAAATCACTCGCGCTAGCGGGCTATTCGCGCCAGCTGGCGTCGATCTTGTCAACGCGGCGGACCATCGCGTCAAACTCTGCGCGGCCAGAACCGAGCGGGGTTTGCGCCATATACAGGTCGCGCTGGTGCACCGCGACCACATCGTCGCCGACCAGCACTGGCGCGCCCATGCTCATCGTCGCCAGCTGGATCTCGCACGCGCGTTGCAACGCCCAATATTTGATGAAAGCGTCCTGTAGCGAGTTGCCCATCACCACGGGCCCGTGGTTTTTGAGCATCAATATCCGTTTGTCGCCCAAATGCTCGACCAGCCGCGCGCCCTCTTCCTCGCGCACCGTCACCCCCTCAAAATCATGATAGGCGATCTGCCCCATGAAGTTGCAGGCGTAAAAATTGGTTGGTTGCAACCCGCCCTCCAGGCTGCACACCGCCATCGTCGCGGTGGTGTGGGTGTGGATGATGGCGTGCGCGTCGGGCAACACGCGGTGGAACAGGCTGTGCTGGACGAAACCGGCCTTGTTGACGTGCCACGGGCTGTCGGGGTCAACTTTGTTACCATCAATATCGATCTTGATGAGCGAGGACGCGGTTACCTCGGAAAAATGCATGCCATAGGGGTTGATGAGGAACGCGCCGTCCTCGCCCGGCACCTTCACCGTGATGTGGTTAAAGATCATCTCGTCCCAGCCGAGCATCGCAAAGATGCGGTAACAGGCGGCGAGTTCGGCCCGCGCCGCATATTCGGCCTCTGGCATGTTGCTAAGGTGGGGCGCGGTGGCCATGGCGGTTACTCCGGCGGGTGATGGGTGGCACTATGCTACGGATTGCGGGGCCGATTGTCGAGCCGCATCCGCCGCGTGCCTATCGGGCGGCATCCGCCGCGCGGGCAAACAGCGCCAGATGCTCATCATCGGGCTTGGCCGTGACCTTGCTCACCACCCAGATAGCGATGCTGGCGGCGATGAAGCCGGGAACGATCTCGTACATCGCCGATGACCAGCCCTGCGCAATCCACGCGATGACGGTGAGTGCCCCCACCACCATCCCCGCGAGCGCGCCCCAGCGCGTCGCGCCGCGCCACCACAAAGCGGCGATAATCACCGGACCGAAGGCCGCGCCAAATCCCGCCCAGGCATTGGCAACCAGGCTCAATATGCTGCTGTCCGGATTGATGGCGAGCAGTGCGGCGATCACCGATACCAGCAACACCGCCGCGCGGCCGATGCCGACCACCGACGCCTCGCTGGCGTTGGTGCGGATGACCCCGCGCCAGATGTCTTCGGCCAGGCTGCTCGCGGTGACGAGCAATTGCGACGATATGGTCGACATGATCGCGGCAAGGATCGCGGCGAGCAGAAATCCCGTCACCAACGGGTGAAACAGCGTATTGGCCAGCACGATGAAGATCGTTTCGGGGTCGGCGACCGCTCCGCGTCCCTGCGCCACCCATGCCGCGCCGATCAGGCCGGTCATGATGGCCCCCGCGAGGCTGATCGCCATCCAGCCGATGTTGATCCGCCGCGCGGTGGGCATGTCCGCCACGCTGCGGATCGCCATGAAGCGGACGATGATGTGCGGCTGCCCGAAATAGCCAAGCCCCCATGCGGCGGTGCTGATGATGCCGAGCACGCTCGTGCCAGCAAACAGGCTGTATCGATCGATGGGTGTGGCCCCATCCGCTACGCCCGCCATCGATGGAATCGGCGTGCCGAGCATCATGCCCCAGCCGCCAACCGCATCCAGCGCCACCAGCGGCACAATCACCAGCCCGGCGAACATGATGCACCCTTGGACAAAATCGGTCAGGCTGACCGCAAGGAAACCGCCAAACAGTACGTAGATGACGACCACAGCCGCCGCCAACGCAACCCCAGTCAGATAATCCATCCCCAGCGCCGCCACCGCAAATTTACCCGCCGCCACCATGCCCGCGCTGCAATAGAGCGTGAAGAACAGGATGATGACCAGCGCCGCACCGATCCGCAGCAGTTTTGAGCTGTCGCCAAAGCGTTCCTCGAGGAAATCGGGGATGGTGATCGCATCATTCGCCAGCTCGGTATAGGTGCGCAGCCGCGGGGCGACGATGCGGTAGTTGAGATAGGCGCCGATGGTCAGGCCTATCCCGATCCATGCGGCACTCAGCCCACCCAGATAGACCGCGCCGGGCAGGCCCATCAGCAACCAGCCCGACATGTCGCTCGCCCCTGCCGACAGCGCGGTGACCGCCGGGCCAAGCTCGCGCCCGCCCAGCATATAGCCCTCGGCTGTCGCTTGTGCCTTGGCCCAAGCATAAAAGCCGATGCCGATCATCAGCGCAAAATAAAGGCCGAGTGAAACCCACACCATCGATTGCATGCACTTTCCCCTCACACCCCGCGCCGCTCGCCCTGAGCTTGTCGAAGGGTTGTCCTTTGCTTTGCCAGGATGCAGGAAAAACAATGTTTCGACAAGCTCAGCATGGACGACGATGGGTGAGGTTGCGAAGGCGGGCGATGCGGGCTATCCTTTTGCGTAAGCGGAGGCGCATATGACCAACCGAGCATTCACCAGCTTTGCCGCATTCTGGCCCTATTATCTGGGTGAGCACGCCAAGCCGCACACCCGTGCGCTCCATTATGTGGGGACAACACTGGTGGTGTTGCTGGCGATTGCGGGGCTATGGAGCGGGCGCTGGGGACTGTTCGCGGCGATGCCGTTCGCCGGCTATGGCTTTGCCTGGGCCGCGCATTTAGGGGTCGAGCGCAACCGCCCCGCGACCTTCACCTACCCGCTGTGGAGCCTCGCCGGCGATTTCAAAATGTGGTGGCTGTGGCTGACACGGCGACTGGGGCCGGAGCTGGAAAGGGCCGGGGTGCGTTAAACCCGCCGCACAAACACACAGCCCGCCGAATAGCCCGCGCCGAACGAACAGATCAGCCCGGCGTCACCCGCCACCAGGTCGTCGCTATGCTTGTGGAACGCGATGATCGACCCCGCCGAGCTGGTATTGGCATAGGTGTCGAGCACGGTCGGGCTTTGGTCGGGGGTGGCCTCAAAGCCGAACACCCCCTTGGCGATCAGGCGGTTCATATTGGCGTTGGCCTGGTGCAACCAGATGCGCCGCATGTCCGCGCCGCCAAGGCCAAGTCTGGCCAATTCCGCGCCGATCATCGCCGATACCATCGGCACCACTTCGCGGAAAACCTTACGGCCTTCCTGCACGAACAGCTTGTCAGCATCGCCCATATGATCGGGATCGGTGCGGTTGAGGAAGCCGAAATTGTTACGGATATTGTTCGAGAATTGCGTCTTGAGCTTAGTGCCAAGGATCGCCCAATGCTGCGGCGGCGCGATCTCCGCTGCCTCGACCAGCACCGCGGTGGCGACATCGCCAAAGATGAAATGGCTGTCGCGGTCGCGCCAGTTGAGGTGGCCAGAGGTGATCTCAGGGCTGACCACCAGCACGCTTTTGGCGTTGCCCGCGCGGATGAAATCGGCCGCCATCTGGATGCCGAATGTGGCGGAGGAGCAAGCGACATTCATGTCAAAGCCGAAACCGCTGATGCCCAGCGCGTCCTGTATCTCGACCGCGATGGCGGGGTAGGGGCGCTGGGTGCTCGACGCGGCGCACAGCACCGCATCAACGTCCGCCGCCTCGCGCCCCGCGCGGCCCAGCGCATCGCGCGCCGCCGCTACGCCAATCTCGGCCATCACCGATAACTGATCGTTGGGGCGTTCCAGCGCGCGCGGGCGCATGATCGCGGGGTCGAGCACGCCGCCCTTGTCCATCACATGACGCGACAGGATGCCGCTCGCTTTTTCGATAAACTCAGGCGAGCTTCCCTCGATTGCCGCCATGGTGCCCGCTGCTATGGCGCTCGCATGGTCGGCATTATGCGCAGCAGCATAAGCGTTGAAACTCTCCACCAGTTCGGCGTTTGAAATGGAATCGCGCGGAGTGAACAGGCCGGTGGCCGCAATGACAGGTTGGGATTGGGTCATGCCCCCCGATAGCGTGCTGTGGCCTCAAGGGCAAATATCGCTGTGGTTAAGCAACTGGCAACCAGTTGGGTGCAATGTGTGCGTGTGTAATGTGCAGACCCGAAGGGAATGACGGCATGACGATCCGCTATCAGCGCCCGCAGGGCGACCTGGCCATCGCCGAAATGCGCGAGTTTGCGGGGTTTCCGGCGAGCACGCAGCGCTATATCCGCCGCTCGCTCGATGTCGGTTTGCGGCGTGACGACGCGATTGCGCTGTGGTCGCGTGATTGCGTCGAAGAGGCCGGGATCCGCGTGCAGCAGCGCGTCTATGCGCGGATGACCGAAGTGCGCAGCGCCATCCCCGACGATAGCGGGCTCGAGGGTATCGGCCAGTTTATGGGCGTGCTGGTGACACTCGCCGCGTTCGATCTGGCGCAAGACCGCCTGCCCAATTTTGCGGCCTATCGGTTCTTGTACGAACGTTTGCTGGGCGCTGCCGCGCGGCCATGGCTGCCCGGAGCCTTTTGCGCGGCGGCGACCTTGCCGCATCTCCACCCCGATAAACGCAAGCTGCTGCTCACCTCTATCGCCGAAAGCGCAGCGACCGCGCCTGGCTGGTCATCGCGCGAGCCGGTATTTTATCCCGCTTGGGTCGAAAAAATCGACGAGGCGGCTTAGCTGATCGCGCGGTAGATGCCGTAGCAGCTGGTGATGGTCAGCACGACGCCGACCATGATCAGCAGCGCTTGTGCGGGCACGCGCTTGGCCAATATCGCGCCCATCGGTGCGGCGGCGACCCCGCCGATCAACAGGCCGACAACGGCGGTGCTGAACTGGTTCAACCCCAGGTTCCAGATGAATGTCGCCGAAATGGTGAGGGTGAGGAAAAACTCGACGCTGTTGACGGTGCCGATCACCTTGCGCGGCTCGGCCCCCTGGATCAGCAGGTTTGAGGTGACCACCGGGCCCCAGCCACCGCCGCCCGCGGCATCGAGGAACCCGCCCACTATCCCCAAAGGCGCGACGATTTTGGGGTCCTTGATATGCGGATTATGGTCGAGCCCGCGCCACAACAGCCACAGGCCAATGCTCGCCAGATAAGCGAGGACATAGGGTTTGACCACCGCCCCGTCGATGTTGGTGAGCGCATAGGCCCCCAGCACGCCGCCGATCACCCCGGGAATGAGCAGGCGGAAAAACAGCCGGGCGTCGATATTTTTGTGGAGCAGATGATTGACACCCGAAACCCCGGTGGTGAACACTTCGACCAGATGGGTCTTGGCGCTGGCCTGTGCTGGCGGGATGCCGAGCACCCCGACCAGCAGCGTCGAGGTGATGACCCCGAACGCCATGCCGAGCGCACCATCGACCAGTTGCGCGGCAAAGCCGACCATTATGAACGGGATGATGGCCGCAACGTCGAATGTGGTGAGGTCAATCATGCTGTGCATCCGTCGCTAAGATGCGCCCTTATGCCGCGACTTTGCATAGCCGCCTAGCGGCAATCGCTAAGCTGCCCTAAAGCTGTGCTTTGTGCAGACCTTAGGGGCGCGGGCCTAGGGTCGCGGGCCGTGGTCGCGGACATAATCGATGAAGGCGCGCAATTTGGGCATCACCTGGCGGCGGCTGGGGTAATAGAGGAACAGCCCGTCGCTTTTTGGGGTATGGTCGGCCAATGTCTGCACCAACCGCCCATTGGCCAGCGCGTCGGCCAGCACCGGTTCGGCGGTGTAGATCAGCCCCAGCCCGATCAGCGCAGCCGATCGGATAGCCACATTGCTGTTGGAAATCATCGGCCCGCTGACCGCTACCTCTATCGACCGTCCGCCATCGATCAGCGTCCAATGATCGGACAGGCCGGATGGCCCGCGCCAGCGGATGCATTTGTGCGCGCGCAGGTCGGACGGGATTTGCGGGTGGCCGTGCGCTTCGAAATAGCTTGGCGAGCCGGCGATCAGCAGTTGAAACGGCGCCGAAACGCGCATCGCCACCATATCGGGCCGCAGCGATTCGCCGAGCCTGATCCCCGCATCAAACCCCGATTCGGCGAGGTCGATCATCTCGTCCTCGCCGTAAATCTCAATCTCGATATCGGGATAAGCGGCGCAAAATCCGCCCAATATCGGTTCGATAACATGTGGTATCGCGGCGCGTGGCAGGTTGAGCCGCAGCAATCCGGCCGGCCGCTCGCCCAGCATATGCGCTGAGTCAAACGCGGCACCTAAGCTTTCCATCGCCGGGCCGGCTTGTGCCAGAAACACCTCGCCCGCCTGCGTCAGGCCAACGCTGCGGGTGGTGCGCATGAACAGCGGCGCGCCGACGCGTTCCTCCAGCGTGCGGATGGTCTGGCTTATCGCCGATGGCGAAACGCCAAGGTCGCGCGCGGCGGCGGAAAAGCTGCGATGCTCGG
The DNA here is from genome assembly GCA_040080745.1 of Sphingopyxis sp. GTDB lineage: Bacteria > Pseudomonadota > Alphaproteobacteria > Sphingomonadales > Sphingomonadaceae > Sphingopyxis. The sequence goes on along the minus strand of JBEBHS010000002.1, from coordinate 59,811 downwards.
CCACCCGCAAAAACGCTTCGACCCCGTCGAGCTGCCCGCCGAGTTTTATGTAATCCTGCTTCATAGTCTTTCCACATTATAATGGATTATCGCCAAAGGGAAGTGTGGCTATTTAAGTTGCATAAGGAAACGAAAAAATCGTTCCGGAAAACAAAGGATCTCTCCCATGAAAAACTTCAGCCTCTCGGCTCTCCTCACTACGGCTTCGTTCGCGCTGGCTCCGATCGCATTTTTCGCAATGCCGACGTTGGCGCACGCACAGGCCCCCTCGGGCGATTATCGCTGCACCGAATTGCCGGCACAGGTCCGCGCGGCGGTTGCAGCCTCGAGCGACGCTGCTGCGGTGCAGCGCGTCCAGCGCCTGATCGTCAATGGCCGCAATCTGTGCGCCGTCCGCGCCGAAGGCGAAGCCGCACGGCAATATCGCTCGGCTCTGCGCATTCTTGGCGTCGCCGAAGTGCGTAGCACCGATCCGCGCCAGATTGCCGATACCAATGCTGCGCCCGCGGGCAACTAAGAACTACTGACCTCACCACCTAAGGGGCGGGTCGCACACGCGGCCTGCCCCACTTTTATGGCGCTACTGGGGCGGAGGCAGGTGCCGGGTCCGCCGGGTTATGCGCGTCGAGGAAGCTCTCCATCTCGCTTAAGAATTGCAGGCGGTCCTCTTGGCGGGTGAAATGATGGTCGCCCTCGCGCTGTTCGACATAGCGCACCTGCCGCCCCGCACCGCGCAGCGCCGACGCCATGCTGCGCGATTGATCGACCGGAACGCGCAAATCCTTTGCGCCGTGCATCAACAGGATCGGCATCGAGAAGGCTTCGGCATGGCGGATCGGTGACACATCGCCGACATTGGGTATTTCTTCGCGTTGCAGGCTTTCACCAACTTCGGATAGGAAATAGCGGTCATAGCGCAGCATCGCCGCCAGGTCGGACACCCCGGCATAGGATATGGCGCAGCGGTATATCCCGCCGCCACGCTGGGCCGCGCGCATCGCGGCATAGCCGCCATAGGATCCGCCGACGATGCACGCGCGGCCACGCGCGGCAATCCCCTGTTCAACCGCCCAGGCGACACCATCGTCGAGGTCGTCCTGCATCGCCAGCCCCCATTGCCCCTCGCTGCGGCGCGAAAAGGCGAGGCCATAGCCCGACGAGCCGCGATAATTGGGCTGCAACACCGCATAGCCACGGTCGGCAAGGAATTGCGCCCACCAGTCCCATTCCTCGGAATCGCGCGCGAACGGCCCGCCGTGGGGCAGCATGATCAACGGCAAACCGCGTGCCTCGCGGCCCGCTGGCAGTGTCAGCACCGCCTCAATCTCCACCCCGTCGCGCGCGCGATAGTGGATGGTCCGCACGGGGGCGAGCGGTGTGCGGCCCAGCGCTTCATTGACCCGGCCGATCATCCGCAAATTGCCATCGGCCGCGCTGTCGAGGTAATAATAAGCCCCCAAGTTGCTGGCGCTGGCCACGCGGACGATGAATTTTGTCCGGTCGGCATTCATCGACACCAATGTCGCGCTGCGGCCCGGCACCGATGCGTCGAGCGCCGATTGAATGCCCGCGAGGCGCGGGTCGAGCCAGTGCATATGCGCGCGTTGATCGGTATAGCTGACCCCGGCCAGGCTGGTTCCTTCCGCACTGTCGATGACGCCGCTAACATCATAACCCGGCACACCAAAAACCCGCTCCCCCAGTTCGAATGTCGTCAGGTCAAAATTATAGACGGCGTCATAGCCATCGGGATCGGCAAAGACGGTGGCACTACGGCCATCGGCTGAAAAGAATATCGGGACCAGAACATATTCACGTTCCCGCGCGTTGGTGCGCTCAACCTCGCGGAACATATCACCATTACTGGCGCGATAGACAAGGATGTGGTGGTCATTGCGAATGCCGACCCCGGCGCGGACATTGCCCTGCGCATCGGCATACCAGTTCCACACCCCGCGCACCGGGCGGGCGATGACACGGCGGTTGCCGCTTTCCAGATCAATCTCGTCCGCTTCTGCGGCGACGATGCCGCCGTGCACGATATTTCCGCCACGGGCACCCGCAAAGGACAGCAGGATGCGCGCGCTGCCGTCGCGGGCAACCCAGATGACGCTCGAACTTGATTCGAGCACTCTGTTACGGCGACCATCGGCGCTGATCGCCAATGTCGAGGTGTAATAGCGTTCATTGCCCAGGACGGTTTCTTTGTGCCCGACCCCGACGACCAGCCAATCCTCGTTGACCCATATGACCCAATGCACTTCGTTGCCATTGGTGTTGATCAACACCGGTGCGGCCGCTGCGCCGACGATATTGCGCACACCCAGCATCTGCGTGCCATCGACGTTGAGGATCATCGCCATTTTTGCGCCCGATGGCGACATCACCGGATCGGCAATCAACGGCGCGGCGGCGAATTGCTCGATTGGCCGCTCGGCCAGCGCAGGGGTGGGTGTGAGGGCGAGCAGCAAGGCAAAGAATGTATGTTTCATGGAGGGTGTTCCGGACCTAGTTTGACGGCAGAGTGATGGTTGTTTGCGGTTGCTCGCCCGCAGCGGGCGGGATGTCAGGATCACTGGTCGCGGACGAGGCGGGTTGGGTCGTGGTGACCATCTCATAAACTTGCTGTGGTGCAGGTAATCGGTTGAATGATGGATATATCAACGATTGGTTATGCAGAGACATCATGACATCGACATTGTCCCCACCAAGCAAAGCACTCGCCATGCGGCCGACGGTCACCGCCGCCCCGGCATCGCCGACGGCCATCTGATAGGCATTGGCGACATCGAGGTCGCGATAGACGGTATAGGCCGCATGGTTACCGGGTTCGCGGCACAGGTTTTGCCTGACGGTCCCTCTATCCTCTGCGCCCTCTGCTTCGACCGATTCGGGAGAATTGACAGCCATGGCAATGACAGAGCTCATCAAAACGCTTCCCATTGTCGGGCGAATGATCCGCGCCCGACGCCAGCGCATTGGTTCGGCACATGCAGCGATCTCGGCGACAGGTGCACCGTCGGCGAGCGTGGCGGGCACGGCAATGCCCGCCAATGCGGAGGTCATCAATGTGTCGACGGCAGCAGGGTCAAGCGTCTTGGAGCTGATGCGGACCTTCACCAGCCAGATGCCAACCGGCATGACCGCGATGGAGGTCGTTTGATATTCGCCTGTGGCACTATAGGTGCGCCGCATCCCGCTCAAAACACTGCCGCCGGGACGCGCAAACATCGTTGGCCCGTCCGCCAGCGGTGTTGTCGTGCCGAACATCGTGTTACTGCGCATACCGGCCTCGGCGCGTTCAAACCACATCGCAACATTGGCCCAGCGCGGGCGAAATAGAAAGACCGTGATGCGTGTATTGGCATCTTCATAATGCGTCATGACATCGAGTTCAGGCGCGATATTTTCGATAATCGCCGATCTGGGCAATTCGCCAATGGCCCGTGGCAAAATCACCTGGCTGCGCGCGTGCTGCCAGCGCGCCGTCGCGGGAACATCGAGCGTGCGTTGCTGTGCCGAGGCAGTGGCGGAGAGCAGGGCGAGCAGCAAGGCTGTGCATAGGGCGCGTATCATGTGCCCATTCATAACCGCCGATAACGAAAATACCAGACCTCATGCCCTTGGAGGCGCGCCTTGGCTTCATAGCGGGTTTCGCCCCACCCAGCGGGTCGCTTGAGGAAGTCTTCGGCGCTGTTCGCTAGCCAGCTGAACTGGTGGCGGTGGCGGCGCATCACCATCATCGCGTGCGCGACATAGACGGGATGGTCGGTGCCAAAGCGAAACTCGCCGCCCGATTTGAGCTTGGCGGCGATCAGGTCGATCGGGCCATCGTTCATCATCCGCCGCTTGGCGTGGCGCGCCTTGGGCCACGGGTCGGGGTGGAGCAGATAGGCCATGGCGAGCGCGCCATCGGGGATGCGGCGCAGCACATCGAGCGCATCGCCATGATGAATGCGGACATTCGGCAGGCCGGGCTTGGCCGCATCGCCCGCCACATGGGTCAGCGCCTGCGCGAGCCCGTTGAGGAAGGGTTCGCAGCCGATAAAGCCATGATCGGGCAGCAGGTCGGCGCGCGCCGCCATATGCTCGCCGCCGCCAAAGCCGATCTCGAAATGCAGCGGGCGGTCACCCCCGAACAGCGTTTGCGCCGTGACTTCGCCATCGAGCGGCACCGCGATCTGCGGTAACAGCTCGGCGACCAATGCCGCCTGGCTGGCGCGCAGAGCTTTGCCCTTTGATCGGCCATAGAGGCGGTTGATGGTGACGGGGTCGGACATGGTGGCGCGCATAACCGGCTGCGCGATATTTGCCAACGCCTGACTTTCATGCCAGTATTCCAGCGCGTTTTTGAGGGAGAGAGACAATGCGTGTAGCAGGGGTGAATGTGCTGGCAGTATTGCTGGCGGCGGTGGCTATTTATGCTCTCGGTTTTTTGACCTATGGTCTGTTGATCGACCCCGTCCGCTATATGGCGTCGGATGGGATTACCCAGGCGGCACACGATGCGGTCGGTGATAGCCGCATGGCTTATGGCGTTGTCATGCCACTGATGACCGCCGCATTCTTGGGTGTGTTGTTCAGTTGGGCCAACGTTTGCGGGCTTGTCACCGGCATTAAATGGGGCGCGATGGTCGCCTTTGCCTCGGCCATACCGGGTGTCGGCTATGACTGGGTTTACGGCGTTGGTGACTGCTATGCCCCGTTGATCGATAGCGCGTATATGCTTGTCACCCACGTGGTTGCAGGCGCGATATTGGCGAGCTGGAAATAGATTTGCGGTTTGCACCACCTTAACCCTTTATTGGGTGCTCGGTGCTAGGGTAAGCGGCGATGCTCACTGCTGCCGCCTTTTTCTGGGTCGTTCCGGCGCTGTTCGCGCTGTTTGCCGCAGCTTTTGCGGTGGTTGGCTGGCATCCGGCGGGGACGAGAAATGCGCGCTGGGCGGCGGCGGGCTTTGCCTTCGCCAGTTTCGGCAGCATCGTCGATACGCAGCGCGAGTTTCTGCCCCTTGGGCTGGGGGCGCTATCGCTGCCAGCGCATTGGGCGACGATGTATTGCTTGCTGAGCGCGATACTGGTGCGGCACGATTTGCGCTTTCCGCGCGGCCCGTTGCTGGTGTGGACAGCCCTGTTCGTTCCCGCGCTTTTCTATCTCCTGACCTTCACGCCCGACTATATCTGGCGGATATTGCTGATGAATGTGTCGGTGCCGATCCTCATCATGCTGGCACTGCCCGGGCTGTGGCGCGCCAAGCGGCAGGCGATCGACAATGCACTGTTTGTCTTGCTCAGCGCCGCCGTCATCACCTATCCAATCAGGATAGCGGTGTTTTTCTCGTTGAATCAGAGCCGCGAAATAGGCAGCGTTTATGGCTGGTCGCAATATCTTGTGATATTCTACCTCGTCATCGCGGTGCTGGGGATTTTGACCGCGCTCGCGATCATGCTGGCGACGGGGATGGACATTGTTGCCAAACATCATGCGGAAAGCAGCATCGACCCGCTGACGGGCATAGGCAACCGCCGCGCCTTTGACCGCTGGATAGAGCAGGATAGGGCGGGGACGCGCAACTATGGTGCCATCCTCATGGTCGATCTCGACAAGTTCAAACATATCAATGATCGCCATGGCCATGCGGTTGGCGACGAAGTGCTGAAAACGGTTGCGAGTGAACTGCAAGCCAAGCTGGGCGGAGTGGCTGATGTCGCACGGATTGGCGGCGAGGAGTTTGCCGCGTTGATCCATGCCCATAGCGTGCCTGCCGCCGCGATGCTGGCGATGGCGGTGCGCGAGGCGATTGCCGCTATCCGCTGGCCGCATCCGCTTGGCGCGTTACGTTTGACCGCCAGCGTCGGGGTGGCACACCGCATCGAAAACGGGGATTTGCGCGAAGTGCTCCGCCGCGCCGACATGGCGGTTTATCAGGCCAAGGCGCGCGGGCGTAATGCCGCTGTTACGGCCGATATGCAGGACGGCCTGTGCGTGATGCGCAAGGTGGCTTGAGCGCGGCGGTTAGCCCAGCGCCGCCTTCAGGTCATCGACCAGGTCAAGCCGTTCCCACGGGAAATAGTCGCCGTCCGCCGCCTGACCGAAATGGCCATAGGCTGCGGTCTTGCGATAGATCGGTTTGTTGAGCCCCAAATGCGTGCGGATAGCGCGCGGGGTCAGCCCGCCCAGACGCGATATTCCCATGATCGCGGCTTCGATGGCGTCGTCGCCGACCGTTCCAGTTTCGTGCGTATCGACATAGAGTGACAATGGCTTGGAAACGCCGATGGCATAAGCGATCTGGATGGTGCAGCGCGTGGCCAGCCCCGCCGCGACGACATTTTTCGCCAGATAGCGGGTGATATAAGCGGCTGAGCGGTCGACCTTGGTCGGGTCTTTGCCGCTGAACGCGCCGCCGCCGTGCGGGGCCGCGCCGCCATAGGTGTCGACGATGATCTTGCGCCCCGTCAGGCCAGCGTCGCCGTCCGGCCCGCCGATCTCGAAACTCCCCGTGGGGTTGATGTGATATTCTGTTTCGCGCAGCAGGTTTGCGGGCAGGACATCGGCGATGACCCCGCGGACATAGGCGTGCAAGGTCGCCTCGTTCGCGCCCTCGTCATAGCCCTTGGCATGTTGGGTCGAAACGACGATCGCGGTCGCGGCGACCGGAACGCTGCCCTCGTAACGCAGCGTCACCTGGCTCTTGGCATCGGGTTCGAGGAAGCGCGCGGTGCCCGAGTGTCGGTCCGCCGCCATCCGTTCGAGGATTTTGTGGGCATAATAGAGCGTCGCGGGCATCAGATCGGGGGTTTCGTCGGTGGCATAACCGAACATGATCCCCTGGTCGCCCGCGCCTTCATCCTTGTTGCTGCCCGCATCGACACCCTGCGCGATATGCGCCGACTGGCCGTGGAGCTGGTTATAGAATCGCAAGCTCTCCCAATGGAAACCGTCCTGTTCATAACCGATCTCGCGCACCGTGTTGCGCACCGTCGCCTCTATCTCCTCCAGCGCGCCGTCGGCCCATGCGCCATTCTCATACACGCCCTTGCAGCGGATTTCGCCGGCCAGAACGACGAGTTGCGTGGTGGTCAGCGTTTCGCAGGCGATCCGCGCCTCGGGGTCTTTCGACAGGAACAGATCGACGATCGAGTCGGAAATCTGGTCGCTGACCTTGTCCGGATGGCCTTCGGAAACGCTTTCCGAGGTGAAAAGATACGATGTGCGCATGGGTGTGAAGCTCTCAACTCATATAAAGCAAAGTTTATGTGCGGTCGCCTTTAGCGGCGCGCGCGACCAAAGGCAACGCCCAGCAGGCCAAGAAAAACTGCGAACGCCAATGGCAAAGCATTGCCATGGCGTGCGAACAATGTCGGCGCGTGCGGTGGCGGCAAGCGGGCGTCGATCCGCCCCGCGACGTGCATGGGCAGCGCCTCGACGATGCGGCCATCGGCGTCGATGATCGCGCTGATACCGGTCGGCGTCGCGCGCACCACGGGCAGCCCTTCCTCGATAGCGCGCAGCCGCGCCTGTGCCAGATGCTGCGGCGGGCCCCAGCTTCCGAACCATGCGTCGTTCGACGGATTGAAAATGAAGGCGGGGCGGTTGTTGCGGTCAACCACTTGACCCGAAAAGATAATCTCGTAGCAGATTTGAATACCGACCTTGCCAAAGCGGCCAAGATCGATGCTGCGCGGCCCCTGTCCCGGCCAGAAATCGACCGCGCCGGGCGCCAGCCGCGACAGGCCGAGCGGCTCCAGAATGCTCCGCATCGGCAGATATTCGCCGTAGGGCACCAGATGCGCCTTGTCATAACGCGGGCCCAATTGCCCACGCGCGTTGAGCGTGAAAACTGCGTTGCGTGCGCCAGCGATGTCTGTGCGATTGCGATTCGCCTCCAGCCGCACCGCGCCGGTGAGCAACAGATCATCGGGGCCGAGCAGCGCGGCCAGGCGTGCGCGCACAGCGGCCGGCTCCTCGATAGCCCAATCGGCCGGCGTGGCGTCCTCAAGATAGTCGGGCACCGCCGCTTCGGGCCAGAGGAGGAGGCGTGGCGTCACGGGGTTTTGCGGGCGACTGAGCGCGGCAAGGCGGCGGAAATTGGCGTTGCGCTGCGTCAAATCCCACTTGTCGCCCTGTCCGATATTCGGCTGGACGATGGTGATGGCGGTGAGGTGTGCGCCGGGGGCCTTTTGATTGATATGCGCCACCACGCTATCGCCAGCAACGGTCAACCAGGCACTGCTGCATGTGACCGTTATCGCCAGAGAGAGGCCAGCCGCCCAGCGCCATTCCCGCCGGACCATCAACAGCAAGACACCCGCCGCCAGCACCACCAACCCCGACTGGCCATAGCTACCGATCAAAGTGGCAGGATGGGCGGCCCATGGTGCAATCGCGCTGAGCGGATTCCATGCAAAGCCGGTGAACAGCCAGCTGCGCAGCCATTCGGTCACGATCCACGCGGCGGCGAACAACAGGGTGAATGCCGCACTAGGCCCTCTCCCCTTCAGGGGGGAGGGTTGGGAGGGGGGGGCTCGATAGGCCGCATCAGTTGAAAACGCCCCCTCTCCCCGACCCTCTCCCCTGAAGGGGAGAGGGAGAGAAAAAACCCACCACGCCGCAGCGCAGGCCAGTGCCGGATAGAGCGCGAGGTAGAGCGCGATGAGCGGCACCGCGACCCAGCCGAGGATCGGCGGCATCGCCGCTTGAAAGGTGAAGGCGGTCGCAATCCAGTGCAGCGAAAGCGTGAAATGCCCCAGCCCGAACAACCAACCGAGCAGGAAGGCGCGGCGCGCAGTTGCGGCCCCCGCAACCAAGTGCATCAGCACCGCAAGCGCGATCAACGTCACCGGCCAAGCGCCAAGCGGCGCAAATCCGGTTGCGCTGGCCAGCCCCGCAATCAGTGCGGCCCAGCGGGGCGTGCGGGCGAGGCGCGCGGCATTCATGGCGCGGCGTTCAGCGTCGCTCCGCTGCACGTATCGCTCTTGCCATTGCCCGAGAGCAGCGACGCCGCGACAAAACCACCGACCACCAGGAGCAGAAATGCCGAGACCGCCCACCCCAGATATTTGTCGATCATCGCCTTGATCGGCGCCCCGAATTTCCAGAACAGCAGGCCGACAGCCATGAACTGGAACGAGCGCGACAGCACACTGGCCCAGACGAAGGTGAACAGGTTCATCTGGATGAAACCGGCGGTCAGCGTCAGCAGTTTGAACGGGATCGGGGTTGCGCCCTTGATCAGGATGATTTCTGCGCCATATTCGCGCAAATAACAGGCGGCTTGGGGAAAGCTGTCCCACAGGCCCAGCGCTTTCAGCATTGCTATGCCAATTGTTTCATAAGCGAAATAGCCGATGGCATAGCCAAACAATCCGCCGAGCACCGATGCCACCGTGCAAATCACGCCATAGCGCAGCGCGCGGTGCGGGTGCGCCAGGCACATCAGGCCGAGCAGCGGGTGCGGCGGGATCGGAAAGAACGAGCTTTCGACAAAGGAAAACAGGAACAGCCAGCGGGTCGCGTGGGGGTGCGTGGCCTTGGCCATCACCCAGTCATAAAGGCGTCGTAACATGGGGACAGGCGTTAGCGGCGGAAGCGCAGCGGAGCAATGGCACCTTGCAAAGCGAGGCGAGATAGTTAGCGTGACGGCCAATCAAAATGAGGAGCAAATCATGATCGTTTATGGAGCCATATTGTCGCCGTTCGTCCGCAAGGTCATGATGTTCGCAGCCGAAAAAGGACTGGTGGTCGAGAATCGCAGCGTCGGGATACGCTCGGATGACCCCGAATTTGTCGAGGCCAGCCCGTTTGGCAAAATGCCTGCGTTCCGCGACCCCGGGGCGAACGCGGATGGCAGCGATTATGTGCTGGCGGATTCGAGCGCGATCTGCGCCTATCTCGACGCCAAATACCCCGACCATCCGCTGATCCCCGCAGATCCGCGGGCGCGCGGCGAATGTATCTGGATCGACGAGTTCGCCGATACGATCTTGATGGCGACCGGGGGCAAGATGTTCTTCAACCGCATCGTCGCGCCGCATTTTCTGGGGCGCGAGGGCGACCTGGCGGCGGCCGATGCCGCGCAGCGCGACGAACTGCCGAAGCTGATGAGCTGGATCGATGCGCGGCTGGCGGGGCGCGACTATTTCGTCGGCGATGCGCTCACGCTGGCCGATATTTCGGTGGCGATGATGTTCGGTAATATCGCCCATGCCGGCGGCAGCGTCGATGCGCGCGCGCACCCTAACCTTGCGCGCTGGCTCGGTGCGATCAACGCGCGTCCCTCGCTCGCACCGCTCAACGCGCATATGGCGGCCATCATCGCCAAACTAACCGCGCCAAACTAACCGCGCCAAAATAGTCGAGCTGAAATAACCGCCATGTCCTCTCCGCGTTCGCATGTCTTTGCCGCCCTGCTTGCCGCCTGCGCCGGGGTAGCGCTATTCTCGCTGATGGATGCGGCGATGAAGGGGATCGCGCTCGCCATCGGTGCCTATAACGCGCTGTTGTGGCGCAACGTTGTGGGGGTGGCGGTGAGCGGCGGAGCCTATGCCGTCGCACGCAGCGGTTGGCCCGACGCGGCGGTGCTGCGCCTGCACATCTGGCGCGGGGTGATTGTCGCAGGCATGGCGCTGCTGTTTTTCTGGAGCGTGACGATCCTGCCGCTGGCCGAAGCGATTGCGCTGTCGTTCATCGCGCCGCTGATCGCGCTCTATCTTGCGGCGGTGATGCTGGGAGAGCGGATAAGCCGCGCGACCATCATCGCCTCGCTGCTCGGGCTTGCCGGGGTCGGCGTCATCATGGCGGGGCGGTTGGGCGATGCGCACATCGGTGAAAATCTGTGGTGGGGGGTGGCGGCGGTGCTCGGTTCAGCGGTGCTGTTTGCCTATAACCTTGTGCTGGCGCGGCAGCAGGCGCAGCTCGCCAAGCCCGCCGAGATTGCGTTTTTCCAGACGCTGACGATCCTGGTGACGCTGGGCATCGCCGCGCCCTGGGCAGCGGTGGTTCCACCATATGACCAGTGGCCGCTGATTATCGTGTCGGCGCTGCTCGCGGTTGCATCGCTGCACTTGCTGTCCTGGGCCTATGCGCGGGCGGAGGCGCAGGTGCTGATTCCCGTTGAATATACCGCCTTCATCTGGGCCGCGCTGTGCGGTTGGGCCTTTTTTGCCGAGCCGCTGACCTGGCCCGTGATTGGCGGCGCGGTGCTGATCGTCAGCGGCTGCCTCATCGCCGCGCGCTCAAAGCCACAAGCCGCACAGGTCGAGGAAATCTTCGCCTGACTATTCCGCTGGTTGCGGCGCGTGGCTCAGTCCTTCGTCACCGGGTTTATACGTCAGCAGCTTGCGGCGCAGCCACGGGCCGAACCGCTGCTCAGCCCCGACCGCCAGACTGAACCCCGCCGGCACGATCAACAAGGTGAGCACCGTCGAGACGATCAGCCCGCCGATCACGGTAACCCCCATCGGTTGCCGCCACGCCCCGTCGCCCGACAGCGCCAGCGCGGTCGGCACCATGCCCGCGACCATCGCCACCGTGGTCATCACGATCGGCTGCGCGCGTTTGCGCCCGGCATCAAGGATGGCTTCGTATTTGTCGATGCCCTTGTTCATTTCCTCGAGCGCGAAATCGACGACCAGAATCGAGTTTTTGGCGACGATCCCGAACAGCATCAATATCCCGATCAGCACCGGCATCGACAGCGGCATGCCCGCGATCAGCAGCCCAAGGCCCGCACCGAGCGGCGCGAGCATCAGCGAGCCCATATTGACCAGCGGCGGCAAGATGCGGTGATAGAGCAGCACCAGCACCGCGAACACCAGCAAGATCCCCGAAAGCACCGCGATCAGGAAATTGGTGATCATTTCCTGCTGCCATTTGCTTTCGCCCAGCGTCAGCCGCGTGACCCCAAGCGGGAGATTTTCGAGCGTCGGCAGTGCATCGATCTTGGCCTGCGCCTCGCCCGAAACATAAGGCTGGCCGGTTGCCGGATCGGTGGCGAGGTCGGCGCCGATGCTTAACCGGCGGTTCTGGTTGGTCCGCTGGATCGTGGTCGGGCCGGAGCCGAAGCTGATCGCCGCCACGGTCTTGAGCGGCACGCTGCCCCCCGATGTCGTCGGCACGGGCAGGTTCTCGATGGTCGAAAGGTCGCGCCGCGCCGCCTCGCTCAACGATACGCGGATCGGTATCTGGCGGTCGGACAGGCTGAACTTGGCGCTGTTCTGGTCGATGTCACCGAGCGTGGCGAGGCGGATGGTCTGCGACAGCGCAGCGGTCGTCACCCCCATCGATGCGGCCAGGTCCATCCTGGGCGTGATGGTGATTTCGGGGCGGACCAGATCGCCATTGACGCGCGGGGCCACCAGTTCGGGGATGCCGCGCATTTCGGCAACCAGCTGGTTGGCGGTCTGGATCAGCGCGACCGGGTCGCTCCCGCCCAGCGTGATCGTGATGTCGCGGCCCGAAAACCCGCCGTTCTGCGAGGCAAAGCTGGCGCGCGCGTCGGCCACCGCAGCAAGGCGCGGCCCCCATTGATTTTCAAACTCGATGCTGGTCATCGCGCGGTCTTTGCGCAGCGTTAGGAAAATGTCGGCGCGTGCCGGATTGATATCGGCAAAGGCCGCCTCGACCGTATCGCGCTGCTGCGCGGTCACTTGCTCCTGAATGCGTCGCGTCACCAACGCCGTCTGGTTAAGCGTCGTTCCGGGGGTCATTTCGATCCTGATCTGACTGAAATCGGTATCGAGATCGGGCTGGAAGGTAAAATCGAGCATTGCAAAACTGCCCCAGGTCAGCAGCAACGCGCCAAGCCCCGCCAGCATCGTTTTCCAGCGGTTTTTGAGCGTCCACTCTAACCAGCGCAGATACACCTTGACCCACAGCCCCTCGGCATGCGGTTTGACACCCTCGGCTTTCAGGAAATAGGCGGCGACCATCGGGGTAATCAGCCGCGCGACCGCCAGGCTCATCAGCACCGCGACCACCACCGTCAGGCCAAAGTTTTTGAAAAACTGCCCCGACACCCCGGGCATGATCCCGACCGGCAGGAACACCGCGACGATCGCCATGGTGGTGGCGAGCACCGCGAGGCCGATCTCGTCCGCCGCGTCGATCGACGCCTGATAGGCGCTCTTGCCCATCCGCATGTGGCGGACGATATTCTCGATCTCGACGATCGCGTCATCGACCAGCACGCCCGCGACCAGGCTGAGCGCGAGCAGGCTGATCTGGTTGAGCGTAAAGCCCATCAGCTCCATGAACCAGAAGGCGGGGATCGCCGACAACGGGATCGCCAGCGCCGAGATGATCGTCGCGCGCCAGTCGCGCAGGAACAGGAACACGATCATTACCGCCAGCACCGCGCCCTCAAGCATCGCGAACATCGAACTGTGATATTCGCTCTCGGTATAGCCGACGCTCGAAAACAGCTCGCGGAACGTGACCTTGGGGTTTTCTGCGCGCAGTCTGTCCAGCTCCTCATTGACCAGCGCATAGGCATCGACGTCCGACGCCCCCTTGGCGCGGGTGATGCTGAAACTCAGCACCGGCCGCCCGTTCATCACCGAATAATCGCGCTGTTCGGCGAACATGTCGCGCACGTCGGCGACATCGGACAGCTTGATCGTCCGCCCGCCGCCCAGCGATATCTGGGTATCGCCCAGCTCGTGCGCGCTGCGTGCATTGCCCAGCACCCGCACCGACTGTTCGGACCCGGCAATTTCGGCGCGGCCACCCGCCGCGTTGATATTGGTCTGGCGCAACTGGTTGTTGATCTGTGCGGCGCTGACACCCAGCGACTGCATTCGCGCCGGGTCCAATATGACGCGAATCTCGCGGCTCACCCCGCCGCCGCGGCTGACCGCCGCCACGCCCTCAAGCCCGCGTAGCCGCTTGGCGACGATATTGTCGACGAACCAGCTCAGTTCCTCCAGGCTCATATCGACCGCTTCGGCGCTGATATAGGCGATCGGGTCGCCCGATGTGTCGATGCGCTGGACCTGCGGTTCCAGGATACCGTCGGGCAGATCGGACCGGATATTCGAAATCGCATCGCGGACATCGGTGACCGCGCGGTCAATCGGGGTGCCGATGTCGAACTGGATGAACATCTGCGCGGTGCCTTCGCGCACCGTCGAGTTGATTTCATCGACGCCGTTGATGTTGCGGATCGCGGCCTCGACCTTTTGCGCTACCTGCGTTTCAAGCTCGGTTGGCGCGGCGCCGGGCTGTGAAATGAACACCAGCGCCGCCGGAAAATCGATGTCGGGCTGCTGCGTCACCGGCATGCGGGCAAAGCTCATGATCCCCATCAGCGTCAGCGCGACGAACAGCACGATCGGCACCATCGGGTTGCGGATCGCCCAGGCGGAGATGTTACGGAAGTTCATGGACGTGGCTCCCGGTTCAGCGCGCGGACGAAGGCGTTGCGGCGGGCCGCGGGGTGGCGGGCCGCGGCGCTGCGCTGGCCGGCCGCACCGGCCGCACCGGTCGCACGACATCGCCGGGGTTGAGGAACGCACCGGCGCTCAGCACGATCCGCTCGCTGCCGTCGATCCCCGACAGGATCGACGCTCCGGCATCGGATACCTGCCCGACGGTAACGGCGCGGCGCTGTGCCTTGTTGTCGCGGTCGATGACATAGACATAGCTGCCTTGTTCATCGGTCAGCACCGCCGATTCGGGCAATAGCGGCGATAGCGAAGCCCCCGCGATGATCCGCGCTTCGGCAAAGCCCCCGGGGCGCAGCGCGGGCGAATAGCTGAGCTCTATCCGCGCCGTTCCTTGGCGCGACTGTGGGTCGATGACCGGCGAGACCTGCCATATCTGTCCGGCGAACGCTTGCGCCGTGCCGACCGGCGTGACGGTTGCCCGCGCGCCCGCGCCCAATAACGCCAGGTCACCCTCGCTAAGCTGTGCCAGCAGTTCCATCTCGCCGCCGCGCGCGATGCGGAACAGCACCCCGCTGCCCGCGCTGACGACCTGGCCAGGCTCGACCCCGCGCGTCAGCACCAGTCCCGCTGCGGGCGCGGTGATGTCGAGCCGTCCGGTGCGTGCGCGACTTTCATTCAGCTGCGCCCGGGCCACGCGCACCCGCGCATTGGCGGCATCGCGCGTCGCGGTCTTGCGATCGAGGTCGGATGTCGAGATGAACCCGCGCGCCGACAATGCGGTGGCGCGGTCAAGTTCGGCCTGCGCGAGGCGTGCATCGGCTTCGGATACGCGGATTTGCGCCGCCAATTGCGCAATCTGCTGCACCTGAACGCTGCGATCGACGCTGGCGAGCACTTGTCCGGCGCGCACCCATTGGCCGGGTTCGACCAGCACCCGGACGATCTGCCCGCCTTCACCCGCGACACCGACCGGCATTTCGCGCCGCGCCGCCAGGCTGCCGGTCGCGGTGATGACACGCTCGACCTGGCTGCGGCCCGGGGTGATGACCGTCACCGACGGGATCGAGTCCGCGCCGCCGCCGCCCGCAGGGCCGCCCTTGGCATTTTCGGCGGGTGCAGCGCCGGTCTTGGCGTTCTCGCTGCCGCCACCAGACAGCGACATCCACGCAAAAATCGCCAACAGCAAGGCGGCAATGACCGCGCCGATGACGATCCAGCGGCGGCGGCTTTGCCTGCGCTGTTCGGCTTCGAACCCCCAATCATCCTGGGCAGTGGCGGCGGGGGCGATCGTTCCCGATTCGAAATTCATGGGCTTTAATCCTGTTCGCATATCGTCGCACGCATGCGGACGCCGATGGGGGCCCGCGCGCAAGCGCCGAGGGGAGATGCGACTGTGTTACCTTAATATATCACCTGGCGCAAGGGGCTTTGCTGGCGCGCAATATGGGGCATTTCAGGATATCCGGCAAGGATAGTTAGTAACCAAACGCATCGGCCAAACGCATCGGGGCGACACAGCCACCGCCATGCCGCCCCGGTGGCTCAAACTGTCGAAGCGTTTAGCGAACGCTGCCGCGCCGCACCAGGTTGACGACGCCGAGCAATACGATTGCACCCGCGAGCCCGACGAGGATCGACGGGATGTCGATGCCATCGCGCAGGCCCATGCCGCCCATGCCGAAAAAGCGCGCGGCGACCCATTTGCCGAGCATCGAGCCGACGACGCCGACAATGATGTTCAAAAATACGCCTTGTTGCGCGTCGGTGTTCATCACCTTGCTGGCGACCCAGCCGATCAGGCCACCGATGATGATGGCAAGAATGAAGTTCATATGCGTCCCTCCTAGAGCGTTTTGAAGTCAGATGGCACATCTGACGACTCGCAAAACGCGGTTTATACAAAGCTCGCCCAGCGCGTGGGGCAACCCGAGCACAAGGGACCATGGCAAAGCGCGGGTGACAAGGGAAAAGCCATAACGCACAGGAATCATAGCATAAAATCAAACGGCCGACTCAGTTTATCCTGAATCGGCCGTTGAAAATTGCGTTTTTATTTGCGCGATACAGGGGTTCAGAATCGCTGCTGGCGCTCGTACAGGTCGCGATACTGGCGGATGCGCGTGACGCGCAGGCCCGGCATGCCGGCGCGGTCGATGGCGCGCTGCCATCCGGCAAACTCCTCGAGGGTCAGCGAATAGCGTTCGCACGCCTCGTCGACGCTCAGCAGGCCGCCGCTCACCGCCGCGACCACTTCGGCCTTGCGGCGCACTACCCAGCGGGTCGTCGCGGGCGGGGGCAGGCTGTCGAGCGTGAGCGATTCGCCAAGCGGGCCGATAACGCGGTCTGGACGGATGTCTTGATTTTCTTTCATGCGAACCTCAATCGGACGGCGCTGGGAGATGCGCTCGTCGTTGAAGGCATGTTTACGCGGCCCGACTGAAGATAGGTTGAAACGCGTTGGTTAATGGCGGGGTAACGCATCATTTTATCGATACTCCCCTACCGCGTGCGCAGCGGGGCAAAAGGCACCGACGGAGGCGGCTCCGTCCGCTGCGCCGCGGCCATTGAGCAGGTCGATCGTGCTCACGCCCGCACCTGGGGCGGTGCCATGGGTCCACGCGGCGTGCTTCGCCAGCGCCTGAACCGTCGGGCTGTTTGCCGCACGCGCCGACACAATCGCGCGAATCACATCGAAACCGATGCGCTCCATCGGCGTGACGGCCGAATCGCTGTCAGTCTGGGGTTTTATCAATTCCATATCTGCGCCCTAAGCCAGACATGGCTAAGGTCCGGTAAAACCGGCTTTCATCGCTCGTTAGGGAAGGTGAAGCTTTCGTGTGCGCGCGTGCGGCGCTATGGCGGCGTCATGCCCGCGCTTTTTCAATTGCCAGAGCCGCGTCGCGCGCGCCGCATCGTCGTTGCCATGTCGGGCGGTGTCGATTCGAGCGTGGTCGCCGCGCTCGCGGCGGCGAGCGGTGCCGAGACGATCGGCGTCACGCTACGGCTTTATGACCATGGCGACGCAGCCAGACGCGCGGGGGCGTGCTGTGCGGGGCAGGACATCCGCGATGCCGCTGCGGTCGCGGCGCGGCTTGGCTTTGTCCACCATGTCGTCGATCATGAGAGCGCTTTCCGAGAGTCGGTAGTCGAACAGTTCGCCGACGATTATCTGGCGGGGCGCACCCCGATCCCGTGCGTGCGGTGTAACATGGGGCCAAAGTTCACCGACCTCCTGGCCATGGCCCGCGACCTTGGCGGCGATTGCCTGGCGACCGGCCATTATGTCCGCCGCGTGGTGGGTGCGAAGGGCGCGGAGATGCACCGCGCGCATGACCCGGCGCGCGACCAGAGCTATTTTCTGTTTGCCACGACGCAGGGTCAACTCGATTATCTGCGCTTCCCCTTGGGCGGGATGCCCAAGGCCGAGGTGCGCCGCATCGCCGCCGATCTGGGGCTGGGGGTGGCGGCCAAGCCCGACAGCCAGGACATTTGCTTTGTTCCCGATGGCGATTACGCCAGCGTGGTGCGCAGCGTGCGCCCCGATTCTGATTTGGGCGGGGCAATAGTCGATCTGGCCGGGCGCGAACTGGGCCAGCATCGCGGCATATTGCACTTCACGGTGGGGCAACGACGCGGGCTGGAGATTGGCGGCCAGCCAGAACCGCTTTATGTCGTGCGCATCGACGCGGCAACGCGCGCCGTCGTGGTGGGCCCGCGCGCCGCACTGGCGGTGGCTTCGGCCCAATTGGTCGATATGAATCTGCTGGCAGACACGGCGGGGCCGCTCACCGTCAAGGTGCGCTCGATGGCGCGACCGGTTGCGGCGCGGATGGAGGGCAATCGCTTGCACTTCGACACGCCCGAATATGGCGTTGCCCCGGGGCAGGCGGCGGTGCTCTATGCCGGGGAGAGGGTGGTCGGTGGCGGCTGGATCGCGGCGACAGAGGCGGCGCTACAGGCGATAACGGAGAATGTGAGCTTATGATTATGATGACCCTACGCCGCACGGCCTTCGCACTTCTGCTCGCACTCTGCTTGTCCCCAGTCGGCGCAATGGCACAGGACGACGCGGCGAGCGCGCCCTTTGCCCAACTGCGTGCCGCCTATGCCGCGCGCGATGCGGCGGCCGCAGCGGCAGCCTATGCGCCCGACGCCCGCTATATAGAGGCCTATGACAGCGAGCGCCCGACCATTATCACTGGGCGCGGCGCTATCGAGCGTCATTTGAGGAGTTTTTTGGAGCGCCTGCCAGCGGGTGCGCCGATCGATCTTAATTTCCGAAGCATCAGGGCGGCGCGTGGGAGGGTCACCGGCCTTTACCGAATCCGGTTCGGCACCGGACCCACCGCGCGCACATTGTTCGGGCGTTTTTCGACTCGCCTCGGGGCGGATGGTTTCGTTCAGGACATCAGCAGCAGCGCAGACCGCGCAGCGTTTGAGGACGCTTCGGGGCCGCTGATGTTCGCCAATGATGATGAAGAACTCGACCCATTATATTATGCCCCACTGACCGGTAGCTGGCGGCGCGCAGATGGTTGCCGCTGGACCGTGACACGCTCGGTACGGCGACTTTACCTGCTCGATGAATGTAGCGGCGCCTGGCGCGGTCTCACCCGGGTCAGTGGCCGCGACTGGCGAGCGGGTGACCGCATTGTCGATACCCAGGCCGCTAGCCCGGTTCACTTCCTTGTCGATGGTCGCCTGTCGGTCGATGGCGTAGTGGCTGCGGCCGAGAGCGACATTGCCCGCGATACCGTCAATTTCGCCGGCCCGGCGGGTGTGCTTGCGGGCACGCTCTATCGCCCCATCGACGGATCGGCCAAACCGCGCGCCGCCATCGTTCTGGTTCACGGCTCCGGCCCGCAAGACCGCGACGGCTATGCGTCGATCATCCAGCTGTTGGCGCTGCGACTGTCCCGAGCCGGGTTGGTGGTGCTGGCCTTTGACAAGCGCGGTGTTGGAGGCAGTGCGGGCGATTGGACGTCGGCGGGCTTCCCAGATCTGGCCGCGGATGCCAACGCGGCAATGCGCTTTGTTCGCGCCCAAGCGGGTGTCGATTCGACCCGCGTCGGCATTGGCGGAAGCAGTCAGGCGGGCTGGATTGCCGCACGCAGTGTGGTGGATGGTGGCGCACCCGCCTTTGTCTTGCTGATTGGTGCGGCCGGATCGGCCATGAATGTCGAGGAACAGAACCTCTATAACACTGGGGTGCAGATGCGCTGCGCTGGATTTTCCCCGGATCAAGTGCGCCTCGCGCTCGATCAACAGGCGGCCTTTTTTGCGGCACGGCGTGATCCGGCCAGACTGCCAGAGTTGCAGGCAGCCACCGCATCCGCCGCCGCACCCGCCAATGCGGCGTTGAATGACTGGTTGTTCCCAGCCGACATCAGCCCGCCCCTGCAACCGCAATGGTATGATGTCCTCGACACCGGATTCGAGCCGCTGCCGATATGGCGCACCTATCAGGGGCCTATGTTATTGCTATTCAGCGAATATGACGACTCGACGCCAACCCTCGCGGCATTGCGCCGAGTCTCCACAATACAGCGGACCAATGTTACCGTGACCACCATCCCCGGAGCACAGCATATCGGCCTTGCCACCGACAATGTTTGTCGCGGCGATGTGTCGGCACTGGCTGGGTTCGCACCTGGCTTTTGGGAAGCGATTGAAGGCTGGATCGCGGCGACCGACGGCGTGGATCTGGCCCACGAATAATCACTGACATTCATTGTCAGTGTTTGGGATTAACCGGGATTTTCCAGCACGCATCCCGACGCGCCTTTGAACCGCGCTGTGCGGCTCGCGAGCAACGGAACGCTGGCCTCTACCGCTTGTTCATCGGTCATTTCGCTCAACGAAACCGCCTCCATTCCGGGTTCAAGGTCGGTGGCACAACTCGCCAGATCGCGGCCTTGCACAAAGCGGCACGAACAGCCGATTCGCGCGCCATAGGCCGCGCCAACCTCGGCCTGCGCCTGCCACGTCGGGAATTGCCATATGGCATAGGCAATAATCAGCAGCGCAGGGACCGCCAGCCAGCGCCAGCGGCGCGGATTGATAACAGCGGTTGTTACGGACGGGGCGATTGGGCTAGTCATGGCTCCATGAACAGCAAATCCCCCGCACTTGCAAGCCGCGCGTTCCGCGGATTTGCGCTTTTCGGCGCTTTGGCGTCACTATCGCTGACGGCCTGCTCTGCTGGCGATGCGCCGATGCCAACGACACAGCGCCGCGAACTTGTCGCGGCAAATCTCGCGCCGCCAGCACGGCTGATCGTCGATAGCCTGTTCAATGACCGCGCGGCGATGGGCGAAACCCGCGCGCTGATTGTGCTGCGCGATGGTCAGCCGGTTTACGAAGCCTATGCCGATGGCTTTGGCCCGAACAGCAAGCTGATCAGCTGGTCGATGGCCAAGAGTGTCACCTCGGTGCTGGTCGGGATGCTGGTCGCTGACGGGCGGCTGGTGCTCGATGATCCCGCTCCGATCCCAGACTGGCAGCGCCCCGGCGACCCGCGCGGCAGCATCACGCTGCGGCATCTGCTGAACATGGCCTCGGGGCTGGAGCATGACGAGGACGGCGATCCGGTGTGGGAAAGCGACACCGTCGCGATGTTGTTCGGTGCCGGGGCCGCGAATATGGCGGGGCAGGCCGAGGACAAGCCGCCGGTCGCCGCTCCGGGCGAACAGTTCAATTATTCGTCATCGACCAGTCTGATTCTGGCGGACATCATCGCTCGTGCGCTGACCGACAGCCGCGTGCCAGTGGTGCGGCGCGACGCGGTGCGCAATTTCATCGACGGACGGCTGGCGGGGCCGCTGGGCATGACCAGCCTGACGCCCGAGTTCGACGCATCGGGGACGATGATCGGCGGATCGATAATGCACGCCACAGCGCGCGATTTCGCCAAGTTCGGCGAGTTTCTGCGCCGCCGTGGCGAAACGCCAGACGGCGCGCGGCTGGTGAGCGAAAACTGGATTGCCTTCATGCTCAGCCCATCCCCCGCCAATCCGGGCTATGGCGGGCATATCTGGCTCAACCGTCGCCAATCGGGGGCAGAGGCAGGGTTGTGGCCCGATCGCGGCCCGCCGGATCTGTTCGCGTGCCTTGGTCATCAGGGGCAGTATATCATCGTCAGCCCGCGCGAACATATGACGGTGGTCAGGCTCGGCATTTCAACCAGCGCCCAGAACGCCAATGTCCGCGATACGTTGCGCCGCGTCATGGGCGCGTTTTAGGGCGGGATGATTTACCCCCGATGGCCCATCATTTCCGACGGAACATAGCCTATCTCGTCGGTATGCCCTTCGGGGTCGGGGTGGATCAAAATCTCGACCCCAGGAAAATCGACCGCCAGTGCGGCCTCGACCTCGTCCATCACCGCATGCGCCTCGGTCACGGTCATGTCGGGCCGGACCCACAGGTGAAACTGGACAAAATCATGTGCGCCGCTGGTGCGGGTGCGAAGCGCATGGACGCCGCGTGCTTCGCTGTGACGAAGAGCGATTTCGATGAGGGCTTGCTTGCGCGCAGCCGGCCATTCCTTGTCCATCAACTGGTCGAGCACCTCGCTAGTGGTGCGCCACGCGCCATAAAGCAGCCACAGCGCAATCAGCAGTCCGAATGCCGGGTCGGCGCCGTGCAAACCTAGATATCCCTCGAGCAGAAGAGCGACGATCACCGCGCCGTTGAGCGCCAGATCGGATTGGTAATGCAGATGATCGGCCTTGATCGCCACCGATTTGGTGCGGCGGATGACCTGACGTTGATACCATAGCAAGGCCAGTGTCGCGGCAATCGCTATCGATGAAACCGCAATGCCGGCTTCTGGCTCGGTGGCCAATGCGCCGCTTCTGAAACGGTCGATGGCACGCCAGCCGATACCGAGCGCCGAGATGCTGATCAGGATGACCTGGACCAGCGCGACCACCGCTTCGGCCTTGCCGTGGCCAAAGCGGTGCTGATCGTCGGCGGGCTGCGCCGCCAGCCGCACGCCGATGAGCGTGATGACCGACGCCAGCAGGTCGAGCGCCGTATCGGCGAGCGAGCCGAGCATTGCCGTCGAGCCAGTGGCCCAAGCCGCCCAGCTTTTTATCCCGACCAGAAACAGGGCCATTGCAATGCTGGCCATCGCAGCGCGGGACGTATAATCGCCGTGGTTGTGATGGTGGGCGTGGCTCGCGCTCATGGGTATAGCAATCCTTCGGTCCACCCGCCGTTGCCGTCGGCATCGAACACCCGTCGTTCGTGCAGGCGAAACGGCATATCGCGCCAGAACTCGAAATGGTGCGGGGTGATGCGATAACCCGACCAGTGCGGCGGGCGCGTGATGGTGCCAATGGCATTGCGCGCGGCAACCTCCGCCACGCGCGCCAGAAATTGCGCGCGGCTGGTTAGCGGGCGCGACTGGTCCGATGCGATCGCGCCGATCCGTGAATCGCGCGATCGCGTGGCAAAATAGGCATCGGCCTCGGCGTCGCTGACGGTGGTGACGTCGCCCTCGATGCGGATCTGGCGGCGCAGCGACTTCCAGTGGAACAGCAAGGCCGCGTGCGGGTGCGCGGACAGCGCCTTGCCCTTGCGGCTCGCCTGATTGGTGTAAAAGACGAAGCCATCGGCGTCGTGCCCCTTGAGCAACACCATCCGCGCCGACGGGCGGCCATCGCCGTCGACGGTGGCGAGCGCCATCGCCTCGGCATCATTGGGTTCGCTTGCCTTGGCTTCATCGAACCATATGTCGAACAGGGCGTGGGGGTTGTCGGCCATGGTCGCGTCTCTAGCGTGATGCGATGCAGTGGTCGAGAGGCTTGCGTGCCTATGCGCTTGTCTAGCTGCCCGCTAGCTACTAGCTAAGCGTCTATGGCAGCCGATCCTTATACCTTGCTGGGCGT
This sequence comes from Sphingopyxis sp., assembly GCA_040080745.1. Taxonomy (GTDB): domain Bacteria; phylum Pseudomonadota; class Alphaproteobacteria; order Sphingomonadales; family Sphingomonadaceae; genus Sphingopyxis. Next base: position 36,530 of record JBEBHS010000002.1, on the reverse strand, counting down.
GTCCCGCACCGCAACCGAGGCCGACATCAAAAAGGCCTATCGCAAGCTGGCGAAGGAATTGCACCCCGATGCTAATCGGGACAACCCCAAGGCGGCAGAACGGTTTTCCGAGGTGACCCGCGCCTATGACGTGGTGGGTGACAAGGACAAGCGCGCAAAGTTCGATCGCGGTGAAATTGACGCCGATGGCAATCCGGCCAATCCCTTTGCCGGTGGATTTCGCGCTGGCGCAGGCCCAAACCCGTGGGGCAATCAGCGCGGGGCAGCGGCCTATGGCGCTGAGGCGAGCGATTTTGGCAGCATCTTTGACGATCTGTTCGGCGGCCGTTCGCGTCGCGCGCCGCCGCCCAAGGGCGCCAATGTCGCTTATCGACTGACGGTGGGTTTTGTCGAGGCAGCGACGCTGGCACCGCAACGGATCACATTGTCGAACGGCACGTCGATTGACCTCAAACTGCCCAAAGGTGTCGAAACCGGCACGCAGATGCGCCTCGCGGGCAAGGGTGAGGCCGGGCCGGGTGGGGCCGGGGACGCGACCGTCACCATCGAAGTCCGCCCCCACGCCTTTTTCCGCCGCGATGGTGTGGATGTCCGGATTGACCTGCCGGTAACATTGGCGGAGGCGGTGGCTGGGACCAAGGTCAAGGTGCCGACGGTGGACGGTCCAGTGATGCTTGGGGTTCCTGCCGGGTCCACATCGGGCAAGGTTTTGCGACTTAGGGGCAAGGGCTTCACCCGCAAGGATGGCTCGCGCGGCGACCAATTGGTCAGCCTGCTGATAGACGTGCCGGCCGACGATGCCGCGCTCGCGGCGTTTGTTGCGACGTGGAACGATGCGCGCAATGTGCGGGCTGCGCTGGGCGTTTGATGTGGCTTTGCGCAGGCGGTTTCATACCATGGCCGACACTCGCGCATGGCGTGTGGTCGCCCGCACCGTCCATGGCACCTATCAGGATGGCTTTATCCACGCGGGCAATCTGGCCTATCTGGCGCTGATTGCGCTGTTCCCGTTCTTCATTACCGCGACGGCACTGATGAGCGCCTTTGGCCGTACCGCCGACGGCGTCCATGCGCTCGAAATCATCATGGCGACGATGCCGCCCGGGGTCGCGGCGACGCTCGATGGCCCAATTCGCAGCGTGCTCGCGGCGCGCAATGGACCATTGCTGTGGCTAGGCGGTGCGATTGGCCTGTGGACAGTGGCGAGCCTGATCGAGACGCTGCGCGATATATTGCGCCGCGCCTATGGGGCAAAACTCAGCCGTGGTTTCTGGCACTATCGCTTCTTTTCTTTCGGATTGGTGGTCGGCGCGGTGCTGTTGCTGCTGATTTCGTTCAGCCTGCAAGTGGTTACGATTGCCGCCGAACAACTCATGATGCGTTTTCTGCCGCCCGATGTTGCGGGGTTGGGGGAAATTGCGCTTACCCGTGGCATTTCAGTTCTCGGGTTGTTCCTTGCGCTGTTCCTGCTGTTCATCTCGCTGACCCCGCAGCAATATCGCGGGCGGCGCTACCCCAAATGGCCCGGAGCGGCGCTCACAACATTGTGGTGGCTGGGGGTTACCGCCCTATTGCCGCCGCTTTTGGCGCAGATGCTGTCCTATGATCTGACCTATGGCAGCCTGGCAGGCGTAATGGTTGTGCTGTTTTTTTTCTACCTGATTGGCCTTGGGTTGGTTATCGGAGCAGAATATAACGCGGCATTGGCGGGAACACCGGCAACCGGGCCTGCGCGGATTGGCGAGGCGCACCGCAAAACGGACGATGAAACGGAGCATAGCGAATGAGCGGATTGATGGCGGGCAAACGTGGTCTGATTATGGGGCTGGCCAATGACAGGTCGCTGGCGTGGGGGATCGCCAAGGCGCTCCATGCCCAAGGTGCCGAGTTGGCGATCAGTTATCAGGGTGAGGTGATGGCCAAGCGCGTAAAGCCGCTGGCCGACGAGTTGGGTTGCGATTTCCTGATCGATTGCGATGTCGCCGACATGGCCAATCTCGACACCGCGTTCGCCACATTGGCCGCGCGCTGGCCGACCATCGACTTTGTGGTCCACGCGATCGGCTATACCAACAAGGACGCGCTGCGCGGCCACTATGCCGATGTGACGCTCGACGATTTTCTGATGACGATGAACATCTCGGTGTTCAGCTTTACGGCGGTGGCCAAGCGCGCGGCGGCGATGATGCCGCCAATCGACCCCGAAACCGGCCTGGGCGGCGGGTCGTTGCTGACGCTGACCTATTATGGCGCGGAAAAGGTCATGCCGCATTACAACGTGATGGGCGTGGCCAAGGCGGCGCTGGAGGCCAGCGTTAAATATCTCGCCAATGATTTCGGGCCAGCGGGTGTGCGCGTCAACGCGATCAGCGCCGGGCCGATCAAGACGCTGGCGGCGAGCGGTATCGGCGATTTCCGCCTGATCCTCAAATGGAACGAATATAATGCACCGCTGCGCCGCAATGTCACGATCGACGATGTCGGCGGATCGGCGCTTTATCTGCTGTCCGACCTGTCGCGCGGCGTGACCGGCGAGACGCACCATGTCGATGCCGGATACCATACCGTCGGCATGAAACAGGCGGACGCGCCCGATATTGCGCTGGTTTGATGGGAGGAGAGCTAATGTTGTTGTGGCTAAAAGTGAGCACCGTGCTTGCGCCGATCATTGGATTTGCGCTCGCTGCACAACCCGTGCCGGAGGGCATTCACTCAGACGGCGACGGCACAGTTGCAGTGTGTGGGCTGATCTCCCCATCGGTGGCAGCCTTGGAAGCCGAGATACAGTTGCGCGGTGATGTCGAACGCCTTCAGGGAACACCCTACTATACCGCCTACGCGATAGATGAACGTCGCGTCCTAACTTTCACAACAGTTGAAAATCGGGCTCATCCCGCAGTAGCTTGCCGGCAGGTCTTTGTTAACCCCGAAGGAGGATCGAGCATCAGAACCTCCATTTCTTGCAACAACAGCCGTGAAAACTGTGACTGGCTGTACCGCGAGTTTGAAGGGCTAACCAACCGGACCCTCCAATCGATGGAAGGCGGGCATTGAGTCACAACAGTTACACCATCGACCATGTGCAGACGGCCATCCCGGTGGGGGGTGAAGCGGTTGCACGCGGATTCTATGGCGTATTGATCGGCTTGGCCGAGATACCCAAACCCACTGACATGGCGGCGCGCGGCGGCTGCTGGTTCGCGGTGGGGGATTTGCAACTGCATTTGGGTGTTGAGGAGGGTTTTATCCCGGCAAAAAAGGCGCATGTTGCGCTGTGCACCGATGCGCTCGGCGTTTTGCGTGAGCGGCTCAATGTTGCGGGGCACAGCACCACGGACGATACGCCCGTTAACGGGCGCGAGCGGTTTTTCGCGCAAGACCCGTTCGGCAATCGGGTTGAGTTTATTGCGGCACTAACATGCTGATACGTGCTGTAACCGCCAAAGATTTCCCTGCGCTAGACAGCTTAATTGCCGCCGCCTTTGATTCTACTGCCTTCGGCCATCAAGGTGAGGCAGACCTCGTCCGCTCCCTTCACAATGATGGTGATGCACTGGTGTCGCTCGTAGCGGAAGAAGATGGACGGATCATTGGCCATGCCATGTTTAGCCGGATGCGCGTTGAGGCGGACGGACAGGCGTTGCGTGCAGCAGCGCTCGCACCCGTCGCGGTTTTGCCCGAATACCAAAGCCGGGGCATCGGCAGCGCGCTGATTGGCCGGGGGATCGCCATGCTCCGCGAACAGGGCACCGAGATCAGCTTCGTGCTTGGCCATGCCGATTATTATCCGCGCTTCGGCTATCGCCCCGAATATGCGGCACCCTTTGCCTGCGCTTATGCCGGTCCGCACCTTATGGCGCTATGGCTGGACAAAGCGGCGCAACTCCCCGAAAGTGGCCGCGCAGACTATGCGCCAGCCTTTTCACGATAGAGATATATGAGCCACAACAGCTTCGGCCACATTTTCCGCTTCACCACCTGGGGGGAAAGCCACGGCCCCGCGATCGGCGCGGTGGTTGATGGCTGCCCGCCGGGACTGGCGCTGAGCGAGGCCGACATCCAGCCCTTTCTTGATGCGCGGCGACCGGGGCAGTCGAAATACACGACGCAGCGGCAAGAACCCGACGCGGTGCGCATCCTGTCGGGCACCTTTGAAGGGCGGACCACGGGCACGCCGATCAGCCTGATGATCGACAATGTTGACCAACGCTCAAAGGATTATAGCGAGGTCGCGCTCGCCTATCGCCCCGGCCATGCCGACTATGCCTATGACGCCAAATATGGGTTGCGCGATCATCGCGGCGGCGGGCGCTCATCCGCGCGCGAAACCGCGATGCGCGTCGCGGCGGGCGCGGTGGCGCGGCTCGTCATCCCCGAAGTCAGCATCATCGCCTATGTCAGCGCGATTGGCGGCGACGCCATCGACATGGCCAATTTCGATGCGGCTGAAATCGCCCGCAACCCGTTTTTCTGTCCCGACGCGGCGGCGGCTGCGCGCTGGGCAAAGCTGGTCGATGCGGCGCGGCTGGCGGGATCGTCGCTCGGTGCCGTTGTGGAATGCCTCGCCACCGGCGTCCCCGCAGGGTGGGGCGCGCCGATCTATGCCAAGCTCGACGCCGAACTGGCGCACGCGATGATGGGGATCAACGCTGTCAAGGGGGTCGAGATCGGCGATGGTTTTGGCGCGGCGGCGCTGTCGGGCGAGCAGAACGCCGATCCGATGCGCCCTGCGCGCTCTGGTGATGCGGGGCCAGAGTTCCTCGCCAACCATGCCGGCGGCATCGCGGGGGGCATATCGACCGGACAGCCAATGCTGTGCCGCGTCGCCTTCAAACCGACCAGCAGCATCCTCACCCCGGTTGAGACGATTACCCGCGAAGGCGCAGCGACCGAATTGCGAACCAAGGGCCGCCACGACCCGTGCGTCGGCATTCGCGGGGTTCCGGTGGTCTCAGGCATGATGGCGCTGGTGCTCGCCGATCAGAAATTGCTCCACCGCGCACAATGCGGGTGATCTATATTTGATCGACGTTGAGTCCAGCCCGAAGAAGGCGTGGCGCGATTTTTTTCATTTTTGAGAACTCCGTGCCCCACGCCGACTTTAGACCGAGTTCGCTGCAAAATTCGCGGCCCGAAACGCCATTGAGAATATTTGCATATTTTATTACCTGCACATGCATCTCTGCGACATAACCGTTACGCGGGGCGGCTTCTATTGCTTGATGGATACGACGAAAAGCTTCGGTTTTGGTCATAGCTTTTTCCTCCTTATTGCCAGCATAACAACCGTTTTGCATATTGCAATAGTAATTATGCATAATGATTATTGCGAGGTGTTGCGCGGCTTATTGCTGGCGGTTTTTCTGCACTAATCGAGAGATGAGATGGTCTGATGGCTTTGATTGATCCGCTTCGTCACCCGCGAGCGACTGCAAGTCGCACGGCAACCCAGTAAGTCGTTATAGTTTCTGGATTGCCATGCAGGCATGGGCTGCGCGCGATGACGAGGGAGAGAAGAGCAATGATTGCCGCGCTGTCTATGTGCTGTTAGGCTACGGTTCAACGACATAATCCAAAGGGGAAGATCGATGGATCGGCGGCTGACATGGTATATTTTGGCGGGGATGATCCTTGGTGTCCTCGCGGGGTGGCTGGTCTATACCTTCATCACCCCGGGGGTGGTCACCGTCTGGCCGTTCGGTGCAACTGCTGATCTCAAGCAGATATATATCGACAGTTTTGGCCTGTTGTCGGGGATTTTCCTCAACCTGATCAAGCTGCTGGTCGCACCGCTGATCCTTTCAACCATCGTCGTCGGCATCGCGCATATGGGGGACAGCAGCGCGATTGGCCGCATCGGCACCCGCGCTATCGCCTGGTTCATTACCGCCAGCCTGATTTCGATCAGCCTTGGTCTGGTGATGGTCAACTTTTTCCAGCCGGGCGTCGGGGTCGATGTGTCAGGGGCCACGCGCGAAGCGGTGGGCGAGGTGCAACAGCTCGATTTCTTTGAGTTCATTCTGCACATCTTCCCCAAAAATGCGTTTGAGGCGTTGGCGACCAACAACATATTGCAAATCCTGGTGTTTTCGCTGTTCGCGGGGGTCGGCCTGTCCGCTATCGGCGAGAAAGGCGCAGCCCTCGTGCGCGGGGCCGAGGCGCTGGCAGACTTGATGCTGCAGATCACCGGCTATGTCATGCGCTTTGCGCCGTTCGCGGTGTTTGGCGCGCTGGCCAAGGTCGTCGCCACCAGCGGGCTTGGTATATTACGCACCTATGTCGAGCTGGTGAGCGAATTTTACCTGTCTTTGGCGATCCTGTGGGTCATATTGCTGACCATCGGGGCGGTGTTCCTGCATGGGCGGATATGGACGTTGATCCGCTATATCCGCGAACCGATGATGATCGCCTTTTCCACCGCATCATCCGAGGCGGCGCTGCCCAGGCTGTTCGAACAACTCGACCGGTTCGGTGTGCCGCGCCGCATTTCGGGCTTCATGCTGCCGCTGGGCTACAGCTTCAACCTCGATGGCTCGATGATGTATATGAGCTTCGCGACGATATTCATCGCGCAGGCCTATGGCATCGAGCTCGATATCGGCCAGCAGATCGTCATCCTGTTGACGCTGATGATTTCATCCAAGGGGGTGGCGGCGGTGCCGCGCGCCAGCCTGGTGGTTATTACCGGCACGCTCGCGATGTTCGGGCTGCCGGTCGAGGGGGTGGCGCTGATCCTTGGGATCGACCAGTTCCTCGACATGGGCCGCACCGCGACCAACGTGGTCGGCAATGCGGTGGCGACCAGCGTTATCACCAAATGGGAAGGGATGCTGGAAGTCGAGGAGGCCGAGTTTGTCGAGCATCCGCACGCACCGTCGCACACGGTGGCGCATGGCATGGCTGGACTCGACCTCGCGCCCGATATGGTCGAGGATGAGCGAAATAGGCTGTAAGCTCATATCCCGCGTGCTTGCGCATTTAGTCCGGAGCGCTGGCCGAAGAGCGTGGGCTTACCTGCCAACGCTCCGCAACAAGTGCGGAGCACAGCATGTTCAGGGAAGGCCAAACAAGAAGGGCCGCTAGACCCTGTCTAGGGGAAGGCCAAACAAGAAGGGCCGCCGGGACAATCCCGACGACCCTTCCATATTCAGGGTCAGCGATCGGAGGGTTTCCCCGCCGGAACGCATCGGGCGCGGCCGTTTCAGGCTATCCGCGCGCGCTCCGTAGGAAACTGACCGACCTCAATTGCTGAACCATGAGACATCGGATCACCTCCTTTCGAAAGATTGGCTTTCGCCTGTTGACAGGGCATGTGCGCACTCCTTTTCTTTGACGCGGGCACAGCAGCAAAGTGAATCAGGATGGCGTGGGATGCAAGAGGAAAAATGAGGGCGTGGGGTGAAGGTCCGCGCCCTCGCCCCCTCGCCGCCGCCTCGTCATCGCCGCCCGCCTCAACACCGCCCCCTCGCCGCCGCCTCGTCATCGCCGCGAACGCGCGGGGGTCCAGTAACAAACGCAGCTTCAGGCGCGCAAGCGGGCGATTGCAAGCGGGGGCTGATTCGCCGCTTTCCTACACGGTGCGCGGTGCGGTATAATCGCGGTTTGCGGCTGTGTGGGCGGGCGCGGCGCGGCGAGCTTGGCCGCATCGGGGCTTAACTTGACACATTGCGTTTTTCACCACTGTCGTAAAATATGGCTAGTGGTTGAATTGAAAGGGTAAAACACCGCTGTTTCACTTGACACACTGTCAAGCAAAGCGCGGCTGGGGCCTGACCCTAAACCGTAAAACTTTCGCCGCACCCGCACGCGCCCTTGGCATTGGGGTTGGTGAACACAAATCCGGCGGCGAAATCATCTTCGACCCAGTCCATCGTCGATCCGATGAGGTAGAGGATCGAGCCGCCATCGACGAAGAACAGCCCGCCCGGCGTTTCGATGCGTTCATCGAATGCCACCGCTTCACTGACGTAATCGACCGAGTAGGCAAGGCCCGAGCAACCGCGGCGCGGGGTCGAGAGCTTGACCCCGATGATGCCTTCGGGGGCGCGTGCCATCAGCGCGGCGATGCGTGCTTCGGCTGCGGGGGTAAGCGTGATCGCGGCGGGGCGGACGCGAGGTGTGGCGGTGCTGGTCATCACAGCATCCCCAGTTCTAACCGCGCTTCGTCGGTCATATTGGCGGGGGACCACGGCGGATCCCACACCAAATTGACATCGACCAGGCCGACGCCGGGCACCGCACCGACGCGCAGCTCCACTTCGGCGGGCATGCTCTCGGCGACGGGGCAGTGCGGCGTCGTCAGCGTCATATTGACCACGACATGATTGTCCGCGCTAACCTCGACACCATAAATCAGCCCAAGGTCATAGATGTTGACCGGGATTTCGGGGTCGTAAATCTCTTTGAGCGCGTCGATGACAGTGGTTTGCAGGTCGCTGCCCGGCGCGTCTGGTGCGGTTGCGAGCGGCTTTTCGCTAAGGAAGCCCGCGAGATAATCGCGTTTGCGCTCCAGCTTCTCGGGTGCAGTTTCCACATCACTAACCCGCGCGCGCGGCGGTGCGGGGACGCTTGCCACTTCTTCCGCGACGATTTTGCCGTGCTTGTTCATCCGAAAATCCTCCGCACGCGTGCCAGTCCGCGCAACAATGCCTCAACGTCGCTATCATCGCTATACAGGCCAAAACTCGCGCGCACCGTGGCGGGAACGCCGAGATGGTCCATCAGCGGCTGTGCACAGTGGTGGCCCGCGCGTACCGCGACGCCCGCCTCGTCGAGGATGGTGGCAACATCGTGCGGGTGGACGCCATCGACGGTGAAGGACAGTATTCCCGCGCTGTCCTCTGGCCCGAACAGCCGCACACTGTTCGTCTTGCCAAGTTCGTTGCGCAGCATCATGACTAACGCCTGTTCGCGCGCGTGGATCGCCTCAAGCCCGACCGCATCGACATAATCGATCGCGGCGTGCAGGCCGATGGCCTCGACAATCGCGGGGGTCCCCGCCTCGAACTTTGCGGGCGGCGGCGCGTAGGTCGTGTGCTCAAACGTCACGCGGTCGATCATCGACCCGCCCCCTTGCCAGGGCGGCATCGCGTTCAGCAAGCCTTTCTTGCCCCACAGCGCGCCGATGCCCGTCGGGCCATAGAGTTTGTGGCCGGAAAAGGCGTAGAAATCGCAATCGAGCGTCGCTACGTCTACCGGCATACGCGGCACCGCCTGACAGCCATCGAGCAGCAGGCACGCCCCGACCTTGCGTGCCAGCGCCGCCGCGCGCGGCGCATCGAGGACCGAACCCAGCACGTTCGAGACATGGGCAAAGGCGATCATGTCAAAATCGGTCGTCAGCATCGCTTCTGCGGCGTCTAGGTCGATCCGGCCGTCGGGCGTGAGCGGACAGACGTCGATCTGCCAGCCCGCCAGCTGCCACGGGACGATGTTGCTATGATGCTCCAACTGGCTGAGAAGCACGCGGCGCACTTTGTCGCCGCACGCCGGAAAGCTCCTTGCAACGAGGTTGATTGCTTCGGTCGCGCCCTTGGTGAAAACCACCTCGTCCGCGCGCCCGCCAATGAAGGCTGCAACACGCGCGCGTGCCGCCTCGAACGCCAGCGTCATATCGGCCGAGCGTTTATACACGCCCCGGTGCACGGTGGCATAATCCTCGCCCATCGCACGGGCCATCGCGTCGATCACGACTTGCGGCTTTTGCGCACTCGCTGCACTGTCGAGGTAATGCCAGTCGGCGGGCAGGCCGGGGAAGTCGGCTCTAATCCCCCTCTCCCCTTCAGGGGAGAGGGTCGGGGAGAGGGGGAGGGCGGTGTTAGTGCTCGCTGCACTCGCCCCCTCTCCCAACCCTCTCCCCTGAAGGGAAGATGGCTCTTGGATGAAAGCCCCGCTCACACCATCTCTCCCAGCTTTGCTAGCGCCGTCGCCGTCAGCATCTCCTCATCCTCCGCGCCATCAAACACGCTGGCGATAAACGCCTGTAGCAGCAGCGATTTTGCATCCGAAGGGGAAAGACCCCGCGCAGCGAGATAGAATAAGGCGTCTTGGTCCAGTTCTCCCACCGCGCAACCATGCGCGCATTTCACATCATCGGCATAGATTTCAAGCTCTGGCTTGGCATTGGCGGTCGCCGTCCGGTCCAGCAGCATCGCCTTGACCGATTGCTCGCTGTCCGTTCCCTGCGCATCGCGCGCCACCGCGACCTTGCCAAGGTAGGTTCCCGTGGCCGCGCCGCCAAGCACGCTGCGCACCTGCTGATTGCTCGTCGCACCCGGCTGTGCATGGGTGATAGTGGTGACCAGCTCAACCGTCTGATTGTTCGAGCCAAGCTGCACCGCGCTGAGCGCAAAGTCGCTATGCGCATGGCAAGTCACATCGACAACGATCCGCCCCAACCGTCCGCCCGCGTTCAAAATCTGCAAACGCCCGCGCGCTCCCGGCTCCAGCGTGATGGCGAGGTGGCGCACGAACACGTCGTCGGTCGGTGCGGTGTTGACGATGGCGGATGACCACTCCAGCCCTGCGGCGATCGTGATGCTCTCCACCGCCACCGGCCACACGCCCGCCAGCGCGTTCACATCGCTATAACGAAACGCTTCGTCGCGGCGGGTAGGCAAAGGGAGAGCGGCGAGCGTCACGGTGTATTCTCCGCCCTGGGTGCGGCATCAGCGGGAGCGCCCGCACGGCGGCGGCCATCGCCGCATGTGCTCAAGAACTGGCGGCGCATCTGGTCAATCGCTTCGTGGCGCAATCGTTCGAGCAGGCGGGCATCGTCGAGCGCGGCCTGTCGGTCGGCATTGAGCGCAGTGGCCAGCGCAATCGCGCTTTCACTGTCGGCACTCTGCACCGTGGCAACGCGCAACGCCGCCCGCCGCGCCGCGAGCGCGCGCCGTTCCTGCACAATCGCTTCCTGCTCGGCATAAGCGTCGGTCAAGAAGTGCGTGCGGCGCGATTCTTCGGTCTGAAACACCGTCGTCGTCGCCGCGCGGTCGCAGCGCGCAACGCCATCGCTGAGCGCGGTGAGCGACGGCGCGTCATTGGGCGCATTGAGCGCGAGGAGGAGCATTGATGCGAACATCATGCAGCCACTCCGGCATAGCCTTCGCGTTCCAGCGCGTGCGCCAGTTCCGGCCCGCCGGTTCGCGTGATGCGGCCATCCGCCAGCACATGGACAAAGTCCGGTTTCACATAATCAAGCAGGCGCTGGTAATGCGTGATCAGCAGCACCGCCTTGTCGGGCCGCCGCATGATCCTGTTGATGCCGTCGCCGACCACGCGCAGCGCGTCGATGTCGAGGCCGCTGTCGGTCTCGTCGAGGATCGCGAGTGCTGGGTCGATGATGCCCATCTGCACCATCTCGTTGCGTTTTTTCTCGCCGCCCGAAAAGCCGACATTCACTGGGCGTTTAAGCATTGCCATATCCATGCCCATCGCGTCCGCCTGCGCGCGTGCGATTTTGAGGAACTCCCCGCCCGACAGCGGAGCCTCGCCGCGATGCTTGCGCTGCGCATTCAAGGCTTCACGCAGAAACTGCACGTTTGACACGCCGGGGATTTCGACCGGATACTGAAAACCGAGGAACAGCCCAGCCGCCGCGCGTTCGTGCGGGGCGAGGGACAATAAATCAATTTCGTCACCCCGGACTTGATCAGGGGTCCCGCTACCTTCTGCATCGCCGCCAGCAAAGCGGGACCCCGTGTCAAGCACGGGGTGACGAGAAGGAGTGAAGCGCACCGACCCCTCCATCACCGCATACCCCGGCCTACCAGCCAGCACATAACCCAGCGTCGATTTGCCCGCCCCATTCGGCCCCATGATCGCATGAATCTCGCCCGCATTGATGGCGAGCGAAAGGCCCTTGAGGATCGGCCTATCGTCAACGGCGGCGTGGAGGTTAGTGATTTGAAGCATGGTCATTCTATTCCTGCTCGACGGTCGCCAAGCGCCTCAAGCTGCGTTTGGCGCTGGCTTCGCACACAATTGCTCAAAGCTTGGTTGGCGGCGATTTGTAACGCGCGGCGGCGGGTTCGATTGCGCTCCGAACCGTGCAATGCCAGTGTTGGGCGAAGCTGAGTGATACAAATAGTCATGGCGTTGCAGCCAATCTGATCGACATCCCTATCGCCGCTCGACCGGATTATTTGACATTCCAATTCCCCATTGCGTTCGCGTGCGCGCCCACGCCAGCTATCCAATCGACGCGCGAGCACGACGATGTCCGCATCAGATTCCGGTTCGACTGACGGGGTAGCCTCAGCCTGTGCACCGATCAGCGCCAGCAATGTCAATGACAAAATCACCCCACACTCCCCTCAAGCGAAATCCCCAGCAATTTCTGCGCTTCGACCTCTTCAAGCCCCTCCCCTTCAGGGGAGGGGTTGGGGTGGGGTCTCTCGTAACGATCCGGCATTTCGATCAGCAGCGCCAACAGTGCCTCACAGACACCTTCGAGATTGTGCATGACTTCCGAATTCGGCACTCGGAACACGCGAAAGCCCATTTCATGTAGATCGGCATCACGCCAAGCATCTTTTGCAGGATCGGTGTGCGTGTGGCCGTCAACTTCGACGATCAGGCCTTTTTGCGGGCACATGAAATCGGCGATGAATGGCCCGATGACCGACTGGCGACGGAATTTGTAGCCGCCAAGTTGCGAATGGGATAGCGCGCGCCAGAGGCGTTTTTCGGGTTCGGTCGGTTCGCGGCGCATATCCTTGGCATAGCTGCCCAACTGCTCGATGCGCTCGGCGGAGAGACCCCACCCCCGACCCCTCCCCTGAAGGGGAGGGGAGTTTGTCTGCTTCGCCTGATCGTGTAGTGTCCAGGTCATCCGACCGAACCCTCAAGCGAAATGCCCAGCAACTTCTGCGCCTCGACAGCAAATTCCATCGGCAGTTGCTGCAGCACTTCCTTGGCAAAGCCGTTGACGATCAGCGCGACGGCTTCCTCCGCGTTCAGCCCGCGTTGCATGGCGTAGAACATCTGGTCGTCGGAAATCTTGCTGGTCGTTGCCTCATGCTCGATCTGCGCGCTGGGGTTGCGGACTTCGATATAGGGGACTGTGTGTGCGCCGCTCAAAGACCCGAGCAGCAGCGAATCGCACTGGGTGAAGTTGCGCACGCCCTCGGCATTGGGCGCGACGCGCACCAGCCCGCGATAGGTATTGTTGCTGTGTCCGGCGCTGATGCCCTTCGACACGATGGTCGAGCGCGACCCCTTGCCATTGTGGATCATCTTGGTGCCGGTGTCGGCCTGTTGGTAATTATTGGTCACCGCAACCGAGTAAAATTCGCCCACCGAATTCTCGCCGTTGAGCACGCAACTTGGATATTTCCATGTCACCGCGCTGCCGGTTTCAACCTGAGTCCACGAAACCTTGCTGTTCCGCCCCTGACACAAAGCGCGCTTGGTGACGAAATTATAGATGCCGCCCTTGCCTTCTGCGTCGCCCGGGTACCAGTTTTGCACGGTGCTGTATTTGATCTCTGCATCGTCGAGCGCAACCAGTTCGACCACCGCAGCGTGGAGCTGATTTTCGTCGCGCATCGGCGCGGTGCAGCCTTCGAGGTAGCTGACGTAGCTGCCCTTGTCGGCGACGATCAGCGTGCGTTCAAACTGGCCGGTGTTCTCCGCGTTGATCCGGAAATAGGTGGAAAGCTCCATCGGGCAGCGCACGCCTTCGGGGATGTAAACGAAGGTGCCGTCGCTAAACACCGCGCAGTTGAGCGTCGCGAAATAATTGTCATGCATCGGCACAATTTTGCCGAGCCATTTGCGCACGAGGTCGGGATATTCCTTGATTGCTTCGGAGATCGAGCGGAAAATGACGCCCGCGCGTTCGAGTTCGGCGCGGAAGGTGGTGGCGACGGATACGCTGTCGAACACCGCATCGACCGCGACCTTGCGCGCGCCCTCGACGCCAGCGAGCACCTTTTGCTCCTCAATCGGAATGCCGAGTTTTGCGTAAACGCGCAGGATTTCGGGATCGACCTCATCGAGGCTGCCGAGCTTGGGTTTCGCCTTGGGCGCGGCGTAATAATAAGCGTCCTGATAATCGATCGGCGGCACATTGAGCTTGGCCCAATTTGGCGTCTCCATGGTCAGCCAGTGACGATACGCCTTCAGCCGCCACTCCAGCATCCATTCTGGCTCGCCCTTCTTGGCGGAGATGAAACGGACGGTGTCCTCGCTGAGGCCCTTGGGTGCGAAATCGGTTGCGATGTCCGATGCCCAGCCATGCTCATAATCCGCCGCCGAAGCAGCGGCATCGCGCGCGGCCTGATCTTTGGCGGGAGCGTCGGTCATCGTGTCAAACCCGCCAAACTTACGCCGCCCAGTGCGCCGCGCATCGACGCATTGATGATTGCCCAATGCGGCCTCACGCGGCAACTGCCCTCCAACGCGCAATCATGCCGCGCGCTATCGACGCACGCGGTCAGCGCGATCGGCCCCTCAACCGCCTCGATGATGTCGGCAACACTGATGGCCGCAGCGGGGCGTGCGAGCTTGATGCCGCCGCCCACGCCGCGCACCGATTTCAGCAACCCGGCGCGCACCAGCGTGTGGACCAGTTTGTGCGCTGTTGCGCCAGGCACACCGGTCTCGTCGGCCAAAGTCGCCGCACTCGTCCGCATGCGCTGTTTTCCGGTCGCGGGGTCAAGCCCAGCGCCACCACAATGGCGCGCGGCGGCGCTCATCAGCACGATGGCGTAATCGGCAAGGTTGGACAGGCGCATGGCGACTCATTCAAACATGACTATATCAGTCATATTTAATATAGGCCGCTTTTCTAATGGTTTCAAGCGTCGGAAACTAGCGCCCCGACTTGCCCTTCCAATGCTTTGCGGCCTTTGGATATTTCGGTCAGCATGCTCGATTGGCGCTTCTTGATCTGTTCTGGAGTCAGGCCGGCAAAGCGTTTCATCTCGCGGATCAGGTGCGATTGATCGTAAAACGTCTCGCCCAGCCCCAAGGCGTCGAGGTCGTCTCCGCGCGCCAGCGCCGCTGCTGCGCGCAAGGCGCGATATTTGCGCGCCAGCGTCTTGGGCGGCAGGCCGTAATAGCGTTTCGACAGCCGTTCGATCTGGCGCATGCCAAGCCCGGTGCGATCCACTAGCGCATTGATTTCAGGGTCGATGCGCTCGCTCAGCCACGCATCGACAATGCGGATGAATGCGGTCGCACCCGCGTCGTGCGTGCTGTCGGCAATATCGGCAATAAAATCGCAAATCAGCGCAAAGTGCCGCGCCGTGTCATCCTTTGCATGGATGGCATCGTAGAGCGCCCGTGCTCGCACGCCGACAATCTGTTCGGCGTCAAAGGCGCGGTCCGCCCAATGCTGCGCATCAGCGCCCATCAGGACGGCCCAGGCGGAGGGGAGCAGGCCAGCGCCAACCACGCGCATCGGGCCGTGACCTATGCCGCGAATTGTACCGCTCGACGGGCCGATGATGGTGACCGGAAAGGCCGGATCGGCATGACCATCGGGGAAATGATAATGGCCGCTGCCGCTGATCATCACGCGCAATTGTGGCCTATCTGCGCGTTCAACCTCGTCATAGGTGGCGGTGGATTGGCTCAATGTATAAAGCGAACTGATCCGATCCGCCAATTCTGGCGGCGGCGGCGCATATTCCATGGAAACCGGTGCGGCCAAAGGCGCAAACCCCATTTGTAGCTGACAATATGCCCCAGTAGTCTGGGTGCAGCCGGTGCGACCAAGCTACTAGGCGACTATTGGCCAAAATGTCCGGCTTCGCAACCCCGTGCGTGGCGCAAAAAAGAGGCCGACCAGCTTGCGCTGATCGGCCTGCAGTAGGTCAAGGACTCAATCGTCGCAATGACTCAGGAGCCCTTCGGGTCGCAAGCACTGATTGGCTCAAGTGAAAAATATTGTATTGGACGAAACCGACATGAGGATTTGAGGGCGAGGATGCGATGTTGAGCCGACTTATGATGGCCATGGTGCGCCCGTTCGACCCCGAGGTCGCGCATCGCTTTGTTATCATTGCCCTGTCGATGCTACCCGTCGCCGCGCGCCGCTGCGATGATCCGCGCCTCGCTGTATCTACGGCTGGGCTGGATTTCGCCAACCCTATTTGCCTCGCCGCCGGTTTCGACAAGGATGCCCGCGCCGTGCACACCATGGCGCGTTTTGGCTTTGCCGGGGCAGAGGCGGGAACGCTGACCCCGCTGCCACAATCCGGCAACCCACGCCCGCGCTTGTTTCGCCTGAGCGAGGATGCCGCGGTCATCAACCGCATGGGATTCAACAATGGTGGGCAGGCGGCGGCAACCCCGCGACTCGCCGCGGTGCGCGCCCGCTCGGGCCGTGCGCTGATCGGCATCAATATCGGCGCGAACAAGGACGCGGCGGATCGTGTCGCCGACTATGTGCAGGGCGTGAAGGCGATGGCCCCGCACGCCGATTGGCTGACGATCAACATCTCGTCGCCCAACACGCCGGGTTTGCGCGCGCTCCAGGATGAGGGCGCGCTTGATGCATTGCTGGCTGCGACACGCGAGGCGCGCACGGCCAATGGCCCGCCGATCTTCCTCAAGGTTGCGCCCGACCTTGGCCCTGAGCGGGTTGATGGCATCGTCCGTTGCAGCATAACGCATGGCATCGACGCGATCATCATCGGCAACACCACACTGTCGCGCCCACCGCTTCAATCCAGTCATGCGGGCGAAGCGGGCGGCTTGTCAGGTGCGCCTTTGGCGGAATTGGCACTCCAGCGTCTGCGTGATTTTCGCGTCGCAACCGGCGGACAATTGCCGCTGATCGCGGCGGGCGGCGTGGCAACGGCCGATGATGTGTGGGTGCGGTTGCGCGCCGGGGCGGGGCTGGTACAACTCTACAGCGCGCTGGTATATCATGGGCCGTGGCTGGCAGCGCGAATTGCGCGTGATTTGTCGCGTCGAATGGACGAGGAAGGCGTGGCCAGCCTTGCCGAAATCATCGATGCCGATAACGCACATTGACCAAGCACACTTATTGGTTAGGGTTAGGATATGATTAGAACCCTCGCTCTCGCTCTATCGCTTACCTGTCTTGTGGTCACGCCGCTTGCCGCACAGGACAATACTGCCCCTGCGATCACTGGCGCAGCGACCAGCGGCGATCAACTATTGTCAGGCGATGCGCTGGTCTCCTCCGCCGATATTCGGGCCAGTGCGGCCGGGCGCGAGATGCTCGACGCCGGCGGCAGCGCCGCCGACGCCGCGATGGCGACGATGCTTGCCCTCACCGTGGTCGAACCGCAATCGAGCGGCATCGGCGGCGGCGGGTTTTTTGTCTATTATGATGCGGAGAGCGCGCAGACCATTACGATTGATGGCCGCGAGGAAGCGCCTGCTGCGGCGCGGCCCGACCGTTTCTTTGGCGCAGATGGCGCGCCGCTCGGCATCCGCGACGCCGTTCCCGGTGGGCGCAGCGTCGGCGTGCCGGGCAATGTGCGGCTGATGGCCGAGGCGCACCGCCGCTATGGCCGTCTGCCATGGGCGCGTTTGTTCGAACCTGCTATCCGCCTTGCCGACCAAGGGTTCACCGTCAGCCGCTGGCTCGCCGCGACCTTGGCGGGGGCGGAACAGCGCTGGACCGATTTTCCGGCGACGCGGGCGCAATTTTTCATCGATGGCCACCCTGCGCGATTGGGTGAAACGCTACGCAATCCTGCGCTCGCCGCGACACTGCGCGACATTGCGGCGCATGGCCCCGATGCCTTTTATACCGGACCAACCGCGCGCGCGATTGTGAGCGCGGTGCGCAGTGCGCCGCGTAACCCCGGCGACATGACGCTGGCTGATATGGCCGCTTACCGCGCGCAAAACCGCGAGCCGGTGTGCTTCAACTACCGCGTTTACCGCCTGTGCGGCATGGGCCCGCCATCATCGGGGGCGACCACGGTGTTCGCCATTCTTGGTATGATCGAGCATTTCGATATGCGCGCCATGGGGCGCGACAACCCGATGAGCTGGCACGTGCTGGCCGAGGCGATGCGGCTCGCTTATGCCGACCGCGACACCTATGTCGCTGACCCCGATGTGGTTGAGGTGCCCGTTGCGGGCTTGCTCGACGAGCAATATCTTGCCGCACGTTCAAGGCTCATTTCACCGTTCAGCGTGGCTAGCAGCTATGCCGCCGGAACCCCGCCGGGCGCGCACCCGCGCACTCCCGCGCCCGCTGGCGAAGTGCCATCGACCAGCCATTTTGTTGCGGTGGACCGCAGCGGCAACGTGGCGTCGATGACCTCGACCGTTGAGGGCGTGTTCGGCAGCCAGCTGGTCGCGGCGGGCATGGTGCTCAACAACGAACTGACCGATTTCTCGCTCAACCCGATGCGCGATGGTGCTCCCGTCGCCAACCGCGTCGAGGCGGGCAAGCGGCCGCGCTCGTCAATGTCGCCGACCATCGTCTATAACGCGTCGGGTCAGCCGATACTGGCAGTTGGCTCGGCTGGCGGCCCGCGCATCATCATGCACGTTGTCAAGACATTGGTCGGGGTGCTCGACTTTGACCTGCCAATTGACCAGGCAATTGCGTTGCCCAACCTCTATATGGCGGGCGACGGCGACATATTGGAGAATACCGAACTTGGCACCGCGATGGCCCCGCAATTGGCGCGGTTTGGCCGGCCGGTGCTCGCATCCGAACTGGGGTCGAAACTGAACGCGGCGCAGCGCGATGCCGATGGATCGGGCTGGATCGGTGCCGCCGACCCGCGCAGCGTCGGCGCGGTTGCAGCGCAGGCCGATTTGCCGCAAAATCAAGACTAGAGACTCGGAACACCGAGCGCGTTCAACCCTCTCCCCGGGGATGCAGTGAAAGACATGCCACGACCAAAACAGATTGACGGCTTTCCCAACCTTGTTTCGCTATTCTTTGCGCGCGTCGCCGAAGGTGGCGACAAGCCGTTCCTGTGGAGCAAGCATGACCGCGTCTGGACCAGCCTTAGCTGGCGCGAAGTCGGTGAACAGGTTGCGGCGCTGGCTGAAAGCATGCGTGCGCTTGGCCTCAATGCCGGGGATCGCGTGGTCATCGTTTCCGAAAACCGCCCAGAATGGTTCATCGCTGATTTGGGCATCATGGCGGCGGGCTGTGTCTCGGTGCCAACGTACACCACCAATACCGAGCGCGACCACCAGCATATTCTCGACAATAGCGGCGCACGCGCGGTGATCGTTTCGACCGCCAAACTGGCGCGCACCGTGATGCCGGCGGCGCTGCGGTCCTCGGTCACCAGCCTGATCGTGATGGAGGAGTATAAGGTTGCGCAGCAGGGCGATGTGCGCATCCTCGACTGGGCGACAATGGTGAAAGACGGCGCGGACAAGGTGGATGCGGTGGTCGAGCGCGCGAAAACGGTGCGCCGCGGTGACCTCGCCTGCCTGATCTACACATCGGGGACGGGCGGCGCGCCGCGCGGGGTGATGCAGCACCACGGCGCCATCCTCCATAATGTTGAAGGCGCGGCGGCGATTGTCGATGAGGATTTCGGGATCGAGGACGAGGTGTTCCTCTCGTTCCTCCCCTTGAGCCATGCTTATGAGCATAGCGGCGGGCAGTTCCTGCCGCTGGCGATGGGGGCGCAAATCTATTACGCCGAGGGGCTGGAGAAGCTGGTCTCGAACATGGAGGAAGCGCGCCCGACGATCATGGTCGTGGTGCCGCGACTGTTCGAGGTGATCCGCGCACGGATGCTCAAAGCGGTGGAGAAACAGGGCAAGGCTGCGAACTTCCTGTTGCGCCAGGCGCTCAGGATCGGGGCAAAGGATTATAGCGGGCGAAAGCGGCTCTACGACCGGCCGATGAACGCGCTGATCAATAAGACGCTCCGCCCCAAAATACAGGCGCGGTTCGGTGGGCGGATGAAGGCATTGGTTTCGGGCGGCGCGCCGCTCAACCCTGAGATTGGCATCTTTTTCTACTCGCTCGGCATCAACCTGCTCCAAGGCTATGGCCAGACCGAGTCGGGGCCAGTCATCGCTTGCAACCGCCCCAGTGCGGGGTTGAAAATGGATACGGTTGGCCCGCCGGTCAAAAATACCGAAGTGCGGATTGCCGATGACGGCGAGATTATCGTGCGCGGCGAACTGGTGATGCACGGCTATTGGCGCAACGAGGTAGAAACGGCGCGCGTGCTGATAGATGGCTGGCTGCACACCGGCGACATCGGCCATTTCGACGATGCCGGGCGGCTGGTCATCACCGACCGCAAAAAGGACATCATCGTCAATGACAAGGGTGATAATGTCTCGCCGCAACGGGTCGAAGGGATGCTGACGCTCCAGCCCGAAATCAGCCAGGCGATGGTCCACGGCGACAAACGCCCCAACATCGTCGCGATCATCGTCCCCGATAGCGAATGGGCGCATGAATGGGCGGAAGCCGCTGGCCTGCCGACCGACATGAAACTGCTACGGGAGCATGACGCGTTCCGCGCGGCGGTCCGCGTCGCGGTGGACCGCGTCAATGCAGGGCTGTCGGTGATCGAGCGCGTGCGCAAGTTCGACTTTGCCGATGAAGCCTTCACCATCGAAAATGAACAGATGACCCCCTCGCTCAAAATCCGGCGGCATGTGCTCAACCAGCTATACGCCGATCGTATCGCGGCGATGTATCGGGGGTAGGGCTTAACCGCCCCTTAGTCCCCAGCCTTATTGCCCGCACTCTCCCCTTCATCGCACCGTGCGGTAGGGGGTGAACGCGCCCAGCACGCAGCTTGCGCCGCCAATGCCGCTGGTGCGATCCACCAGATGAATGATGTCACCGCGGCACGGCCCGCTGCCATATTGGCGGCTGACCATGATGTCGCTGTCGCGCGCCAGGCCAGGGCAGCCGCCGCGCAGATCGTTCTTGTAAACCAGATTGCCAGAGACACGGTAGAGCAGGATATTGTCGCTGACGCGGATCGAGTCGGCAGCCGCAGCATGGCCCGGAAGGCACGATACGGCCTCGCCCGCCACCTTGCCGCCCAGATGACGATCGAGCAGCGCCAGTTGATCGGGGGTCAGCGCATCGGCATTGGCCTGAACCGATGACGCGGCGCAGGCGGCAAGCGCAAAGGGCGCGGCGGCGACCAGCGCCAGCGTGGTTAAGCGACGGGACATGGCAACCTCCTGTTACTCAATTTTGGGCAGCATGCGCCCCCTACAATAACCTAAGATGAACGAATATACAGCAATTGCCCGCTTCGCTTTTTGCTGTGTTGCTTGAATAGGATGGTTTACACGAAAGCATAGGGGAAAAACACGGCCGCCTGCGGGTTTGCGGTGGTGTGGTGTAAACTTAATACAGCTCTCCATCTTTGTGCTCCTGCGAAGGCCGGAGCGCTGGGTATGAAGCGCAGCCTCCGTCACCGCTCCGGACTAAATCCGGAGCACGCTGTCCCCTTCCGTGCCCATCTTACCACGGTGCGAAGATTGTAGGAAAGCGAGGATCACTCCTAAAACGCATCCTTCGCCGCGCGGCGCTCCGCGAGCTGCTCGACGCTCGTAGCGCGCATGAACGGGTTGGTCGCGCGCTCTAGGCCGATGGTGGTTGGCACCGTTGGTTCACCGCGTGCCCGCATCGTGTCGACATCCGCTATCCGCGTGATCAGCGCCGCATTGTCCGGCTCGGCAACAAGCGCATAGCGGCCGTTGCTTTGGGTATATTCGTGCGCACAATAAACGCGCGTGGCTTCGGGCAATACCTCGAGCTTGCGCATATTAGCGAACATTTGCGCCGCCGTCCCCTCGAACAATCGCCCGCAGCCCATGGCGAACAGCGTATCGCCGACGAATAGCGCGCCTTCGCTTGGCAAATGATAGGCGATGTGGCCAGCGGTGTGCGCGGGCACGTCGATGACGGTGGCGGTGACGGTGCCGAGAGCCACGCTGTCGCCCTCGGTCACGCTACGGTCGATGCCGGGGATCGGGTAATTCTCTCCCGCCGGGCCGGTGATGGTGCAGCCTGTTGCGGCCTTGATCGCCTCGTTGCCGCCAACATGATCGGGGTGCCAATGGGTGTTCCAGATCTGGGTGATGCGCCATCCGCGTGCCTCTGCCTCCGCCAGAACGGGCACGGCTTCGGCCGGATCGACGACCATGGTTTCGCCGCTCATCGCGTCGTGGACCAGCCAGATATAATTGTCGCTGAGCGCGGGGATGCGGATGATTTCAAGGGGCATGGGATTTTCACTCAATTCATCGATAAAATGGAACGGTTCATCGCAGATACAGACTGTGCGTGGCACTGGCATATCGTTGATCGCGGGCGCATATTGAACCAAATCGAGGGATAAGGAAACAGCCATGTCGGATGATGAAATGGGAAGTGAGCGCAGTCGCTGGACCGGCTGGATGGCGGACCGCAATCGCGTGCTGCTGGCCGCCACCGCGATCGGGGCGATTGGGATCATGCTGGGCGGTTGGTTTGCGGGATCAGGGCTGGTGCGGATGAAAGAGGCCGAGCGCACCGTGACCGTGCGCGGGCTGGCCGAGCGCGATGTGCGCGCCGACCTTGCCACCTGGACATTATCCTATAGCGCCAGCGCGTCCGACCTGTCGTCGGCGCAGGCGGCGGCCGAGGCCGACACCGCGTCGATCACCGCTTATTTTCATGGACTTGGCTTCCCGGCCAACAGTCTCAACCCAGCGGGGGTGAGCGTATCGAGCTTTGTCAACGAAGGGGTGCCGACCTTTACCGTGTCGCAGCGGATGCAGTTTCGCACCACCGACATCGCGCGGGCACAGCGCGCGGTGGCGCGGCAGTTTGACCTGGTGCGGCGCGGGGTCGCGCTGAGCGAAGGATCGACGATGCAATATAGCTTTACCAAGCTCAACGACATCAAGCCGGCGATGATCGCCGAGGCGACCCGCAATGCGCGGGCATCGGCCGAGCAATTCGCCAACGACAGCGGCACCAGCGTCGGGCAAATCCGCAGCGCCAGCCAGGGATTGTTCGAGATCAGCGCGCGCGACGGTGGCGAGAGCGACAGCTATGGGGTCAGCGACACCCCCGACAAGCGGGTGCGGGTGGTGACGTCGGTGGCTTTCTCGCTGGAGTAAACACCCGCTTCGCCACTTCCTAAAGCTAGGCTTTGCCGCTGCCTAGTCATCCTAGGCTCGCCAAGCGGGGGTGAGTGGCGCTAAGAGATGGGGATGACCGCGCAAACGCCTCCGCCTTCGCTTACCCATCTCGACCGACTGGAGGCTGAGGCCATCCACATCATGCGCGAAGTGGTGGCCGAGGCGGCAGCCCCAGTGATGCTGTATAGCGTGGGCAAGGACAGCGCGGTGATGTTGCGCCTGGCGAAAAAGGCGTTTTTCCCCGCACCGCCGCCATTCCCGCTGCTCCACGTCGATACGACATGGAAATTTCGCGCGATGTATGATCTGCGCGAAAAAGCGGCCGCAGCGGCGGGGATGGAATTGCTGGTCTGGCACAACGGCGAAGCAGTGGCGCGCGGCATAAACCCGTTCGACCATGGCGCGCTCCACACCGATATGTGGAAAACCGAGGGGCTGAAACAGGCGCTCGATCATTATGGGTTCGATGCGGCGTTCGGCGGGGCGCGGCGCGACGAGGAGAAAAGCCGAGCCAAGGAGCGGGTGTTCAGCTTTCGTAGTGCCAACCACCGCTGGGATCCAAAAAATCAGCGCCCCGAGCTGTGGAGCCTCTATAATGCGAGGAAGGCTAAAGGCGAGAGCATCCGCGTGTTCCCGCTGTCGAACTGGACCGAGCTTGATGTCTGGCAATATATATTGCGCGAGGGGATCGAGATCGTCCCGCTCTATTTTGCAGCCCTGCGCCCGACGGTGGAGCGCGACGGATTGTTGCTGATGGTCGATGATGATCGTTTCCAGTTGCGGGAGGGCGAGGCACCGACGATGCGCAGCATCCGTTTCCGCACGCTCGGTTGCTATCCGCTGACCGGCGCGGTGGAAAGCGCGGCGACGAGCCTGAGCGAGGTGATTCAGGAAATGCTGCTGACGACGACGTCGGAGCGGCAGGGCCGCGTGATCGACAAGGATGGTGGCGATGCGTCGATGGAGATGAAAAAGCAGGAGGGGTATTTTTGATGACTGACCCCACTTACGCCACCGATGCGCTGATCGCTTCCGATATCCATGCCTATCTGGAGGCGCATCAGCACAAATCGCTGCTGCGGTTCATCACCTGCGGCAGTGTTGATGACGGCAAATCGACGCTGATCGGGCGGCTGCTGTATGATGCCAAGATGATCTTTGACGATCAGCTCAGCGCGCTGGCGGCGGACAGCAAGCGGGTCGGAACAAGGGGGGACAAGATCGACTTTGCGCTGCTGGTCGATGGGCTGGCGGCGGAGCGCGAGCAGGGCATCACCATCGACGTCGCCTATCGATTTTTCGCGACCGAGAAACGCAAATATATCGTCGCCGATTGCCCGGGGCACGAACAATATACCCGCAACATGGTGACCGGCGCATCGACCGCCGACCTCGCGGTGATATTGGTCGATGCGCGCAAGGGCGTGCTGACCCAGACGCGGCGGCACGCGACGCTGGCGCATATGATCGGGGTTCGCCACATCGTGCTGGCGGTCAACAAAATGGACCTGATCGGATATGATAAGGCGGCGTTCGATCGCATCGCGCTGGCGTTCCGCGCCTTTGCCAGCGAGGCAGGGATTACGCGCTTTACCGCCATCCCGATCTCTGGCGTGGTCGGCGACAATGTGACGCAGCCTTCGGCGGCGATGCCATGGCATGCAGGGCCGGCGTTGCTCGACCATCTGGACAGCGTCGAGGTGAGTGATGATGCGGCGGCGCAGCGCCCGTTTCGCATGCCAGTGCAATGGGTCAATCGCCCCAATCTCGATTTTCGCGGTTTTGCCGGACAGATCGCGAGCGGCAGTGTGCGGCCCGGCGATGCGGTGCGCATCCTGCCATCGGGCAAGACCACGACCATCGGCCGCATCGTTACGGCTGATGGCGATCTGGACTGCGCGGTCGCGGGACAATCGGTGACGCTGTGTCTGGCCGATGAGGTTGATTGCTCACGCGGCGACGTGATCGCGCATGCCGATGACCCACCGCAGGTCGCCGACCGGTTCGAGGCGACATTGGTGTGGATGGCCGACGAGCCGATGGTGCCGGGCCGCAGCTATGCCCTCAAACTGGCGACGCAAAGCGTGTCGGCGAGCCTTGCTGCGCCGAAATATCAACTCAATGTCAACACGCTCGAGCATATGGCGGCGCGAACGCTCGATCTGAACGCGATTGGCGTGGTGGAGGTGGCGACCGACCGGCCGATTGTGTTTGAAGCCTATGCCGACGCCCGTGCATTGGGCGGGTTTGTGCTGATCGACAAGATCAGCAACGTGACGGTCGCGGCGGGGATGCTCCATTTCGCGTTGCGTCGCGCGCAAAATATCCACACGCAGGCGGTTGACGTGAGCCGCGAGATGCATGCGGCCACCAAGGGACAGCGCGCGTGCACCCTGTGGCTGACCGGCCTGTCGGGATCGGGCAAATCGACCATCGCCAATCTGATCGAGAAGAAATTGCATAGCATGGGGCGGCACAGCTTTCTGCTCGACGGCGATAATGTGCGCCACGGCCTCAACAAGGATCTGGGCTTTACCGAGGCCGACCGGATTGAGAATATCCGTCGCGTCGGCGAAGTGGCGCGGTTGATGACCGATGCCGGGCTGATCGTCATCACCGCGTTCATCAGCCCGTTTCGCGCCGAACGCGACATGGTGCGGAGCATGATGGCGGCGGGCGAGTTTATCGAGATATTCGTCGATACGCCGTTGGCAGTGGCCGAGGCGCGCGATGTCAAAGGCCTGTATAAAAAAGCGCGCGCCGGACAGTTGGCTAACTTCACCGGGATCGACAGCCCCTATGAGCCGCCCGAAAACCCCGAACTGCATATCGACACCACAAGGATGAGCGCTGAGGCGGCTGCGGATGCCATCGTCGCGAGGTTGCTCGGGTGATGCCAATTGAGGGAGACACCAAACTCGCCGCGAGGTTGGCGCGCGAAGCGGGCGCGCTATTGCTGGCGCTGCGCGATGCCGGCGCGTTGGCTGGCAAGGCGCTGGGCGCGGAGGGCGACGCACAAGCCAACGCCTTTTTGGTGCAAGCATTGCACGATGCGCGGCCCGATGACGCGATATTGAGCGAGGAGGCGGCGGACAGCGATGCGCGCCTCTCCAACCCGCGCGTGTGGATTATCGATCCGCTCGACGGCACCCGCGAATATAGCGAGGGACGCGATGACTGGGCGGTGCATGTGGCGCTCAGCGTCGATGGTCTCGCGATAGTTGGAGCGGTGGCGCTGCCCGCACGGGGGATAGTGCTGGATAGCGGCAGTGCATCGCTCGCGCCCCTTGACCCTGTAGCCGCCCGATGCCCGCGCATGGTGGTGAGCCGATCGCGCCCGCCCGCCCAGGCGATCGACGTTGCACGCGCGCTTGATGCAGAATTGATTGCGATGGGCAGTGCCGGAGCAAAGGCGATGGCGGTGGTTCTGGGCGAGGCCGACATCTACCTTCATGCCGGCGGGCAATATGCGTGGGATAATGCCGCACCGGTCGCGGTGGCGAGCGCTGCGGGCCTGCATTGCAGCCGCATCGACGGGTCGCCGCTACGCTATAATATGGCCGACACCTATGTCCCCGACCTCATCATCTGCCGCCGCGAATGGGCGGAAAAGGTGCTGACCGTGGTCAGGACTGTGTAACCCCTTGTAAGCCCAAGGCGAATGTCCGACAAGGAAGTCGGAGATCGACATGAACGACCGCGATATTGCTGAGACAGTTGAAACGCCGACTTTAGTGGGCGGCGAGCTGGTCAGGCGGCACGCGCTGGCGACACGAATCTGGCACTGGGTCAATGCTTTAACCTTGCTCGTCATGCTGATGAGTGGGCTGACGATATTCAACGCGCATCCGCGCCTCTATTGGGGCGAATATGGCGCGAATGCCGACTATGCGTGGCTGGAAATCAGCGCGCGAAGCGGCCAGGGTATTGTTCGTATCGGCGATGTGCAGGCCGTGACCACCGGCGTGCTTGGGCTGTGGGTCGATGGCGATGGAGAGCCGCAAAACCGCGCCTTTCCATCGTGGGCGACCATCCCGTCAACCTATAATCTGGCCGACGGGCGGCTGTGGCATTTCTTTTTTGCGTGGGTGCTTGCGCTGGCGCTGGCGTCGTTCATGCTCATTTCGCTCGTCAACATGCATATCTGGCGCGACCTGCGTATTCGCCTGAGCGAATTGTCGCCCGCGCATCTGTGGCACGACATCAAGGACCATGCGCGATTGCGCTTTCCCACTGGGGCGGCGGCGCTCGACTATAATATCTTGCAAAAGCTCAGTTATGTCGGGGTGATTTTTATCCTGTTGCCGCTGGTGACCCTCACCGGCCTGACGATGTCGCCGACGATGGATGCGGCGTGGCCGTGGCTGCTCGATCTGTTTGGCGGACGCGCATCGGCGCGCTCGCTCCATTTCATCGCGGCGTTTCTGCTATTCGTGTTTTTTGTGGTCCATATGGCGATGGTGCTGTTGGCGGGGCCGTGGAATGAGGTGCGTTCGATGGTCACCGGCTGGTATCGGCTGCCGCGTGAACGGATGACAAGTGTTAAGGAGGACGACGAATGAGCGGATCCATCCTCCTATCGCGCCGCACATTGATCGGCTCTCTGGGCGCCTCCGCTGGCGGGCTGCTGTTATCGGGCTGCGATGCGCTGGGGGCAAATGAAGGTTTCCGCGGCGTGCTGCGCAGCGGGGAATCGTTGACCTACGCGACGCAGCGGCTGGTGAGCGACCGCAATGCGCTGGCACGCGAGTTTGCCGAAGCCGAGATGTCGCCCGTGTTCCGTGCCAATGGCAATATCATGCCGGCATCGGCCGATTATGCGGCGCACCTCGCCACGCGCTTTGCCGATTGGCGGTTGGTGGTCGATGGGCTGGTCGCGCGCCCGCTTGCCATACCGCTCGCCGCGCTGATGGCGATGCCGCAGCGCGCGCAGATTACGCGGCACGACTGTGTCGAGGGGTGGAGCGCGATTGGCAAATGGCAGGGGCCGAAGTTGGCGCATATCCTTAGCTTGGCGCGGCTGTTGCCGTCGGCACGCTACATCGTGTTCCACTGTGCCGACAGTTTCGGCGATCACCCTTATTATGAATCGATCGATCTGGTCGATGCGCTGCATCCGCAAACCATCCTCGCGTGGCGGATGAACGATGCGCCGTTGCCAGTGGCGCACGGTGCGCCGATCCGCGTGCGGGTCGAGCGGCAATTGGGCTATAAACAGGCCAAATATGTGATGCGGATCGAGGCACGCGCAAGTTTGATGGGGCTATACCGCGGGCACGGCGGGTTTTGGGAGGATGACAGCGGATACCAATGGTATGCCGGAATCTGAGCCGCATAGGCGGGTGCATTCGTAATAATGTTGACCCGAGCGGCGATGCTGCGCCATTGAGGGCGTAATGATAAAGGGGAGAGAATGATGGCCGCACCAATCATAGGGTCGAGCGCTTCGGGTGGAGGAACTTCGGGAGGTAAGGTCGGGATTGTCCTGGCGCTGGCTTTCGCAGTGTTCTTTCTGCTGGGCGGAGTGACCAACATCAACGACCTGCTGGTCGGCAAGTTCAAACCGATGTTCCACCTCAGCCATACTGAGGCGAATTTCGTTCAGCTGTTCTTCTTCTTCGCCTATGCGGCCTTTTCGATTCCCGCCGGGATAATCCTTTCCAAGCTTGGCTATATCCGCACCTTCGTGCTGGGGTTCGTGATCATCGCGGCGGCGGCCTTCCTGTTCATCCCGGCATCGGCCGCAGCATCCTTTCCGGGCTTCCTCGCGGCGCTGTTCTGCATCGGTGCGGGGATCACCGTGCTGCAGGTGGCGATGAATCCGGTGATTACTACGCTGGGGCCGGTTGAAACCTCGCACAGTCGGCTGACCTTTGCGCAGGCCTTTAACTCGATCGGCGTATTCCTGATGATCTATGGCGGGGCGTCGTTCCTGCTGGGCAATTCCCAGCCGATCGACGCCGAAACCGCCTCCGAAGCACAGCTTCAGGCCTACCGTGTCGCCGAAGGGGCCTCGATCGGCCAGGCCTATATGTGGCTGGGCGTGCTGATGCTGGTGATTGCCGCGCTGTTCTGGGTGTTCCGCTCGGCGCTCGATCACGCCAAGACCGAAGACGTCAAGCTCGAAGGCACGCTCGGGCTGTTTCTGCACAATCGCCGGGTTCAGCTGGGCGCGCTTTGTATCTTTACCTATGTCGGTGCCGAAGTGGCAATCGGTTCGAACCTGATGGCCTATCTGGGCGAACAGAGCGTGATGGGGCTGGGGCTTGAAGCGGCTGGCAAGCTGGTAGCGATGTACTGGCTAGGCGCGCTGGCCGGGCGGCTGCTCGGCGGCTTTATCCTGCGCATGGCCAAGCCGGGCCGTGTTCTCGCCGCCTTCGCCACCGGGGCAATCGGGCTGATCCTGATTTCCGCCGTCACCACCGGAACCATTTCGGGCTGGGCGCTGATATTGGTCGGATTCTGTAATTCGCTGATGTTCCCGACGATCTTCAGCCTTGGCACCGAAGGCCTGGGCGAACAGACCCCGCAAGGTTCGGGCATCCTGTGCACCGCGATTGTCGGCGGGGCGATCGTGCCGGTGCTGTTCGGAGCGGTGGCCGACGTGACCGACAACATCCGTATGGCGCTGATCGTTCCGGTCATTTGCTATGCAATCATCGCCGCCTTTGGCCTATGGACGGCTAAGCATAGTTCCGCGGCTGCGGCGTAATCGCCCACGACCAATCGCATACGTATAACGCCCCGCAGCCTTGCGCTTTGCGGGGCGTTAGCGTGTTGCGCGGGCGCGCTTTTCGGCTAACAGGGTGACGGCAGCGGGAGCGTGGTGGGCATGGCATTTGTTTCTGACCGACTGATAGTGTTCGGTGCGACGGGCGATCTGGCACGGCGGATGCTGTTGCCGTCGCTGGCGGCGCTGCATGCCGATGGTTTGGTGGCGGATGACCTCAGGATCATCGGCACCGCGCGCTCGGCGCATGATGACGCCAGTTTTCGCGCCTTTGCCCGCTCCGCGCTCGATGCGTTCCTCCCCGCCGGACAATTGGAGGAGGCGGACATTGCGAGCTTTCTGGAACGGCTCAGCTACCAGCCGCTCGACGCGTCACAGGCGGGTGGGTTTGCGGCGCTGGCGGCCAAGGTAGGCGCGGTCAAGCGCGGACTGTCGATATTCCTTTCGACCGCGCCGTCGCTGTTTGAAGCGACCATATCGGGGCTGGCGGGCGCGGGGCTGGCGGGGGACACTGTCCGTATCGGCCTCGAAAAGCCGCTGGGGGTGGATTTGGCGTCGAGCCAGATCATCAACGATGCGGTAGGCGCTGTGTTTGCCGAGGACCGTATTTTCCGCATCGACCATTATCTGGGCAAGGAAACGGTGCAGAATCTGCTGGCGCTGCGCTTTGCCAATATCTTGTTCGAGCCGCTGTGGAACGCCACCCATATCGAGCATATGCAGATTACGGTTGCCGAAACGGTCGGGCTGGAAGGGCGGGTCGGATTTTACGACGGCGCGGGCGCGCTGCGCGACATGATGCAGAACCATATGCTGCAACTGCTGGCGCTGGTGGCGATGGAACCGCCCGCACGGTTCGACGCGACCGCGATCCGCGACGAAAAGGTCAAGGTGCTGCGATCCTTGCGCCCGTTGATGGCGGGCGACAGCGTGACCGGTCAATATCGCGCCGGGGCCATCGATGGCGAGCAGGTACCAGGTTATGATGAGGAACTGGGCAAGGATAGCAACACCGAAACCTTTGTCGCGGTGAAGGCGCATATCGACAATTGGCGGTGGAAAGGCGTGCCGTTTTTCCTGCGCACCGGAAAGCGGCTGCCCGAACGCAAGACCGAGATTGTCATCCAGTTCAAAGCGGTGCCACACAGCATTTTTGCCGAAATGGGTGCAGCGACGGTGCCCAACCGTCTGATTATCGGCATTCAACCGCGCGAAAATATCCGCCTGAGCGTGATGGCCAAGGTGCCGGGGCTCGACCGTGGCGGCGTTCGCCTGCGCGAAGTGCCGCTCGACATTTCGATGCCCGATGCGTTCGCTGGACCGAAACGGCGGATCGCTTATGAACGGTTGCTGCTCGACCTGATCGAAGGCGAACAGACATTGTTCGTGCGGCGCGACGAGGTGGAGGCGCAGTGGCACTGGATCGACGCTATCCGCGCGCTGTGGGCACGTGATGCGGTGAAGCCGTTGGCCTATGCTGCGGGCAGTTGGGGACCACAGGCGGCGGCGGACCTCGCGCACCGCGACGGAGCAGACTGGCATGAGTAGGCTGAGCGAGGTTGTTGCAGTCGATATTGGCGGCACCCATGCGCGTTTTGCCTTGGCCGAGGTTGGGCAAGGCCGCGTGGTGTCGCTGGGGGACGCGGTGACGCTCAAAACCGCTGAGCATGCCAGCCTGCAAACCGCGTGGGAGGATTTCGGGCGGCAGGTGGGCAAGCCCCTGCCGCGCGCCGCCGCGATTGCCATTGCCGGGCCGATACGCGGCGAAGTGCTTAAACTGACGAATAATCCGTGGATCATTCGCCCCGCGCTGATCGAGGAGAAACTGGGGGTCGATCATTTTGCGCTGGTCAACGATTTTGAGGCGGTCGGCCACGCCGTGGCGCAGTGCGCGCCTGAGCATTTCCTGCACCTGACCGGCCCCGATGTGCCGCTGCCCGTTGAGGGGACGATCAGCATCATCGGCCCCGGCACCGGCCTTGGCGTCGCGCATGTGTGGCGCGGCAGTGATACTTGTCATGTGCAGGCGACCGAGGGCGGGCATATCGATTTTGCGCCGCTCGATGTGATCGACGATGCGCTGCTCAAGGCGCTGCGCACCCGCTATCGCCGCGTGTCGGTGGAACGGGTGGTGGCCGGGCCAGCACTGGCGGATATCTATGCGACGCTCGCCGCCATCGAAGGGCGCGCGGTGATGGCGATGGAAGACAAGGCATTATGGGCGCTGGCCATCGACGGGACGGACAGTCTGGCGGCGGCGGCGGCGGACCGTTTTTGCATGGCGCTGGGCAGTGTTGCGGGCGATATTGCGCTGGCACAAGGGGGGTGCGGCGTGGTGATTGCCGGCGGGCTGGGCCTCAGGATCAAGGATATTCTCGTGCGGTCGGGCTTTGCCGAACGGTTTCGCGCCAAAGGGCGGTTTGCCGAGCTAATGGCATCGCTGCCGGTCAAACTTATCACCCATCGCGAACCCGGCCTGTTTGGCGCGGCCGCTGCCTTTGCACGTAGCCATAATGAGAGGGGTCACACATGAGCCATTCGATTCGCCAGATCATGCAGACGTCGCCCGTCATTCCGGTGCTGGTGATCGACGATGTGACGCACGCCGAGCCGATTGCCCGCGCGCTGGTCGCGGGCGGCCTCAGGGTGCTCGAAGTGACGCTGCGCACCGCGTGTGCGCTCGATGCGATCGCCGCGATGAAGCGCGTGCCAGGCGCGATTGTCGGCGCGGGCACGGTGCTCAACCCGCAGGATCTGGCGGCGGCGATTGGCGCGGGCGCGGAGTTTATCGTCTCGCCGGGATTGACCGAGGGGTTGGGGCGCGCGGCAGTGGCGAGCGGCATTCCGTTTTTGCCGGGTATCGCCAATGCCGGCGACATCATGCGCGGGCTTGACATTGGCCTCAATCACTTCAAGTTTTTCCCGGCCGAAACCAGCGGTGGTCGCGCAGGCCTGAAAGCACTGTCGGGGCCGTTTGGCGGGGTCAGTTTTTGCCCCACCGGCGGCATCACGGCGGCGAGCGCGTCCGAATGGCTGGCGCTTGACCCGGTGCTGTGTGTCGGGGGCAGCTGGCTGGTTGGGCGCGGTGCACCCGATGTGGTAGCGATAGAGGCGGCGGCAAGCGCGGCGGCCAAGCTCGCGCCATGACGATGGACCTGCGCGCGGAGCTTGGCGAGCTGCACAAGCAGACGCAGGCGACGCCGCTGTTCAACCCCGTTTTCCAGCTTGGCCTCAACCTGTCGCGGCGGCTGGAGCGCGGCGATATTACGCTCACCGACATTGCGGCGACGATCGAGGATTATGGCTGTGAGGCGTTGCAAAGCCGCGCGCATCGGCTGCACGACCTGCTCGCGCCGATGGATGAGGCCGAGAATGAAGCGCGGTTCCGGGCGGTGGTGGAGCGAGATGCTGCGTCGGGCGATTTTGCGGCCTTTGCGGCGCGCTGGCAGCGGCCGCTCCAGCATATCGTGTTCACCGGCCATCCGACCTTCCTGCTCAGCGCCATCGAAGCCGATGCGGTGGCGAGCGCGGCCAGTCAATCACAAGTCGGCCCGGCGATGTGCGTCATCAACGCCGCGCGCGAACCCGTGACGCTGAGCGGTGAACATGCGCAGGTGCTGGCCGCGATGGGCCGCGCACAGGATGCGCGCGATGTCTTGGTCGATGTGATCCTTGAGGTCGCAGCGACGCGCTGGCCGGATCGCTGGCGGGAATTGACTCCAGTGCCGTTCCGCCTCGCCACCTGGGTCGGTTACGACATGGACGGGCGCACCGACATTGGCTGGCACACCAGCATCGCGCACCGTCTGATCGAAAAAGCGCTGCGGCTGGGGCGCTACGCCGATGCGCTGGCGGGTGTGGGCAGTACGGAGGGGATTGCGGGCGCACTGCGGCGTGCAGCTGCGCATTCGGTGGCGCTGGCGGAGCGTTTCACAGCCCCGCTTGATGACCCCGGGGCGCTGTCCGAAGCCGCCAATGCGCTGACCAACGATGGGCCGGACAGGCTGGTGTCATTGGGGCCGACGATCGCTGCGTTACAGGCGCTGGCGATGGATGCGAGCGCGGATGATGCACGCCGTATAATCCGCGTTGTGGCGGCGATGCGCGCCGACGGGCTGGGCATGGGGTGGATCCATTTTCGCGTCAACGCCGCGCAACTGCTCAACGCCATCCGCCGCCGCATCGACCCCGAAAACCAGCTCGATCTGGCGAGCGGCACCGCGCTCAATCGGCTGCGTGATTTGCTGGGGAACGTCCAGCCGTTGTGCAGCAATTTTGCCGCGCTGGCGATCGAGAGCACAACGGCGGTGCGGCAATTTCTCGCGATGGCGCAGATCATCCACCATGTCGATGCCGACGCACCGGTGCGGATGCTGATCGCCGAGTGCGAGGAGCCGCAGACGGTGCTCGCCGCGCTCTATTTTGCGCGATTGTTCGGGATAGCGGATCGCGTCGATGTGTCGCCTTTGTTTGAAACCGAAAGCGCGATGGAGCATGGCGGTCGCTTTTTGGAAGCTCTGCTGCGTGAGCCCGCTTACCGTGCCTATGCGAGGCTGCGCGGGCGTGTGGCGATCCAGACCGGATTTTCCGACGCTGGGCGTTTCGTTGGGCAGATCCCCGCCGCGCTGGCGATCGAGCGGCTGCACGGGCGATTGGCGCAGGCGATGGCACGCAACGGATTGAGCGATGTCGCGGCGCTGATTTTCAACACCCACGGCGAATCGATGGGGCGCGGCGCGCACCCGGTGAGCATGGAGGATCGGCTAACCTATCCGATGAGTCGCTGGGCGAGAGCATGTTTTGCCGAGGCGGGGATTGTGCTCGAACCGGAGGTGAGTTTTCAGGGGGGAGACGGCTATTTACCGTTTCATAACAATGTATTAGCCCTATCCTGCTTGACACGGATCGCCGAGGTCGAAGCCGAATTGGAGCCGGAAGCCGAGCCGGACCCATTCTACACCCGCACCGACCTCAGCCTCGATTTTTATCGCGGCATTCGCAGGTTGCAGCGCGATTTCATGGGCAGCCGCAGCTACGCACGCGTCGTCACCGCCTTTGGCCTTGGGCTGCTGAATGAAACCGGATCGCGCAAAAGCCGCCGCCAGTCGGACCTTGCCGCCGACCGCGAGATGAACCTGCGCCAGATCCGCGCTATTCCGCATAATGCGGTGCTCCAGCAACTCGGCTATCCGGTCAATGTGATTGCCGGGGCAGGAACGGCAGCGGCCGACGAGCCAGAAGCGGTGGCTGCGCTGATCGCGCACAGCCCGCGCGGACGGCAGCTGATGCGGCTGGTGCGCGCCGCCAATGCGCTGGCCAGCATCAAATCGCTCGCGGCGTTCGGAGAACTGTTCAACAGCGCTTATTGGGCCAGCCGCCCATATCGCGGCACCGAACCGCATCTGGAGAGCGCGTGCCTGGCGCTGGCCGAACATCTGGTCGCCGATGACCGCGTCGGCGCATTTCGCCGCGTCGCCAGTCGCTTGCGGATCGATGCGATCAAGCTGCACCGGATGTTCGCGCTTATTCCCGATGAAGCGCCCGGGCCGCACCGCGCGGAGCGCGAACTGACCATGCGCGCGGAGCGCGAACTGACGATGCGCGAGGAACGCCGCCGTTCGCTCGGCGCGTTGCAGGCGATCCGGCTGGCGCTGATGCAGCATATGTTCCTGTTGGCCGTGCAAATCCCGGCCTTTTCACGCTCGAACGACATCAGCCGCGACGATGTGCTGGCGATGGTATTTTCATTGCGGATCGACGAGGCGCTGGCGCAATTACGCCGCGCTTACCCTGTATCCGAGCCGGAGATGAGCGATTTTGCGGTGAACGAGCCGAGCGATTACCCCGACGGTGAGGCGCAGCCCTATGCTGGTATCCGCGCCGCCTATATCGACCCGATCGAACAGGCCTATGCGCTGTGCCTGCGCGTCGGCACCGCGATTGCCAATCATTTTGGCGCTCACGGCTAGAGCCTACGCTTATCACTTTGGCGCGCATGGATAATGCTGCGCCCATCCCAGCCGTGCTCCGCACTTGATGCGGAGCGCTGGCAACGGGCACTGCGTCAGGTGGCCCGCGCTCCGGCCTCCGCCGGAGCACAACCTCGCAATGCGAATGCGTGTGACGGCAAGCAAAGTGTTGCTGCGAATCAGTAGCTAGGTTAGAAGAACTTGGGGGATGGGCGCGTCCCACCCTCAAGACCATGCCGTTTTCACGATAGTGCCTTGTCCGGGCTAAAAAATAACATGGGTCGTGTGCGGATTGCTCTTGGAGGAGAGCGGCTCTGACTTAGAGTATAGGCAATTTGAGTCCATCAAATCGCCTGCTCTAAGCTGTTGTTTAGCTGCGTTTTGCGAGTCGTCAGACGATGCCAACTGACTTCAAAACGCTCTAATACGTGGAGCGCGATATGAGCCAATTGACCAATGCCCTGTTTATCGGGGCTGTAGGAATAGTCGCTGCGGGGATGAGCGCGGTGCTGGTCGCGGATCGCGGCGTTGCCGCCGATCATCTCGACC
The DNA here is from genome assembly GCA_040080745.1 of Sphingopyxis sp. Lineage (GTDB taxonomy): Bacteria > Pseudomonadota > Alphaproteobacteria > Sphingomonadales > Sphingomonadaceae > Sphingopyxis. The sequence goes on along the minus strand of JBEBHS010000002.1, from coordinate 206 downwards.
CGCCGTCGCGCACCGACATTCGCGTCGACCCGACGATCGACCTGCCGTGCGATATTGCCGACATCTATACCTGGACAACCGCGACCCACCTCAACATGGTCTATACATTCGGCGGGCCGAGTGCGGGGACGTTGGCCGGTTTTTACGATCCCAATGTCCGTTACCGTTTTCATGTGTCGAACGGTGGGCGCACCGACGACGATGAA